>CAVPNO010000099.1:0-188112 GCA_963706455.1 uncultured Acidobacteriota bacterium | reverse complement strand
GGGAAGACATCCGAACTCGCTTTCCGGACGCTCAGCTGAAGACCGAGGAGATTGTAGCAAGTGGCAATCAGGTGATCGTGCGCAACGAGTATTCCGGCACGCATCTCGGGATTGGTCGGTTGCCGGTCGATGGAGGCTTGCTGGTCGGTGTTCCCCCGACGGGGAGAAAGTTCGCCGTAGAGCACATCCATTGGTACAAGCTGAGGAATCGCCTCATCGTGGAACATCGTGCAACCCGCGACGATGTCGGAATGATGGTTCAGCTCGGATTGATCCATCCACCGGTTCTCAACCCGGTCGTGAAGTAGCGCAAAGGTCGTTATGGTCCACCCGGGTTGCTTTAATGACCTGGGGCCTTGTATTCGCCTGGTCCGGGCGAAATCAGTCCCGCATGATCGCTGGATATTGGTCAGCTCTGGTTTCCGGTCAGATTCAAGAACGAGCGTTATTTTATTAGATGCGCATGAAAGGTCCATCACGCGGCTGCCAGACTTGACCGAAAGTTCGGTGAGCGCATTATCTCCGCCAAATCACTCTTCGAGGCCTGATCGGTACCCTGAATGTCGGCTAGGGTCCAGCAAGATGCCGGCCGCAAATCCCTGGCGCCGCCGGTTAATGGTCTGCGAAAATCGCGGCTCGGATTGGCCACTCACTAAAACGTCGAGATTCGCGCGACCCCGATCTTTCGAAAATCGATAACCCAACAAGATAGTGACAGAGTGGTACTATGTCACGCAAAGAGGACGGTACCAAGCGATTCAGTCTATTTTCAGAGGAAGCCGCCGTGAGAAGAATTGTGGGTGCAATCGGCCCGACGTTACTTGTGCTTAGCTTGTTTGGCGCAGACGAGGCAGTATTCCATCCTGATATTCCCAAGGTCTGGGACGACCGGGCAGTTGAGACCATGGAGGTCCCGCTAGCGCAGCGTGACCGTTCGCCACGTTACATGACTTCGGCGGAGTATTACATGCTGAAGGTGCGGCCGATCTACCGTTCGTATCCGGCCTACGCCAAAGGCCGGGAACCTGCGGGATACCTGGAGTCGCTGAAGGAGAAAGAGCCGGAGATCATTTTTGACCCGGCCAAGCTACATACCAAGGAAGACTGGATTCAGGCCGGCAAGCTGGTCTTCGAAGCAGAGACTCAATTCCGCCCCGCACCGGCGGCTCAACCGTCGGCAGATGACGTGTCCGCACAACCTGTCGGGAAGGATGGTGTGCTGCCGTTTTTTCGTCCCGGCTTTCGATACTACGTGCGTAAGAAAGGAGTGTTGGAAGTTGGTATCAATGCATGCGCCGGGTGTCACACGCGCGTCATGCCCGACGGTTCGTTCTTCGAAGGAGGGCAAGGCTATCCAGATCCGCCTGTCTCTGAGGCCACCCTGAAGAGGATACTCGAGAGCACGCCGGAGGCGTTCCAGAAGAGAATAGACCGCCTATGGATGCGCATTGGAGCGCCTTGGGTGATGAGCAAGGAGGATTTCGAAAGATCGCTTACGAAGGAAGAGCTCGTTCACCGGATCAGCGCATTGCAACCATGGGTATTTACCCGTCAGGGGACAAGTGACACCCATCCCGTGCGCATTCCTTCGCTGGTGGGCATTGCGGATATCCGATACCTGGATGCTACCGGGCTGGTCCGCAACCGGTCGATCGGCGACGTCATGCGCTATGCCGCGCTCAACGAGGGACTCGATACGCTTGCCCACTTCGGGGACTTCCAGCCGGCCCCCGGGGCTACGATTTTCAGCGGCGATGAGGGAACACGCTATAGCGATGAACAGCTTTATGCGCTTGCCCTGTACATCGAATCACTCAGGCCTCCGCCCAACCCGAACAAGTTTGACGAGCATGCGCGGCGTGGCCAGCAGATTTTTAAGGATGAAGGGTGCCCAGCGTGCCACACGCCGCCGCTCTACACCAATAACAAGCTCAACCCGGCCCGCGGATTCAAGGTCCCTGACGATCTGCGTAAAACGGACGACATCATGAATACTTCTGTGGGGACGGATCCGACGCTGGCACTGAACACCCGCCGCGGAACAGGGTTTTACAAGGTGCCTTCGCTGCGTGGCCTCTGGTATCGCGACGGATTCGGCCATGGCGGCCAAGCTGCAACGCTAGAAGAGTGGTTTGAACCGGCACGGCTAGAGGATGGGTACGTACCCAAGGGATTTCATTTGGCGCCGGGGCCGATCGAAGGGCATGAAAAGGGGTTCGACCTCACTCCGGACGAAAAACGAGATCTGATTGCCTTCCTGAAGACATTGTAGGTAATGCCGGCTTCGGCGTTTCGCTCAACCAGGCAAACGCAAGGCTGGGTAGCCCTCACAGGATCGCGAGGATAGAGTCCATCTCCCACGTGACAAGTCGGGCCGCATCTGAAGAATGAGCCCTGCAGCAAAGCCAGCATCTTGGGGTCGCAATGCGAATTGTGCTCATAAGTCGGCGAATGTTGAGGAATGCGAGCAGCTCTCAGTCTACTCAAAACGGCACATCGTCATCTGTGATGCCGAGTTCATCAAATTCGCCTGCTGGTTCATTTGACTGTGCATCACGTAGCGACCGTTGATCCGATGCGGCTTTCCCTGAGCGCCCATTATCCGAAAGCAAGCTGATGTCGCCGACCACGATTTCGGTGCGATAGATCTTCTTGCCGCTCTCTTTATCGTCCCAGGAACGAGTTGTGAGCCGTCCCTCGACGTACAGCTTCGATCCCTTGTGCACGTAATCGCGCAGGATCTCGGCGCCACGCGCGTACGCGACCAGATTGTGCCACTCCGTCCGATCCTGCCATTCTCCTTGTTTGTCCTTGAAGCGCTCGGATGTCGCCAGCGAAAGCTTTGCGACCAGCGTTCCGCCGTTGGTTGACGTGATTTCCGGGTCCTTGCCAACATTGCCGAGCAGGAGGACCTTGTTCACTGTTTTGCTCATGGCGTTCTTCTCCTTTTCTCGCGCCTCCATCGTTCTTGCGCGAACTGACCGTTAGCCGAATACGTGTGCGATCGCTTTTGCACGCTCCTCCGGCTCATATCCGTTTCCTGTGTAGCGAAAGCATTGCCCCTGCGCATCGAGGTTCAAGTAGCGTCGGGTGTCGATGTGCTTGTACAAATAGATCTCCGCGCTTCGGCCCATAAACATGAACTGTTCGCACAGTTCCGGCCCAAACATCTGTTCCAGCGGAGTCCACTCCGAGCTCATCGCTGTCTCTCCATGTTCACCTCGACCGCCTTCGGGACCTCCTCGAACATCTTCCCGAGGAAGTAGATCGTGGCTCCTGTCAGGCACATGACCACCTCGTAGTCGAAGACCGCGAAGTGAAACCCCGTGCGGCGCGTCAGGACTTCGGTCACAACCACGGCGTGCAGAACGATTACGAAGGAAGCCGCCCAAAGGGCATGACGAACTACGCGGTGCGCAGCGAAACGCTCGCCCCGTTCACGGACTTCGAGCAGAACGTACAGTCCGAAGTACGCGCAGATGACGTACCACTCCTGCGCCAACATTTCGACCAACGCTCTCAGCGTGAAATGCATGTTCTCCCCTTTTCGCGGATTCAGTCTGGTTCTCGAGTGCCGCTGTCCGTCAGATCGAAAAACAGTCCTAGATTGGGCAGTCGAGGCAACAACTCCAACGCGCCAAGTGCCACCGGAACGATGGCAAGCGCATTGATCAGGTCTATACGCTTCAGTTTCCGTTCGAGACTCGCGCGCTCTTCGTCCCGGCTGATTCCGAGTTCGATTCTGAGGCGGACGACCAGAAGCGTCGCCACGATGATCGCCGCAATCGCGACGGGCGGATTGCCCTCGTTGTGTGACGCTACGCCGAGAGTGAACAGAATCAGCCCGAAACAACGTAGCCGTTCATAGATGCGCGGATGATGCCAGTCGATCATGCCGGCACCTCGACTAGCTTCGGCGCGGGAGTGGCTTCAAGCAGATGCGAATGGCGACATCCGCAGCAACAGACCGCCTCGGTCGCCTTGAGTGTTGCGTCAGTCCAAAGTGAATGCGGTGGCCCCGGTTCGCCACTTCTGGTCAGGAAGTGGGGCATGGCGCCGCCACGAAAGGCTGCATCCTTGCCCCACAATTCGGTCTCCAAGAAACCGTTGCGCCCGAGAAAGAGGACCTTGCTTCGCATATCCGCCCTTTGGCCGGTCCGTTGTTCGAGCCAGTGCTTGGTGACCAAGAGGTCATAGGTATTCTCGAAGCGGAACATCTCGACGCGTACGAACTCGTCTCCCACGATCACAGCGTGCATTCCGTTTGGGAGGAAGTTCTGGACGCGCTGCAACCACGGAAGTGGACCACCGTCCACCCCGACAAAACCAACGTAGTGACCAAGAAGCTCGACTGCGCCTCCTGATTCCTCGCCGCGAAGCTTCCATGTCTTCGCTTGCTGCTGGTAAACGACATCGAGTTGTGGGCGACAGCGGATACCGGTCTTGCGAACCTGCTCTAGGGTTTCCGCAGGCAACAACATGTCCGCGCCGCGCGATCGTGGTCAGCCGACTCTCCTTCACGCTCACCTCCTGTGTTCACCGATAGGTCTGTTTGGGGACAGGCTGCCCCAGTGCTTCGCGAATCATTTCCCGCGTGCACCCGGCCCAGCATTTGTAATAGCGGGGATCGGCCACGGAAATCGCGAGGTTATCCCGCGCCCGGTCGCGTCCCTGCTGCGCGCACGATGGACACTGCGTCCAGTAGTTGCCGCTCCGTTTGAATCGAACCTTGACGTGCTGGAGGATCTGAAATCCGGTCGGGTGATTCTCAGGCAGTACAATTTCCTTTGCCGGTCGATTGCACACAGATTCCGGAATCGACAGACCGCGAGTGAACGTTTCGAGTTCGGCCGCGGTGAGCCGCTTCACCGACCGAAGGTAGGTGAGCTGGTCGGCGAGGTTGCTCGGCGCATCCTCAAACCAGTACCGGTGCATGTTGGCGCGGTGAATGCCGAGTGGGCCGCGGATGGCGTTCCCGTACTCCTCCGCGCCGATCTCATCCTGCCGAGGAAAGACCTCAATGCCGTCGACCTGCTTGAAGGTCCCCTTGATCGGGACGTCGAGACGAAGGGCGAGACTATATATATAGATGCGGCAAAGCCGTGCCGGCAGTGGATGCTCACACAGGATCCAGAGGTGCGCGCCACGCCGCGACATTTCGACGATGGCGTGAACACCGTCCTGTTCGAGTTCCCACTTCAGCGTCCGGAGATCGCGGTAAGCGCCTTCGTAGTCCGCGTCGATCGCAACCCACTTCGAGCACTGCGTCTCCGGATTGATGGCATAGAGGCCGACCGTCAGCTCCCCCGCCAGATGTTTTTGGATCACGACCGGGTCGAGGGCCAGCCGCTCTTTCGTCCGCCGGTCCCGCGCCTGGTAGAAGTAGTACTTGCCCGAATGTTCATCCGGCCGGTCCGTTTGCCGGGTGTAAGCACGCCGGTTCACAAACCAAGCCATGTATTCAGCCGCCTGGCCGACCGTAGCCGGCAGGATCTCCGGCTGCGGTCGCGGCGCCTTCCACGCTGTTGCAAGTTGAGCCATGGCTCGTGCTCCCTCCTTTCAAGCTGTGCTGTTGTACCCCGGTTCCAAAACTCGGTCAAATGAGCCCGAAGTCACTGTTCCTAGCACGCGGCAACTGCCATAGCCGGCGTCCCGAGGTCGATGCCGCCCGACACCGGAAAGGGATGGATTCCGTGGCTGCGCCGGCGACGGGTCTTCTTCCGCTTGCCGTCGATCAGATTGAGCAGGTGGTACACCCGCATGGCAAACTGGAAGTCCTCGCCATTGAGCGAATCCTCGTTGTGGTCGAAACGGAGCCAGAAAAAGGACTGAAGCGGTTCGGCGAAAAGGTAGATCCCTCCCGTATTTGCTTGTCCGGGAACGCTCTGGAGGATCAGAAAGCCATCTTCTTCCTCGACCAGCCGTTCCGCCCGGGCTTCCCCGACGGCCAGGAATGCGCGCAGCACATCCCAGCGGTTGGATCTGGCCGCCAGGCCAAGATCGGTGACCGACATGACGTAGTCCACATGCAAGTTGCCGAGCAACTCGCGCTTCGAATACCGGCGATCTCGATCGGACATAACACTTCCTCCCTTATGGTTCGTTGACTGGACATGAAAATGCCCCGGCATATTGTCGGGGCGTTGACGTACTTAGGCTGAGAAGTCGGTTGATACGGGCGCCATTCTGCCAGGCACCTATAACATAGGTGTGATCCGTCCCTGATAAGGCGAGCGTGAGGTTTCCAATTTCGAATGGCCTCAGCAGATGCGACGGACGCCCACAACGAGTGAGGCAGCTCCCGCCGGCTGTCGCGTATACTTCGCCTGTAAAGCTAGTAATTCATCGACTGCCGGCTTCGTCTGAATGGTCGATCGGAACTTGGAGACTACGTTTTATGGGCACTGATCGCGAAGACCACAGCGAGGACTGGGGCGCTCACATTTTCGACCGATTTGTGCAAGATCTGGCTTTCGCCATGCGTCAGTTTCGTAGGAACCCCGGTTTCGCGTTCACCGCAATCATCGTGCTGAGCCTTGGAATCGCTGCAAGCTCTGTTCTATTCAACTTCATTGACGCCGCCGTCATCCGCCCGCTCCCGTATTACGAGCCGTCCCGCCTTGTAGGCCTATTCGAACGCATTCCGGTCGGCGATCGCTTTCACCTGTCGTATGGGGACTACCTCGATTGGAAGCAGCTCAACCACGTCTTCAGTTCGCTGGATGCTTACCAGCCGTTCCGTTTCACGGTTGTCGATAACGGTCGCGCTACGACGACTGAAGGGGCTCGCGTCAGCGCGGGCTTCTTCGATACCCTCGGCGTACGTCCAATCCTGGGACGGGATTTCAGGTCGGGCGAGGACCTGCGCAACAGTGCGCATATCGTCCTGCTCAGCAACCAAGCATGGGTTCGCCGCTACGGGGCAGATAAGAGCGTCGTCGGCAAGACCATCACCTTGCAGGACAAGTCCTATTTCGTAGCCGGTGTATTGCCACCAGAGTTCCATTTTGCTCCGCTTGGGGCGGTGGAGTTCTGGACCACGATTGCTCCCGAAGATTGTGCCGACTCGCGCGGATGTCACGCATACTACGCGATTGCCCGGCTCAAACCCGGCATCTCGTTGACTGGGGCTCGCGACGATCTCGCAAGCATCGCCAACCGAATCGCGCTTTCCTATCCGAAGACGAATCGCGACCGCAGCGCAACCATCATTCCGATCACGGATTTGATCATCGGCGACTTTCGCCAGGTTTTGTTCGCGCTCTTTGGTGGAGCGGCGCTCTTGCTGCTGATTGGGTTTGTGAATGTGTCTACCCTGCTAGTGGTGAGGTCTGAAGCACGGCGGCGCGAGATTGCTCTCCGAGAAGCCTTCGGCGCCTCCCGGATCAGGCTCGTGCAGCAATTTTGCGTCGAGGGCTTTCTGCTTGCCGGTTGCGGGTGCATTATTGGGGCTGCGCTCGCCATCTTGGGCGGCCCGTCTTTGCTGGCGCTTATTCCGAGCAATATTCAGGCTACTGCCCCTTACCTGCGACGCGCTGCCTTCAATGGGCATACCTTCGTTGAGTGCATTACTGTTTCGTTCGTAGCTGGACTGCTTTTCTCGTTTACCCCTGCACTGCATACCTGGCTCTCGCGTTTCAGCGAAAGACCTCTGGAGGGCGGGAGAACCGTGGCCGGTCACAGTTGGAGAAGACTCGGCTCGGTACTCGTCATCAGTGAACTGACCATTGCGACCGTTCTCGTTGCTGGCGCATGCCTTCTGACGGAGAGTGCGTACCGACTGGTCCACACTCAAGTAGGTATCGAGGCCGATCATCTTGCAGTGGTACATGTCGCCGTACCGGCCGTGATCGAGGATCCTCAGATTGCAAATATCGCCGACGAATTGCCCCAACACATCAGCCACATTCCCGGTGTGCTCTCTTCCGCTCTAGTCAATAATCTTGCCATTGGAAGCGGAGACGGTTTCGCGCACTTCCGTGTCGCAGGCAAGGCTTACATTGGACAAGGTGACGAAGCCCTTGAGCGCTATGCCACACCCGGCTATTTTGACGCCGTGCGTACGCGTCTTGTGCGCGGGGAGTATTTCAGCGACCTAGACGGCCCAGACAAGCCCAGAGTCGCGGTCATCAATCAGACCGGCGCCAGGTTCTTCTTCCCGAATGAGAATCCGGTGGGAAAGCGCCTCATCGACGAATACGATCCGGACCACCCAATCCAAGTTGTAGGAGTAATCGACGACATCCAGGAAGGTGCGCTAGACGCTGAACATCGTGCCGCCATATATTCGCCATTCAAACAGGGCCCGACTAGCGATTTTTACATCGTCGCCCGAACTTCAATACCTCCTGATAGCGTCCTAAGCGCCATGTCCGAAACCGCTCGCCAGGTGGACCTGCGCGCCATCATCGAAAGCCAGGAGACAATGTCCGACCGGATCTCTGATTCGCAAGCGGCCTATCTTCACCGCTCATCTGCCTTGATTGCCACTGGCTTTGCCTCGCTAGCGCTCCTCCTCGGCATCGTGGGGATATATGGCGTGATCTCTTTCTCAGTTGGTCATCGCACTCGCGAGATCGGCGTGCGCATGGCACTTGGAGCACGGAAGGAATCCATTTACAAACTCGTCCTCTGGGAGGCCGCTCTGCTGGTGCTGAGCGGTGTGAGCCTTGGCATCTGCCTATCCTTAGTTGCTGCGAACCTCCTCAGGACTCTCCTGTATGCAACTGCTCCCTGGGACATCAAGACGCTTGTTCTTAGCCCGGCCATTCTCGGAATATCTGCTCTCGCTGCCAGCTATCTGCCCGCACGGCGTGCTGCCTCAGTCCATCCATCCGAAGCGCTGCGGGCCGAATGATCCCAACTGGTTTGAGCCAAGCAAACTCTCTCGTTACCCCGTTGTTCAGAGGAATCCGGGACTCTCTCATCGACACCCCCAGAATTCAACGCGTTTGGGGGATAGTCAGAAATATCCCTTTGCCGTTCAGCAGCTTCCAGCGCTCAGGGGCAGTCGGGGGGAAGACAACCGGAAGACGCGAAAGGTCGAGGGGAATGCCATGGGAATGGGTTCGCCAAAATGCGCATGTCGGCGAAATTTGCGCCCTAATGGCGTTCGGCAGAACACGCAAAAGCCCGCTCGCCTCTGCAGCTCAAACCTAACAAACGCTAAGGGACCGTGCGCGATTTGGAGATTATTAGGCGAGACTTTTAGGCTCGAAGTTCTCTTGCGCCTGGGGCGAGCATGCGCATGAGCACCGGCATGGTGGCTCTTGTCAGCTCAAACTTGCGCGTCGTGTAGAGCCGTACAGCGAGCGGATTAAGCCGGAAGGAGTGTGACGGAGCTAGGGCTACGGGGAAATCCTGCCGATCGAACTCCGCCTTTAACTGATAGAGAAGGTCAACCGACGAGGTGAGATAGAGGATCATCTGAACCTGGCGCTCGCTGGCTATGGCCGACACGAGGTCGCGATATCGGTCCGAAGACTTCAGCGACCGCTCGTACTCGATTGCAATTCTGTACGACTTCGCTTCCCATTCGACATCCGCAATCGCGTCGTAATCCTTCGCCAGGGGCACGTCAATCGACTGGTTAATCGAGCGGATTTCAAGATCGCTGGACCACTCTCTCAAGACCCCGGCCCTGCGAATCGCCCCGCGTACCTCTGCCAGTTCCAGGTAATGCTGCATTTGATTCGGGTTTGCAAGCGTCCTTGATTCCGACGTGAGGCTGACCAAGCCCTCGCCGCAGGCTTCGAGACAAGCGAGTCCTGCGCGTGTGATTGTGTACACCGGCCCCGGATAGGGGAGCAACGGCGGCAGCTTTTCTGCGACGCCGGCTTGCGTAAGGCGAGCAATTCTCCAGTTGAAGGACCGGCGCGAAGTCTCCAGGCCCCTAGCATGAACGTGTTCCCAGAGCTGATTATGAGAGATGAACGTGGCGTTCCTGATGGCCAGCATTAATGGAAGATCCCGTTCGCGGTTGTACTGGATATACGGAAACCGCGCTGGCAATGTCGGGCTTATTTCCGCTGAATACCGTTCCATGTGACCTCCCATATCCCCATCTCCGTCCGCAATTCTGCGCCTGGAATGGCTAGCAGCAACGTCTCCT
The DNA here is from genome assembly GCA_963706455.1 of uncultured Acidobacteriota bacterium. Classification (GTDB taxonomy): domain Bacteria; phylum Acidobacteriota; class Terriglobia; order Terriglobales; family Acidobacteriaceae; genus Telmatobacter. The sequence goes on along the minus strand of CAVPNO010000099.1, from coordinate 178,001 downwards.
GAACGCCGCGGAGCGCACTCCCGGAAACCACGCTCACGCCTTCATCGTGCCAGGGTTTGTCGAAATCGATGCGGCCGATGACAGTACTCAACGTGCAAAGGAGCAGGCGATCGACCCGGACGGTGTGCCCGGCGTGCTTCCCAAGCAGAAGCCGATTCCACTCCCCGCGCCTCTCCGGACCGGGACTCTGATAGCAGCTTTCCCCGAAAGTGGCCGCACCTATGGCCCGCGCATGCGACGCCAAATTGATCCGCACCACGCCGGAGACATGCCACAACCGCCGCTCACGCGAACCATCGCGGAAACCAGTCGTGTTGAATGCAGCGGCATGAGTGGAGAATCGCAGCGGGTCTGAGGTCTGATTTCCCGGCCGCAGCCACCACAAAGAACCGAAACTGAGACAGCGAACGATCATCCGTTCGCTCCTGACTGGTTGGCTGCCGGCTTCCCGCTTCGTTGCACTTCGAGACTGTCGTGCGCACGGCTCAACCTCTCCCGCAGGTTCGTTATCTGGTTGTCCTTGGCCTGTAGCTGCGCCGTCTTGCGCTGCAGTTTGGTCTCAACCTCGGAAAGTTGGGCTCTTAGATTGTCGAGTTCACCGGGCTCAGTCTCGAGCACTGGGGAGGTTTCCGAGACAAGTCCCGTCGCCGTGGACGGCGCCTGAATTGAAATGCCGCGGTCTTCCCGCGCCTGGTTAAAGTCCAACTCGGGCTGGACTGGCTTGCTTGAGGAGCTGGCGATTTGGTCGGCGAGGCGTTGCTTTTCGCGGTCGAGCGAGTCATAGCGATCGACCAGCGTATTGTGTTTGGCGATCACTTCGAGCGCCTTGGCACGCGAGCCGATGTACGCGTTGAACAACTGTGTGACTACATCCGCGGAAATTGACAATCTCCGTTCCCGCTCTCTGAGCAGCCAGCCGTTGCCGGCGATGGATATGCCAAGGCCCATTGCGAGCAGGATCAGGCTCCAGAAATAGATCTGGTGAAGCGTGTCTTCGAGGATCTCTTTGCGCCACTCTCCCACTTGAGCGCCATAGTCCCGGTTCTGCGGATTGATTCCGGCGAGTGTCGTTTCGATGATTCCTGTCGGTTGCTTTGACTGGTCCTGGTGCGCCATCGGGTCATAGGACCTGCGATCTGCCTGCAATCCTCCGGCAGTACCCGCCGACAAAAGGAGTACTACAACAACCATTGCGCAACGCTTCATTTCTTGCGCCTCCTATGTCTCTTTTCTTCGAGCTCCGGATTGGGAAAGCTGAGATTCAGCCCGTGCGAATCCGACGCCAGTGTTGTGAGCTTCGGGTACACGTTCATGGGGACGCGTGGCAGCCAGTGGCTCGACGCCTTCCGGATGTGAAGGTGCTTGTGAATTGTGCCAAGGATCGGGTCGGTCACCAGCATTTCCATCTGGCCTACGGGCATTTTCTTGATGTGTTCGTCCTGGGCAAGCGTGTCCTTGATCTCAGTCTGGCTGCCTTCGATTCCTTCCTCGTAATCAGGGTTGAATAGGCCTCTTTTCCGGATTCGCATACTGCGGCGCATCTGGCGCACCCGAGCGCTGGCGTTGAGGAAATACTTGGCCGTTTCCTCGTCTTTGGTGCGCAGCATGAAGGTGGTGTTGGGGGCGCTCGATACGTCATTGCGGAACCCACGGCCGACCTGGAGCAGCTGTGGTGCGCTCTGCAGGGCGAACAGAAAAGCGACATTGGCACCGCGCGCTGTCTGCAGAATGTGGGCGAAGTTCTCGTAAGCAAAGGGCGAGAACTCATCCATGATGACGCTAACAAACGGCTGGTCTTCGCCCTCTTCGGCGCGTGAATAACGCCGGCCGATCATCAGCTGCAGGTTCTGAAGTAGCATTCTGCCAAGCGCCGTCACCGCCCGCTCGTTCACGTTCACATTGAGGCTCAGGTACAAGATCAGCTTCTGGTCGATCACCTCATCGAGCGACAGCAACTCATCATAAGGGCCGGTAATCAGGGCCATCTCATCACTCATGAAGGTCATCATCTCGTTGATGAGTCCCTGGATCTTCGAGACGCGCTCCTTGTCCTCGAAGGATTCGAGCAGATTACGCACGCTCATCGTCAGCGTCAGTCTCTGCTGATGGGTGACAGAGGTGTCGCTCGTTACACGGTCGAGCGCCGCCTTCATCTGCTTTTTGAGCACCGCCTGATCGTAGGCGCACACGAGGACATCGTGGAAGTTGAATCTCTTGCCCGAGTAATAGAGCACGCGCGCGATGTTTTCGAGGTAGACGCGCTGGTGGCCTTCGAAGAAGTCTTTCTCCATGTTGAAGGACTCGAAGACGAACGCTACGTGCTCCTCGGCGTTGCCCTGTGGCGCCCAGAACGGGTTGTAGCGCGCGGAAATCTCTGGCCGCATGGGGTCGATGACCCGAAGATCCTGCATTCGGCCCACAGCTTCTATTGATGGCAGCAACTCCGTCAGGAGCTTCTTGTCGGCTTTGCCGTCGATGAAGATGATCGGGGCGCCTCGTGTAATGTCCTGCTCCGTCACGGTCTGGAGCAGATTCGTCTTGCCGGCTCCCGTCATCCCAAAGGCATTCGATTGCATGGTTCGGGTTTTGTCGGACCAGTAGAAAGGCTTCCCGAAGATGTCGTAGCCGAGCAGGACGGACGATTGCCGCCGCGCTTCTTCGAGGTGTTTCTCCTCCTGTTCGCGGGGCACATAGGGGATCGGCCGCGGCCACGCATCCTCCATTGTTCTGGTCCTGGTGGCCCGGTATCGAAGAGCTTCCCAAAGGAACAGAAAGGCAAGAAAGGGGTAAATGGTCAGCTCGATCAGTTGGCCCGTGCGCACATGCAGTCTGTCCCAGGCGACGAAATAGAGGATGCCGACGACCCCGAGAATGAGGACCCAGGCCACGATGAGAGCGTCTTGCGCGTCGGTGTGGCGCCGATAGTGAACTTCTCCTTGCATACCGACCCTCCTTCAAACGCGCGTGGATCGAAAGGCTGAAGACGATCAGCGATGCGCCGGCCACGGCTGCGAGCACGAAGCCAACGATCACCAGTGGGTGCAGGTTGCGTCTGCCGCTCGCGTTTCGCTGCTCCACCGGGTTCAGAAACGGCCGCCGCAACGTCTCAGCAAAGCTCTCGTCGCCACCCTGCCTATACGCGGTAAGGAGGCGCACGCGCGCCTCCTCAGGAGTGATGAATTCGTGGGCGGGCATCAGAGCACCACCGTTGCCTTGACCGCATGGCTTGAGTCGTCGCCAAAAACGAATTGAAACACACCCGGCTTCGACGCATCCTCCGGATGGATCTCGATGACTCCCTCTGCCGTCGCACCTGGAGAAAGATCTTTCTCGGGAATGTTCGACTGCCCGACGGCAACTTGGGCTGTCTGATTTGATCGGAACTGGGCAACTGATCTGGCGCTGATCTGTTTATTCGTCAACGCTGGCAGAAGATCGGCGTTCTGCTGAGGCGTGAGTTCAAGAACCTGCGGCGAAAGCACGCGATAAGGCTGGGCGCCACCGTTAGTCACTGCGAAGCGCACATACACCGAATCCCCGTCGCGGACAGCATCCTGAATGTAGACGCCAACTTGGTTCTTTGGCGGATGCGCGTCATGCCAGTCGACGGGCGTGACCTTGAGCAAAGCCGAATTGATTGCTGAATCTCTGAGCGATCGGACCTCATCGGCAGATGGCTTTGCCGGCGGCATATTCGCACCTTTGACCTGCGGAACCGTGGACGCGGATTCGTCGAGAACGAACGTCATTTGTTTCACGTCCCCTGGCGCTTCGAGTTCGTAGGCCGAGAACTGGTGTTCCGTCCAGACCATCAGGTTGGTTGCCTGACCGTCCTGAAGGGGCTTGATGAACACGTCGTTTTCGTGCCACTCGATCTGCATCGCCTCGCTCCCGGCGGCTACGCGCACGATCTTCTCCGGCAGCATGATGATGCTGATGTGATTGAGGGCAGTTTGAATTGGGATGACCTGGTCCGAATAGACTGTCTGATGGACCACGTTCTGCGCGACTGCGAAACTTGTGCCAAAGAGAAGGAATGGAACTGCCGCTTCTTTGAGGAGCATGACCGTCTCCGTTATTTCTCCCGGAGGAAGAGGACGCCTCGTGGGCGGTCCTCTTCCTGCCAGGCGGTTGACTCACAGCCATACGGAGTGAGTTTCGATTGCAGGGCCTGTGGCCGGGCATCGGCTAACGAACTTCCTGACCCGCATTTCGAGATCAAGGAGTTCGCGTTTCGAGTAGCGGCGTCTTCCGCAAACCTTCCATTGGAAGAACCACTGCTGTGGCGTGCGCTGAAGTCGGACGGAGACCCGAACAGCTCCATCCGATCTGCGCCAGTTCAGGAATCGCATGCTGCTCTCCCGTCTTCCCGGATACGCGGCAGCGAGTCTTTGCCCCCGGAGGAGGACAACTGCTCGCTTACCGCTCCGCCGGGTGGCTGGTTGAGATCGTCCGCAGGCAGGGCAAATCGAGCGCCCTGACGCACGTCAACGATCACGCACGATCTGTTGTGTCACGCCGTCCATGCGGAGCAGGAATTCTTTCCTCTCCCCACGGAGTGAATAGAGACAATCGCTTTCGACGACGACATGCACTTTCTCGGCCGGGCACAGGACCTGCGTGCGAATTCCGCCCGTGCGCGCCGCAATCGAATCGATCACCTCCTGCGGAAAGGCGTGAAAGAGGATCGATCCCATGCCTTTTCCGCGCGAGACGACAGTATGGAGCGCCTGGCACCAGCCCACCCGGTCTTCCTGCTTTCCATCGCCCCAACTGCGGATGATGGATTGCAGCGAAGCAGCCTGTTCGCGGGCATGTTCCTGAGCACGGCGGTGACGGGCTTTCGCTTTCGAGAATTCCCGCTGCTCGGCGGCGATGCGTTGCCGATCACCTGAGTTCCTGGCTTCGACCAGACGTTCGGTCGCCTGCTCATGCGCCTTCTGCTCCTCGTTGAGTTTGGCCTGAATCATTCCGTGACCGGCTGCATACACGGTATTGATCAGACGTGATTCGGCGAACATCGGAGCCTGCACTGCGTTTCCTGTGATCAGCCCGCGGAACTGCTCGATTGGAAAGGGCTTCTCCACCATTTCCTCGATGTGTTTCCGAAGAATGTTGTAGAGCCTTCCAATGCGATCCGTGGGCAGAACTTCGAGCGACAGTGGCAGTTCCTTGTCATTGATGGCCTTGGCTTCCTTAAGCGCAAGCCAGGGCGCCGGAGGAACCTGCTGGCGAATCGCCTGCAGCTTCTTCCGGTCGGCGTTGGTGTTGTGCTTGAGCGAGTCGATCTCCAGTTGCAGCTCGGAGACCAGTTCGTAGAGCAGGTCCTCACGTCCACTGGCGACGCAGGAACTCATCAGGTCGGTGATGACCCCGATCTGATTCCCGCGTGACTTGAGAGCAACGAACTCGAGCGAGAACCAGGGAGACTTGGCTCTTCCCGCCTTGGTCTTCGTGACCGCATGCTCGTGCTCCATGCGGAAACGGCTCTCCACGAATCGCGGAAAGCGATCCTCGTCGATGACACACACCCAGTCGAAGTCGTAATCCCCGCCGTTGCGCTTGGCGGTCTCCGAATGAAGTGTGTATGTCCCCTCAAGCGTCAGCTGCTCATCGACGATCTGAGCTGCAACTTCCATTTCGAGCCCAAATCGCGACATCAGTTGAACCGTCAGATTCTCACCGTGAAGATGTTGAAGCGGAAGCAGGTCTTCCTTCATGCGTACCGGATAGCGCACGCATAGACCTCGCTTCGCGGGAAGCGTTGTGATGGCTGCTGTGAGCGGCATCCAGTCGGCGCCGCTCAGAACCTTGCCATCCTGAAGTGCCAGAAAGCCGTCGTCCGCCAGCGCAAAAGCCGGCAGTTCGACGCCTCCTCCGGTCATCAGTTTGTAGGCCCAGTGCGCCATCAGTTTGCTCAGTTGGGCGTGGATATAGGGGTGGCGGGTGATTTCGCCCGATCCATCCGCGAGCAGCGCAGCCTCGACGACCCGTTGGAACTCTTCTTCCTCGGAGTCACCGTCGCGACGCACCTCGCGGCCGATCAGTTCGACCACCTTACGGTGATTGCCCTCTCTCCACGCTGTTTTGAGCGTCTCGATCGTTTCGACGGCCTGCGGCACGATCTCGGTTTCGATCGATTCCGCGGGCGCGTGCTGGAGTACGGTGTAGCTCGACTCGAACTCAAGGGGACGAGACACTTCCCGTATCCCAAGAACAACCGGGGTTGTGTAGACGCGCGAGCCGAGTCCGATCATGCTGGCCACGGTATTCGGCATTTTGATGCTTGGCTTGATGGAGCTTTCCGGAACGATGATGTCGACGTTCAACGCGTCGGCTACTTCGTCCGGCATGACTTTGAAGCTTCCCTTCGCCTGGGTTTCCGCGAAAGCGAGGCGGAACTGGTAAAAGTGCCCTCCGGGAAGCACCAGCTTCTCGAAGAGACTTTTCCTGATCCATCCGCGGCAGTCGTTGGTCCCAAGTTCCAGGTCCTTGACCACCATCACCGTCGATTTGGACTCCGCGTGTACGACCTTGCAACTCGACACGAGAATGCCGAAGTAAGTGATGGCAGCTTCGGGCCACTGTTGGAACCGTCTGGCGATCAGAGGCTCGTGCTGGGCATCGCAGTAGTAGTACTTGCCGTTTTTGGCCGAACCGGACGCCCCGACCATCCTGTAGACAATCCCATCGTGCGAGATCGCGGTCATCCGGTCGGCAACCATCGCCTCTTCCACATCGTTCAGAGGCTCGGTGGGAACGCTGACCAGCGCCACGTGAATGTTCGGGTACATTGCGCCGAGGAGCGTGCGATCGAACCAGCACTCCTGTCCTGTGCCGGGAATCCGTTCCTCGATGCGTCCGTTGGTGTCGATATCAAGCATCACAATTCGATTTCCATATGCACTTTGCATGAGAGTCCTCCTTGTGTTTTGGGCACAGGAAGAATCCATGCCAACCCGCTTGACGCCGGCTGACCTGGTTCTTTCCCGACCGTCGTTGAAGGGGAACTAACCAGGCTCGAATGCCGGGTCAGCGGTACGAATCCTCGCGAGTAAGCCCGCAAGGTGGCTCAGAGAACCGAATCATCAAAGCAGTGCTTTGTCGATCGGCTTTTCTGAATTCGTCCGCGCGCTACTCTCAGTTCCGCGCGGAAACCGCCTCTTTCTTAATCTCGACACTTCCTTCTTTCACAATCGCGCGCGATCTCCATACCTCGACGCGGTAATAAGGGACATCGCGTTTGAGCGATTCGACCATCGCTCCTCCTTCGTTGGGGAACCGCTCTTTCAAAACGATGGGCTCGCTGTCGTTTTGACTAGCCACACCGAGAAAATAGAGAACAAGCGAATCGCCGGGATCCCCCTCAGCATCCGCTCTTTTGCGCCGCCGCTTCTTTTCGCCTGCCGCAACGGTTGTCGCGTTCGGCATTGGCATTACACGCGCCGTGTCTGTGCTCATGGCTGCTCGCTCCCTCCTGTCGAACCGGCCTGGTTTCCAGCCAATACTGCATCCCGCTTCTCACCTTCGATCTGCTTCGACCAATACTCGGCAACGAGCAGTCCACTCGGATTTGCCGCCGAACGGTCCACTGTGACCAGCCGAATGTGATACTCCTCTACGAGCTGGTTAATCGACTCCTGATTGTTATCGAGTGTGCGAACCGTTCGCACGCCGAAGGCGGTGTAGACCAGAGGCTCTGCTTTGTCCTGCTCGATGTGGTCCAACTTGAACGTGGAACTCGCCTGCTCCTGTTCGAGCTTGCCTACGGTGTCGTTCTTTTCGAGATCCCCGAGAGCCTGTCTTCGCAGATTCGCGGTCATCTGATTGATCGCGTCCGCCCAGTTTTGCGAAAGCGTATGCGCATCGTAGCTCAGGTATCGAGTAAGAAAGCTTGTCATGAAGGCCTGCTTTTCGTACTCGTTGGGCGCAGATTGGGTGGGCCGGGACGCGAAAAGTGCGGGAAGCAAGCGCGATTTGACGTTCTCATATGGGGATATGACGGTCGCCTGTCCATCGCTCCCGATGCGGATTACGGTCGGCGGTTCCAGGCGGACCAGCAGGAAGCCGGCGACAGCGATCAGGGCGACGAATCCCATGACACCCGCGACAACGATGCTGCGGTTCGAATAGGCGCGCAGCGCCCCATCCATCTCGTAGAACTTTGGGGTCTCGTTCTTCGCTTTCATTCTTTCCATGACTTTTCCGGCTCCTTCGCTATGCGTTGCGTGTCATATTCGGGTCGTCGGGCGTGTTGGGAGGCGGCATGCTTCCGCTGCCACCCTGTGCCATCGCTGCCATTCCGTAGGCGTTACCGGTTGAAAACTGCGACGGGACTGCGGCGCCCATCAGCCCCATTCCACCGCCGACGACTCCCCCGGCAACTGCGCCTGCCGGCCCGGCCGCCGCGCCCAGTTCCGCTCCCCTGGTTGCGCCCTGCGTAATCCTCGACACCGCGAGCGAAATCCCAGCGCCGACCGCGGAGAACTGGCCCCGCAGGATGAAAGCGGCAACCATCGGAATAAGCAGGATGCAGATGGCATACATGATGCTGATCAGGCCGATCGTCTCGATTCCGCCATCGAGCGGTCCCGTCGCACCCAGTGTGGGCCCAAGACCGAAGCTGCCCAGATCCCCGTTCAGAATCGCGTTGACATCATTGGCGTGGATGGCCGTGATGAGACAACCGAAAACCGCATAGATGATCGACCAGGCGTTCCAGACACCGAGATTCAGCGCATAGTACTTGGTCAGGGAATTGACGAGTGAACTGGGGGCGAGGGCAATGACAAACGGCCCCATCGCAAACAGGCATGTACCCCAGAACGTATAGATAAGGGCAAAGATCTGAACAGCAATCGGATAGATGATGTAGGCGAGCGCTATCTCGACCAGCGTAAGCAGCGCCGAAGGTGTCCACGGAATTGACCTTGAAGATCGCCTGATAGCCGTTGTGCGCGAACAGATGTCGCCAGTTGCGTCTGCCAATTCTTGTGCTAGGTCAACTGCTCCGTAGCTGCTATCGATAGCGCTGGCAAGCTGGTTGAAACCGCTGTAGAGATCCGAGAAGAATGCAGTCCAGTTGCCGATCAGGAAAGCCGCGACCGTGTATTTGAGAAGCGTTCCGGCGAGCGAGCGAAGATCGCCGCCTCGTGGTATAGGCTTCGTAGATCCCGAGGACCAGACAGATCGTCATCAGGACATAGGAAACGCTTTGCTCGGTTCCGAGCAGGCTCCCGCTGATGCCGTTCACGGCGGAGGTGAGCATCGTCTGGAACTCGAAAATCCCTGTTGGCATCGAAAACCTCTTCGATCAGTGCGGAGTCAGAGTCTGGAGCAGTCTCTGGTTCAGGTTCTGCATCTGTGTGGTCGAATCTTTGAGCGCCCCGCTGCGGTTCGAAACGCTCTGCGCTGTTCAGCCGCAGTAGCTCCGCCATCCCCATCTGGGTATAGGCGTTTGCCTGCACCACCCAGGCGCTCGCCTCGGCATCGAGGATCGGCGCCGTTCCCGGAGCCGATGCGGCGATCTGCTGATTGAGTTTTTGCGCGACTTCCATCTCCCGTGCCGCGAAAGCGTCAAGCTCGATTGCCTTCTTGATCGCATCCTGTGCCTGGGCATCACCCATGTCGATCTGGTAGGCGACGTTCTGCGGCACTGCCGTCTGCGGTGGCAACGGCGAGAAGACATTCTGATAAGCGCTGCCGATGGTTCCGATGTTATTGGGGTCCGCAGACAGCATCTGGTGCTCAAGCTGCTGCGGGTAGGGCAGCTGTGCGCTCGCGATATTCATCGAGCCCAGCTGACGGAAACTCAGAAATGAACTCGAAAAGCTCGTCGCCATCTGCCGCGCGCTGTTGATGGCCGCAACCGGATAGAGCACCTCTCGTTGAAACTGCTGCTCCTGCTGTTCGACCTGGTTGATCAACTTGAGGGGCGAAGCCACGGCGCTGTTCAAGGTGCTGTCGACTTCCTTGAGCCCCGCGAGAATCGCAGCGATGTCGATGCCGAATTGAGGATGGGCAGGCTCGACAGCAAGGATTGAGAGAAACCCAATTCCGGCGGCAATCCCGATTCCTTTGAGAAGCGGCTTCACTGTCCACCTCCGAGGGCGTTGAGCATTTGCTGATTGAGGTTTTGCATGTTGGTGGTCGATTGCTTCAGGACGGCGTTGCGATGGGCAAGCTCGATTGCCGCCTCACGCAACTCGTAGGCCAACAATTTGTGCTGCATGGCGATGCTGGCCAACTCCGCGGTCCGAGCCTCAGCGGCTACCATGTCTGCAGTTCCCGGCGCTGTGCTTTCCGCCTGGTCTTCGATACCTTGGGCCGTCTTCAGCATGGTCTGACTGGCCTGGTCTGCGGCCATCGATTGCGCAGTCGCATCCTTCGCGGTCGCATCTTCGATGTCCATCATCTGAAGGTTGACCTGCGGTGCCGCTCCCATGGCAGGCTGTACCCCGTATTCCGTTCCATAACCCTGATTGAAGTTCGCAATCTGGCCGGTCTGCGCGCTCAGAAACTCCGATTCAAGGCTTCTCGACGCCGGTAGAATGGCGCTGTTGACGCGCAACGCGAATACATTGTTCATCCATCCGCGATAGCTCGCCTTTATGGTCGCGATGTAGTTGCGCGACTCCTCGATCAGGGCCACGGGCCATAGGACCTGCTGCTCCGTCTGAAGGATCTCGGTGCGAATCCTGTTGATGTCCGTGAGCGCTCCCCCAATCGGACCAGTGATCGTCCCGAGGATCGCGGAGAAGATTCCCCCGAACTGCGCATAGGCGCCCGTCGGGACAAGGAGCGCCAAAAGCAGAACGGAGCTGAGAGTAAACGCAATGCGATCCGGACGTGGTTGCCACTTCATACCAGTTCCTCCTCCGTCGCATCTTCGGTCGCCGCAAGATCTCTGGAAGTGCGACGGGCGATCATCTGAGAGCGGCGCTCTCATGCCCGCCGTACTCGGGCGACTCACTTCGCCCGAACGTTCCTCCGGCAACTCCGGTCACTTCGGAAAGACCATTGGGGAACTTCATCGCAAGTTCCTCGAAAACTCGCTATCTGAGAGATTTCTGAATGGGTCGCCAGCCACCACTGCCGGTACCACCGTTCACGGGGAAACGTCGTTAGCAACCAGTACTCCAAAGCTGTCGGGACGATGAACAGGCTGTGCGTAGTCTCGGCCTTCTCTCCGATGACAATCAGGAATTCGCTTTTGCGGCCTTTTTCCGTCATGCCCAGAGACTTGACCCGATTGATGGTGGTCTCGTTCAGGTGCACGAAGTGGCGGAGTACATCGAGATTGCCTTTCTGCCGGCCGATCATCTTGATCGCCGTCGTCGCAAGGATGGCCCCTCCGAATTCGTTTGGCTTGTCCGGCGTCCCAGTGAAGTCTTCAACCGCCTGAGAGATGCCCCACACGCAGGCATTGCGTTTCCGGGCCGTCCTGAAGAGTTGCACGACAACCGGCGCAAGGCTCTGGGACTGGAGGAGTGCCCAGCATTCGTCGAGCACCGTAATGCAACGCTTGTTCGTTTTTCCCTGGGCACGTCTGGTGGTTGTGTAGGCAATCAGGAGGCTCATCGCCACTTCGAGCTTCGGATCGTCCTTCAGTTGCTCGACGTTGAAATAGAGCCAGGGTGTCGACATATCGATCGTCGTGTGCGCGTCGAACAAGCGCGCGTACATGCCGTTGTTCACCCAGGCGCGCATCTTCGCTGCCGCGATCCGCGCCATCTCATTTACGTGCGGATTGCGGTCTTCGTCGTAGTAATTCTGGAGCTCGTCGTAAAGGTCGCTGTAGAGCGGGATGGGATTCTCTGTCCGCATCTGCGCGCGCGTGTAGGTCTTGCGGATCGCGTTCAGGATCAGGTTGTCGAGCAGGTCCGTGTCGCCCTCGCCGCTGTCGCCGATCATGAAACGTGTGAGGTTCTTGAGAAACGAGAGGTGATCGTTCGAAGGCTCGGTTTGCCCCGGCTCAAGATCGAAAGGATTAATCGTCTGGTCGCTGTCGAGCGACATCGTGATCATCCTTCCACCCATCAGCGTCACGGCGTGAAAGTAGCTGTCGCCGCGCTCGATGATCGAAACCTGTGCGTCCTGTCGGGCGGAGGTGAGCAGCATCTTCCCGACGAGTACGCTCTTTCCGGCGCCCGAAGTGGCTGCGATGATGGCGTTTGCGTTTTCGAGGGCCGGATCAAAGGGGGAAAAGGGCAATAGCTGCCGATACGGCGTCTCGAACAACATCAACGGCGAGCGCGTTGTGCCGGACCATGGCAGTTCCAGAGGCAGCAGATCCGCGCCGTGTGGTGTGAGCAGATCGAGTTCCCTCCGGTCGTCTTCCGCCAGTCCCGGCAGCGTGGAGAGATAAATGCGCCGAGTCGCGAGCGACTCTGTTTGCCCGCGTGCGCCGTTCATGAGCGCAACGATATGCAGTACCTGCTGCCGCCGGTTCGCAAGCTCCCGCTCCGCCTTCTCGTATTGATCGGAAGACCAGGCGGGCGCCGACGTGCGGATCCCGATGACCATGCTCACATGCGCAGTCTTCACCGAGTTAGCAATCAACTCCTGCTGAATCTGGATCAATTCCTGGGTCGCTACCTGCGCGGTGACGTCCACCCGGAGATTGCCTTTGGAGTCTTTCTGGGCCGCCTGCATCTTGCGGAGTTTCTTTTTGTACCTGTCAAGGACCGTTCGCTGGTCCGGGATCGTTACCTGCGTTGAGATCACAATCGGAAAACCGATCGTCATCAGCTGGCGAAGGATGCCTGGATAAGTTCCGTCGGGAGGCGCGTTGAGGGTGATAAAGCTCCAGAGAAGCCCGCCGACATTGAGGTAGGTCTCGGTCTGCCCCAAAATGCTTACTGTTGTAGCTCGCTCGCGCGGCGAAATGTAGCGCGCTTCGGTCAGGTGCGCCCGGAACGGTTTGCGGTCCGGATCTGTTGGGCGCATCGCCCGTTTGACTTCGAGGAATAACTCCTCCTCAGTCATCCGCTCCGGACCAAGCCCCCCGGCCTTCATCGCCGACTCGATGCCGGCGACGATTGACTCGAATTCGGCGAGTGTGTCCTCGTGTTCCTTCCGGGATTTCTGGATCGATTTGTTGACCGAAAGCGTGAAGCCGCCGTGCGCCAGCCGGCGATCTTCCTTGCTCATCGGGATCCCGCCCGCAAGCGTAACCCGCTTGTGCCTGACCGGATCCCCGATCAGGTAGACAGCTGCAATCCGCGTCAGGAAAACGCCCTGCCGCTCCTTCTGTTGCCAGGTGGCCACCCGCTGCTCGTCGAGCACGCGAATCTCTGCGCTTCCCGAACGCATGTCATTTCGATAGAGCTCAAGCAGCCCATTCAGGCTATCAACCACCTCATACCGGAATTGCAGCCGCATGCTCTGCTCGGGAATCGCCCGCAGAAGCGATTCGAGTACGCTTTTCGCTTCGTTCCGCTGATCGTCATCGGCGAAATACGTCACGGTCCCCGCAACGCGGAAGCCGGCAACGTAGCATCCATCGGTCCGCACCATCACGTGGTCGAGAAAATCCCGGATATTCAGCAGTTCGCACACCGCTGGATCTTCGAGAGACTTTTCGTAGTGCGCTCTGGTCAGGGGCATTAGCCAATCTCCATCTCGTCGGGATCGACGATGAACTCGTTTGTTAGCTTCCGGTCGCGTGCGCGTGCGCAATAGTTTCGCGGCAGGGCGTAATACCTCACGAGATCCAGCAGGTAGCCGCGTGGCTTGCCGTACTTGAACAGCACCAAACCCGGCACTCCAAGAACCAGTACCGCGAGCATCAGGAACCAGTTCATGGGCAGAAAGAACATGTAGCGATTGGGGAACAGAAACTGTCCCGTCAGCATCGCAACCGCGCACGCCATTGCGAGAAACAGCATGTCCTCGATCTCAAGGCCAAGGAGGGTGACCTTCGCGTGCAGGTTGCGGGAAACGGGGCTCATTCTGAGCGCCATTAAGCCACCCCTCCAGTTCCCGCCGAGACGAAATGCTCCATCAGGCGCATCAGGCCCGATACGCAAAGGCAGGCGCCCCCGGCCACGAAGTGGCGAATCCAGTCATCGCCGATGTAAAGCCGTTCAAAGAAGCCCCCCACGCCGAGTACGGCGCGTGCAATCTCGACGCCTCCGTACACCGGCAGAATCACGTTGCCGACCCAGTTGGCGAGACAGAGAAGGGCCGCCCAGTATTGCGTTGCGCCCGACCCTTGACTAGCAAATACTTCAGCCAGCCGCAGCAGGCCTGACACGGAAAGTGCGCTCATGGTTCCGGCTATATACGGCTCGATGTGGTAGCCGCGCGAGTATTTGAAGACGCCAAGCGCAAGGATCAGCACGGCCAAAATTGGCATCACAGCGTTTCCAACCCAGTTGGTCAGGGCGAGGAGTCCGCCATCGAATGAGCCGCCGTTCATGCTTCACCTCGGCTCGCAGTCGCTGCCATCTTCCGGCCAATTCTCGTGGTTAGGAACCGCACAATCATTCCGGCGAGTCCGCCGCTCCATCCCCAAAGTCCCAGTGCAACTTTGATTGCCACGTAGATCTCCGCGATCAGCCAAATTGCGGCTACTCCGATGGCGAAAAGCAGCCGTGCAAGTTCGAAACGGAGCGCCATGCCGAGGACGGCAGTCAAGATGAGTGCCGCAGTGACGAAGACCAGAGATTGCGCAAGGAGGCGGAAGTTCATCGCAGCGACTCCTCGTCTGTGCATAGTCCCGCGCAAAAAGCGCGTAACTCCGGCCATTTCAGTCGCCATGTCGGAAGAGATATCCAATCAGGAGCGAGATCGCTGAACGTCGTAAACGTGCCTGAGCCCCGTCCAGCCAGAGACAGATCTTTCAACGACGAATCGATGGAGCAGCTGAGGTACGCGGCCAGAGACAGCGCGATCACGCCACCTATTTCAACAATGTGTCGCTTCACAAACTCACCCCCGCAAAATGCGTGATCAGTGCCCACAACCCCGAAACACTTAATAAACCAAGGCCGCTCGCCGCGAGCGTGCCCCATGGCCGATGCCGCACGTGATTGAGGATGGCTGCCGAAAGCGCGAGTCCTCCGACGATCGGACTGACCCGATTGGCTGCGTAGCCAAACATGCTCATCAGCATGTCAGTTACTCCGTAGGCGTCGCCGCTTTGCATCCAGCTTCCGGTCGCGAGGTTGTAGAAGCCCTGAACTCCAAGTAGGAACAGTGCGGCGATGATCGAAGCGAGCGGGCTGTATCCCTGACTCATGTCGAGAACTGCCTTGAACACGAGCGAGGCTGCGACTACCGGCACAACATGCCCCACGAGAAAATTGCTGACAAAGTCATTGGTCACGCGCTCAATCCCAGCCGTGTATCGCGCGCCGTTGGCTCCGGCAATCGAAAGCTGTTGAGCCCCGGGCACCGACTCCTGAACGAGCCACTGGCTCACTCCCGGCAAGCTGAGCAGGAAACATCCCCACAACAGCCACTTCAAAAAGCCGCCACTGGCCTCAAAGTTCATTCCCCCTTCCGAGCGCAGTCTCATGCCCGCCATGACGAACGCTCCCAGCGAGGCCGGGATGGCGAGATCCATGAGAAGGCCGAGAATGGCTCTGAAGACCAGTGGCGCCTGCATAACCGCCTACCCCACTGCCTGACCTTGCGCGATGAAGTACTCGATGAGCCGAAGGATGCCGGATACGCAGATGAGGCCTCCGGCGGTCATCGCCGAAGGGAGCCAGCTGCGCCCGCTCCGCCATTGCAGGATGGTTGCGACGACGGCGATGCCGGCGCCCACAGGACAAATTACGTTGCACAGCCAGTTGACGGCATTCAAGAATGCGCCTTCCGGCTGCGACGCGGTCTGTCCCTGAACGGCCCGTCCCGTCGCCGGCGTGTTGCCAAGGTTTTGGGCCAGGCTGGCGCAGGGCACCAGCACGGCCGCTCCAATTGTGGAAGCGAGCAGGAACGCCTGCACGTGCTTTCTTGAGGCGCGCACTGTCCGCACGAACGACTGAACCATGAACTTGCCTCCTTGACGGGAATCCGTCGCCGAAGAAAATTACATGGTTTGTCGATTCGTGCAAACGAGCAACTAAGGCATGCCCAAATACGTATGGGCCGATCTCACGATGCGCTAATGGAGGACCTCGACCTGCATCCTTCTATAGAGGTCAGCTGATTTCGCTTCTTATAAGGATGATGCGGAGCGCATCGAGCACGGGAAGATGTAATCAACTGACTCTTTCAACAAAAGCCTGGTACGCAACATTTCTTCTTTCGAAAAACCCCATCATCGGGCCGGAGGTTTTATCAAACGGTCCCGCCTGTTTTTCAACAAAAGCCTGGTACACAGCTTTTCTTCTTTCGAAAGACCTCATCATCGCCTCTGAAGTCTTCCGGGCCCGCCCGGCTTTGCTTAATTGATACAGCTTGTAACCGACTTCTTGTGGAGACGCTCGACTCTTTGGATACAACGACGGGTGGAGTGAGTCAGCTCACGTTGGATTAGAGTTGCCGACGAACCGGCCGGAACCAGGTCAATGAGTGGGTTGCCCTGAAGGCGACAGTTGACGCGGTCATACCGTCGGCATGGTTCCACCGTCGATCACATAATCTGCGCCATGAATCGACCCTGCGCGATCCGATGCGAGAAAACCCACCAGTTCGGCAACCTCTTCCGGCCGACCCGGGCGACCGAGGGGAATGCCTCCGATCATGTTCATGATTTGCTGCCGAGCGGTATCCTCGTTGCTGCCGCTGCTCTTTGCAAGCTGGAGAATCATGCCATGTGCGCCTGACGTCTCGATAAATCCTGGAGAAACCATGTTGACCCTTATTCCCCTAGGACCGACTTCATTGGCAAGGCCTTTGCTGTAGGTGCGCAGGGCTCCCTTTGCCGCAGCATACGCGAGGGTTGAGTCATAAAGCGGCAGCCGATGCTGGATGGAGGAGATGTGAATGACGACGCCTGACTGACGTTCGATCATTCCCGGGACGAACGCGCGATCCAATCGCACCGCTGCCAGCAGGTTCACGTCCCGAGCCGCCCAGATTATTCACCAGAATATCCACGCCGCTTGTTCGCGCCCGTGATCAGGGCAATCTTCCCTTTGTGTTTCTGCGCCATGCGGTGTGTCTCCTGTTCCTGAACCATTGGAGGGGAGACAATAGCAACTGGATTCAAAATGCGCCGAAACGGTCCGCCAGTCTCTCGCTCCGGATGATGCACCGACTGGTGGCTTCTTCGAGACGGGTGGCGTTGTTCCCTGGTAAATGCGCTCCATGTTGGCCGTCGATCGGCCCACTTCAGAATGGCGTCAAGACAATTCCTACCGCCTGATGCAGTATTTTCTTATTCGATCACGAGCAATTCAGCCTTTAGGCCGATCATTTGATGGAGAATCGCCGAAGTGCGTTTTGAGAACGGCCGTCGCCTGGAAACGCGCATTGGGCTGATATCGACAGTTGACATCCGCCGGTCGAGGTTTTTGAACCCTGGACGACGACTTCTCGGCCTCAATCCAGACGCATGGGTGATTCGAAATCTGTCAACGCCGCCAGGCGAACCTGCTGTAAAATCTAGGCTCGGGACCTCTTCGAACTGCGCCACAGAGCGGGATGACGTTTACCGCGGTCGACCTTTCACAAGGCGAGCGCCCTCATTCGCACCCGTTCACTTTGGAAGATGAGCGTTGTTTCCAATGCTGCGTTCCCTGAAGGAGAGGCCATGGACAAGGGCGCCGCCTTCGACATCATAAGCGAAGCAATTGACGACCCGGAATTCCTGGGCAGAGTATGCGCAAACCTCGACGAAGTTCTTAGGGAGCGCGGATTCTCAAAGGATGGGGACCGCCTCGAAATGAAGCGTTTGATGGACGCGATTACGGCATCAGTGAACCACCCAGGAGTCCCTGCGGGTCAAATCGAGTATCAGGAAATGCTCAACAAGCAGCTGAAAACTACCTTCGATACCGCGGATGCGTTCAAAACAGGGCTAACGAAAACCGTGGAACAGATCGAACGGGGTTTCAAAGCCACGATGTGGATGTACCAAGTGGCTTTTTACCTTGGGGCAGGCGTGATTGTAGCCGCGATAGTTATGGCGTTTGTAAGTAAGACTGCTTTGCTGCCCATCGTTTTTGGGAGCCTTGGAGTTGCAGACATCTTGGCCTACTTCATCACCAAGCCTCCCCAGGACCTCCAATTCAGCCGGGCCCGGTTAGCCCAGTTACAGGCAGCTTTCTTCAATTGGTTTGTGGATTACACCAACTGGAACGGGATACTTCAAAAACTGATCAAGGAGCGCGGCGTAAGAATGGACGAATTGAAGGAGGTGTCTGGAATCCTGATGGCCAACACCGAAAAAACTATGCAATTGATTGACACGTACTGCGCCCCGGCGCAGCCGTATGAGAAATGAAAGGGTGACAGATGAACCGGCAAAGATGGGGGACTTTTTCAGTGATTGACGCACTCGACCCGTGCGCCTTTTGCCTGAAGTACTGCTCTATGACAAATTGGTCCTGCCGGTTCCCAAAACCGTCGATGACCGGCTTCGATGGGTAGAAGAAGGCTGGCACCCGCAGAGTCAGGAAAGATACTACAAGACGCTTGGCGACCTTGCGGTATTTGCATGGTGGAGCAAGGAGCAGGAAGTGGAGTGGGCCGAGGAGTACAAGAAACTGCAGCAGGATATGAAAGACGTTGAGGATGAATCAACGAAGAGAGATCTCCCCTATGCGGCGACGCGCAGGGTGCTGGCTATGAAACGCTATGCGGTTCCTGGGGGCGATGAGATTGAAGCCGTGGCGGCGTTTCAGTCAGAGAGCGGTTTTGACAGCTTTTTCCAACCCGATGCGAAAGCGCGCGCCACACACGCAATGGGCTATAAGCTGAGACAGCGCATCGCAGTACCTCAGCCGGGAAAATACCCGCACGGCACGTTGGCGGCGGTGGTTGCCCTGAGCGGTGAGAAGGAATTTGTCGAGAAGCGGACCCGGGTCTACCAGACGCAGGATGAGATCCTGTTGGATCCGGACCCGAGCCTGGAAGATGTGCAGAAATTGGAGCAGGTGTCAGATGAGTTGGCCGACTATGTAGAGCGGATGTTGAACGGCATCTCCTACACCTATGCTTTCGCGGTGGCAGCGCTCCCGCCCGGGTACGCGGTTGGCCGGCGCTTCCCAGAGTACGCGGCCAAGTCGGCAAGTCTGTCGCCGATACATCTCAAAGCCAATTTCCCTGTTTTAGCCAGCCGAGCGGGATCTCCCCCCACGAAGGCCGTTTATCACGATTAGAGCCTTGTTGGAGCGGCTGAGTCGGGAATAGTTCCCGATCTCACGCCTCTGGTCTCAGTCACGTTTTAACTTGCGCATAATCGCCGAGTCACTCGTTTACTGAAACCCGGGTTCCGGCCGTGTTATCGGCGACGCTGACCTTTGAAGAGTCTTCGTCTTTCCCAGGCGGGGCCGGCTCGACCGCCCCGCTTGTTTTTCAACAAAAGCCTGGTACGCAGCTTTTCTTCTTTCGAAAAACCTCTTCATCGGCCCAGAAGTTTCTCAAGCGTTCCAGCCTGTATTTCAACAAAAGCCAGGTATGCAGCTTTTCTTCTTTCGAGAAACATCACCATCGGCCAGGTCGTCTCTCAAGCCGCGCTGACTATCTTTCAACAAGAACCAGGTATACAGTTTTTCTTCTTTGGAAATCCTCATCAACTGCGCTCTGCCGGGCTACGCTCCCATGCGATTATCGAGAACACCCAACAAAGCAGCGCCTCCATTTGGGTGCGGTTCGCGTCGTTGGCTTTATTACAGCGTCATGGTTGCTCTGCATTCGCAGGTTGGCTGAGACCAATACCAGCGCGTGGAATATGAATCGTTTGGTCCGCGCCCTGGGAGTTCGCTGCCGCAGACTTCTCAAACACGATGTAGACTTCCGTTCCGGCAGGAACGCTGACAACAATATGCTCCATGGTCAGCATCTGCATGATCTGTTGGTCGCCGGCGTTTCCGATGTTGTTCGCAACCTGCATTCTCATCAGATCGTCTCCGCTAAAAGCGCTGTTTGCGCTCGGGGCTCCGACCATCATGGCCGCCGTCTCGCCGATTCCAGAGAGCGACCTGACAAGCATGCTTTTGCCCCGCTGCCTTCCCGTTACCTGTCCCTTAAGCGCCTGGAGATTCTTGTCAGCACCAACAGCATCAATGGGAACGCTAGACCCATCC
Source organism: uncultured Acidobacteriota bacterium (assembly GCA_963706455.1). Lineage (GTDB taxonomy): Bacteria > Acidobacteriota > Terriglobia > Terriglobales > Acidobacteriaceae > Telmatobacter. Next base: position 157,797 of record CAVPNO010000099.1, on the reverse strand, counting down.
GGGAATTCGATAGACGAAAAGGTGATGTTCATTAGACCCGAGGGGTCAGCCTGGGTGATCTTTCCAACTATGCGCGCGCCGGCAGGAATGATCACTGCGCCGTCGCGCTCGTAGTTGTACTCGACGACAGCAACGACCGGAGCGTGGACAGCGGTCGAGGCCATAGATTCGAGCCGCGCCGCCACACGGTAGCCGGGAGCGAGACCGAGATTGTCCGGCCCCGCTGTCCCGCTTTCCGATACGGAATGGGCAACGGACTGCTCATGCGCAGTGAAGACAAGGGAAGACTGGCTGAGCGCGTCCTCAGCCTTTTTCTCCGCCTGCTGATTCTGCGCACTTTCACTTCCGTAAGGCGGAGGTGTCCACTTCCCCTGTCGATTCGGACTGGTATCGGGTTCCTCAAACTTGCCAATCCCGCCGAGAGTCTTTGGCGACTGCGCCGATTTTCCCAAAGCTTGGGATTGTGCGAGCTGCGGCGATTTCGTCCGTTCAATATCGGACGCATTCACTGCGCCGGATTCAGATGCGCCGTTGGGCGTAGGTTTCACCTTGTTATTCGGAACAAGGTCTCCGGCAGTCGTTCCTGTATGCGCCTGGCCGAGATTCGGCTTCCCGGCCTCTTCCATTGTTCTTTTTCGGCTTTTGCCCGTGGTTGAGAGCAACGCAACCATTGCGATCGCGAGCACTGCCAGTGTCCCAGCGACAATCAGCATCATCGCCAGGTGCCCGCCGCTAGGACCGCGGCTCTTTTTGAGCACGAAAGGGCGCCTTGAGACGCGTCCGGCCGAGATTCCTTCAGCCCCTTCCGCGGCAGCGTCGATAGCTGCGATCTTCTCCGGCTGGTCTGTACTCTGAACTGCTTCTGTCGAAGCCATACTTCACCTCACCCTTGTTGAAGTCCTTGTGATCTCACTCTCCGGGCGCAACGAACGGCAATTGCAGTAACAGCGGATGATCCACCGCGCTTGCTGTTGCGATTTCCAATACGAGCCGGTCGGCACTTTGTTTGAAGCTCGGACGGGAGAATTCGACTGCGCCATCTGCCCGCTGCCCCGGAGCTAACCGTCGTACACTCAGCCGGAACTCCGAAACAGGCACTTGATCGGCCAGGGTCTGCTTCTGCTTTTTCTTCTTGCCCGCATCGTGATCGGGGCTTCGCAACTCCACCTGCGGAGGCAGCACTTCTATCCAGTGACCGCTCGTGTTTACGACGGAGTAAGTGACGAGCATTCTCTGTCCGCGATCGCTCACTGCGCCGAGAGCGCCAAGGATCGACTCTGTCGATTTTGCCCCGCTGCTGCTATTACCTTGCTTGTCGATCCCCTTCATCCACGCTGGACTCGCAAGGTCTTCCTGTTGCCGCAATGCCACGTCGATGGGCTTCGCTTGCGCGGGTGGATCCGAGGGTGCTGCCGCATTCTTGGCAAGCGCGTCGGTCGAGCCGATTAGAAAGCTCTGCCTCGGTTCGTAATTCACAACGAAATCCACCGGAGCCGTGGAAGTCTGTCCGTTGGATAGCAATCGAATGCTGATTTCCTGACCCGACTTGAGAGCAATGATCAGATTGCTCACGGCGGCACCCGCCGAAGTAGGTTTGATGAAAACCAGCCGCGGATCGTCGGTCGAGTGCTCCACCTTGAACAGGGTCGGCGCACCCACCGCAACCGATGTCACGGGTTCGGGCAGTCGAATGGTCGTGGTAAACAGGGGCCGGAGGTGAATGTCGCTGACTGTGCTACCCGTGATTGGAAGATCAAGAACTGTTGGGTTCACTTGCTGGCTGGAAACGTCGTGGATGTTCGCTTGCTGGGCGAAGACATCGCCTGCTCCCAGTGCAATGGGAATAAGGATCGCAGCGATCAGTCGAAAGTGGTTCACGTCAGTTTTCTCCTGCCGCCGAAGCGCTTTCGCGGCCAGATTCCTCGGATACTTCGCGGCGGTAGCGCGCGCGGACTGCTTCCACATAGGCCAGGACATCGGGATTGCGGTAGGCCAGACCCTTTTGGAGGATGTGCCTCGGACCGCAGTAGTAAGCCGCAACGGCAAGCCGTATATCGCCATGAAATGCGGTCAACAGTTCCGACAGATACTGAACGCCTCCTCCGAGATTTTCGACTACGGAGAACCGATTCCCAACGCCGTACATCGCCGCTGTCGCTGGCATCAGTTGCATGAGGCCCTGTGCATTCTTTTTTGAAATTGCCAGGGGATTCCAGGCCGATTCCTGCGCGATGATGGCGTGAACGAGTGCGCGGGGCACGCCGTAGTGGTCTGCGTAGGCATCGGCGTAATAGACGGTCTCTGCGATCTGCGCATGTGCGCCAGGACATTCGACCGACAATACAAACATGGCGGATGCCGCGAACATAAAAATGAGATCTTTCACTTTTGGATTTCCCTTCCGGCAAAAACCACCTCAGATTCACGGACATCCTCCTTCGCGATCTGTTCTGCGTGCTTCCCAGCCATGCGGACGATCGAATCAAATGCCTCTTTCATCAGAAGGCGCTTGCGGTCGCCTTCCGTCTTTGCGATCAGCGGCAAAATGATTTGCTTGTGCTGGGGGAGTATCCGGTCGATTCGTAACAGCTCCATGGCCATCGCGACGTCGTTCATTTCCGAAATCGAAGGCGGCTTCTCCAGGGTGTACGCGCGAAGACTCTTGGCTAGTCCCGCGATGAATCGGTGAGTCGCCACGCTCGCCTTCGGGGTACGCTCCGCGACAATTGCCGCCTCGCGTTCGGCGTTCGGGTGTTCTACCACAAGGTAGAAGCTCCGCCGGCGAAGAGGATCGCCCAGCCGGCGCTCTTGGTTGGAAGTGAGGAACACGTGCGGAATAGAGGTAGCGCGCACGGTGCCGAGCTTCGGAATCGACAACGTCCATACAGAAAGGAGTTCCAGCAGCATCGCTTCAAAGGCGTAGTCCACTTTGTCGATTTCGTCGATAAGAAGAACACAGCGCTTCTCCTGCTCGATCGCTTCGAGTAGGGGACCAGCCATGAAGAACGACCTGCCGGTAATCTCGCGCTTGATCTGCGCCCAGTCGGGCGCCTGGCTGCTCCTGCTCATGAGGAGCACGTATAGTTCCTGGAGCCCTCGATCATATTGACCGATGGCCTTCTCTTCGTTAATGCCCTGATAGCACTGCAGGCGGAGGAGGGACACGCCATAAGCGCGCGCGACAGATTGAGCGAGCTCCGTTTTACCCGCGCCAGCCGGTCCCTCGAGCAGAACCGGGCGACTGATCCGGCCCGCTAGGTAAACGGCGGTCGCCGTCTTGATATCTGTAAAGTAGCCCGCGCTCTCCAACGCTGCGAGGGTCTCTGATGGTGACGCAAACATCCGGTCCACACTCCCGAACGGCTCTGACGTGGGGAGAGCGTAGGATGCATTTGGAATTCGGTCAAACGAGCGTCAGCGAAGTGAATGGCCGTCAATGAGCCGGATAGACTTGGTTGTCCGGCCCTAGCCATCCCTTTTCATTCCGACGAAACGCAAAGTTGCTCTGATAGGTCTCGATTGTTCCGGGAGCCCTATTCCCCAGTTGGACCAAATCCTTGACTTTCGCCTCGAAATACAGCGTGTAGACGTCACTTCCGCCAATTTGCTGCATTTGTCCATTGGTCTTCGTTAGGCTAAGCAACTCCTCCGTGTGTAGATTTCGGTGCGTGTAATGCCAGACGGCAATCGCATCTTGTTCAGTTGGTGGGGGAGGCGTATCTTTGCAGCCGGATAACTGACTAGCTGCAAAGCCGAATGCCGCGAGCAGCAATAGCAAGGAAATGAGTCTCTTCATTGCGGGGGAGGTCCTTTGCGAGGTTTCATCCTTTCGAGCATCGGTTTCATCTGTTCCAGCGTGCTTTCGAAAGCGTCCCGCGCCTCGGCCATCCCTCGTTCCGGTCCGTAGCGGATGACCAGGTGCACGATCAGAGTGCGTGCCAAGGCAAGATCCGTCAACAGAGGCAAAAAGGGTTCAGGCGCCGATTTCTCAAGCTCCTGAACGAAGGCAAGAATTTTCTCTGTATATTCGTCGCTGCGCGCCTTTCCCAGCTCGGTGATCCAATCGGATTCCATATCGAACTCGTTGTCCATCACCCGAAACCCTCAGCGCGTTAACTGATCTTTTTGTATCACCGTTCGCTGAATGGCTGAACTGTGGAACCGCGCCGAGCACTGATTTGACCGAATCCGCAAACCATCTGAAGATGCCTGCTCCGAACTTCTCAAGGGAAGCGGAGCGGAATGAAACCGGATCACCTCGATATCGGCGCAGCGAGTGCGGGCGGGCTCCCACCCAATCCTCGGCAGCTCGTGTCGCTGAAGAGCTTGTGCGCAACCTTTTCCGTCTCCGCTAGTTGGGTCTACAAGCATTCGAGAAAGGGATGCCGGGATGCTTTGCCGGTTGTTCGCCTCGGCCGCAGCCTTCGCTATGACGTAGACAAGGTCGCGCTCTACCTTCGGTCTCGCGAACGGCATTCGACCGATGCTACTCTGGACTCATCCGACGGAATTGCTCGAGTCAGCAGAAGGGGGAAGTACAGATTGACTCGCAAGCGATTTCAGACCGGCAGTGTCCGGTTGCGTGAGGATCGCGGTCCAGCGTACTGGCAAGGCTTTTACCGGGAGGACATTGTCGACGAGGCGGGGAGGACGGTGCGCAAGCGCATCGCCGTCAACCTTGGCCCGCTGACAGAGATTCCCAACGAAAAGGCTGCACGCGCCAAACTGGCCGTGATTCTTGATCCGATCAACGATGCCAAACACCGTCCGAAGAAGATGATGACATTCCGCAGCTTCATCGCTAAGTATCGCGCTCTGAAGCTGGCCAACCAGAAGGGGACGACGAAGCATGGATATGAAACCAATATCCGCGCTCACTACCTTCCTGAGTTCGGCGACATGGAATTGTCAGACATCACCATCGAGGCGGTGCAGGCATTCCTCAACCAGAAGGCGATCGAAGGCAAAGCTGTGCAAACGCTCAAAAATCTGAAGTGGGGGCTCAGCTCCATTTTCGTTGCCGCAATGAAGTACGGTTACATGAAGTCCAATCCTGCGCGCGGCGCCGATCTTCCTCCGGAAGGAATCAAGGAACGCCACGAGCTCCCCAGCCCCGACCAGCTCAACCGGCTGATCGAACGGCTGAAGGAGCCCGTCAGCACGGCCGTCTGGCTGACGGCTGTCACTTGCGTCCGTCCGGAAGAACTGGCATTCAAGTGGAAAGACTTGATTGCCGAAAGGCGCGAACTTTGGGTGGTGCGTGCCGTCAACCGCGGCAAGCTCCACACGCCGAAGTACCACCGCTCCAATCGCCCCATCCGGCTGACAGAGGCCGACGTCGGAAGGCTGCTGGCCTTGAAGGCCCGGACGAAGGCGAAGGACGACGACTGGGTGTTTCCAAATCACCGCAAGACTGGTCCGATCTGGCATGAAGATCTTCTCGCCCGGTGCATTCAACCGGTCACGAAGGAACTCGGCCTTCCGCACATCACCTGGCGTCTTCTCCGCCACTGGGGAGCGACAGCGATGGTGGAAGGACATGTGCCAGTCAAGGCGGCGCAAGAGCGCCTTGGACACTCGCGCCCCGACATTCTTCTCAAGTTCTATGCCCATGTCCTGGACGAATCGGCGGACATGGCGGCAGAGACCCTGAGTGGACAGCTGAGCGGTCAATGTTCGGCCGCCGCAGCCGCCCAGGCAGGGGACTGAGGACGTTTGAAGCGCCAATTGGCAACCATATTGGCAACCAGAGGATGCAGCCTCTGGTTTCAATCGTCGTAAGTTGTTGAGAAGTATTGGAGGCGCGGGCCGGGATCGAACCGGCGCATAAAGGTTTTGCAGACCTCTCCCTTACCACTTGGGTACCGCGCCTCGGCAGGGCAGCCTTCGAAATTATAGTTGAATCGCTCCCAAATTGCCGCCGCCAAAACAGGGCAGTCTGGAGCGGGAGACGAGATTTGAACTCGCGACCCTCGCCTTGGCAAGGCGATGCTCTACCACTGAGCTACTCCCGCTTGTCGCAAGCTTGAGTATACCGGGCCACCTCAAAGGGGTCAATCCGCAGGGGTTCGCCGCCGGCCCCGCCCCCAGAAATAGCCCCCTATTCCGGTGGCGTTCCTCGCTGCTCGTCCGTAATTTGCCCGTCGCGCATATGCAGGATCCGGTCCGCGATGGCCGCGGCTTCAGGATTATGCGTGATCATCAGGGTGGTCTGACCCAGCTCCCGGTTCGATCGCAACAGCATCGACAGCACAGACTCCGAGTTCTTCGTATCCAGGTTCCCGGTGGGCTCATCTGCCAGCAGGATCGCCGGCCGGGTAATCAAGGCGCGCGCAATAGCCACCCTCTGCTGTTCGCCGCCGCTCAGCTCCGACGGCCGGTGCTTCAGCCGTCCCTGGATCGACAGCAACTCGCTCAAATGGTCGAGGTAGGCGCGGTCCAGCGGTTCCTTGCGCCCGCTCACCGAGTAGGCGATCTCGACATTGCCCATCGCGGAGAGCGTTGGCAGCAGGTTGAATTTCTGGAACACGAAAGCGATGCGCTGCTTGCGCAGCCGCGTGCGTTCGCTGTCGCTGAGAGTGGCAAAGTCAATGCCATCGATCAATACCCGACCTTCGGTGGCACGCGTCAAGCCTCCCAACAGGTAAAACAGCGTGGATTTGCCCGATCCCGACGGCCCCACGATGGCTACGAATTCTCCGCAATTGACGGCGAGGGAAACCCCGCGGACCGCCGGCACTGGAACCCGTCCGGCCATGTACACCTTGGTCAGATTTTCTGTCAGAATAATGGGCGAGGACGTTTGCGCTTGCACACTCCCGATTCTATCCGTCGCCCCCGGTTGAGTTTGGGGGCGGGGACTCAGGAAGCGGGTCTTTGTATCCGGTCTCGCCACGGGGTTGTGCAGCCTGGCCCAATCCGATCAAAAGTTAAAACAGGCGTAGAATGAGCGCATGAAGCATCTGGCTGCGGTCGCGATTCTCGTCGCATTTTCCGCTTCGCCGGTCTTGGCGCAGCGGGGCGGCGGTTCCCATGGCGGGTTTTCCGGCTCCCACGGCGGATTCTCCGGCTCACACAGTGGCGGCGCTTCGGGATTCCACTCAGGATCCGGCGGATTTAGCCACAGTGGATCAAGCGGCTTTCGCGGATCTCCCGCAGGCAGAATCGGTGCTCCCCCATCGGCCCGGTTCGCGGCCCTGCCGCCGGCCAGGTTTGGTTCGCCTTCCGCCAGGTTTGCCGGCCCCACGCACTACATTTCGAATCGGATGCCATATCGTGGCTTCGCGCCCCGCTCTGCCTCCCCGCGGGCTTCGTATTCCGGGTCCATGCATCGCATGCCCTACGACGGGCACCATGGCGGCAACGGCTGGGACCATGGCGGCCGTGGCCGCGGCCGCAACCATTTCGGCTTCGGGTTCTATGGATGGCCTGGCTATGCGTACTCGCCTTGGTGGGGATGGGGATATCCCTATCTCTTCAACGATTGGGATTACTGGGATAACTTCGAGGCGCAGCCGGGTTATGACGGGTCGCAGTCCTATGCGCAGCCTTATCCGGACTACATGCCGGGTCCCTACGACCAGCTTCCGGATCAGGGCGAGCCGCAGGCACCCCCGCCAGCCGCTCAACCACAGCCCGCGCCATCGTCAGCGCCAGTTCCGCCCGCCCCAGCGCCTCTGACCACTCTGGTGTTTAAGGACGGACGGCCCAACGAGCAGATTCACAATTACCTGCTGACCCCGTCCACCCTCTCGGTCCTCGACGCGCATCGCCGCGACATCCCGGTCGACCAGATCGACGTGGCCGCTACCACCAACCTGAATCGCGAATCCGGAATCGAATTCTCCCTTCCGCGCAACACACGCTAGTTGTACAGGGAGCTTCCTCAAGGTTTCCGGCCGCGGAAGGCGGAGAGAGAGCGGGTATTGGGGGCTGCGAATCAGGCTTGGGTTCCTTCGATTCAGCCAGGAGGGCATCCTGCCCCCTTGGCTGTTTTCCATTGAAGGCTTCCTTCGAGAGCGCGGCTGATGGCCACTGCTCCGGTGTGATACACGCGAAATTGCCGGCATTAGGCCGAGTCCCCCGCGCTGAGCGGCCCACGTCATTCGTTTCGAGACCATCCCTGGTGCGGAATCGTTGAGCGATTGGGATCATCGACACCCTCAACCGGGTTCGAGGCCCTAGAATGAGAACTGACAACCTCATCCCAGGATTCCTCGCCCATGTCCGCTCCATTGAAATCTTCCCTGGTCCAATCCGTTCAGGCGGCCGCTTCCCAAGCCGGCCTGGTTCTTCTATCTACCAGCGAAGGAAGCGACTTCCAAGGCCATCCCACAGCTGTCTTTCAACTCGGCCTGCCCGGCGCCGAAGCTCGTTCGCTGCAGTTGCAACTGAGCGAAGCCTTCGATTTCGATAAGCCTCACCTGCTGCCGGCCATCGCCGCCCATCTTGCAGCCGAAGCCAGACGCCTGCGCAATCCCCGCCCCGAATGCTACGTCACACTGGCCGGCCTGCCCGTCGCTTTCGGCAAATTCCAGTGGCCGTTCCACCGCTCCACCTCCGGCGCCGACACCTACATCGTCCATGGCGAAATGTACCTCGCCGACGGCGGAGCGCAGCAACTCCATGCAAAACTCGCCGCCTCCGTCACCGTCACCTTTGCCGAAATCGTGCCCGCCATGGAACAGCCGTACGCCGAGTCGTTTGTCTATAACGCCATCCGCAAGACCGTCGACCTCGGCCAGCTTGAATTCCTCAAGTCCGGCAATCGCCAGCCTGTTCCTGTAACCACCCGCTTTTACAGCCGCTGGCAAAAGCGCTTCGTCTTCACCGACACCGACGACCACGAGCGGCTCGCGTACCTGCTGTCGAAGGTCTACTGGCTCTCAGGGGTGCTGGGCGAGGGCCGACCGGTGTGGATCGCCGATCCGTGCGATGCCCAATACCTCAACACCGGGGAAGCCGACCTGTTGCGCATGGCGGGCGATGAGGCCGCCCAGGGGCTTTTGGTCCTCAATGGCGAGTTCGCCGCGCCCACCCCGCAGTTGATGGAGCGTGCTCCGGAATTTCGCGCCCGCCTCGAAGCGGCCCTGAACTTCACCAAGCCCCAATTCAACGAGGCCATGCGCGCCGGCCACGCCAATATGTAGATACAGGGAGTGGGGGATAGGGAACATAAGAATCCCTCGCTTGATCCCTGACCCCCGACCCCTGATCCCTGCTTCTCACAACGCGTTGCCGCACCCCGAACAGAACCGCGATCCCGCCACGTTGGTACGTTGGCACCGGCTGCAGGTGATCTGCGAACCGGCCAGCGGCATGGCTACGAATGCGGCAGTCGGCGCCGCCGGGGCAGCGGCAGCCGGCGGAACCGTCACGTTCACATTCACCGGCCAGCCCCAGCCTTGCGGCACGTTCATGCCCAGCACCGCCGCGATTCCCGCCGCCTGGATGGCGTTGAACTCCCGCACCCTCCCAGGCATAAAAAAGCACTCGATAAACCCCAGGAAAGTGGGGATGCTGGTCCAGAAAAAGAAGCAATAGAGAATTCCCAGCCCCGTCCGCCGCAGATAAAAGTGATGGGCACCGAACGTGCCCAGAAACAGCGCCAGCAGAATGCCTACCACTTCGTCCCGGCGCACCCCCTGATATTGCTCGTAAAACATCGCCTGCGTGTTGGGAATCGGTACGCCGCTCATCGCTGGTATCTCCTGTTTCTATTATTAGTAATACGTCCCGGAAGTTCCCGCAGTTCCTTTTGATCCATGGGTTCGCGATTGAAAACCGACAACTGGAACTGCGAACTACGAACTGTTCCATTAGCATCTCATTTGAGATGACTGCAACCTCCGCCGCCGCGGGCGGGACATTTCGCATCGGCGGAGACCTTCCCGTCCACCGCCTCGGTTACGGTACCATGCGCCTGGTGGGCGAAGGCGCCTGGGGCGAACCCCGTGATGCGGAACAGTGCCGCCGCGTTCTGCGTCGTGCCGTCGGGCTCGGCGTGAACCTCGTCGACACCGCCGATGCATACGGTCCGGAGATCGCCGAACGCCTGATCGCCGAGGCGCTCTATCCCTATCCTCCCGGCCTGGTCATCGCCACCAAGGGCGGCATCACCCGCCAGGGGCCTGCCCGGACAGAATATGTCGGCCGCGCCGGCTACCTGATTCAATGTGTCGAGATGAGCCTTCGCCGCCTCCGCCTGGAATGCATCGAGCTTTATCAACTACATCGTATTGATCCGCGTACGCCCTTGGAGGAAAGTCTTGGCGCGCTCCTCCGCATGCAGGAGCAGGGCAAGATCCGCCACGTCGGCCTCAGTGAAGTAACCCCTATCGAAATCGAGGCGGCACAAAAGATCGTCCCCATCGTCAGCATCCAGAACCGGTACTCCCTCGCCGACCGCCGCCACGAGCAGACCCTCGCCTGGTGCGAAGCGCGCAAACTCGCCTTTCTTCCCTGGTACCCCATCAACGCTGGCAAGATGCTCAGGCCCGACCAGCCGTTCGCGCAGCGGCTCGCCCGGATCGCCGCAAGCTACTCCGCTACCCCGGCGCAGGTTTCGCTGGCATGGCTGCTGCAACGCTCGCCCGTGGTGCTGCCCATCCCGGGCACGTCGAATGTCGCCCATCTTGAAGAGAACATCGGCGCCGCCTGCCTGACAATTGAGCCCGAAGAATGGGCCGAACTCGACGCCCTTGCCGCAGGCTGAATTGAGACAACATGGGCATCCCGTCCTGGTCTGCTAGGTCCGGTCGTACAATGTGGAAGTCGCGGAGTGAAGCATCACGGGCGCGATACCGAGAAGGACGATTGTTTGTGACATCTTTGACCTCGCTATGGTTCAGGTTGGAGGAATCGCGTCACGATCCACGGCAGGCTACGCGGACATGCCGGACGATCACGAAAACATTGTTGACCGTGCTCATCTGCATATCGGCGGCGCACACGCAGCAAGCCGCATCCATTCAAGGCACCGTCCGTGATGCCGCGGGCAACCCGATAAGCGGAGCATCGGTGCGCGTCGAAAAGTCTGGTACATCCGCCGCAGAAACCACATCGAACCCCGACGGCTCCTTTGTTTTCTCGTCTCTGAATCCAGGCGAGTACAGGCTGACCGCAGAAAGTGCCGGCCGGCGCAGCGCTTCCGCGACGGTCCACCCCGGCCAACCGGAATCCCAGCATGCCGACCTCGTCCTCGGTGAACCCAACTCCTCATCACCGGGCACAACCGTCTTTTCCTCGCCTGACTCAGCCATGGAGTTTGCCGACCAACCAAATTTCACGATTGCTGCCGTGACCGACTGGACGGCTGCGGGCGGCCATGGCTCGGATGCCGTGCTGCGCACCAGCGAGGCTCTCAATCGCGAGGCCCTCCACTTGACTCCGGCGCCGGCCGCAGGGCACCTGGATTCATCGACGAACGAATGGAAACACACCGAGACGGCGCTGCGGGCCGCGCTCGCCAGGGCTCCGGGGAACTTTGACGCCAATCACCAGTTAGGGGCCTTCTATCTCCAGTCGGAGAAATACGGCGATGCGCTTCCTCCCCTCGAGGCCGCCCGCAAAATCGATCCCCGCAATTTCGAGAATGAATACCAATTAGCTCTGGCCCTCAAAGGCCACGGTGACATTGCGCAGGCACGGGACCATGTGCGCCAACTGCTTTTGCACCGCGACAGCTCCGAGGGTCACCGCCTTGCAGGCGAACTCGACGAAAAGGCTGGCGATCCGCTGAGCGCCGTTCACGAATTCGAGCGGGCCGCGCGACTGGATCCCAGTGAACGGAATTACTTTGAATGGGGCTCCGAACTCCTTTTGCATCGCGCCGTCTGGCAGGCAAAGGATGTATTCTCCGCCGGGGTCAAAGCCTGGCCGAACTCAGAAAGCATGTTGACGGCGCTCGGCGCGGCCCTCTTCGCGGGCGCGCTCTACGATGAGGCTGCGCAGCGGCTCTGCGAAGCTTCCGATCTGAACCCCGCCGATCCAGAGCCCTACACCTTCCTCGGCAAACTCGAGGTTTCATCGCCGAACCCACTGCCTTGCGTGGAACCGAAACTGGCAAGATTCGTGGCCCTCCTGCCCGACGATCCGCTGGCAAATTATTTCTATGCCATGACGCTCTGGAAGCAACCGGGACAATCGGCCGACAAGGCAACACTTGCGCGGGTCGAGAATCTCCTGATCCATGCCGTTTCAAGCGATCCCAAGTGTAGCGAGGCCTATCTCCAGCTTGGCGTACTGCAGGCGACACGTCGCGACTATCCCAAGGCCATCGAGTTCTATACCCGCGCCATCCAGGCCAATCCGCAATTGAGCGAAGCGCACTACCGCCTGGGTGTAGCCTACGATCGTGTGGGCGACAAGGGTAAGGCCGCCGAACAGTTCCGCTTGCACGACGAAATCGAGAAACAGCAGGCGGCCGAAGTCGAGAAACAGCGTCGCGAAGTAAAACAATTTGTTGTCGTAGTCGATGGAAAACAGCCTGTCCCGACGACGCAATGAAGACGTTGCGCCGCTTGTCAACCTGATCTTCGGGCTGACTTGCTGACTTGGCACGTCGCATCGAGATGCTGACTTGCTGGTTTGCAATCGATAAGTGCTCGTTTCGATCTGCCCGCATCACTCACGCCGATTTCGGCTTGGCCGCGGCTACGATTCCTTCGCCTTCCCGAATGGTCAAAATCTGGTTCACCCTGATCTGCGTGAACCGTTCTACCTTCTGTGTGGTCGGCCACTTGACCTCGATGGCATCAATCGCCGCTGCATTCCCCACACCAAAATGCAGCCGCAGGTCGCTTTGAGACATCACGCTGGTGCCGCTGTGCACCTCGTCCATTTGAATATGCTTGCCCGTGATCACCCGGGCGCGCGCCCCAATCGCCGTCCGATTGCACTTGGTTCCGATCAGCTTCAGCTTGATCCAGTTCTGCTTGTTGCCGCCAACGTTGTGAAGCAGCGATGGGAGATCGTTCATGTTCAGAATCAGCACGTCCATTCCACCGTCGTTGTCGTAGTCGCCAATTGCGGCTCCCCGGCTGGAATAGCGTTCCGTAATTCCGGAGCCCATCTCCGCGGAAACATCCTTGAAGCGGCCGTTGCCCAGGTTCTTATACACAAGCCGCGGGTTCTTGAACGTCTCTCCGAAGTTATACTTATCGATCTCCGGATATACGTGCCCGTTTATCTGGATAATGTCGGCCCATCCATCGTTGTCATAGTCAATGAAGCCGCAACCCCATGCCACATACTTATTGTTGATGCCCACGCCGGAATTGAAGGATAGATCGGTAAATGTGCCGTCGCCATTGTTGTGATAGAGATTGCTGGTGTCGTCGGCGAAGTTGGTCTTGAAGATATCGAACCATCCGTCGCAATCATAATCGGCCACTCCCAGTCCCATGCCCGCCTGCTCGTGTCCGTCATCGTTGTACGCGCACCCGGCCATTACCGCAATATCGGTGAACGTGCCGTCGTGATTGTTCTTCAAGAAGATGCTGGGTTCTGAGTCCACGGCAACATAGATGTCCGGCCAGCCGTCATTATCGAAGTCGTACGAGACTGAAGTAATCGAATAGCGCGGCCCCGGCTTGAGAATGCCCGCTTTCTCCGATACGTCGGTGAATGTGCCGTCGCCATTGTTGTGGTAAAGAAGGTTCGTGTCCCCGGGCAGGCCGCGCGGACCGCACATCGTAGGCACGCCCTTCCACTGACAGAAGCTTGCGTTATCGACCGAAGGCGGCTTGTCCGGGTCGAGCTTGACAAAGTGGCAAATGAAAAGGTCGAGATGGCCGTCACGGTCATAATCGAGAAAGCTGCAGCCCGTGCCCCAACGCCCATGCGCCTCCGTCAGGCCGACTTTGGCCGTAACATCGGTAAAGCTGCCATTCCCGTTGTTATGGAACAGAATGTTATGACCCCAGAATGTGCAGAATAAGTCATCCCATCCATCGTTATCGTAGTCGCCAACGCATACACCGGTCTGCCACCCCGTGCGCCCCAATCCGGACTTCTCCGTGACATCGGTAAAGGTGCCGTCGCGATTGTTCCTATATAAGTGCGTAGTCGGCGCCTTACCGGCTGGCCATTGCGCATCCAGGCGGCTGCCGTTGGTCAGGTAGATATCCAGCCATCCGTCATTGTCATAGTCGAAGAATGCCACGCCACTGCCCTTCGTCTCGATGATGACCCGCTTCTTATCGACGCCTCCCCACACATTGGGAACTGTCAGCCCCGCCTTTTCCGCCACGTCGATAAACTGGACCGGCGACGAGGGCGGAGTAGTGGTGGCGGCATTCACTTGAAACCGAGTACCCAGCTTCCACAGCGGGGTCGTCAGAGCATCGAGCAGAGAACTGCCGAGCACAAAGAGCGAAGATCCGAGAAAGCGTCGCCGTGCGATGATCATATGCTTGCTCGATTATAGAAAGTGACGTTCAACTCCGGTGACACTCCCGCATTGGAATTCATTTCCCGCGCACCTTTGGGAAGGGATGAGGAACGATGCCGGCACCCTCCTTCACGGCAATGATCGAATCCACCGGGACGCTGGTCCATTTGTCTACCTGGCCGCTGGGCCACGTGATCACCAGCGAATCGATCTTTGAGCGCTTGCCGAGCCCGAAGTGAATGCGCGGATCGCTGGCCGACATGTAGCTGGTGCCTCCCTTTGCCTGGTCCATCTGCACCACTCCTTCCGACGTCAGCTTGAGCCGCGATCCAATGCCGTCGCGGTTGGACTTCGTGCCGATAAGAAGCACCTCGATCCAATGATTTCCGTTGGTCGAATCATTGCGCAGCAGTTTCGGAGAATCGCCCCGGCAATTGACCGCGATCCCCACGCGGCCGTCATTGAAAAAGTCGGCCGTCGCCAGGCCCCGCCCTGCCACCGGCCGATTAAAGTCGGGCCCAAGCGTGACGGAAACCTTGTCGAATTTGCCGTGTCCGAGATTGTGAAACATTAACATCGGTTCCTTATAGGTTACGAGGCTGTGGTACAGCGAGACGTTATCAAGCATGGCGCCGTTGGCTTGTACGATATCCGGCCAGCCGTCGTTGTCGTAATCGATAAATTTGGCCGACACCCCGCTGAGCAGCATGGCCTTGTTGCCAATGCCGGAACTGTAAGTGATGTCGTTGAACGTGCCGTCTCCATTATTGTGATACAGCCGGTTCAATTCGAAATCGAGATGCGTGATATACACGTCTAGTAGTCCATCGCCATCCACGTCGGCGGCGTCGATCCCCATTCCCGCCTCGTATTTTCCGTCTTCGCTGGCGGCCAACCCGGAAATCAGGGAATTATCTGCAAATGTGCCGTCATGATTGTTTACAAAAAAGAAATTAGGCCAGGTGTCATTCGCGATCGCGATATCGGGCCAGCCATCCCCATTGAAGTCGGCCAGCACCATGCTCATTCCCTTGGATTCCGGGGTTCCAATCCCTGACTTATCGCTGACATCCGTAAAGGTCCCATCATGATTATTCCGGTAAAGCTTTGTCTTCTGGCCATGGTAGTTATTTGGATTGCAATAGGACCTGTAACCCGGCGTTCGTTCGCCGCAATATAAGTTGTTCTTTGGCGACCATTCGATATAATCGGTTACTACCAGGTCAAGCCAGCCATCCTTGTCGAAGTCGAACCACCCCGCGCTCGTGGACCAGGCGCCCTCATCAGCAACCCCGGCCTTTGCCGTGACATCGGTGAAGGTTCCGTCACCATTGTTGCGATAAAGGATGGCGCGCCCGTAACCGGTAACATACAAGTCCGGGTAGCCATCGTTGTTGAAATCACCCACGGCCACGCCCTGGCCATAGTGCCCTTCGCCGCCGACGCCAGCCTTGTCGGTGACATCGGTGAACGTTCCGTCGCCGTTATTGTGATAGAGCGCGGAACGCAACGGATGTGCTGGCTTGTATGCGTCAGTGGCGCCGGATTGAACGAAATACAAATCCATCAGGCCGTCCTGGTCGTAATCGATCCACGCCACTCCAGTACCCATGGTTTCCAGGTAGTATTTCTCGTCGGTCTGCGTCGAGTCCTGAACAAACGTGATGCCGGCGGAGCTGCGAATATCAGTGAAGTGTCCGCTGGGGACCGTCGAAGGGCCGCCGGGTTTTGCGGCCTGTTGTCCGCGAGCCTGTTTCCACCGTAATGCCACCGGCGCCACCAGCAGGAGAGCCATGGCGGCAGCGACAACGCGCGCGCTCATAGCGTGCGATCCGCCAGCGACAGCGCCAGTTGAAGGAGTTGCTCCTTGTTAGCCGCCGTCATCGATTCGCCGCCGCTGCCTGCACGCGCGGGCGCCTGGTCCAGAACCTGCTCGATACGATCAATATCCAGGCTGCTCGATGCGCTGCTCTCACGGAAACGGTTCAGTACTTCGCGGGCCTTGTCGACCTTGCCTATCTCAAAATAAAACACACCGAGAGTGGAATACCCGCCACCCCATTCGGGAAGGAGATCGATTGCTCTCTCAAGTTGCCGGGAAGCCTCCTCGGTATCCCCGCGCATGGCAGAGGTGAGCCCGAGACCCCAGTAGAGCTTTCCCGAAGCAGGAATGCGAGACTGGCCCTGCGTCAGCGCTTGCTGGGCCCCCTTGATATCTTGCGCTCGCAAATCGATCAAAGCGAGCGACAGGTAGTTCTGATCGTTGTCCGGATTGCGAACGATCGCATCGCGGAAAATTTGCGCGGCACGAGATATATCGCCTGTCTGAGCGTAGATATCCCCCAGGAGGTTAAGGAATGCGTCGTCCTTCCGCCCGTTTTCGGATACTTGATCGGCCATCGCTAATGCCTGCGAATATTGGTGCTCGCGAAAATACGCATTCGCCAGGTCAAACTTGATTTCATCAGAATCAGGGTTAACCTTCAATGCATCCTGGAAGTGCTGGATCGCATCGTCGTACAGGTGATAACGTGCAAGTAACACACCGATACCGGCAAGAGTGCGATAGTCGGAAGCGCTAAGTTTGTCGAGCTGCACGATGGTATTTCTGGCATCTTCGGCCTTGCCGGACTTAAGGTAAGCTTCAGCCAGTAAGTAAAGATCCTGGGGTTGTTCGGGATGCGTTTTGAGCTGGTTCAGAATCGACTCGACATCCAGCTGCTGGCGCGCCCCCGGAGCCAGAGTGGAGCGGTTGTCCAGGTAATCGAACAGATGTTGGTAGGGTAGCGGTCCCACGGAAGCGTTCTTCGACAGGGTTCTGAATACCCCCAGGTCGCGATCCGCAGCCTCAGTCTGATGGAGACTTCGTTCCGCCATTGCCAGTTTGTAATAGCCCGTCGCCGGCTCCCGGCTTGCCTTTACGTAACGCCGCAATAAATCTTCAGCTTCGGTGAACTTCCTGGCAGCCAGCCGGATGTTAGCCAGTTCGACCAGCGCATCGGGAAAATCGGGATTGGACTTCAGGGTTTGCTGAAACAGGTTCTCGGCTGCGTCGGCTTCGCCCTGGCGCTCCGCAATAAATCCAAGATTGAAAAGGCAGGTCGCGTTGCGCGGGTCGAGCTTGAGTCCTTGCTGAAAGTACTGCTTCGCTTCGTCGAACCGCCCCAGGTTCCGATAGGAAAGCCCGAGAAACGCATACGATCTCGCCGAATGGTCTACCTCGAGGAGTTTCTTGAATGCATCGATCGCTTTTTCCACCTTGCCGGCCATGAAATAGCTTTCGCCCAAGGTGGCGAGAAGATCGGCGCGCCGGGGAGCTATCTGTAGCCCGGATTCGAGCAAAGGTATCGCATCCTCGTAATAATTCTGCGACATGCTGACCTGGGCCATGAGGAAGATAACATCGATATTATTCGGGGCTAACTTGTGCGCGCGGACGAGTAAGTCCAAAGCGTCCAGCGGGCGTGCTTGATTGTTATATGCCTGAGCCAGCAAATACATAGCCTCTGGCGACTCGGGCTTGACCTTCAGCGAGCGGCTTAAGATCACCTCCGCCTTGCCGTAATCGGCGGTTCGAATCAGTACCTGTCCGAGGTTAAACAGAATCTCATAAGTCTCCGGCTGAAGCGCATCCGCCCTTTCCAGTTCCAGCAGCGCGGGTTTGTACTGCTTTTCCGACGCCAGCAGGACTCCCAGCGAAAAGTGGACCTGCACGTCGCTCTTTGACTGTTCCGATAACTCGCTCGCCACGCGCATGGCGTCCGCCGAGCGCTTGGTTTGAAAGTAAGCACGCACCAGGTTGAATTGGGCTGCTGTCGTCATCGGGCGAACACGCTCGAAGTGCAGAATGGCGCTCGCCGGTGAGTTCTTCATCATGAGCAGCACACCGACGTTGTAATTGGCCTCGGAGTTTGCCGGATCGAGACGAAGAACTTCGCGAAACTCCTTCTCGGCCATTGGCGGTTGCTGCGCGGCAAGGTATACGTTGCCGAGATTGTTGTGCGTTTTGGCAGAACGGGGATCAATCCGCAGGGCCTTCTGCAGCGATTTGATGGCCCCCGCGAAATCCCGCTGATTCGTCTGAATGATGGCCAGCAGATTGTATCCCTCCACGCTGGATGGATGCCTTTTCAATTCCTCCATCAGCGCGGTCTTGGCTTCAGCGAAGTGGTGCTGCTGGATCATCGATTCGATTTCCTGAAGACCCGAGGCGGACGGTGCAGGCCGTTGTTGTGCCCTGGCAGATAACACGCTCATCAGCAAACACAGCAGGAGAGCGCCGAGACTTCCAGCCGAGGCGCGCATGAAGTTCCCTTCGCCCATGCGACGGGCACGACCTGCGCTCCGAACCTTGCCCGTGAAAGCGGTCATTGAAGTTTCTCCATTGCCTGCTTCGCGCCCGCGTTGTCGGGCTGGAGACGGAGCAGTTGCTCCAGGATCCCCCGGGCTTTCTCGTTCTCGCTGCGCATAAGATAAAGCCGCGCAAGATTGAGATAGGACTGATCGAAACTGGGAGCCGCGCGGATCCCCGATTTAAACTCTTCCTCGGCTCTCGCTAAATCCTGTTGGCGAACAAACACGATCCCGAGGTTATTCAGAGCCTCGGCATAGTTCGGACGCAGTTCAACAGCCCGCTGCAAGTAGTCTGACGCAGGACCCATCTCGTTCTGTTGGGCGAAGAGCATGCCCAGGCTATAGTTCACCTCCGGGTCATCCGGTTGCAGCGCAAGCGCGCGCATCAACGACCGCTCTGCCTTGTCGAACGCCTTCTGCCGGCGATAGATATTGCCCAGGTTCAAGTGAGCCGTGGCGTAGTTCGGCCGCTGCGCGAGAGCCTGCTGAAAATCCTGGATGGCTTCATCCGCCCGTCCTTGTTGAGCCGCCATCAAGCCGAGATTATTCCAGGCCTCCGGGTAGTCGGGCTGTAGTTTCAGGGTCTGTTCCAGGTAGCGCTGGGCTTCGTCAAGCCTATTGCGGCGCAGGTTGAGTGTGCCCAGGTTGTAATAGGCGTCGGAGTTGTCAGGCTTGGCCGTAATGACTTGGCGGAAGGATTCCTCCGCCTGGTCCAGGTACCCGTGCTGAAACATGGCAACGCCGTAAGTGAAGTCATTTCGCTGAAACGAGTCCTGCACCCGGATACCGGGAAACGGAAGTGCCCGCGACGTGCGCGCCTGCCCATCGGCTGGAACCGACTTTACATCCGCGGTTAGACCATTGAGGCTGATGTTGCCCTGCGACACCTTGATGATCATTCCATCCCGGTCAAGCAGAAATGAGATGGGGATCGGCAGGTCGCGCCGGCGGTCGAATAGATGGCGATAGAGAATGTTGTAAATGCCCGCCACTTCAGGCGTGGCAAACAGCACGGGAAACCCAAAACCGTGCCCGCTGGCATAGGCGCGCGCCTCCTGCGCGGCACCCGACTCATCGACGTTGATCGCAAGAATATGAAGTTGTGGGGCTGTGGAGTTCACCGAGTACCGTTGAAGAGATGTCAAAAGATCAAGGCTCCGCGGCGCAGCTGTGGTCCAAAAGACAACCATCGCCAGGCCGCCGCGCAAAGAAGCCAGACTCCACTGCTTGCCGGCCAGGTCAGGAAGCGTGAAATCCGGCGCCTTCAGCGGTTCGATGAGCCAGGTATCCACGTCTTCCGGCAAGGAATCAGAGCCTGCGGGCGGGGGAATCTGCCTCGGCACCGCGAGGTCGGTTGCAAACGGCTTGGCGGTAAATGTTGCTGCGTCCTCCTCGATTTCGACACGGTGGCCAGCGGGCAGCTGATCGAAAGCCTGCGTAAGCCCCGAGGGCCAGCGCACAGTGGCTCGAATATCGCTCACATGCTTTCCCACCCCAAAGAACAATTCCTTGGAGTGCTGCGCCAGAAATCCGGATCCGGCCTGCAGATATCTGGTCTGCCGCAACGCTCCCGCTTCCACCGTGATCGCCGCGCCAATGGCGTCCCGGTTGCTTTTCGTTCCGCGCAAGCGAAAGGAAATCGATTGCCCGATATCCCGCATGGCATTGTGCAGGATCCGCACCTGTGGGGCGTTGCGATTCTTGAGAATCACTTCCAGGCGTCCATCGTGATCGAGGTCAGCCAGAGCAAAAGACCGGCTGTCTTCAATGAAATCCATCGCCAGGGCACCCGACGCCTCGGTAAAGGTGCCGTCGCGATTGTTCACGAACATCACGTTGCGTGCATACCCGTGCCACGTGTGGTCGGAGCGAACTAGTTCGTTGATCGCGTTCCACCCGCGCTCATAAGCCAGGGACGCCGTTGCGTCCTCGGGCGATTTGGCGACCACCTGCCTCCAGAAAAAACCGGCCAGTTCTCCCTCCTCCGGTCCGGAGAGATAACCGTTGGCGACATAAAGGTCGGTATAGCCATCGTGGTCAAAATCCCAGAAATCGGAGCACCACGACCATCGGCCCATCTCGACGCCGGCTTCGCGGCCTACGTTCTGGAACGTGCCGTCTCCCACGTTGCGATAGAGTGCATTGCCGCGAGCATGGCGCTGGTAAAGCTCGCGAATGCTTTCCGGCGCCTTCTCATGAAACTGCTTCTGCCCTGAGACGCGCTGTCCTGCAGCCTCCCACATGCTGGGAACGTAGATGTCCTGGCGCCCGTCATTGTCGTAATCGGACCAGCAGCACCCCATGCCTGCGCCCACGCTCTCCACCTGAGCCTCTTTCGAGACCACGGAAAACGTTCCGTCCCCGCGGTTGCGATACAACTGCGAGCTGCCGAAATCATTGGCGACAAACAGGTCCGGCAATCCATTCGCGTTGGACTCGCCCCACGCGCAAGCAAAACTGTACCGGTCGTTATCCACATCCAGTCCGGATTGCACAGTGGTCTCAACAAACGTTCCGTCGCCCTGGTTGTGAAACAGGCAATTGGGCGGGCCATTGCGGGCGTCGTAGTAGGGAATCGGGTAGTGATACTGGTCGAGCCCGAGATAGTACATGTAAACGCAGAAGTAGACATCCAGGCGCCCGTCGCGATCGTAGTCCGCAATGGCCGCGTGCGTGAACGAACCCTTGGGTGGACGGGCGAATTGGAATGCATCTTTTTTAAGCGAGAAGGTGCCGTCGCCTTGATTCACAAACAGCAGCGGTCCGGTGCCGCACACCACCAGAAGGTCCTGGCGTCCACGATTATGGAAATCGGCAAACAGAGCGCATGCCGTGTTGTCGAGCACGCCCACCCCGGCCTTCTCCGTCACGTCTTCGAAGGTGCCGTCGCCGCGATTGCGGTAAAGCCGGTTCGGAAGACCGGCAGGCTGACAGATGTACAGGTCATCGAATCCGTCGTTATTGGTATCGCCCGCCGATACGCCGTTGTTCCCGTACACGTCCACGCCGATGGCGCCGTCGAGAACGGTCCTCCAATAATCGGCCCCATGCTGCAACTGCGACCGGTAGGATTCCACTCCCGCCAGCGCTTGGGGGGTGACGTCGATGAATACCGGGCCCTGCGCGCGGCAAATCGTCTCTTCCCCGGCCTCCCATTTGCATACGCTCCACGCGCCCGATTCGTCGCGGGACCATTCTGTGTGCCATGAGCCGACGCGTTCCTCGCGCTGGTCTCGGGCGCGCTCGCCCACAACGTCATAGCGAATCTCGGCCATGACCTTCAGTGGACTGGCTCCGGATTGGCTCAACCCGAAAATCTCAAACTCCGCGGTGTCGAGGCGCGAAAAATCCACCAGCCACTTCTTGATACTCTCCAGGAACGCGTCACGGCCTACGTTCCGTTCGCCGCCAAAATGCCGTTTCAATGTCTCGACCCCGTAATCGGAACGGATCGTCGATTCCGTCACGGCTGCAAGTGAGCAGGCCTGGATCGACGGGGCCAGCGCCGACGCAAGAATCGCATGGTTGCGGGGCGAAACCTTCAACTCCTCTCCCCATCGGTTGAGAGTCGCTTCGATTTCCACCGCGTATTTCTCCGTTACGTACCCGTCCGATCCGGGCGTCACAAGCCGAATAATGTCTGCCAGCGGAGAGGGAGCCGGATAGTGAGGACTGAGGCGGACATCGGAGAACGGCAGAGCCGAACCTTGCTCAACCGGGTCGCCGGAAAACCAAGTCCCGCACAGGGGGCCGGCTTTCAGCAGCAAGGGGGCCAGCGCGGTGTTTTTCAGGATCGCCCGCCGGGAAATCGACCGATTCTGTTTTCTCGTGTGCTGCATGCTCATCTCGGGCAACGGTCGTCGCAGGCGGATTGTTGGCAATCATAGCACTCCGAACCGCATCACCCGGAGCCTCAGGGCGGGGTCAGAGCATTGCGTTTCAAGTTTCCGAGCCGGGCGTTGCGGTGACAAGCTTGCGCCTTTGTCACACGCTGCTGGCATCACGGAGCAGAAATGAACTCATCCCCCCTTCGGTTCTAAATGGCCATGCGGGCTTCAACCCAGGATGAGTGTCTTGCGCAATAAATCCATGAAATGACGTCGTTTGCGCCCGATGTTTCGCCGGACTGTCCGCCTTCGTTGCCGGTGCGAAAAGCTCTTCTTTGCAACCCGGAATTGTCATCTCCACCTTTTGGTTGACAAACATTGCGCGTATGTTCTACGCTTCGGCCCACGAATTAGTAAGCGTTTACAAATCTTCCCACAAAACAGAGCCGTTCCCCGGAGAGGGCCGCGTATTGGAAGCAAACGAGCAGTAGAACGGAGGTTACTCGGATGGGCCGTGATCGCACACTCCTTCCTCGCTTGAGAATCGTTGGCTACTTAACAATCACAATGTTAATCAGCTTCCTTCTTTGCCGTTCTGCCGTCGCGCAGGTGGACGAAGGGGCCATTACCGGGACCGTGCAGGACTCGACCGGCGCCGTGGTTCCCAATGCGTCGGTGACGCTTGTCAATACCGACCAGGGCATCACGCTGGAAACCAAGTCGAATGGCAGCGGAGGATACACCTTCTCCCCCGTGCGTATCGGGCACTATGAAATCACTGTCACGGCGCAGGGGTTCTCCAAAACCACCCAGAAGAACGTTACCGTTCAGGTAGCCCAGGTGGTGCAGGCCAACATCACCCTCAAGCCAGGCGCAGCCACGGAGACGGTTGAGGTGAACACCGCGCCGCCCGTGCTGCAGACCGAGGAGGCTTCCGTCGGCCAGGTGATCGGATCGCAGGAAGTCAACGACCTGCCGCTGAACGGACGCAACTTCACCTTCCTTGCCCAGCTTGGCGCCGGGATGCAGACGCCGCAGGCCGACACCCGCGGCAACGCCGCCTCGGGGGCTTTCTCGGCCAACGGCCTTCGCCCCGCACAGAACAACTATCTTCTGGACGGCATCGACAACAACTCCAACGCCGTCGACTTTCTCAACGGCACCAACTACGTGATCCTGCCGCCTGTGGACGCCATCCAGGAGTTCAAGGTCCAGACGGCTGACTTCAGCGCCGAACTGGGCCGCTCAGCGGGCGCGGTGATGAACGCCACGATCAAGTCGGGCACCAACAGCCTTCATGGCGCGGCGTGGGAGTTCTTCCGCAACGACAAGCTGGATGCCGCCGACTACTTTGAAAACAACACCGGGATCGGGAAAGGCAAGCTGCGCCAGAACCAGTTCGGAGCTTCCGCCGGCGGGCCGATCATCAAAAACAAGATCTTCTTCTTCGGCGATTACGAGGGCTTCCGCCGCGTGCAGGGCACGCCCGAGAACGGCAACGTGCCGACCGCGTTGGAGCGCTCCAGCGGGTATGCCAACCTTTCCGATGAACTCGCGCTGCAAGATGGCACCACCCGTACCGACGTTCTCAACCGCGCCATACAGAAGGGAACGATTCTTGATCCGGCCACCACGCGCTATGTTGCGGCGGGCGCCAAGGACCCGGTGTCGGGCCTCGTCAACAACACCAGCGCGGGCGGTTACGTTCGCGATCCCTTCAGCACCAACTGCGGGCCAAGTTCGACCACGATTACCCTGGCTGCCTGCGCCGATCTCAACCAACTCACTGGACCAAACGCGGCTCGAATCGATCCGAATGCCGTCAGCATTCTGAACCTTTTCCCCGCCCCCAACTCCGGCCTGCATGTTTTTGGCAGCAGCCCCGCCCTGTTTGAGCACCGCAACCAGTTCGACATCCGCGGCGATGTGAACCCCGATGAGAAGGATCAGATCTTCGCGCGCTACAGCTTTTCCGACGATCCCATCTTCATTCCGGGTATCTTCGGCGGCATAGCCGATGGTGGTTCGTTCGATCAGGGCCTGCAGACCGCCCGGTCGCACCAGATGGTTGCGGGCTATACGCACGTGTTCAATCCCAACACGATTAACCAGGTGCGCGCCGGTTTTGCCCACCTGAAAACCACCCGCTTCGGTCCCGAAGCCACCGCCACAGGCATTCCTTCGCAGTACGGTATCTCCGGAATTCCTCAGCCTCCCACAGACGGCCCGGAGAATGGCGGTCTCCCGGCATTCGGTATTAACAACCTGGCGCAGCTCGGCAGCAACTCGTTTCTGCCTTCGGAAGAGGTTAGCCAAACCCTCCAGGTTACGGATGATTTTACCAAGGTGTACGGTAAGCACAGCTTCAAGATGGGCATCGAGTATCAGAACGTGAAGTTCTCGACCCTGCAGCCGGCCTGGTCGCACGGCCAATTCGACTACAACGACGCCTTCACCGACATTCCCAATGTCGGCACAACTGCCAGCGGTATCGCGCAGATGATCCTGCCCACTCAGGCAAACGTGTATACGTTCGCCGACTCACCCACGGCGTTCAAATACAACTACGCGGGCGGTTCCGACCAGACATTTGTCTCCAACATCAGCACGACCTACGACCAGAGAGTCTACTTCGCGACCTACTTCCAGGATGACTGGAAAATGACGTCGAAGCTGACCGTGAATCTTGGCGTCCGCTGGGATTACTTCGGGCCCATCAACGAAACCAACGGCGGCCAGGCGAACTTCGTTCCGTACCCTGTCCCTGGGACACCCATCGGCGCACCAACGTTCCTCATTCCGGCTAAAGGCAAGGATAACCGGACCTTGTCCACCACGACCGGCTGCCTGACCGTGTTCGCCAGTTGCACCGGGTTCCAGGACCTCCTCGCCCAGGACGGCATCACTTTGTTGCAGACCAACCGCTGGGGCCAGGGCCTGCTGCAGACGCAGAAAACCAACATTGCCCCACGCATAGGGTTCGCCTACCAGGTGGATCCGAAACTGGTCGTCCGCGGCGGCCTCGGAGTCTTCTACAACTCCTTTGAGAATCAGGGCTACGGTCCGAACATCGGTGAAAACTATCCGTTCGTGTTCAACCTGACGCCGAGTACGCAGGCCCCCCCTGGCTTCACCGGTCCTTCGGGCGGGGTTGCACCCACCAGCTATAACACCGCTTACGCCAGTTGCCCATCGGCGGGAGGAAATCCAGCGACCGGCAACGGAACCGCCAATTTTGAATCCGGGTTCTCCTGCTTCAGCCTCAACACCGGGACCTTTAATGCTCTGGGGTTGGGCTTGCAGGGCCTGCAGTTCGACTATGCGACGCCGCGCACCTACAGCGCCAACCTGACCGTTCAATACTCCCTGACCCACAGCATCTCCGCCCAGGCCGCCTACGTTTTCACCCAGGGCTCGGACCTTCAGGGAGGCGTCGGCTATCAGAACGTTACCCAGATCCTTCCCAACAACGTCAGCAGCACCAAGAGCGGCTGCAAAACGTCAAACCACGACTACGGTGTGTTCCCAAGCGACAGTTGCGTGCCTTTCCCGGACTTCGGCGGCGGCAGTTACCAGGCCACCTATGGAGAGAGTACCTATCACAGCTTGCAGACCAAGGTTGAAGATCAGATGTCGAACGGTCTGACCTTCCTTCTTGCCTACACATGGTCCAAGGCCATGTCCGACGCCGGCGACCTGCTCAACGGCGGTTCTACGGGCGGTCTGCGCGCCTACAACGTGCCCGGCCTCGGACCCAGGTTCGACTGGTCTCCGGCGAACTTCGATCTCCGCAATGTGTTCCACTTCAGCGGCGGATACCAGTTGCCCGTGGGTAAAGGCCAGAAGTACATGAACAGCGGAGGTATCGCCGACGCCGTTCTGGGCGGCTGGGCAGTGAACTGGATTACCACGTTGCAAGGCGGCCAGCCGATCAACTTCGGCTGTCCGACCGGAACGACAGCGGGAACCGGTTGCAACGTCGTCAAGACCGGGGATGCCCAACTGGGCATCAAGACAAAGACAATTGACGGCGGGCCTCGGCCGTTCTGGATCAACAATGCAGCAGCCTTCAACCAGCCTTGCAAGCTGTCTGACGCATCGGGTGTGATTGCGCCCGATCCGAGTTCAATCGCCAATTGCCTCCCGCTGGATAACGCGGCGGCCCTGGGCTCCAAAGAAGGCCAGGTTCCCGGCCCCGGCTTCCATCGTCTCGATTTCTCGGTGTTCAAGAAGTTCCCCATCACCGAGCGGTTCTCGACCGAGTTCCGGGCGGAATTCTTCAACATCCTCAACCATCCGAACTTCAACGCCCCCAACTTCGGCGGCAACGGCGTGGTGGCGATCGGCGGTTCGGGCAACATCACTGATCCGCACTTCGGCGAAGTTGGATCGACGCGCGACAATCCCTACGATCCGCGCCAGATTCAGTTTGCGCTCAAGTTCTACTACTGATTGACTTCGGGAAAACACCCCGGCAACCTTCTCGTTGCCGGGGTGTTTTGTCTCTTGGCTTACCCACGAACATCTGTTCCAATCAGTACTGAACTGGACCTCGCCGACCCAAGGTTGGCATCGTGAGCGCAGCACCAGCTTTTGTATTTTCTTGAACTGCAGCGGCTTTTCACAATGATTCGGAGGTACATGGACAGGGGGCGCACGACTCGGTTCGGATCCACTGCGTTTGCCCTGCTCGTGATCTGCACCTTCGCGTCCGCCCAGGATGGATCCACGCAAAATCTCGATCGCGACTACCGGGCCGCCGTTTCCGACTACCAGGCCGGCCGCTATGCGCAAGCCGCCGCTGCGCTGGAAAAACTCCTCCCGTTCGCGCCTCGCAGCTACGAACTTCACGAGCTTATGGGGATGGCCTACGCATCCCTGTCTCAGAACGACAAGGCCATCGATCACCTGAAGTCCGCCATCGAGATCAAGCCCGACCTGGCAGAGGCCCGCATCAACCTGGGCGCGACTCTCACCCGCGCCGGCAGAGCCGAGCTTGCCGCCGAGCAATTCCGGAAGGCGGTCGCACTTGATCCCAAAAACTTCGACGCCAACCACAACCTGGCGGAGTTCTATCTTCAGGGCGGAAAAATTGCCGAGGCCCAACCCTACCTCGCCGCGGCGCAGCAGATTCGTCCCGATTCCTACGACAACGGCTACAACCTCGCCATGGCCGATTTCCTTCTCGGCAAGCGGGCCGACGCGCGCCAGGTAATCAACGAGTTGGTGAACGTGAGGGATACCGGCGAGTTGCGCAATCTTCTCGGCCAGATCGACGAAAAGGATGGCAAATTCGTCGAAGCCGCCAACGACTACGAGGCCGCCGCCCACCTCGATCCCAGCGAAGACAACCTGTTCGACTGGGGAAGCGAGATGCTTCTCCATCGAACCTACGAGCCCGGCATCGCCATCTTCGAACAGGGAGTCCAGCGCTTTCCCAAGTCGCCGCGCATGTTTATCGGCCTCGGCCTGGCAGACTATTCCCGAGGCAAATACGACGATGCCATCAAGGCCCTGGTTTCCGCGGCCGACCTCAATCCCTCTGATCCGCGTTGCTATGTCTTTTTGTCCAAGGCCTACAACAGCTCACCTCTGCAGGCCGATGAGGTGATCCAGCGATTCCGCCGTTATGCCGAACTGGCGCCGACCAATGCCCTGGCGCAGTACTATTACGCGGTGAGCCTGTGGAAGGGCAAGCGCGTCGAGGACCCCGGTACCGACATGAGCGAGGTGGAAACACTCCTTCAAAAGGCGATTTCTCTCGACGACTCGCTGGCTCAGGCGCACGTGCAATTGGGTAACCTGTACGCCGATCAACACAAGTACGACCAGTCGATTCCGCAGTACGAGCGTGCCCTGGCTCTTGATCCGAATCTTTCCGACGCGCATTACCGGCTGGGCACCGATTATGTGCATGTCGGCCAGAAGGAAAACGCGCAAAAGGAATTCGCCGTCTACCAGAAGCTGCGCGCTCAACAACTGGCCGAAGTCGAGAAGGAACACGCCGAAGTGCAACAATTCGTGTATTCGGAAAAGGGCTCCGGCCCCAGCAAACCGTAATGACCCAATCTTTCTCCAATCCGCGTTCCGGAGCCGTGCCGCAAACCCCCTGGGAAACCGCGTGCGCCCTCAGCCGCAGCCGGCGCGATTTCCTGCGCAGCGCCGCCGGAGCTGTTCTCGGTTCAACCTTGGTCAGCGCCAGCCCTTTCCTGCGAGGCGAGGAGGCTCGCAGGAAGCGCAAGATCATCGTGATCACCTTCGGCGGCGGAGCGCGTGACCAGGAAACCTTCGCGCCCGAGGGGCAGGACAACATCCCTAACATGCTCCGCGAGCTCGCCCCTCAATCCAGCTTCTTCACCCACGTAACCAACCAGGGAATTCTCGGCCACTATGTCGCCACGGCGAGCCTTGCCACCGGCGTGTACGAGACTCTAAACAATTTCTCGGCCGTGCCGCCGGAGCATCCCACCGTCTTTGAGTATTTCCGCAAGGATCTGAAGCGCCCCTCCTCGGACGCTTGGGTCGTCGCCCCCAGCAACGGCTTCAACCGCATCGGTGAGAGCGCATCCCGCGCGTACGGCCAGGGAACGGGCGCGCGTGTGATTCTCCCCAAGCATCTGCTCAGCGCCGCCAATTCCGGCGCCACGGCCAACTTCGAGCACCTGCTGCGCGACAACTACGAGAATCCGCTCTACACGCCCCAGATAGGCGGCGGCGAAGTCGAACTGCAGCAGATGGAAAACATCTTGCGCCTCTCGGTCGACGACTTCATGTCTCACGCCAAGACCTTGTCGAGCCCCGATGAATTGTCGGTGTATATCGCCCGGCGCCTGATGCAGCAGGAGGCCCCGAGTCTCCTCTGGATCACGATGCACGACATCGACGTAGCCCATTCCGGGGCATACTCGCTCTATATCGAAGGCATCCGCCGCACCGACCGGCTCTGCCTGGAGCTGTGGAAGGCGGTCCAGAGCGAGCCTGAGTACGCCGGCAACACCACCATGTTCGTTCTGCCCGATTTCGGTCGTGACTCCGACTACGATGCCGGCGGCAACGGTTTTCAGCACCATCGCACCGGCGATGCCGCCAGCCGCACCACGTGGATGATGGTGCTGGGCGCCGGCGTGCGCCAGGGAGTGGTCTACGAGGAACCCATGCAGTCCATCGACCTGGTGCCAAGCCTGGGCGCACTCATGGGGTTTTCGGCCGCGCAATCGCAGGGCAAACCGGTCCGGGAGTTGTTGTAGACTATGCTGCCGCGCGATCTCCAGCCAGAGCAGTTCGCGGGCTACCCGCCCGAAGCGCGCAAGCTGGTCGCCGCGCACCTCGATGTGCTGCGCCAACTTCCCTTAAGCTTCGTTCCCAGCCTGCTCCGCGAAGCCATCGATTACGACTACAGATTTCCTGCCGAACGCCTTGCCATCGACCAGGAGCTTGCCGGGCTCAAATTGCTTTCGCCCGCCGAGGTCAGCCGGCGCTTCCAGGCGTTCGCGCAAATATCGCTCTCGTCCAACCTCGAACAATTCGACTGGATTAATCTTCCCGCCCAGTTTGTGGAGAAACAGACCGCGTACTTGTGGAGCACACACCAGCTTGATGCATTCACCAAGGCGGCACTGGACTACGGCGCCGCTTCGCAAGCTGCCGCTTCGACGGAGAAACTTCCCGCATCCCGCCTCGGCATCGCTGTCATCGGGCAGGGCGTCGCGTCCTACGAGGGCAAGCTATTTCGCAATCTTCGCCCGCATGGGACGTACTTCGGCCGCATCAAGCCCGAGCGCGGACTTGATCTTTTGCTCGCTGCCGTCGAAGTCCGTGCCAAAGCCCATCCGGCTTCCTATGGGCATTGGTATGTCGATGGCGGCCAGCCCGCGGGCCACAGTTCGTCCTTGACGTGCGTGTCGTATGCGGGACTGGAATCGCCGCGCGCCATGCTCCTGAAGAAAATGCAGGCCGACATCGCCAGCCCCGGCATGGGCCCCGAGGAGTTGCGAACCATCATGGCGCGCCTCGTTCCCGCCGATCTCGGAATGGATAAAGCAGGCGATCCCGTCCTCGACCGCTTCCAGGTGAAGCTTTTGACCGAAGGCTCGGGAACCCAGATCTTCTCCACTACCTTCGCCCAGTGGACAACCCGCGAGGCGCTGCGCCGCGCCCAACCCCTGACCCTGCTGGTGCGCTACGCCCCGCGTCAGCGCCAGCGCCCGATGAACGAACTGCTCTCCAACCTCAGGGCCAATCCGGAGCTCGATCCGGAAGGATCACTGATCGACGCCGACATGGGCGCCTGGTATCACTGGATCAATCAGCAGCGTCTCTCCGGCGCCGAGAGGTCGTCCTTCCTGGTCTGGTTTGAGGGCCACAACCAGGCGTTGGCCGTCTCGCCTTCCTTGCCCAAAGGGACAGAATCCGGCAACGAGCTCGACCTGGGACAACTCCTCTCGCTCGTCACGACTTGAATGACCATCCGCACAAACACTTCAGACTTCGATCATCCTGAATTGAGGAAGACTGGGATTTTATGATTCGACGCGATTTCATTAAGACTGCCGGTGCGGTGCTGGCTTCCGCAGCGCTCCCTGTATCCGGCCTTGCGGCGCAGGACGACGCGTCGGCCGGACGCGCCATTCTCCCCATCAACCGCAAATGGCGGTATCATCCGTCCAAGGTCGAAGGCGCCGAGTCGCCCGATTTCGATGACGCGAAGTTCGACCGCGTCACCATTCCCCACACCAATGTCCAGTTGCCATGGCACAGCTTCGATGACAAGGATTACGAGTTTGTCTCCACCTACCGGCGGCGGTTCAAATTTCCCCGGCAAGCGGAAGGCAAGCGCGTCTTTGTCGACTTCGAAGGCGTGATGACAGCCTCCACCGTGTGGATCAACGGTGCTCGCCTGGGCGACTACCGCGGCGGATTTACACCCTTTTCGTTTGAAATCACAAAACATCTGCGCAAGGATGGCGACAACGTCCTCGTCGTGCAGGTCGATTCGACCGAACGCGCCGATATTCCTCCGTTCGGCTACGAAATCGACTACATGACCTTCGGCGGAATCTACCGCGAGGTCAGCCTGCGCATCGTTCCTTCCGCATACATCGACAACATCTTTGCCGAGCCGAAAGACGTCCTCAGCGGCAGCCCTTCGCTGGACGTGGCGTGCTTCCTCGCCGGAGATCCCTCAGCCAAAGGCGCTCTTTCCATCGAAGCCGAACTGCGCGACGGCGACACGGTGATCGCCAAAGCGACGCACGCGGTCGACCGGGCCGCTATGGGGACCGGCCGTGATACATCCCTCGATCCCTATAACGATGCTGCCGTGTACGCTGGCATGCAAACCCTGAAGGACCCTGCGCGCAACGTCGTCTCCCTGCCTCACCTGGCCAACATTCAATTGTGGGATCTCCGCAGCCCCAAGCTGTACAGCGTTCATGTGCGGCTGCTTCAATCCGGCCACATGATCGACGAAGACACGCGCCGAATCGGATTCCGGGAAGCCACTTTCACCGACCACGGCTTCTCGCTCAACGGCAAGATCGTCAAGCTGCGCGGGCTCGATCGTCACCAGACGTTTCCCTTCGTCGGGCAGGCCATGCCGGCCCGCCCGCAGCGCAAAGATGCCGATATCCTGCGCACCGGTCTCCATTGCAACATCGTGCGCACCTCCCACTATCCGCAGTCGCGGCATTTCCTCGATCGCTGCGATGAAATCGGCCTGCTGGTCCTGGAGGAGATTCCCGGCTGGCAGCATATCGGTGACGAAAGTTGGAAGCAGGTAGCCATCGACAACGTGGGCCGCATGATCCGCCGCGACTGGAACCACCCGTCCATCATCCTTTGGGGCGTGCGCATCAACGAGTCGCAGGACGACCATGATTTCTACACGCGCACCAACGCGCTGGCCCACGCCCTCGACGATTCCCGCCAGACCGGCGGCATTCGCTACCTGTACAACTCCGACTTCCTCGAAGACGTGTTCACCATGAACGACTTCGGCTTCCCGCTGAAGCCGCCCAACCACCCCCGCTACCTGAACACGGAATTTGTGGGCCACACGTTCCCCACCAAGACCACCGACGACGATGAGCGCCTGCGCGAGCACACCCTGCGTCACGCGCGCATTCACAACCAGCTTGCGTCCAATCCGCAGTATGCCGGGGGCATTGGCTGGTGCGCGTTCGACTACAACACCCACTCCAACTTCGGTTCCGGCGACCGCATCTGCTATCACGGCGTGACCGACATCTTCCGGGAACCAAAGCCCGCCGCCGGATTCTACAAGTCGCAATGCGACCCCGAAGAGGAGATCGTGTTGGAGCCCGCATTTCACTGGGCGCGTGGCGACGAGTCGGTCGGATTCACGAAGGCAGTGTTCTGCTCCAATTGCGAACGCATCAAAATCAGTAGCCGTGCGGACAGCCTCGAGAGCAATCCATGGACCCCTCTGATCGAGATCGAGCCCGACCGCGAGCAGTTCCAGCATCTCAAATATCCTCCGTTCGTCTTCGACTTGAACGGCCAGCCGCACGCCCACCGCTGGGGTGATCTGCGCATCGAGGGATACATCGGGGGAAAGCTGGTCATCACCAAAACTCTTTCGGGTCGCGGTGTCGACAGCAAGTTCACCATGGTTGCCGACGATCCCGCGCTGATCGCAGACGGAGCCGATACCACGCGCGTTGTTGTCCGCGTCACGGATGAATTCGGAGCCATGCGATCCTACGCCAACGATCCCGTCACGTTCACCCTCGAAGGTCCGGTCAAGCTGATCGGCGACAATCCGTTCGCGCTCATTGGGGGCACGTGCGCCGTCTGGATTCGCGCCGGGCTAACGGCCGGCACCGCCCGTCTCACGGCCCGTCATCCGCGACTCGGCGAGCAGAGCGTAAGCTTCACGCTGAGCGCGGCCACAGAAGAGGCGGTTTAGAAACCATCCTGGGTGCCCCATATCTCCGGGCGTTTTTTGCCCGGAGATGTGGGAGACCAAGCGAACGCCCACCGGTCCCCCAGCAGAAAATTAATCACGGAACACGCCAGTATGGCGACGCTGTTCGCCACGAGGATCGGAACATGTCCCCCTTGTACCAGGACTCGCATGAGCACCAGATTCCCCAGCATTGAAACCAGGCCGTTGGACGCATGAAACCGGAACAGCTGCCGGAATAGTCCCAGCCGGTCTCGCCGATCGCGCCACGTGAAATGCAGATGCCACGTAAAATTGTGCAAAAGCGTGAGTTCAAGGGCAGCAGCGGTCGCGTACATGTAGTGCCCCGGTGCGCGACCGTTTAGTAGCGCGAGCGCGGCAAGCTGAAATCCCATGCCCACCGCTCCAACAAGGTTGAACTTTCCCCACCGGACGAGAGTGTTCATGGCAATGGTGCCGGGTGTCCCGCGGACAAGCCTTGGTGCGTGGCTTGAATTGGTTCCTGCCGGTACAGCTCGATCGTGTGCTGCACCGTGACCAGGATCGCCATCACGAACATGCCGGCCGCGGCGATGGCCCCTCCCAGGTCGAACAGCAGCATTCGTTGTCCGAAAACGGTCGAGAACGGGCTGCGCAACAGCGCCAGGTTCCCGATGATCAGCAGAATGCGAATCTCGGTGGGGCCAAAAACACCTTGTGAAAGCTGAAAACATGACAAGGTGTACGTGGCCAAATAGCTTTCGCCCGACAGCAGCAGAAATGCGATCAGCATCGCAATCGCGATCTGCCAATGAAGAAATCCGGAGTACCCCAGCCCGCACATCAGCGCGACCGCTCCGAAAATATCCACCATGTGGTCGACGTAGAATCCGTATCGAGGACGCTGTTGCCGGCGCACCCGGGCGAGCGTTCCGTCCAGGCTGTCGCCCAGCCAGTTCATCGCCAGGCACAGATTTACCGCCAGCAGCGCATATCGGTCGAAGCGCGACAGGGCATAAAAGATCCCGGCTCCCATCTGCGCGCTCAACCCGAGTATCGTAAGTTGATCCGAGGTCACCCAGCGCGGCGCCCGCTTCGCCATCCACTCCAGCGCGCGTTTCTCCGCTGCAGCCGTCAGCGACCGGTTCACTCTCCGCGCTGCGGCAAACGATTCCGTGTTTTTCATCGAGGCACTATTTGCGTTCATCTTTCCCGCCTTTCCGTTCAGCATTCTCCGGCCTCTGGATGTCTTTTCTGCGCAATGCATCAGAGGTCCCCCGCAGCGTGAATTCCAGCGACTCACGCGGCACGCTTTCCACAAACGGCTTGATCACCCACGCCAAACCCGCCGGAACCGACCGGGACAGTGACACCGACTCGATTTGCAGGTACAGTCCTCCGTCGCGTTCCTCGCAGCTCCAGTAAGTGTTCAATCGCCACAGGAAGCCGTGATTCTCGTCGGGACCCAGTGCCCGTTCCTTGCCCGTGCCCGCCGACTCGATTTCCGAGATCCGCGAACTCCTTGAAGAGCTGTATCCGTGATCGGCGTCCAGCCGCCCGAAGGTGACGTCGTAAACCGTGTCCATCACAACGGTGATGACATGCTTCTGCCGCACACGCATGTTCACCTGGAAATGATCGTCCTGCTGTCCCATCACCCTGGCCTGCACAATCTGTGGCCCATAGCGTTTCGGATAGGCGCTGAAATCTTTCATCTTTTGTTCGAATTCCGCCGCCGTCGCGCCGGGTACAAAGGCGGTGCCCCGCCAGTGGTGCAGCATTGCTCCGGGCAGATCGGCTTCCCCGGCGGGTGTCACCTGCTCGATGATCTGTTCTCCCGATCGCAGCCGTCCCCAATCCTCCGTCGCCAGAAAACCCTTTGCGGCCCGGTGCTGATTTTCCAGCCGCGACTCCACCTTGCCGACGTAATTGTCGAATGCCGTGGTCGCTGCGGCGGAAGGTCCGGCCGCAAGCGCCCGTGACCCGGCCAGTATGGCAATCAGTAACCCGATCATCCAACCGAACTTCTTCGAATCGCTCCATCGGCCCGTCATACTCCGCATCTTGTCCCATGGAGCCTCGACAGATCAATGCCGGTTGTCTCATCCCAGGCTCGAAGTTTTCTCATCGGCCAAGCCCCTCCAGCAGTTGGACATATCCGAAGTTGTACACGCCGTCGCGGCGCCGGTCCGATACACTGGACGCCTGAACCCATGACAGAGTCACGGCCACCCGAACGTTATCGCTTTGGAGCATTTGAGGCCGATGCTGCCACCGGAGAGCTTCGCCGCCAGGGAGTCCGGATCAAGCTCAACGCGCAGCCGTTTCAAGTCCTGCTGATGCTCCTCGAACGGCCCGGCGACCTGCTTACCCGCGAGGAGATTTCCCGCCGGCTCTGGCCCGACGGCACCTTCGTCGATTACGACCATGGCGTGAATTCCGCCGTGAACCGCATCCGAGAAGCGCTCGGAGATACCGCCAGCCATTCGCGCTTTCTGGAGACCCTCGCCCGGCGTGGCTATCGGTTTGTGGCGCCGGTGGAAAGAATCGGGCAGAACAACCGTCCTGGTGCGCCGGCACAACCTCCAGTTACGCCGAATATCCTGGAGCCGGCTTCGTCTCCCGATGAGCCAGAGCCGGAACCTCACAGCCGGATCCTGGCAACCCCTGAAGACCTGCCCAAAACCTCCTACCCCGTCGTGCGGACGCTGTTCATCCTGCTGCAACTGATGTACATCGGCTTTTATGTAGGAGCGCTCGCCAACCTGGCGGAAATCGAAGAACTCTTCGCGCCGCTGCCAAAATCAGCGCTGGCGATGAACGTTCTCATGGTCACGGCCGCAATCCTGATCCCCGTTCGCACCTTTGTGATCTCCGCGGTCCTCTTCCATGCCCCGCGCCTGAGGGCCCAGTTCCTGAAAATCTGGCCCTTCCTGCTCGTCATGGATGAGGTATGGTCCCTTTCGCCGTTTCTGCTGCTGCATCACATCAACTTCGGGCTGGCGCTCTCCTGCACGGTCCTGCTGGTCTACTCGCCGTTCGCCCAGCGCTCGCTGGTGCTGATGGGTGCGGGCGGCGACGGCGCCATGGCCGATCGCCAATCCCGGCAGGCGTGACCGCCTGCAGCCGGTCTCACGGGGTGCACTTCGATATCCGATCATTATCCAACCAGCCTGGGTAGTCCCCGTCACAGCATGCCGACAGCGCCTATCCTATAATTCCTGCCTGAATTTCCCCGGTGTAGATAGGTCTATCTGGCGCAGACCTGAGCCAGCCCGGGGAATAGTGTGTCCTGGGAGATGGAAATGAAACAGAATGGCAGAAAGATCGTCATCATCGGCGGCGGCATCGCCGGGCTCTCGACTGCCGTCTACGCTTTGAAATGCGGCTATGACGTGGAAGTGCTCGAAATGCACGAGATGAGCGGCGGCCTTGCCATGAGCTGGCACCGCGGACCCTACACTTTCGAGACCTGCCTGCATTGGCTCGTCGGTTCCCACCCCCATGGGGAATTGCGTTCGCAATGGGAAGAGATTTTCGAAATCGACATGCTCACCTTCCTCGATCCGGAAGAATTTGTCCGGATTGAAACCCACACCGGCGACCACCTTACCATCTATACCGATGTCGATCGGCTGGAGTCGGAACTTCTTCGCCGCGCCCCCGCCGATGCCGCGGCCATCCGCGATTTCACGCATTCCGTCCGTGCTCTCGGCAACTTCCGGATGCTCGATCCGTCGGGCGGCCTGGCGGGCAACTGGAAGAACATGCTCAGGGACTTGCCCGTCTTTCCGCTGCTCGGAAGGCTCTCGAAGATGAACGGCCGGCAATATGGCGCCCGGTTTGCCGATCCGCTGTTGCGCAGTTTTTTCTCCAGCGGCGATGTCGGCAAACTGTCTGCCCTTGCTATGGTCATGTCGCTGGCCTGGATGAACCAGGGGAACGCCGGTTACTGCCTCGGCGGTGCGCAGGCCATCGTCCGGCTCATCGAAGAGCACATGGAAGCATTGGGTGGCACGATACGCTTCAACGCCAAAGCCGAACGCATCCTCGTCGAACACGGTGCCGCTGTGGGCGTGCAACTCGCCGGAGGCGAGGTGGTCAAAGCAGACTGGGTTATCTCCGCCGCCGATGGGCACACCACCATCTTCGAATTGCTGGGCGGACAGTATATCAACGCGACGATCCGCAAGGCCTACGAGGAGCGCGAGCTCTTTGCCTCCTATCTCCAGGTTTCACTCGGTATCGCTCGCGATCTTTCCGACCGTCCATGGATGCTCACGCGCCTTCTCGACTTGCCCATTCAGGTCGACCCCGTCACTGAGCTTAATTACCTGGGATTCCGATTCTTCCATTTCGATCCCACGTTTGCGCCTCCAGGCAAGACCGCGGTCACCTGCCTTGTTCCCACGCGCAACTTTGCTTACTGGGCAGACCTGCGCCGCACCGACATCCGCCGTTATCGCGAGGAGAAGGACCGCATCGCCGAGGCTGTCACCGGCGTCCTGGAACAGGTCATTCCCGGAGTTTCCCATGCCATCGAGGTCGTCGATGTATCTACACCAGCAACCGTTGCGCGCTATACCGGCAACTGGCAGGGAACCATGGAAGGATGGCTTGTCCGGCCTGGCGACAGCTTCCGGCCGTTTCGCAACACCCTTCCCGGCCTGGGCCGGTTCATGATGGTGGGCCAATGGGTGATGCCCGGTGGCGGCCTGCCCTCCGGCCCGTTGACCGGCAGACCGGCGGTCAGGGCCATCTGCAAGCACGACCACGTCCCCTTCGACATTCACCCTGCGCATGCTGCGACGCCCGAACCCGTCGCCCTGTAATTGTGGTGGAGTCGGCGCGAGGTTGGCCCCTGTTGAGCTCCTGCGAACCTGTCGAGACCGCCTTGTGATCGTATACGATCGGGGAAAGCGTTTGATGCCAGCCATATCCTGCGCCAGGACCGATGACGAACTTTTCATTGCCGCACCGGATCGAAGTCATTGATTCGCACACAGCCGGCGAACCTACTCGCTGTGTCATCGCGGGCGGTCCGCCCCTTGGCTCCGGATCCATGGCCTCCCGCCTTGAGTCCTTGCGCTCCACTCACGATGCGTACCGGCGCGCCATCCTGTGCGAGCCACGCGGTTCCGATGTACTGGTCGGCGCGCTCGTCCTCGACCCCGTCGATCCGAAAGCAGCAGCCGGGGTCATCTTCTTCAACAACGTCGGATATCTGGGCATGTGCGGTCACGGCACAATCGGGGTTGCCGCTACGCTGGCCTGGATGGGCCGGATAGGGCCGGGAGAACATCTCCTCGAAACCCCCGTTGGACCGGTGCGCATCTCTCTGGCCGCGAATGGAGAAGTGACGGTGGCCAACGTGGATGCGTATCGCCATCGTGCTCATGTACCGGTCGAGGTGCCAGGTCACGGAATTCTCCACGGCGATGTTGCGTGGGGAGGAAACTGGTTCTACATGGTCGAAGACCATCCCTTCGAGCTCTGCCTCGACCACGTTGACCGGCTTACGGAGTTTTCCTGGAACATCCGCGAGGCACTTGTCCGCAACGGCGTCACCGGCGCGCACGGCGCCGAGATCGATCATATTGAGCTTTGCTCCGCTCCGCTCGAACCTCGCAATCACAGCCGCAATTTCGTTCTGTGTCCGGGCAAGGCCTACGACCGTTCACCGTGCGGCACCGGCACTAGCGCCCGCATGGCCTGCCTGGCGGCCGACGGCCGGCTCGCTCCAGGGCAGGAGTGGCGCCAGGAAGGAATTCTCGGCACCGTGTTCACCGGGCATATCCAGCACGAGGGCGACCGCGTCCTTCCGTTCATCCGTGGCTCCGCCTATGTCACCGCAGTCTCTTCGCTCGTCTTTCAAGAGAGTGATCCATTTCGCGCCGGCATCCCCGCGCCCGAAGGATTTGGCGAATGAAGGAAGTGCTCGATGTCGCCATTGCCGGCGGAGGAATCGTCGGAGCCGCCTGTGCCTTTGCATGCGCGCGGCGCGGGCTGAAAGTGGCACTGGTGGAGCGCGATGTCCTGGGCAGCGGTGCCACCGCAGCCGGCATGGGCCACATCGTGGTCATGGACGACTCCGAAGCCCAGTTCGCCCTGACCCGGTATTCTCAGCAGCTCTGGAACGATCTCGCCCCGCACCTCCCCCCTTCCGCCGAGTTCGAGCAAAGAGGCACGCTCTGGATCGCCGCTGACCGCGAGGAGATGGACGCTGCGGAAGGGAAGTGCGCGTATTACACCGGCCGCTGTGTGCCCTGCCGCCTGCTCACGTCCCGCGAACTGCAAGACGAAGAGCCGAACCTCGCGCCCGGATTTGCTGGCGGTCTCCTCGTCCCCGAAGACAGCGTAGTCTATCCGCCCGCGGTCGCCCTGGACCTGGCCCGCCGGGCGCAGCAGATGGGGACTACTCTCCTGATCGGACGAAGTGTCACCCGCCTCGGCGGGGGCCATCTCACCCTCGATGACGGCACTACCCTCAGTGCTCATCGGATCGTGCTGGCCCTGGGCGCCGATGCAATCCGACTCCGCCCCGATCTGCCCATTCGCAAACGCAAAGGCCATCTCGTCATCACCGATCGCTATCCGGGATTCGTGCATCACCAGCTGGTGGAACTTGGCTACCTGAAAAGCGCGCACAGCGTCAGCGCCGACTCCGTGGCCTTCAACGTACAGCCCCGGCAGACGGGGCAACTGCTCATTGGCTCATCGCGCCAGTTCGGCGCCGAACATGCGGACGTGGATCAGCCCATCCTCAGCTCCATGCTGGCGCGCGCCGCGCTCTATCTGCCGGGTATCTCCCGGTTGAGCGCGATCCGCGTCTGGACGGGCTTCCGCGCCACCACCCCAGATAAGCTCCCGCTCATCGGCCCGGACCGAAACGATCCTTCTCTGCTGCTCGCCACCGGCCACGAGGGCCTCGGAATCACAACTTCCCTGGCCACCGCCGAACTGATCGCCGACATGCTTACCGGCCGGGCCTCCGCCATTCGGGCGGAGAATTATCTTCCCGCACGCTACGATTCATCACCCAGGAACGAGGACAAACATGAAGTGGACTGGAGTCATGCCGGCGTTGACGACGGCATTTGATGCGAACTTCCAAATCGATCACGATTTTGTTGCCCGCCACGCGTGCTGGCAGGTGGAAAATGGCGTCACCGGCCTGATCGCCCTCGGTTCTCTGGCCGAAGCCG
Source organism: uncultured Acidobacteriota bacterium (assembly GCA_963706455.1). Lineage (GTDB taxonomy): Bacteria > Acidobacteriota > Terriglobia > Terriglobales > Acidobacteriaceae > Telmatobacter. The sequence continues at coordinate 117,117 of CAVPNO010000099.1, read as the reverse complement.
CCACGCTCTCATTCGACGAGAAGATTGCCCTCATCGACACGCTCGTTCAGGCCGTGCAAGGCAACGTGCCGGTGGTGGCCACCATCTCGGCCCTGTCGACATGGGAAGCGGTGGCGCTGGCGAAGGCCGCCGAAGGCCATGGCGCCCGTGGCCTGATGATCCTCCCACCCTATGTCTACAAGGGCGACTGGCCCGAGATGAAAGCCCATGTGTCTGCGGTGCTCGAGGCGACGTCCCTCCCCGCGATGCTCTACAACAATCCCGTGGCGTATGGAACCGACTTCCTTCCCACGCAGATTCAGGAATTGGCCGCGGAATACGCCAACCTCGTAGCCGTCAAAGAATCCTCTACCGATGTGCGCCGCGTAACCGCCATTCGCGCTCTCGTTGCCGATCGCCTAGCAATCTTTGTGGGGGTCGACGATGCCATCGTCGAAGGAATTTATGCCGGCGCAATAGGTTGGGTAGCCGGACTCGTGAATGCCCTGCCGCGAGAGAGCGTGGAACTGTTCCGACTGGCCTCCGCTGGCCAGTCCCGCGAAGCCTTCGAGCTTTACCAGTGGTTCCTGCCCCTCCTCCGCATGGACACAGTTCCCAAATTCATTCAGCTCATCAAGCAGGTGCAGCATGAACTGTGCGTCGGCAGCACACGAGTCCGCTCCCCGCGAATGGAACTCAGCGCCGAGGAACTCGTCGCGGCTCGGGCTGCCGTTCGACATGCCATCGAAAATCGTCCCAGGGTCGCCATTGCCAGCACGCCGTTTGCGTATAAGACAGCCGGAGCGCGTGCCTAAAGCGTCTTCAAAAACCGGTCTTGGAGCCGGCGCGACCTCAGACGCTGCGCAAGAACTCCGGCGAAACGCGCTTTGTAATACGGCGCGACTTCAGTCGCGCCCCATGTTCCGCGGGGCTGCCAAATTAGCGCGACTCGCTGCATATAACGACCGGGAACTACATAAAACCGTGTAAAATTGTTCATCGATACGTTTGGCGCACCATGTCGCGGATTTGTTTCTCGGCATGATCCAACAGCAGGGAGATGCGTGTGCGCGGAAATCGAGGTGCGTTGACCGTCGGGGAAAACAAAATCGCGAAATCACGGCGCCAATACTCCATCTGCCCAATCCTGGTGCTGTTTCTGTTAGGGACTACGCTTACAGCATGTCGGGCCCATCGCCCCACCCTGACGCTCTCCATTGCCGCCAGCCTGCAGGACGCCATCGTCGAGATCGAAGCCGATTATCAGCTAGACCATGGCGCCGTCGATTTTCGTAACAACTTCGGCTCGTCTGGAACCCTGGCCCGCGAAATCGAACAGGGTGCGCCCGTAGATGCTTTCCTCTCTGCCGGAACCAGGCAGATGGATGATCTTGAGGCCCAGAGTACGCTCCAGCCCGGCACCAGGATGAATCTGCTCCGCAACTCGCTCGTCCTGATTGCGCCGCAGGATTCAAAGCTGACCGGCCTTGACGGCCTGACAGCATCCGGAATCCGCCTCATCGCGCTCGGCGATCCCGCCAGTGTGCCTGCCGGACAATATGGCAAGCAGACCCTGACCTCGTTGAACCTCTACGACAAAATCCGCAGCAAGATCGTACTTGGAAAAGACGTCCGCCAGGTCCTGACCTACGTCGAGACGGGCAATGCCGACGCGGGCTTCGTCTATGCAACTGACGCGAGGATTTCCTCCAAAGTCCGTGTGGTCGCCACCGCTCCCGAATCATCGCACGATCCCATCATTTATCCCCTGGCGATCATGGCCGCCAGCCGCAATCAACCGGCAGCGCGCGACTTCATTACCTACTTAAGCAGCCCCGCCGCCCGGACTGTCTTCCTCAAGCACGGATTTACAATGGCCTGAACGTGACCCTTCCGGTCGATCCATCTCCGCTCGTCATTTCCATCGCCACTACCTGCGTCGCCACCATTGCCACCTTCTTCCTCGGCATGATCGCGGCGCGATGGATGTACGGGATGCATGGCTCCCTGCGCGCGTGGATCGACGGCATTCTTACCCTGCCGCTGGTCCTTCCGCCCACCGTCGTCGGCTTCTTTCTGCTCCTCATCTTCGGCCGCCGCAGCTGGATCGGCCAGGCGCTGGAGCGGCTCGGCATCAGCATCGCCTTCTCCTGGCCGGCAACGGTCATTGCCGCCACCGTCATCGCCTTTCCGCTCATGTATCGCACCACTCTGGGCGCATTCGAACAGGTCAACCCGACGCTGCTGCAGGCGGCGCGCACGCTGGGAGCGAGCGAATGGGGCGTTCTTCGGCGCGTGCTCTTGCCCCTTGCTGCGCCCGGCGTGATCGCCGGAACCGTGCTGGCCTTCGCGCGTGCCCTGGGTGAATTCGGCGCCACCCTCATGCTGGCCGGCAACATCCCCGGCCGCACGCAGACCATGCCCGTTGCCATCTTCTCCGCCGCGGAGAGCGGCGACATGCGCGTCGCTCTGGCGTGGGTCACGCTCATCGTTGTCCTCTCGCTGGCCATCATCCGGCTGCTCAATTGGGAAAAAAAGACGCGTCCGGATCTACCCCAATCCGTTCCGCCTGCCACTTCTCTCCAGACTGTTCCCATGCTGATCGCCGTGCGCGCCAATGGCATCGGCACCGGTGGCTCGCTCGAGGTTGCGGTCGAGCGGCGATTGGAAAACTTCACGCTCCATGTGGATCTCGCGTCCCGCGCCGGCGCCGTCGGGTTGCTGGGTCCGTCCGGCTCCGGAAAGTCGATGACCTTGCGCATGATTGCGGGAGTCTCCACGCCCGACTGTGGACGCATTGCGCTCAATGGCCGCGTTCTGTTCGACAGCGCTTCGCGGACCAATCTCCCTCCCTCGCAGCGACGGGTTGGCGTGGTTTTCCAGGACTATGCTCTCTTCCCGCACCTCACCGTCGCGGGAAATATTGGCTTCGGCCTCACCGGCCTGCCGCGAACCGAGCGGCGCGCGCGCGTTGAGCAACAACTGGCTTCGCTGCGCATCGCCGAACTGGCGAATCGCTACCCGAGAGATATCTCCGGCGGCGAACGCCAGCGCGTAGCGATTGCGCGCTGTATGGCCATTCAGCCCGATGCGCTGCTTCTCGACGAGCCCTTCGCCGCCCTCGATCCTCATCTCCGACGCCAGACCGAGGAGCAGCTTCGCGACACGCTGGCGCGCTTCACCGGCGCCGTCGTATTCGTCACTCACGACATGGAGGAAGCGTTTCGCTTTTGCACCGATCTGCTTGTCCTCGATCGCGGACGCATAATCGCGAAAGGCCCCAAACACGAACTATTCGAGCGCCCCCGTACCGTCGCCGCCGCGCGTCTCACCGGTTGCAAGAACATCGTTGCGGCCACCCGCGTCTCTGACCATCGCCTCGCAGTACCGGAGTGGAATTGCGAACTTGCGACCGCCGCCGTGGTCCCCGCCTCGCTCACCCACATCGGCTACCGCTCCCACCAGATCGTCTTTCCGCCCTATGCATCCGGCCAGAACACCTTCCCTTCCTGGCTGGTCATGACCAGTGAAGCCCCCCACGAGATGACGCTCTACCTGCGGCTCCATTCCGGCCCCCAATCTGGAGAGCAGCCTCATTTCCAGGCGGACGTTCCCAAGGATCTGTGGCGGCGTTTGCAGACAGAACCGCAGCCCTGGACCATTACCCTCGATCCCGCCCGCTTGCTGCTCCTGGAGGCGTAATGGCCCAACGTCCATCAGCCCCAGGCTTACTGAGCTCTTTCCAAACCGGCCAGGTAACAGGGCACAACTTCCCGGGGGTGGCTTGAGTCGTGCCGAAAAGGGCAGCATGATCCAGCTGTTCGGAGCCCGTATCGGTATTACTCGGTTCGGAGCGCTTGCATTGGATCCAGCCGGGAAGCGCGCCATGCGGGAGCGAGGCAGGCCAGCACCGCGACCGCCAACAACGTCGCAATCACGGCGGAGAGAACCACGGGATCCAGAGGCTTCGTTCCGAAGAGCATCGACTGGAAGATGCGTGTCGCCGCGAAGCTCGCCACCAGGCCAAGCCCGAGCCCGAACAGCGCCGGCCGCAGGCCATCGACCAGCATCAACTGCAAAAGCTGATCTCGTTGCGCGCCGAGCGCCATGCGGATTCCCAGTTCCGTCGTCCGCTGAGTGGTCAGGTACGACAGCACGCCGTACAATCCCACCGAGGCAAGAAGCAGCGACAAAATCGCAAAGGCAAGTACGAGAGTCGCGCTCAGGCTTGCATTGACCAATGACTTGCCGATCACCTGGTCCATGGTGCGAACATCGGAAACCGGAAGCTCAGGATCGAGAGATGCAATCTGCTTTTGCACCGGCACCGAGAACTGCAATGGATCCGAAGCTGTATGAACAGCGAGCATCAGCACATTCATGCCTTCAAGGATCGGGAAGTACATGGCCGACTTCGTCTGCTTTGCCGACCTGGTACAAGGTGTCGCCGACTACGCCCACGACTTCGTAATCGACGTCGTTGGGCGCTCCTTGATGGAAATGCGCCGGAACGTGCAGATGCTTGCCGATGGGATTGTCCCCCGGGAAGTACTGCCGCACGAGTTCACGGCTCACAATCACCTTGTACGAGCGGGCGCCGCGCTCGTCGTTGGTAAAGAATCGACCACTCTGAAGCGGAATGCCGAGCGCGCTGAAATACCCTGGATCTGCCCAGCGCATCAGCGCGTCGGGCAGATCGTCGCCCGCTTTGAGCGGAGGATACTCCTTCACCGTGAATACGAAGTCGCCCCAATAGCCGGCTGCGGGAACAGTGTTTCCCAGTGCAGCAGCGCGTACCCCGGGAATGGCTCTTACCCGCTCCAGTAATGCTTCATTGAATGCGTTCACCTTCTCCGGCGTGTCGTACTTCTTGTCCGGCAGGCTGTATTGCAGGGTGAGCATGTTGTCGGTAACGCAGCCCACGTCGGCTGAACGAAGCCGCAGAAAGCTCATCAGCAGCAGCCCCGCGGCAACCAGCAAGACCACCGTGATTCCGATCTCCGCGGTGAGCAGAGACTTTCGCAGTGCCGTACGGGAAACACTGCTCGCCCCCGTGCGCGCGGATGTCTGCAGGGCTTTCATCATCGCCTTGCCGGTTGTCGAGAGCGCCGGCAGCAGGCCGGCAACCAGCGCCGCTGCGCACATCAACAAGCACGCAAACGCGATCACAGCGCCATCTAGGTGGATGCTTTGCGCCGTGGGCAGGTCTTTCCAAGCCTGCGCGAGCCACTGCGCGGCGACTACCGACAACAGAATGCCGCCCAGGCCTCCGGCAGCGCAGATCAGCATGCTCTCGGTCAACTGATCGCGAATCAATATGGCCCGCGGCGCTCCCAGAGCGCTGCGGATCGCGACCTCCTTTTGCCGTGACGCGCTCCGCGCAACCAGCAAATTCGCGACATTAAGGCACCCAATCAGCAGCAGGCAGCCGACGGCGCTCATCATCACATTCAGTGGCTTCTTCACATTCCCGGCCAGATCCTCGTTTAGCGAACGGGGAGCTACATCTTCGGCCACCGGATCGTGCGGGTATGCAAGGTGCAACTGGTACTGCACGGCGCCTACCTGCGCCAGGGCGCTTGCAAGGCTCACGTCAGGGCGCAACCGCGCTACCACCTGGCTCTGGTGCCAGTCGTGATGCTGCAACAGCTCCGGAGTGGCATCCGCTTTATACGGAACCCACAACTGAATGCCGGCATCGGGATATGTGAACCACGAAGGCAGCACGCCGACAACGGTGTAGGGCTTGCCATCGAGGTGAATCTGGCGGCCCACAATCGTGGCATCGCCCGCGAACCGTCTTTGGAATACGCTCCAGCTGAGCATCACAACGGTGTTGCCGCGTTGGTCCTCTGAATCAGTAAATGGACGGCCCAATGCCGGTTGCACTCCTAGAAGCTGAAACAGATTCCATGAGCCTGCGGCCGCGCGGACCGACTCCGGAAGCTCGCCGCGATCACCGGTCAGGTTGTACCCCGCGTACCGCATGATTGCCATGTCATCAAAGCCATGGGTCTTCGCGCGCCAGTCGTAAAAGTCCGCCGGCGCCACGGGGTTGTAATTGAATTCCCCCGGTGTGTTCGCCCAAGCCCCTCGAAAGTGCTCGTGCACGATCACCAGCCGGTCGGGATCGCGGAAAGGAAGCGGCCGCAGCAGTACCGAGCGCACGATCGTGAACAGCGTGGTGGCCGCACCGATGCACAGAGCAATGACCGAAACCGCGATGATTGAGAATCCGGGGGTGCGGCTCAGTGTGCGTAAAGCGTATTTCACGTCGCGCCCGATTCTGGTCAACGGCTGGGGAGAGTTCTGCGCCCACAACGATTCACGCACCTTCTGCGGGTTGCCCAGCTTGAGCCGCGCCTGCCTGAGGGCCTCGTCGTGCGACATCCCGCGAGCCTCGTTGTCAGCGGTTTCTTCGGCCAGGAACACCTCAATCTCGTCCTGCAAATCGGCGTCGGAGCGCTTTCTGCGAAGAAACCTCGACCAGCTCATTGCGCACCCCCTTCTTCGCCTATCACCAGCCCGATGGCGCGCGTCATCTGGCGCCAGCGGCTGGTCTCCCGCACCAGCTGTTTACGGCCTTCTGCCGTCAGCCGGTAGAACTTCGCTTTGCGATTGTTTTCGCTCGCGCCCCAGTAGGAAGAAACCCACCGCCGGTCTTCAAGCCGGTGAAGGGCCGGGTAGAGCGAGCCCTGTTCCACTTCAAGAACATCTTCTGAGGTCCGCTCAATGACTTTCGCGATGGTGTGCCCATGGGCATCTCCGCCCACAAGCGTTCGCAAGATCATCATGTCCAGAGTGCCCTTGAGCATCTCGCTCTCGGGTTGGTTCCTTTTGGCCATTGCCTCTCCACTCGAACTTCTATGGAAAGAGATCATACACCACTCGAACTTCTATGGGAACCAATTGCAATATTTTGCGGTTTTGCCCGAGGCAATTCCGGGTCGGGTAAACCCGTGCATTGCCTTCTTGGGGAAGGGCCGGCTGAGACCGTGCGCAGGCCAGCCCAATTCCGCATTCCCACCTGCACCGCCAGTAACTGTCTTCAGCCGGGTTCTGTCTCGCGTTTTGACTGGATGCAAGTGTTCCAGGTTACTTTAGATTTAATGCCCGTTTTGTCCGCGTTGGCACCGCGAACGATCCGACCGGTCTCTCCTTCCTGCGCACATAAAGTATTGCGGATCATAGACCATACCGCTTGGACCGTAGAATTCCCAGATAGATTCTCGAGCCTGAGCCTTTTCCCGTTTTGTGACAAATGTGGGCTCTGTGATAACCATCACGATCAGAATTTTGAAAATCGTCCGATACTGCCTCGTAACGATCCCTGAAGTACTGCCTTGGAGCTGATTCCCCCACGGCTAACTGGACAGGACCTGTGACGTTGGTCATCAGGCGAGGTCGTGGTTGGATGTTTCGTTTTACGGTGCCAGCCCGGGATTTCCACGACGCCCGAGAGCAACAGCCGACATTTTTGCTTGGGCAGGAAGCCTGGATCATGAAACCGAGTACCGGAAGAAACCGTGAAGCACAGCGGATAGAGTCCCGATACCGGGCCCTCATCAGCGCGGTCGCCGCCTCCACCTCGGCGGTCGGCATCCTCGTCGTGACGGGTTGGGTGCTGGGAATTCGGGCTCTGGTGCAATTGCGCCCCGACTTCAACGTCATGAAGTTCAATACAGCCCTCTGCCTGATCGCCGCAGGAATCGGGCTGTTGCTCATCTTGCACGCCCGCGGCGCGTGGCGGACCATCGCGCCACCCCTGATCGGGCTTGGCGTGTTCGCTATCGGGGCCATGTCCCTGCTGGAATCGCTTTTTGGCTGGAACCTCCACATCGATCAGCTGTTCTGGAATGATTTGCGCTGGCATGTGGACGAGCCTCGCATGGTTTCGCAGACCGCCGTCTTTTTCGTCCTCACGGGCCTGTTCCTGCCGGTGTCGAGCGCCCGTCAAAAATCGATTGCCCGGCTGGGACCATTCCTGGCTCTGCTGGCCAATCTCACCGCCCAGGATGCGGTCCTCGATTTGATCTTCCGCCGTGACAAGATCGAAGGCGCCGCCGGCCACACCGCGGCCGCCGTGCTGGCACTCTCCATGGGAATGCTCTTGTTTCCTAATCGTCAGGGTGTGCTCGCTCCCCTGCTCAGCAAGAGCGCCGGCGGCAGGACCATCCGCTGGCTTGTGCCCGCCGCTACCCTCGTGCCCCTGCTCACCGGGTGGATCTACCTTGAAGCCACCAGATGGGGCTTGCTCACGCCGTCCGCGGGCATTGTGGCGATGGTCATTTTGTACAGTGCCACCCTGGTTCTGATTACGGTGTGGAATGCCCACTCCATCGACAATGTCGACCTCCGCCTGGCCGCCATTATTGATTCCTCCGACGACGCCATCCTGAGCAAGACCCTCGACGGCATCATCATGACCTGGAACGAAGGTGCGGAGAGGCTTTACGGTTACAGCGCCTCCGAAGCCATCGGCAAGTCGGTGCTGATGCTCGTTCCGCCCGAATGCCACCGGGAACAGCAGGAGTTCCTCGCGCAGATCCGCCGCGGCGATTCCGTCCAGCACCACGAGACCGTCAGGATGCGCAAGGACGGTTCCCGCTTCTACGTCTCTGTAACCCTGTCCCCCGTGTGCAATGCCAATGGGGAAATCACTGGCTATTCCGCCATCGCGCGCGATATCTCCGAACGCAAGCGCGCGGACGAGCAGATCCGCGAACTCAACCGCGACCTCGAGCAACGCGTAGACCAGCGCACCCGGCAGCTCCAGGAAAGCGAGCATCAGGTCCGCCGGAAGCTCGACAGCATTCTTTCTCCGCAAGGCGACATCGCCAGCGTCGAACTGCGTGACATTCTCGACGTGGATGTCGTTCAGCCATTGATGGAAGACGTCCGGAAACTGGCCGGCATTCCCATCTTCATTCTCGACCTCGAAGGCAACGTGCTGGTCGGCACGGGGTGGCAGGAAATCTGCACAAGATTTCATCGCGCCCATCCCGTGGCTTGCCAAAACTGCATTGAGAGCGACTGCCAGCTGACCACCGGAGTCGCCCCCGGAGAATTCAGGCTCTACAAATGCAAGAACAACATGTGGGACATCGTTACCCCCGTGATGCTCGGCGACCGCCACATCGGAAACCTCTTTTCCGGGCAGTTCCTTTTTGACGACGATATGGTCGACACCAGCCTTTATGCGGCTCAGGCTCGCCGCTATGGATTCGACGAATCGGAGTACCTCGCCGCGCTGGATCGTGTGCCCCGCCTCAGCCACGCCCGCGTGAAGGCCGCGATGGAGTTGTGCACGCGGCTGGCCGGCGTGCTCTCCAGGCTGGGATATGGCGGCGTCAAGCTGGCTCGGGCCATGGCAGAAACCACGTGCGCCAACACCGAATTGCTCCACAGCTCAAAAGAGCTGGAGCGATTCGCCTACTCCGTCTCCCACGACCTGCGCGCGCCGCTGCGGCACATGGACGGCTTCCTCACCCTGCTTTCCAAGCGTAGCTACGAGTCTCTCGATGAGCGCGGCAAGCACTACGTCGATTGCACCCTGGAAGCGTCGCAGCGCATGGGCCGCCTGATCGATGAGTTGCTCCAGTTCTCGCGCCTGGGGCGCAGCGAGATTCACAGGAATCCGGTGAACCTCAATCAGGTCATCGATGATGCGTGCAAAGAGCTGGAGCCGGAATTGCGCGGCCGGACGATCATCTGGAATATAGCCACCCTGCCAATGGTTACCGCCGATCGGCCGATGCTGCGCCAGGTGCTTGAAAACCTCATCGCCAATGCCCTGAAGTTTACGCGCAACCGAACAGAGGCCGTAATTTCGATCGGAACCAGGCCGGCAAAGGACGGCAGCCTGGCCTTCTTTGTCGAGGATAACGGCGCAGGGTTCGACATGCGCTATTACGACAAGCTCTTTCAGGTTTTCCAGCGGCTGCACGGCGAAGACGAATTCGAAGGAATCGGAATCGGCTTGGCCAATGTCCGCCGCATCGTCGAGCGCCATGGCGGCGAAGTCTGGGCCGAAGGCGAAGTCGGAAAAGGCGCTACTTTCTATTTTTCACTGCCCCAGGAACACATCATCAAGGGAGAAATCGATGAACCAGTTGAAACCCATCTTGTTGGTTGAAGACAGCGCCAAGGACATCGAACTGACGCTGGCCGCCCTCGAGGATAGCCACCTTGCCAATCGTGTCACGGTGCTGCGCGACGGCAGCGAGGCCCTGGACTATCTGCACGCGCATTCCAGCTGCTCCGACGAGGGCTTTCCCGCCGTGATGCTCCTCGACATCAAGATGCCCAAGATCAGCGGCATCGAGGTGCTTCGCGCCATCAAGAGTAGCTCCGAAATGAAGCACGTCCCCGTGGTCATGCTCACGTCGTCGCGCGAGGGACCCGATCTGACCGAATGCTACGAACTGGGTGCCAACGGCTACGTCGTCAAGCCGGTGGATTTCACCGAATTCTTTGAAGCCGTCAAGGCACTGGGCAAGTACTGGGCGGTGGTGAATGAGCCGCCGGCGTTTCAAGATTTCAAGGGAGTTGCTCGTGCAGACACAGTTGCAACCCGAGCTTAAGGAATCCGGCACCGTCCCCGTTCTGCACCTCGAAGACAACCGTCTGGACATCGAACTGGTGCGCGACCTGCTGCGGGAAGCCGGGCTGAACTGCGAAATCACCAATGTTCGTTCGCAGGCCGACTTCCAGGATTGCCTTCGCAACCGCCAATGGCACTTGATCTTGTCGGATTTCGCCCTGCCATCGTTCGACGGCCTGTCCGCCCTCGAAACGGCAAAGCAACTCTGCCCCGCCACTCCGTTTATTTTCGTCACCGGCACCATGGGCGAAGAAAACGCGGTGGAGAGCCTCAGGCACGGAGCCACAGACTACATACTGAAGCAGAACATGGTTCGGCTGGCTTCTGCCGTCCGGCGCGCCCTCCGCGAGCGGGCCGAGACGTTGCGCCGCCTCCATGTCGAGCAACAACTTCAACAAAGCGAAGACCAACTGCGCTTCCTCGCCTATCACGATGCTCTCACCGGCCTTCCCAACCGGGCTTTCCTCCTCGAACGCCTCGCCGACACGCTCGCCGAAGCCGCGCGTCACGGAGAAAGAGTCGGCCTCCTCTTCATCGATCTCGATCACTTCAAGGTGATCAACGATTCCCTGGGCCACTCCGTGGGCGATCTTCTCTTGAAATCGGTCGCCGACCGGCTCAAATCCAGCGCCCGCCAGCAGGACATCGTCTCCCGCCTGGGGGGAGACGAATTCGTAGTCGTGCTCCGCAGTATCAAAGACTCGAGCGACGCGGGCCTGGCCGCTGATCGCGTCAAGGGGGTGATCTCCGAGGAGATTTCCGCCGAGCATCGTCTTCTGACCACTACCTGCAGCATCGGAATTACGGTCTTTCCTGAAAACGGAGCCAATCCGGAGACGCTCATCAAGAACGCAGATGCCGCCATGTACGCCGCCAAGGAAGCCGGCAGAGATACCTGGCGCTTCTTTACCTCCGACATGAACCGCAAGGCGCTGGAGCGACTGACCCTCGAAAATGCGTTGCGCCACGCACTGGCCGCGGGCCAGCTTTTCGTCGAATACCAGCCCCAGGTTGAAATCGCCAGCGGCAGAGTCGTGGGAGCGGAGGCCTTGCTCCGCTGGCGCCATCCCGAGCTCGGCCTGGTCTCGCCCGCAAGATTTATCCCCGTCGCCGAAAACACCGGCGAAATAGTCCGGATTGGCGAATGGGTTCTTAAAACAGCTTGCGCCCAGGCGTGCGAATGGCAGCGCCAGAAATCACGTCCCCTGGTGATGGCCGTCAACGTATCCGCGGTTCAATTTCGCCATCCGTCGTTTTTGCCCACCGTACATCAAGTACTCGTCGAAACTGGAATGCGCCCGGAACACCTCGAGTTGGAGGTCACTGAGAGTCAGTTGATGGAAGATCCGGAGATGATGATGGTGCTGCTCCAGAAGCTGACCGAAATGGGAACGGGATTGGCCATCGATGATTTCGGAATCGGATACTGCGGCCTTTCCTACCTGCGCCATTTTCAATTCTCCCGCCTCAAAATCGACCAGTCCTTCGTCCGCTCCGTGCTCACCGACACGCGCGATGCGGCGCTGACCGCGGTCATTGTCAACATGGCAAGGGTCCTCAAAATGAAGGTGATTGCCGAGTGTGTGGAGACCGCCGAACAGATGAAACTCCTCCACTCCATCGGCTGCCAGGAGATCCAGGGTTATTACTTCAGCCGGCCCGTGAGTGCGTCGGTGTTCGCCGAAAAATTTCTGCATTCCGAAAATCCCGTCCCCTCCTTCGCGCATGACTATGGCGCAGATTTTCAGGGTCTCCACGGTCCGCTCAACATGATTTGAAAATTCTCCGAGACTCGCCGCATTCGAACGCTCCGGGACGCGGCGCATTGTCCTTCGCGATGGCGTTTTCGATCTTTCCCCCCAGTGCCATTGCCGCCTGCTTGCCGCCCACGAAATCATCAAGCTTCATCTCCGGCCCCCGCTCGCTGGCACGGCGACTCATCCGGCGGATCGAGCCGGTTCGTCGCCGGGATCGGACTGGTCCCTGAGATTGCCCGCGGCCATCTCTCCCGAAAGTGTTCTCACTTTCGATTCGGACACCCGCGGGAAGAGGTCAAAATGCTAAGCCATCACCGTTGGACTTCCTCCAGGCGCCGCTCCAGGTATCGACGTTCCGCATCGTTCTTAACAAGAGAGAGCGCGCGCCGGTAGCTGTTCGCCGCACCAAAGGAGTCTCCGATTCGCCGCAGCAGGTCAGCGCGGGTAGAGTGAAGCAAATGAAAGTTCTCGAGGTCTTGGCCTTGCACAAGTGGCTCAATCGTTTTGAGTGCCTGTGTTGCTCCCTCAACCATTGCCACAGCGACAACTCGATTCAACGATACGATCGGACTCGGCTGCACACCTTCAAGAAGGTCGTAGAGACGAAGAATCTCGCGCCAATCTGTATTCTCCGCGCTGGCCGCCCTGCAGTGCACCGCGGCGATCGCGGCCTGCAGCGCAAACGGCCCGGCCACCCCATTCATGGCATGCTCAACCAGCGAGAGGCCCTCATCGATTTGCGCACGGTTCCAGAGTTCACGATGCTGCGCCTCGAGCAGGACAAGATCGCCGGCGGCATCGTGACGCGCATCGCGGCGCGCGTCGTGGAGGAGCATAAGGGCAAGCAGTCCCGTCACCTCCCGAGGAGGCTGCGGCAGCATAAGATTGCGGATCAACCGGGCAAGGCGGATTGCTTCGGCGCAGAAGTCGATTCTCAGCAGGGCATCGCCCCGAGTGGCAGCATAGCCTTCGTTGAAGACCAGATAGACCACCGTCAGCACCGATACCAAACGGGCGGACATGTCCTTCAAGTCGGGAACTATATATGGAATGCGCGCGATGCGGATCTTTCGCTTGGCTCGAACAAGTCGTTGCGCCATGGTGGCGGGAGGCACGAGAAATGCCCGTGCTATTTCGTCGGCCTGAAACCCGCACAGGGTGTGAAGGGTCAGCGTCACTTGCGATTCCAGCGATAGAGCCGGGTGGCAGCATGTGAAGATGAGGCGGAGCCTTTCGTCCGGGATGTCGTCCGTGTTGTAATCTGGCTTCTCAACCGTTCGAAACAAACCGGAGGTAACGAAGGATTCGAGCTTTTCGGAGTACCGCTCGTGCCGGCGAATGCGATCGATGGCTTTATGCCGGGCGGTTTGCATCAGCCAGGCCAAGGGACTGTTGGGAACACCGGAGGCACCCCACTGCTCGAGCGCTGCGGTGAAGGCCTCCTGGGTGCACTCCTCGGCCAGGTCGAAGTCGCTTACGAGTCTAATCAGTGTCGCAACAATCCTTCCCCAATGGGAGCGGTACGCGGCTTCAACTGCACTGGAAACATCCAAAGGCATGGCCAATCATAAGATTCTTGGTTCGCATTGTCGATTTGGCAGGCAGCCGTTCGACTCAAGATCGTGAGGATTTCAGATGCAATACATGTTTCTGATCTATCTCGATGAGAATTCGCTCAGCGAGGCACAGTTGGCCGAGTGCTACGCGGAGTCGGCAGAATATGCCAGGGAACTCCATGCAAGCGGGAAGCGGGTGCTGGCGGCGCCATTGCATCCGACTCAGACTGCCACGAGTCTTCGAGCCCGTGACGGCAAGCGTCTCGTAACTGATGGCCCGTTCGCAGAAACCAGGGAACAGTTGGGCGGCATATTCATGGTGGACGCAAAGAATCTTGACGAAGCCATCGAAATCGCGGAAGAGATTCCGGCGGGTCGTTGGGGCACGGTTGAGATCCGACCGGTTCTCGAAGTTCCCGGCCTTCCGCAAGATTAAATGAGCCGGATTGTCGATTTACGCCCGCGCCATTCGACTTAATTAAGAGAACGGGAATGAAAGCGTATTTTCCTGCTCCCAAGGGCAGGTTTGTTTGGCCCCTGAGAGCGGCAGCTCGCAAAGGAGAGCTGCGGCCCTTAATAGGTTGATATCAATGTAGTTGTCGGTCCGATTCCCCTTTAGAGGATCGACCAACTGGATTCAGTTCAATTTGTATCGGCATCCGTCTCGCAGCCACGACGAGTGCCGAAGGCGTATTTCTGATTTCGAATGCGCCGGTCGGGGCATGCACCGCGACAATCACCGTGGCGCGATTTGGGAATGAGCGGGTGACGCGCCACATTTGCGCGATGTCATCCATGACAGAGAACGAAACATACGACCGCAGTTGTGATTTTTTGGAGGCACCTATGAGAATCCCCAGACTCTTTTTGATTTCAATGTCCCTATGCATCGTCGTGACTTTCCCGATAGGCGGTTCACGTCTGTACGGGCAGCTTGAGGCCGGTCAAATATCAGGCACGGTGACGGATCAAACGGGCGCCGTGGTGCCCAACGCAAATGTGGCCGTCAAGAATCTCAATAGCAACGCCGAGCGGAACACCGTCAGTTCAGCGTCCGGTTCCTATCTGGTCCCAGGGCTTGAGCCGGCAATTTATCAGGTAACTGTGACATCCAGCAGCTTCAAGCCCCTTATGGCCAAGGTCGAAGTGACCGTTGGCGGCCATGTGACTTTCGACGCAAAGCTCTCACTGAGCGGGACCACAATTGAGGTGCAAGTGGTGGGCGAGGGCGGCGCGCAGGTGAATACCCAGACCCAGGAGATGTCACAGCTCGTCGACACTCAGCAGCTTGCCGAGCTCCCCAGCCTCACCCGCAATCCCTACGATTTCATCGCCCTCGCAGGAAATGTCTCTGGGGGCGACAACAGCACGAACAGCGGCGCCAGCGCTATTGACCAATTGGGCAGCGGCCAGAACCAGCAAAATCGCGGCGTTGGTTATTCCATCAACGGCCAGCGCGAATCCGGCACTGAAATCCTGCTCGACGGCATGGAAAACATTTCCATTTTTACCCAGGCCATCGGCGAAGACGTTCCGGTGGACGCCACCCAGGAATTCAGCGTGATCACCAGTAACTATTCGGCAGAATACGGACGCGCCTCCGGCGGTGTCATCAACGTCACTACCAAGGCCGGCACTAACAACTTCCATGGATCGGCCTGGGAGTTCAATCGCCTCTCCGCGTATACCGCCAACACTTACGGCAACGATGCAGCCAATGCGGCGTTCCTCGCGGGAGGCGGGTCCGGGCCCCTGCCCGATCCGAAAGGCATTTACACTCGCAACCAATTTGGATACGCTGCCGGCGGCCCTATCAAAAAGGACAAAATCTTCATCTTTGAGAGCACGGAATGGACGCGCGTGCGCAGCGCCGCCACCGAAAGCGAGGAAGTCTTCGATCCCGCGTTCATTGCCTTGATGCCCGCGAACATCCAGAACTATTACAAGGCTTACGGCCAAACGACACTCGCGTCCGCAGGAGTTGCTTCGACGGTTGGGCAAGTTGCGGCCAAAGGCGTTACCTTCGGTTCGGTCAACAACGCAACGGCGATTCCGACGTCGACCCCGATGTTTGATACCGTCAACTTCAGCGCGCCATTCGACGCGGGTGGCGGCATTCCCCAAAATACTTACGATCTCGTCGGCCGCGTGGACTACAACCCCACGGACAAGACCCAGATGTTCTTTCGCGGAGGCCGCGAGAACTCCATCCAACTCCCCGGATCCAATTCGTACAGCGCCTATCCACAGTACGACACCGGCACCACCTTCCTGAACCAGAGTTATCTCTACAGTGTTTCCCATATCTTCACGCCCAACCTGTTTCTGAGCGCCAAGGCGAGCTACACGCGCTTTAACGAAAACACCTCTTTTGATCCCAAGCTCATCTACGTTCCGAACCTGATGTTTGTCTCGCCAACCGACCCGAATTCCGGCGCATTAATTCAGATGCCGGGACTGGAAAACTTTAGCGAACCGGGACTGGGTGGCCTGCCGGCCGGCGGTCCTCAAAACACCATTCAGTTCGAACCCGATCTTTCATGGACCAAGGGCAAACACTCCATGCATTTTGGATTCCTGGACACTTACATCCAGTTGAATTACGCTTCCGGGGCCTATGCCCAGGCAGTCGAGCAGCTTGGCTCCACGTTTCAGGACAGCTTGAACGACATGATGAACACCGCTGGGAACCCCAACGGCGCACCGCTAACTTCGTTCGCGACACGGGCCGACCCCCAGGGAAAGCTTCCGTGCCCTGTCGACACTTCGACCACCGACGGCAGCTTTGGCGTTGTCATTGACAATGCCTCCTGCGCAATCCAGACGCCCCTTGCCGAAGCATCCTTTGCCCGCAGCTATCGCTACAAGGATTGGGCTGGGTATGGAGAGGACACCTACAAGGTGACGCCGCGGTTGACCCTCAATGCCGGTCTCCGGTACGAGCACTACGGAGTGCAGCACAACAACCACCCTGGCCTTGACTCTAACTTCTACTTTGGCTCGGGCAGTACCCTGGAGTCGCAGGTACGGAGCGGACAAGTCGAGATTGCGGGCCAGAGTGCGGCACATGGTTTCTGGAAGTCCCGTTGGGGAACGTTTGCGCCTCGCGTCGGCTTCGCTTATGACCTCTTCGGCAATGGGCGTGACAGCGTGCGCGGCGGCTACGGCATCAGCTACGAGCGCAACTTCGGCAACATAACCTACAACGCCAGTTTCAATCCGCCGGCTAGCGCCGTGATCAGCGATGCTTGTTCGGCAGAAGATGCAAGCTGTAACGCAACAGTGACCAACAATGATCTCGGGCCTCTGGGCCAATCCATCGGGCCACAATACCTGCCGCCGGTGGAACTTCGCCATCTCGATCAGAACATCGAAGTCGCGCAAACCCAGTTCTGGAGCCTTGCCGTTCAACACCAATTCTCTCGCGGAGCATTAGCGGAGATCGCTTACGTCGGAGCAAAGGGAAACCATCTTTACGATCTTGCGGATGTAAATCAGGTTGGCGCAGGACAGGTTTATCTCGGCGATTCGGTGGTTCAGAGCAACACCAACTGCTCCAATTCCGGCGTCACCAATAAAATCACGGGTATCTCGGAGTGTCTCACCCGCCCCAACGCGCAATATACCAACGTCAACATGCGCGGCAGCGGCGCGGCCAGCTTCTATGATGGCCTTAACGTCAGGGTACAGATGCAGAACTTTCATCAGACAGGTCTGAGCATGGCCGCCAATTACACCTGGTCTCACGCGCTTGACGAACTTAGCTCAACCTTTGGTGACAGCCTGCAAGGTGGATCGGGTTATATTGGTTCGCTCGGATATACCTCGCTGGCCGATCCGCGCCTGGATTGGGGCAGCGCCGACTATGATATTCGCCAGCGCTTAACCGTCGCTCCTATCTGGCAGACACCATGGTTCAAGCAGGGATCGGCAATCAAGCGTCGGGCTCTGGGCGGCTGGGCACTTTCCGGCATTTACACCGCGCGCGGCGGAGTACCATTCTCGGTATTCGACTACAGCGAGGACGGAACCGGCATTACCGTGCCCCGCCTGGAGCCTGCCACGCCTTTCTATTCCGAGTCGGTCAGCAAACATCCCCTGCGCCTGGGACCCAACACCTTCAACGGCTTGAATATTCCGCTTCCCAAGTCGTTTGTTCCCCTCAGCAGCACGCTCGGTATCTCCGACTTCGGACCGTTCCCTGGCGACATGATGCACCGCAACTCGCTCCGCGGTCCAGGTGCATGGAATATCGACGCATCGCTCCACAAGACCGTCGCGATTACGGAGCGTCTTGGAATGGAGTTCGTCGCCGAGGGAATCGATATCCTGAACCGCCACAATTTCTACGTGAACACCTCAACTCTGAGCTACGGCGGCGTTACAACGACGCCGCTCTATGTTCAGGAGCTGAAGGGCGGACTCGGTACGTTAGCGACCGGCGGCAACCACGATGAGCGGCGGTTTGGCCAGTTCGCATTGAAACTTGAGTTCTAGGGTCGGGCCCGCATTCTTGCCGGAGCCATGGCAACGAAGAAAGTATCCACCGCGGCTCCGGCGAAACAATCCTGAAGGAAGGGATCCGCGGAAGTGGATGCCAAGCCTGTAGCCCTGGCGCTAAAGGTTGATGAGAAGTCGTATGTTCGCCATGCTCTCGCGGCGCAACCCAACGCCGCACTAGTCAGGATATCGCGTCGGGACATGGCCCGCAGTTCCGGCGCAAACTGGGGCGTCCTTCTCATTCTGGCGCTTCGGACGGTGCCGGCCGGACGGCCGGCGCGTCCTGGACGTCCTGGTCAATTCTAACCGTACCGATAGGCAGCGGCTTTCAACCCGCGTTCATCCTTGTCCGCATCGATAGTCGGTATACTTCCTCGGCAGGAGGTCCTGACCGATGGCCAAATCTCATAAACCGTCCCACCGACCAACTAAGAAACATCCCGTCGCCCCGAATCCGCCGACGCGGGCTAGCGGAGACCCCGTTTTTGGGCAGCCTCAACCTTCCCCCGATCCCACCACCTTCAAGGATCCAGTAACCGACGCAAGCCAACCGGATGTTGCCGGCGTGCAGCCCGTGCCACAACCGGCGGTTGCGGCAACGGAGCCGATTCTGACACTGGCTCAGGTTTATGGAAGCCAGGGCGCAACCATCACGCAGGCCATCCAAACCGCCGGGCAAATCGTCTTTCACAGCCTGGGAGACACGGGCAGCGTCATTGGGCCAATCACGCAATCGCTGGTGGCCGACAAGATGGTCACCGACTTCACTGAAGCCAATCCGGCCGACGTGCCTTCGTTCTGCTACCACCTCGGCGACGCCGTCTATTACTTCGGCGAAAGCGAATACTACTACGACCAGTTTTTTGAACCATTCCGCAACTATCCCGCGCCCATCCTCGGAATACCCGGCAACCACGACGGAATCGTCTACCCCACAGATCCGGCAACAACCCTGCAAGCGTATCTGCGGAACTTCTGTGCCTCCGCGCCTGCCCCTTCCCCCGATGCGGGCGGCCTGAACCGGACCACCATGATTCAACCCGGCGTGTACTACACCTTCGACGCACCGTTTGTGCGCATTCTGGGCGTCTATAGCAACGTGCTCGAAGATCCTGGCGTCATTTCCGATCAGGGCGGCACCTATCCCGCCCTCGACCAGCGGCAGATCGCGTTTCTCACCGCTGCCCTCAAGCGCGTCAAGAGCGAGAGTTACGCCGGCGCCCTTATCATCGCCGTGCATCATCCCCCCTTTACCGGAGGCACCAATCACGGCGGCAGCCCGTTGATGCTTAAGGATATCGATAGTGCCTGCACGGCCGCAGGCGTCTGGCCGCATGCAGTGTTCTCCGGCCATGCGCACAACTATCAGCGCTACACCCGCCTCGTGAACGCCTTTCAGATTCCCTTTATGGTCGCGGGCTGCGGCGGCCATTCGCCTCTCAGCTCGATGCGATCGACAATCCGTACACCCTACAAGATTGACAGCACACTCACGCTCGAAAGCTACGACGATAAAGACTACGGATATCTGCGCGTTATTGTGAACGCATCCACAATGACCATCGAGTTCCATCCACAATCCGACGGCGGCACGACCAAAACACCCGACGATGTCGTGACAATCAACCTGGCGGCCCGCACCATCAGTTGAAGCTCTACCGGAAACGAGACTCATTCCGGTGAACGATCTGTGCGAATACCGGCTCGGGAATGGGAAGCGTTCTCGACCGGCGGGGAGGGTTCAATGGACATTCGCGGCAGACTGCAGGTTTTTGGCCTTGGAGACAAGGGCTTGAAAGTGTGGATCCCCGTGGAGCGATTTAAGATCCTCATCCTGATCCATCGCGCGCGCCGTGGTTCTCGCCAAACCGTGATCAACCGCGTCCTCCAGTGTTGCGATCGCTTCTGCCCGATGGCCTCTCAGGGCGGCATTGCAGGCAAAGTTGTACTTGGCATTGGCGGTGTTCGGATGGTCGGGCCCTAGAACCCGCTGCTGAACTTCAATCGCCCTTCGATAAAGGGCCGCCGCTTCGGCATAGCGATGAAGCATATCGAGCGTGACCGCCAGGTCCTGCACCTCGCGGAGCGTGTCGGGATGTTCTGGGCCGAGCTTTTTTTCCAGCACGGCTAACGTTTCTCGAAACAGAGGCTCCGCTTCCTTTGGGCGACCGGCTTCACGGAGTACGAGCGCCAGGTTAAAGATTGTCCATTGCGTGTCCGAATGATCCGGCCCGAGCACGCGTCGCTGGATATCGAGTGTCTGGCGCGCGAGCGTCTCCGCCTCGGGATACTTGCGCTCATCGATTAGGGGGCGAACCATGTTCGTCATGGTATGGAGAGTGACGGGGTGTTCAGGCCCGAATGATCGGCGTTCTTGTTCAACCGCCTGGGCGAAAAGCTGTTCGGATTCGGCGTTGCGCTCCTGGGAGTTGAGGTTGGAAGCCAAGAGGCTCATCGTCTTGGCTTCTTGCCCTTCGTCGCGGACCGGCATATGGCGCTCGAGGTCGAGCGCTTCCCGCTGCAGCTTCTCGGCTTCCTGAAAGTGTCCTTGCTCATAGGTGATTCCCGCGATCGCGATCATGGACCGCAGAGTATCGGGATGGTTCGGGCCGAGTACCCGGCGCTGCATTTCGAGCAGCGTCCGCAGTTGCTTCTCCGTTTCCGCATACCGTCCCTCATCGTTAAGGTTCTTTGCGGAAAAGTACATTGATTGCAGGGTATCCGGGTGTTCCCGGCCCAGAATCTCCCGCCGGTTGGTCACGGCTCTTTCAAAGAGGGGATCGGCTTCGTGGTACAAGCCTAGCGACGAGTAGACCTCTCCCATGGTTTCCATCAAACGGGCTTGCACTTCGGGCTGACCCGCGAGCCCAGAGTCGATCTGCCGGACGCCCCTATCAAGGATCTGTCGAGCGGTGATGGTGTTGCCGCGAGATTCGCTCGGATCGGAGACCTTGAACAAGCCGGTCATGAAGTCCGAGACGCTCCTGGCAGCCGCCGCCTCACGATTGGCACGGTCCCGTTCTTTCGCAATGCGGACGGCTTGAACCGTCATCGAAACCGCCAGTGCGACCAGAAGAAGAGCGACCACGCTCGCGGCGGCCACGGCAGTCCGATTACGCCGAATGAATTTGCCGGCGCGGTAACGGAAGGATGGAGGCGTAGCCAGAACCGGCCGATGTTCGAGATATCGATGGATGTCCTCGGCCAGCGCCGAGCAGGATTCATACCGCCGGGACCGGTCCTTCTCGAGCGCTTTCAATGTGATCCAGTCGAGGTCGCCGCGCAGTTGTCTCACCTGGCGGTCGGGGGCGGTGTTTCGATTCTCAGTTGCGCCGCATTCGATCTGTGCCTTCAGCTTTGCGCTGGGGCGCGGTGGGTCGTCCTCCCGGAGTTGCCGCAGGATTTCATGAAACGGCTTGGCATGCCACTCTTTGGGGTCAAACGGAAGGGACCCGGTGAGCAGCACATAGAGAATCACGCCCAGCGAGTAGACGTCGGTGCGCGTGTCGATGTCTCCCGCTCCGGGATCGGCTTGCTCGGGGCTCATGTAGCCCGGGGTGCCCACAAGCATCCCATGTCTCGTAAGCGCCGCCTCATCGGCAACGAGACCTGTAATCGCTTTCGCTAACCCAAAGTCGATGATGCGGGGAGTGGGTTTGCCATCCACTTCCAAAACCAGGATGTTGGCCGGCTTCAGGTCGCGATGAATGATCGCTTTTTGATGCGCGTGCTGCACTCCTTCGCAAGCCTGAATGAACAACTCGAGCCGGCCCGCGAGCGGGAGTTCTTTCTGGTCGCAGTATTGGGTGATGGGCAGCCCGGGAACGTACTCCATGACAAAGTAGGGCTGGCCCAGCATCGTCACGCCGGCCTCGAATACCTTGGCGATCGCCGGATGATCCATGCTGGCCAGCGATTGCCGCTCGGACTCAAAGCGCTGCCCGACCGATTCGTCGTACATGCCGGCCCTGATGAGCTTCAGCGCGACCTGGCGGCGAACCGGAGACAGCTGCTCGGCGAGCCACACCTGGCCCATTCCGCCTTCACCCAGTTTGTGGACGAGCTTAAAGCGCTCGGAGAATATCTGGCCGGGAGTGAGCGCAACTCCCGAGGCGATCTGGTCGGCGGCCTGGCCCAGGGCACGCGCCGGGCCCGACGCGAGAAAGTTCGAAGCGACTTCGTCGCCGGCCTCCAAAAGGGACTTGACTTCCGAGCGCAACGACGGATCGTCGCCACAGGCCTCATCGACGAATCGTGCGCGGTCTTCCGAGGGCAGTTGCATCGCCTGGTGCAGCACGTCCTTGATCCGCTCCCAGGCGCCGACGGTCATGCCGACCCCGCCCGGCTCATTTGGCGATGCAGCCAGACACGAGCGGTAGCCCAGTCGCGATCGACGGTAGCGCGCGACAGCCCCATCACCTCGGATATCTCTGGAGCCGACAAACCTCCGAAGAATTTCATCTCCACGATTTTTCCTTGCCGCTCATCGACCCGCAACAGCTCGTTCAGAGCATCGTCGAGGGCCAGAAGCTCGGCATCTCCATGCACGGGCAGTGCCTCGAGATAGTCGAAGGCGATTCTGCATCCCCAGTCCCGTTTGCCCGACCGGCGTTCGCGGGCGTAGTCCACAAGAACCTGGCGCATGAGCCGGGATGCCACCGCTATAAAATGACTGCGGTTCTGGAGATGCACCGGCTCGTTGCCAATCAGCCGGAGATAGGCTTCGTGAACCAGGGCCGTGCTTTGCAGGGTGTGGTCCGGGCGTTCCGACTGAAGATGGTAGTGAGCTAGACGCCGCAGCTCCTTGTAAACCAGGGGCACAAGATCCTCGAGGGCTTTTTCATCGCCCTGGGTCCAGTGCCGCAAAAGCTCAGTGAAATCACCACGACAATCTTCGGCCATGCAGGGTATGGCCTCGTCCGGAGTATTTTCGAGTCTATTTGCGCCCCCGGCAGCCGTCAACTGTATTTGCCTTCTGAGACCAGCAACCTCCGATTGTGTCCGAAAAACGTATATCGTTTCACGGATTCCTATGGTCGCTACGTATTGATTGCGAGGCCTCCGGCCGGCAGCTGAGAAAAATTTTCGCTTTCCATGAGGCGATTCGCCGGCGCATTCCGCCTTTCTGTCCAAGAGCGCAGGAAAACGGACCAACTTGCTCCGGCCGCTCCGCTGCAGTTCCCAAGTTCTGACCCCAAGGAGGTCTCCCATGCGTAATCTGCTGATCGCTCATCCAGAGGTGACAGGAAATCCATCCCCAACCACCACGCTTAACCAGGCCGCCTGCGAGCCAGCCTCGGCTGTTGCCGTGGGAATCGCGAAGGGGCAGGTCTTTTGCTTGATGACCAGTATGTCGGTCAGGAGGGTTGCGATGAAGGCACTTCTGCTCGTGCCAGTCTCAATTCTTGCGTTGGCTTCCGGCGCTTTCCGGGCCCATGCACAGGTAACCGGCAGTGGCGTCTCCCATTACGTTCCCATGTGGACGGGTACAACCACCCTTGGGGACTCGAGAATATACCAGGATCCGACCGGCGTAGGCGTGGGCACCACGACGCCCGGTGTGGCGTTCGACGTGAACGGGGCGATTAACGCCGCAACCAGCTTCAACCTGGCGGGCAAACCTTTTGCTTTTGGCAAGCTGGCATCCCTGAACGCTTTCATGGGGTTTTCGGGAAACTCCACCATGACGGGGCTGGAGAACACAGCCAGCGGCGCGGAAGCGATGGAGAGCAACACCACCGGTAACGCTAACACCGCCTTCGGAACGGTTGCTCTCCTTTTGAACTCCACCGGATCAAACAACACGGCCACAGGCACGGGCGCCCTCGAGTTGAACACCACCGGCATTGACAATACGGCCACCGGCGCTTCGGCGCTCCAGGACAATTCCACCGGCAACTACAACACGGCCCAGGGCTGGAAAGCGCTGTTCGCCAATACGAACGGCTATTCCAACACGGCCCAGGGCGAAAACGCGCTTGGCGCGAACACCACGGGCGCCCTTAACACGGCCCAGGGCGCGTATGCGCTCCCTTCCAACACCACGGGCTATGAAAACACAGGCATGGGCGAGGCGACGCTCCTCTACAACACCACCGGCTCCTACAATACCGCCCTGGGCTATTTTGCCGGCCCCGATTCAGCCCACACGAATCTCCTTTACGCCACGGCCATCGGCGCGGAAGCGGTCGTCAGCCAGAGCAATGCCATCGTGCTCGGAGGTCCGTATGGAGGCGCCGCCTTCGCCAAGGTCGGGATCGGCACGGCCACTCCTACCAATGCCCTGACCATCGCCAATGGCGCAGGGCCAGCCATCAGCAATGGCTGGAATGTGTATAGCTCCCGGCGATTCAAGACCAACATTCACACCCTGGAGGGCGCGCTCGCGAAGGTCGAACGGATGCGCGGCGTTTATTACGACCAGAAATCGGACGGCAAGCGCCAGGTCGGTGTGATCGCGGAAGAAGTGGGCGCCGTGGTTCCGGAGGTCGTCACCTGGGAAGCGAATGGAAAAGATGCGCAGAGCGTCGACTACAGCCGGCTTACCGCCCTGCTGATCGAATCCACGAAGGAACAGCAGGCACTGATTCAAAATCAGCAGCAACAGATCAAGACGCAACAGGCCCAGATCGATCGTCTCACGTCAGAGATGAAAAACGTTCGCGCGAATCTCAAGGCCGGTGGCCGGACCGGCGCTGACGTCCACACCATGAAGACCGCGGTATGGATTTCTCAATAGTTACGATTTCAACCCCTCAGACACCAAAGGCGGCGCCGGAAGCGGCGCCGCAACTGTTCTTGCCTCTCCTCAAGGGGCTCGGTTCAGTGAGCCGTGATCGTTGAGTACTTTGGCCTATTAACCGGCAAATCGCTTTCAGCATTTTCTGGCATGGATACCAAAGAATTCCACCGCAATGCTAGAATTCTCATCCATGCCCCAATTCGTTATTGAACGCGAGATTCAGGGTGCCGGGTCGCTCACTGAAGATCAGATCCGGGAGGTTTCCCTGCATTCGCTGGAAACCCTGAAGAATATGGGACCACATATCCAGTGGTTGCACAGCTACGTCACGGAAGACAAGGTGTATTGCGTCTACGTGGCGCCGGACGAGGAAACCATCCGGGAGCACGCGCGCAAGAGTGGGATTCGCGCCGACCGGGTCTCTGCCGTGCGCAGGCTCATCGACCCCGCAAGTTTCAGCTAGGTGAAGATGACCGCTCAAGCGCCAGGAGGATCGCGGCCTGAAGCGGCATCTCAAGGCCTTTCTGCCATGCCCCTTTTCCTGCACTACTGTTCAGGATTTCACGCGCCGCGGTAAGTCCTTCCTCGAGTTTGGCGCGCTCCGCCTGATGGAGTGGGGCGCCGATCTGGCTGCGCAAGTGCTCTGCAGCGGCTGCCAAAGTCAGAGCTCTGAAGGCATCTCCGCTTGCCGCCGCCAGGCACGCCGTTCCTTCCAGGGCCCGTGCAATTCCCCGCCGGTGCCCGAGCTCGGCAAACAGCTCCAGAGATTCGCGATAGGCAGCATGCGCAGCCGCGAATTCTCCTTGCATGGAGTAAATCCACCCCAGATCGGTAAGAGATCGCGCGCAACCCCAGCGATCTCCCGTCTTTCGGAATGCGGCAAGCGCGTTTCGATACAGGTTCTGCGCCGCTTCGATCCGACCCTGTTCCAACGCCACATCCCCTGATTGATTGATAGACCACGCCGCGCCGCTGGCGTCCCCAACTTGCTCGAATATGGAAGCCGCCTCCGCGAGCGCGGCAGTGGCACGCCCGTAATCGCCGCGCATCTTGGCCGCGTTCGCTAAATTGTGCAAACATCGCGCCGTCGAGAGACGATCGGGCAGTCGGCGCCAATATTCAAGGCTCTGCTCGAAGTAATGGACGGCCTCTTCAAAGTCTCCGCGAGCGCGCGTATTGACTGCGAGGGCATTCCAGGATGCCGCAATGCCCCATTGGTCGTTCAATTCTCGATACAAGGTGAGACTCTGTCTCAAAAAACCATCGGCCGCCTCGTAGTCGCCTTGGGACGTGGACAGGGCCCCAAGCAACGTGCAGATCCTGCCCCTCTCTTTGAGATAGCCGCTCTGCACGAGGCGAAGCAAGGTTTCAAGCCACGCTCGCCCCTCCACGAACATGTCGCGCATATCCCAGAAACGGAATAGGGCCATGGAGAGCCTGAGAGCCCATTCGACCTGATTGTTTTGTACCAGCCAATCGAGAGCGCTGCGATAGTTGTCGATCTCAACATCGCATCGCGCGAGCCACTCGCTACGCTCCCGTGCGTCCAATTCCGGATTGCCCTCTTCTGCGATTACGAGGCAATACGCTGCGTGACTGCGGCGCGTCTGCGGCTCGTCGCCGCTCGACGCCAAACGCTCCAGCGCATACTCCCGAATTGTCTCCAGCATGGTGAAGCGCGGCTCCGCATCGGGCCGATCGACGCGCTGCACAAGATTCTTGTCGAGTAACGAACCAAGCCCCTCGAAAACTCCGATCTCAAGATCCTGACCGGTATTGCAAACCGCCTCGGTTGCCTCCAGTGTCGCGCCGCCCACAAATACAGAAAACCTCCAGAAGAGCCTCTGCTCGGCGACGTTTAACAGGTCGTAGCTCCAGTCAATGGTCCGGCGAAGCGTCTTTTGTCTTTCAGGCAAGTCTGATGCGCCCTTCGTCAGGAGGTCCAACCGGCTCTGCAGCCGTTCCAGAATTGCTTTCGGCGACAGAATCCTGGTGCGCGCGGCCGCCAGCTCAATCGCGAGTGGGAGGCCATCGAGCCGATCGCAGATTGCCTGGATCGCCGCCTCGTTTTCAGAGGTAACGGCAAAGTTAGGCCGAACCGCCGTCGCGCGTTGTTGAAACAGTTGCAGGGCTGCATTGCCCAGTAGCGGCGCCACTGGACATTCCTGCTCTCCATAGATTTGTAATGACGCCCTGGTTGTCACCACCGCCTTGATGAACGGACAGTGAGCCAGAATCTCCGAAACCAGTTGAGCGGCCGGCAGCACCTGCTCGAAATTGTCCAGGATGAGGAGAAGAGGCCCGCCGGCCCCCATTTGATCGGAGATCACCTGAGGTATTGTCCGATTCGCCACCGGCTGCAAATTAAGGGCCTTCACGATGGCAGCACCCACAAGGTCCGGATTCGTGATGGATGCCAGCGCCACAAATTGCACGCCGCCCGGAAAGGATT
This sequence comes from uncultured Acidobacteriota bacterium, assembly GCA_963706455.1. Classification (GTDB taxonomy): domain Bacteria; phylum Acidobacteriota; class Terriglobia; order Terriglobales; family Acidobacteriaceae; genus Telmatobacter. The sequence goes on along the minus strand of CAVPNO010000099.1, from coordinate 89,528 downwards.
CAGCCACATGTTTCGCGACCGCGATGGCGAGCCGGGTCTTTCCTGCGCCGCCGGTGCCGGTGAAGCTGAGCAGCTTGATATCCGGATCAAGAAGGAGCCGTACCGCCGCGGTTACGTCCCCTTCTCGGCCTACGAGAGAGGTCCGCGGTACTGGTACGTCAAAGCGCCGCGAAGACAGCTTTTCAACCGCAACCCTGCCGTCTTGCCCGGTTGATTGTTCGTGGGCGCTCTCGGAGAACGCCGCAGGCTCATTCGACGGGTGAACGGCAGCAGCGAACAGATATCCACGGCGCGGAATCGTTTTAATTATCTGCTGGTCGGGATCACCCAGGGCCCGCCGAAGCTCAACCGTGCACTGCACCAGCGAGTCGTCGGTCACAAAGCTTTCCGGCCAGATCGCCTTGGCCATCTCTTCCTTGCCAATCAGCCGGCCAGAATTCTCGACAAGATATTTCAGGACCTCAAAGACCTTTGGGCGAAGTTTCACCTCCGCGCCAGATCGGAAAAGTGCGCCCCGCACCAGATCCAGCGTGAATTCCCCGAAGCGATAGGCTGTGTGGCGGATTTCCAACGGGAGGCGATCTCTCCTTATCGGTTAGGGGCTTGGACAAGTTTCGGAGAATTTCGTTGTTCTTTCGTCAAGGCTTCGTTACTTCGAGAGCCGGGATCGCTATTTTGGCAGCATCGGGCTGGCTCAATCATTCCCGACGCGCCATACGGAAGCGCCAGAACAGTGGGTGCCGCGTTGGTGCGGATTCTAACAAAACCGAAACGCGCAAGCTTCACTGCCGTGCCCCGGTATGCGGCCGGCGAGCCATTTACCCCGACACCTGTCAAGGAGAATCCGAACATGAAAAAGCTATCGCATTTGACGATGCTGTTGACTGCATTTCTGGTACTCACCTCCTATGCCCCGGCGCAAGGGGACCCGCTCGTTCAGATTGTTCGCACTGCCACACAACGGTACCAGAATGTCGCCAACGCTTCTCCCGACTACGGCCCCGCCCTCGGCTGCGTCAGCGGCTCCGACCACGGCGCCATGGGCATCCACTATGTCAATGGCAGTCTGCTGAAGGGAGAGACTCTCCTTAGCGATGGACAGCTCGACCCCACGAGGCCGCAAGCCCTGATCTATGAGCCGCAATCGAATGGTGAACTGAAGCTGGTTGGCGTCGAGTTCATCATCTTCGCGAGTGCCCTTCCTGCGGGCGCCGCTCCGCAGGTGGAGGGTCACCTGATGCATTACATCGACGGTCCTACCGTTCCACGACCAAAAGCTACTCCCAACCGTTACGGCCTGCCGGCGTTTTTCGAGTTGCACGTCTGGGCGTGGAAAGACAATCCCCAGGGCTCCTTCGTGGACTGGAACGACCACGTGACTTGCGCGAACCAGTAATGTCTTGACCGAATTGCATGGCCACCGCTTGGGGTTGCCGATTTTCTCAGTAGAGATTGGCGCCCCCCCCCATTTTCTGTCCGCCAGGCCCAATCCGGACCGTCGATTTCATGGAGAAGGAACGCATGAAAGCCATAAGGAATCTTTTCCTGCTAACAGTATGTCTCCTCTTTGTGCTGCCCTTCGCAGCGTCGCAGACGGCCACTTCTGCGCTTACTCCGGTGGCGGCCACGGCGGCGACATCGGTTCCCGCCTTGGTGCCGTTCTCCGGAACGGTCGCACAGCACGAGGGCCGCGCGGCGAGCGAGGTCTCGCTCACCTTCCTCATTTTCAAGGACCAGACAGGCGGAGAGCCTGTGTTTGTGGAGACGCAGACGGTGGCCGTGGATGCCGCGGGGCGATACAGTGTGCATCTTGGCGCAACGCTGCCGTCGGGGCTGCCGGCCGAAGTGTTTTCCTCCGGCGAATCGCGGTGGCTCGAGATCCAGCAAGCTGGCGAACAGGCGAAGCCGCGGATACTGCTGGCTTCGGTGCCCTATGCGATGAAGGCCGCGGACGCGGCGACGCTGGGCGGGCTGCCGGCTTCGGCGTTTGTGCTGGCCGCTGCAGGTGCTTCGAACGATGGAAGTGCGAATAGCTCGGTGAGTGCCGTTACGCCCGCAGTGGCAGGCACGGGAACGACGGACTATCTTCCGCTCTGGACAAACAGCACGGGATCCCTGGGGAATTCGGCGCTGTTTCAGAGCGGCTCGGGAAGCACGGCAAAGGTTGGCATCAATCTCACCAACCCGGTTTCCGCTCTCGATGTCAATGGCTCTGTAATCGCGCGCGGCAACCTGGTCCTGCCGGCAACCGGTGCCGCGACTGCGACAGGCGGGAAGAACTCGCAGCCGCTCAGTCTCACGGCATCGTCGTTTGACAGCGCGGTTGGAACGGCGGTAAGCGAGAATTTTCGCTGGCAAGCTGAGCCAACCGGCAACAACACCGCAAGCCCAAGCGGTACCCTCAACCTGCTTTACAGCTCAGGATCATCCGCGCTGACAGAGACCGGACTGAAGATCGCCAATAGCGGCCAGATCACCTTCGCCGCGGGACAGACGTTTCCGGGCAGCGGAACGGTAAAAAGCGTCGCGCTCACCGCGCCGAGTTCCGATTTCACGGTGAGTGGATCGCCGGTCTCGGGCAGCGGCACACTCGCTCTGAATTGGACGACGGCTCCGACGAACGTCGCTACGGCCAATGCGATCGTTAAGCGTGACTACCAGGGCGGTTTCTCGGCTGGACAGATCATTGCGGGAAATATCGTCATTTCCACACTAGGCAACCAAGCGCTGTTCGCGTCTGGCGGAACTTATGGAGTCTATGGGACTGGCGGCACTGGCGTATACGGTTATGGCGCAATTGGAGTCTCGGGAGAGGGCACCACTTACGGGGTGTATGGAACGGTACCGTCTTCCGGAGTTGACGGAGTGCATGGAGAAACGGCTAGCGAAAACTCTGGCGTCGCGGGAATTAACACTAACAGTTCAGCCGGCTACGGCGTCTATGGTCAAGCCGTAGCCGGCTACGGCGTCTACGGTCAGGCTGGGGGACTCGGCGGCGTCGGCGGGGGATTTTTCAGCACCTCTTTCGGAGACGCTCTGTATGCACACAACGCTACCGGTTTTGCAGCGGATTTCAGCGGCAATGTCGCCGTCGTCGGAAGCCTTTCCAAATCGGGCGGATCCTTCAAGATCGATCACCCTCTCGATCCAGCAAATAAGTACCTCTACCACTCTTTCGTCGAATCGCCGGACATGATGAATATCTATAACGGCAATGTCACCACCGACGCGCAAGGGCGCGCGGTCGTCCAGTTGCCAGAGTGGTTTGAGACTCTCAACCGCGATTTTCGCTATCAGCTCACGGTGATTGGCCAGTTCTCGCAGGCCATCGTCGCCAGCGAGGTCGCCAACCACCAGTTCACAATCCAGACGGAAAAGCCGAACGTAAAGGTTTCATGGCAAGTGACCGGCATCCGCCAGGATGCGTGGGCGAACGCTCACCGGATTCCGGTAGAGGAATCGAAACCGGAGGCCGAGCGGGGATTTTATTTGCACCCCGAGCTCTTCGGCGCCGCGGCTGAGAAATCCATCGCGGTCGCACGCCATCCTATGCTTCTGAAACAGATGAAAGAGGCCGCTCTCAAACAGAAGGCCTCAACCAAGTAGCCGTGGCGAGACTCCCTCCGCTGCGAATAAGCAAGGGCGGGAATCTTTTTGGGGACTGGAACGGCTAAGTGACTTCCGCGAACCAGTATCGCGAGGGAAGTCTGTTGGCAGGTCTCCCGGCATTGCAAAAAGCGAGAGGATCGCCGCGGTGCTCTGAAAAAGGGTTCCGCGCAATCAAGCCGTCCTGGCATCCGCCAGAAGAAAGGAAGAGCGAAGAAATGCCCAAATACGTCATTGAACGCGACATTCCCGGAATTGGCAATTCCACGTCCGACCAGTTCACCGCCATCTCACAGAAATCCTGCGGCGTCCTCCATCAATTGGGACCGAAGATCCAGTGGCTGCACAGCTATGTAACAGCCGACAAGGTTTACTGCGTCTACATCGCCCCAGATGAACAGGCCATTCGCGAGCATGCAAAACAGGGAGGCTTTCCGGCAAACCGTATCGCGGAAGTCGCTTTGGTCATCGATCCAACCACCGCGGAATCCTGACTCCCGGGCAATGGCTTGATACGCAGCAGGACTTGAGCCCGTCCGTTGGCCCAAAACCCAAAAACTTGAGTCATCGCTGGTCCAGAAATCCGGGGCGCCTCAGTGCGCGCCAGAAGTAACTTCCAGCCGGTCAATTGGGCGGGACAACTGCTGCAGGCACAACGATCATTCCGTTTTTCTCGAAAAGCGCGTTTACCTGGTCTTCAAGCTGCTTCTGGTCCTGATTTTCCGGGGAACTAGGCGTCAGTGAGAACCTCGTTCCGCCTGGGAATTGTGCGATCTTGGCTTCCAGCAGGTCGAGCGATTTGGGATTGTACTGAGCAACTTGATAGCTCTCATTCCGGCCCGCGCGATAGGCAGAAACGGGGTACGGTCCCGGTCCGGCTTTCGCTTGATCGGCGATTTGCTTCAATTGAGTACACATCTGCTCGCCCACGCATCGCTCCAGTACGCGGGAAATCAAATCCGGAGTTGCCAGCCATCCCTGATTCTCGATAAGCGCCCGCGCCAAGTTCTCTCCGAGCCCGACCTCTTCCCAATTCCCCACCGAACCCGCTTCACGCGACTCCAGAACATCCCCGCGTCCCCGCCACTTCTCACTCCACTCCACATACCGGTTCCAGATCGGCTGTTCTGCGGACTTTTCTCCGTAATTAATCAGGTAAATGAGTGCATCCATGGTTACCTGTGGATCCGGGTCATCGAGGGCTCCCACAGCGACCTCGATAAGCATCGGATCTGTCGCGTAGAGAGCAATATCCTGAAAAACCGATCGGTTGCATGCTGTCTTTCCCTTCCCCCGCTCCTTGACGGCACGCTCCACCAGAGGACGGGCCGATGCCGGTTCAAACTTAATGAGATACCCCAGAGCTGCGCCCTGCGGCGCACACGCCCATTCGCCGACCTTGGCATTTGCTTTTTGACGGACCTCTGCAACCGCGGATCCCGTGCCAAACCGCGCCATCAGTGACGCGAAGACCGCTTCTCTCTGATAGTCATCTGTGGCCATGAACGCATCCGCCCAGAGTCTTTCAAACTGGGGGAGCTTTTCCCCGGGTAGGAAAGCAAGAGAATCAGCGGTCAATGAGGGATCGGGCGAGCCAATCTGCCTCAGGGCCTCGTCATGCGCGCTCTCTGGGTCAAGTTCGAACCAGCGTTCGAGCGCCGCTGATTTCAATTCGCGCGTGGTATAGGAGTTCATTTCATTGCTGCCAGGGTTTTCTAGCGGGGTCTTTGCCAGCAGTTCCAGGGTGGGCAGCAAATCGGCGGAACGAAGAACGTCCCAGCCGTATTGGAGTTCCGCGACCTGCTTTTCAGTTGGCAAATCCTTGAGATTCGCTGCCAGAACTCGCCCCAACTCTGCCTTCTGTTGTGCTGAGATTTGCTTAGGATGCGAGCTCAACAATGTCTGCGCGGTAACCGCGCGCGCCTTGCCTTCCTTTGCGGAAAGTCCTTGAAGTGCAAGCGCCCAGTCGGTATCAGTGAGCCTCCCCCTGTCCTCCCGTTGCACAGCAGGATCATCGGCATCGTTCAGCTGCAGCACTGACATTGTGTTGAGAAACCATCCGGAAACTGGAAAGTCCGGGTCGTCAATCAGGCGATTCATGGCCGCAAGTGCAATAGGATGTAACTTCTCCCGCAGGCCGTCGAGCCCCAGCGCACATTCATTCATCAGAGAGGGCTCGTCTTCGCGTAGATGCTGTGCCATCACCCGAGCCGCTGCGGCGGTGCCTAAAAAGCGAAGGTCGGCAATGGCAGCCTTCAGCGAATCAGGTTCGGTGCCGGGCGTTTTCGAATTTGCCCCCAACTCGGTCAGGATTTCCGCCAGCTTCGCTCGCTCCCACCCTTTTGTCGCTGGGATGATGCGAAGGTGAATCGGGTTTGACGTGAGGCCCAGGCTCTGTGCGCTGAACGGGCTGCCCCTACCGCTTGAAACATCAGAGACCCGGTGGCTCACGACGACTATTGTGTAGGTGCCCGGCCGATCAAACCGAACCCATTCGTTCAGATTGAGGTTTATGACTATTGGCTTCGCTGACAAGGGCGCGAAGCCGGTAAGCCCTCCGGCCATGAAAGTACCACTGCTGCCGAAGTACTCTTGCAGGGGATCAGCCCAGCCAGACGCGGGGGCGACGTTAAATTCTTCGTATGCCATCCTCCCACTCCGGTCGTACCGGGCCATGTTGATTTCGAACCGCTTGTTCTCCGGCCCGGTAAAGCTGAGCTCGAGAGGAATTCGCTCGCCGACGTGGTAGAGGGCCTGCCCCTCCACAGTTCGTACCTGCAATTGCGGCGAAGCGTCTTCGGCGGATGCCAAAAGCCGCGTGGACAACGCGACCATGACTGCCAAAGAAACAAATGTGAATGCACGCCCCATCATCTAGATAGACACCGCTGGGCTCCTGTTCGGTAGAACTTTTCTTTATTTTGGCACCATCATCCGTTATGGTCCCTCCGGAACGCCGAGCGCCAGCTGCCATGAGCCTCTCTAAGCAACAAAAGGGAGAACAACACGAAGCGGCAGCTGATCTGCCCCCGGCACCTCGTCGGCCAGCTCTACAGGAACTTGGTTTTGCCCTAACCCTCCAGCCCGGCCTCGACCAGGATCACGAAGATCAGCTCGCGAGCTTCTGGGGGGTGGCTTCCATGCGCCGCGCTCGCGCCCAACGGCGAGATTGTTGTCGGCGATCGCCACCTTCGGCGTCGAGAGACCTGGAGTCGATCCGGAGTCTGGTCGGAGGGAGTTGCATCAGGGCCAGCTTCGGCATCTGGCCCGACGCTTCCCCACCTCCCCGGTTGAGGACCGATGAATGTCGTTGGCGACTCAGCGCAAGCGCGTGAACTTAGGGGGTCATTCGCGAAACTGACGTTGGAAAAATGCGAAAGCTTGGTTAAGTCTTCGAACTGCACGCGCCCGTCACACATTTTTGCCGTAGACTTGTGGTCAAACCAGACACCTATCTCTGAAAGTCTGAGCGAGGAGATTCAAGTGATCAATCTGAACGAGGTCGGTGCCGCCCCATCCTTCGCACCAAACGGCGATGCGCAAATTCGTTTTGGTTTGTACTTGCCCGGAATTAACGCTCTGGACGGTTTCTCGGTTGTGGTGCGGATCATTCACGCCGCGGACCGTTTCAACCCCCAGGTGCCGACACAGGATGAAAATCTGGATTGGGTTCAAGGTTCGGAGCTGGACTTGTGGAATGCGACTGTTACGCTCGCCAGAAGTGCGACGAGTCACTCCGGCGAGGAAGGCGAGTACCTCTATCGCTATCAGCTATGGTGGACCCCCTCGTCGGGTCAGAAGATTTTGGTCACTGACTGGTTTCCCGATCCCTTTGCTCGTTCGACAGACATTGGACTGATGTCGGCAACCACGCTTTCCGAGATGCCCGCTCAGTTCGCTTGGACCGACCAGGCCTATGGCACTCCGGAACTCGAGGATCTGATTGTCTATGAATTGCAGGTCGAAGAGTTTGACGACTCCTTCGATGGCGTAGTGGATCGGCTCGAGTATCTCGAGAGCCTGGGGGTGAATTGCTTGGAACTCATGCCTGTCACCTCGAACAAGCTCGATTTCGATTGGGGGTATGGTCCGGTTTATCACTTTTCCCCGAGCGCCCATTTCGGAGGAGCCGACGGGCTGAAGCGACTCGTCGATGCCGCCCATGCGCGCGGGATTGCGGTTATTCTCGATGTGGTTTACGAACATGTGGACCCATCGTTTGCCTATTACGGCGTCTACAACGACATCGCGAAGGTGGCCGGTGCGCCGCATCCCGCTAGCCCCTTGACCAACGGCTGGAATATCTGGGGATTCGGTCCCGCCTGCGATTTTTCTCAGCAGTTCTGTCGCGATTTCTTCGTGAGCGCCAACCAGATGTGGCTCGACGAATACCACGTCGACGGATTTCGCTACGACGAGGTAACCGATCTCTACGCAGGAGCCCGCGCGGCGGGTTACCAGGATCTGGTTCAACGCGTCTATGGCCATTCCCTTGGAATCGCTCGCTTCCAAGCAGGCGCCAATTCCTATAGCCGCATCATTCAGTGTGCCGAAGCTTTGGGAATTTCGCGACAAGTCATGAACGAGACTTACACGAACGCGGCCTGGACCAATGATCTGCTGAACAAAGTCGAGGACATGATCCGATGGAATTATGTCGACGACAATTTCGCGCACATCCTCGATCCCGTGTTCTCAGGCTACCCAAGCACGCAAATGGTGGTTGATCCATCCAATCATCCGGTGGCGCGGCCAGTGGCTCCGTTCCAATACCTCGAGAGCCACGATCATAGCCAGCTGATCGTCTTCGCTGGAACCGTCACTGACTCCGGGCCGATGCCTGAAGGCAACCGCGATCTCTTTTTCAGGCTCCAGCCCTATGCCATTGCCCTATACACCTGTCAGGGGATTCCCATGCTCTGGCAAGGGCAGGAGGTGGCCGACAATTACAACCTGCCCGACGACGGATTGGCGCGCGTCCACCTGCGCCGGGATATGCATTGGGAGTACTTCTACGATCAGGACGGCCAGCCGCTCATTCGCGTGTACCGCCGCTTAGGCCAGTTGCGGCGCTCGTCGCGCGCCTTGCGCGGGCCGCAGTCGTATTACTACTACCAGCAGTCGCACCAGCAGAATCAGATCATCGCTTATCATCGTTACGCGCCGGCCAGCGCGGCCGAGCCCGAGGATTGGGCCATGGTGCTGTTGAATTTTGCGAGCGCAGCAGGCCAGATTGCAATCCCGTTCCCGAAAGCCGGCACTTGGCAGGAGATGCTCGACGCCGATCTCGGAATCAACGTTATCGAAGTCGGTGCCGACGGAGAAGTTCAGACCGTGGCTGTGCCCTCAAACTACGGGATGGTGTTTATCCGGCAGAGTTCCTAAACTGCCACATATTCCGGCAGGAATGACGGATTTCTAAGATTCCCGCACGCTTCTTTCGACTCTTAATTTTATAGTTGACAGACCTCCTTCTTGAGCTTAGGGTTATTCTCCAGTCTTAATTCCTTAGTTGATGGAGATGCTCTTGGCGCGAAAAAAATCCCTCAACCTCACCGAAGCTGAACTCCGCCTCATGGATATCGTGTGGGACAAAGGCACAGCCACTGTCGGGGAAGTCGCCGCGGCTCTTCGTGGCGAGCCCGGTCTCGCCTACAACACGATCCTCACCACGCTTCGCATTCTGGAACAGAAAGGCTACGTCCGGCATACCAAGCCCCGGGAAGGTCGCGCCTTTGTCTATCGCGCTGTTGTCGGCCGCAAGCAGGCTAGCCGGAACGCCCTGCGTCACCTGGTCCGCGGATTCTTCGCCAATTCTCCAGAATTGCTTGTCCTCAATTTGCTCGACGACGGCGATCTCTCTCCGCGGGAACTCCGGAACATTCGAAATCTCCTCGCGGAAGGTGAAAAATGAGCGCGATCCTCGGATCTCTGAATGCTTTTTCGGCTGCAGGACTGACGGCTGTTCTGAACACGCTGTGGCTGGGACTCGCCGTGGCCGCTGTGATGTGGTCCGCGCTCCGCCTGATGCCACGGGTCAATGCCGCAACCCGCCATGCCGTCTGGTGGGCCGCACTCGCGCTGGTCGTGCTCATGCCTCTCGCCACTCTTCTGCCTCGGCCTGCCCCGCCCCTGCCTTCTCCCGAACGGACAGAAAAGCAGATCCGACCGCGCGCCCTATCTTCTTCGGTGGTGAAGCCCCTCCTCACTACAGGCGCCTACGCTGCGGCTCCGCCGCTTACATCCACTCCGCTGCATGCACTTTCTTCTCATGCCGCTGCGGCGCCTCTCCTGCGCATTCCCATCGAATTTCATTTGGGAAACTGGCCATCAAGCCTGCTGTTCCTCTGGATGGCCGTGTCCTGCGTTCTGCTTGGCCGAATTGTGCACAGTTACTTGCATCTCCGCGGCCTGCGGAATCGCGCCCGGCCTGCAAGCGCGGATTTGGTGATGCGTTTCGAGCAGCGTCTGCGCGACTCCCGCACTTCACGAACCCCTAAGCTTCTTGTATCCGATGAAGTGATTTCGCCTCTGGCCGCGGGATTCCTGCACCCAGTTGTCATTCTCCCGGAAATCCTCCTCGATGAGATTGCCGAGCCGGAACTCGACTACGTCCTGATTCACGAACTGGCTCATGTCGCCCGCTGCGACGATTGGACCAACCTCATGGCCCGACTGGCGTTCGCCGTTTTTCTCTTCCATCCTGTGGCGGCGTGGGTTTTGCGACGCATCAAGCGAGATAGGGAAATCGCCTGCGACGATTGGGTTGTGGCCGCCACCGGCTCCGCCCTCCCTTACGCCGTTACTCTCGCGCGTTTGTTCGAATTCTGCTCCACGCGCCGTCGCGAATTGCTGGCCACTGAAATGGCCCACCGATCCTCGAGCATCAGCGAGCGCATCGAGATCCTGCTTCGGCCGAGGTTCCATTTTTCCCCCGGCGCTTCATTGCCCCGCGTTTCTATCTGCGTCGCGGCCGGTCTCGCTCTACTCGGTTTGGGAGTGCGCATACCCGGATGGATCGCCTTTGCGAAGGGCTCGAGCGTCGAGGTAACAAACAAGCAGGCTGTTTCGCATTCTCAAATCTCCGCCTCACGCATCGCGCTCGCGCCCGAAGCATCTCCCATTGCAGCGCCCACACACATAGCAATGCTTTCCCCGGAGTACCCCGCACAATCCTCCGCCACTCTCCCGGCGACTCTCGCCGATCAGGACAAGACCTGGCGGCACGAATGGAAGATCACGCGCCATGATTCCTCTTCGAGCCAGGTGCAGCTGTCCCTCATCAGCCGCAACGGCGACGATAACGATCGGATGAATACCCAGGACGTTCCGCTCTCCAGCCTCGCCGGCTTTTCGCTCTCGGTACTCGATCATGACGGTCCGGTGAAGTTCGAATATGTCCGAGATTCGGGGCGGATCGTCTGCGAAGGGCAAGTCGCTGGCGGCCGCGCTTCGGGGCCATTCACGGTAGTTCTCAATCCCTCCTTCCTTTCTGCTCTCGAGAAAATGGGATATGCGGCGCCGCATGATGATGAGGCGTTCTCTCTTGTGACCTCCGACGTGACACTCGGCTATGCCCAGGCCGTCAGAGACACGGGACTCACATCGTCGCTATCGGATTTGATCGACTTGCAAGATCATGGCGTCAGTTCGGACTACGTCCGCGCCGTGCGCCAGGAAGGGTTCACGGATCTATCCGCGTCGGATATTTCCGAGCTGCGTGATCACGGCGTCGAACCCAAGTACCTCAAAGGGATCAAGGCTGCCGGCCCCAACCTCTCCATCGAGCAGATCGACAGCCTGTTCGATCACGGCGTTGAACCGGATTCTTACAAGGGCTTTGCCTCTGTTGACTCCAAGCTCTCCATCGAGGAGATCGACAGCCTGCGCGACCATGGCGTCAAACCGGAGTACCACCGGAGCATGAAATCAGTGAATCCCAACCTCTCCATCGAGCAGATCGACAGCCTGTTCGATCACGGCGTTGAACCGGATTCTTACAAGGGCTTTGCCTCTGTCGACTCCAAGCTCTCAATCGAGGAGATCGACAGCCTGCGCGACCATGGTGTCAAACCGGAGTACTACCGGAGCATGAAATCAGTGAATCCCAACCTCTCCATCGAGCAGATCGACAGCCTGTTCGATCACGGCGTTGAACCGGATTCTTACAAGGGCTTTGCCCCTGTCGACTCCAAGCTCTCAATCGAGGAGATCGACAGCCTGCGCGACCATGGTGTCAAACCGGAGTACTACCGGAGCATGAAATCAGTCGCTCCCAATCTCTCTATCGAGCAGATCGACAGCCTGTTCGATCACGGCGTTGAACCGGATTCTTACAAGGGCTTCGCTTCCGTCGCCCCCAAACTCTCGAGCGAGGAGATCGACAGCCTGCGGGATCATGGCGTCGAGCCGGAATATCTAAAGGAGATTCGCGCGCTACCCGATGGATTCTCCATATCCGACATCTCCGAACTTCGCGACCACGGCATCACTGCTAAATACATTCGCAACCTGCACGATATGGGTATGAAAAACCTGACGGCAGCTCAGATCGTTCATCTCCGCGACGGGGATTAGCCCTGGGTGGCCCTTGGGATACCTTCGTCTGTCGCCGCTTCGAAAAGCCCTCGGGAGGTTCCGTATCATCCATCTTTCGATGGATTGCTCTCGGGTGCCCGGTGGCGATACAGTCCCGAAATATCGCGAATTTCGGCCAACCCGGGTAAGTTTCCCGGGAGGGTTGGTGTTCTGCTTGCGTCCTGGTCATCGATTCGAATCAGGTGGGATTTCCATGGTGATTGACGACAAACCGCGTACCAGGAAGCGACTGCGGAATCTTCTCCCGGGTTCGTGCCTCTTTCTGGTCAGCCTCGCAGTTTTGGCGTTTGCTCTTTATCCAATCTATATAATTCGTCCGTTTCGCGAACAAGAGCCTGCGGCTCTCCAACGAGCTCTTTGGGTAATGCTCCATGACAAGGTGATTCTATTTGCACTTTTTCTCTTGCTCACAACGTGTGCGCTGATTCTCTGGCAACGCGCGGGCTGGGTAACCAGGCTGCTGCTAGCCCCAGCTATGGCCATCGGTCTGATCGCCGCCGGTGCTCCATGGGTCAATCCGTACGAACAGCTGATGTTCCATCCTTTCGGGCCACCGCGTTACATCACTATCGAGCAGGCTAGTGTCGACCCGAAGGATACGGTCATCGCCGTTACGCTGGACGGCGAGAGTCGCGCGTATCCCATCCGCGAAATGGGATACCACCATATCGTGAACGATCGGCTGCATCAATTGCCCATCGTTGTCACGTATTGAACGCTTTGCCATACGGGTCTGGTCTGGACCCGCAGCGTACAAGGTCGGGAGTTGCACTTTCATCTGGCAGGCATCAATAACCAGAATTTCCTGATGCGCGATGAGGAGACGGGCAGTTTTTGGCAGCAGATCACGGGAACAGCGATTGCCGGGCCTTTCAAGGGTGCGAAGCTCACCCTCGTGCCGCAGGATGAGCTTACATTTGGGCTTTGGAAGAAAGAACAGCCAAATGGCACAGTGCTGGCGCCTTTGGCGCGCGATGCGGCGAAGTATGAAAAAGCAACGTGGGAAAGTGAAATTGCGAAGCTGCCGACCGTGATTCACGCAACCAAGGGGACGCTCCCGGACAGGGAAACGATCCTGGGAGTGTCGATGAATGGCGCCGCGCGCGCATTTCCATTAAGCGCGCTGACGCTTCAATCACCGGTGCTGATAGACGATGTCGGAGGCCAACCGATGATGCTCGTCCTTGGACCGGATGGACAGTCGGTCCGCGCTTTTTCGCGTGTCGTGGGTACAAGCACACTCGATTTTTATGGCCATGGCGGCGGAAACAGCGACGATTCCTGGGCGCTTCAGGATTCCAATTCGCTCAGCAACTGGAGTTTCGAGGGCTGTGCTGTTTCTGGAGAGATGAAAGGACAATGTGCGCCGCGTATTTATGTGCTAAAAGACTTCTGGTTCGACTGGCAGCACTATCACCCGGATAGCAGTATCTATCGCCATTGATAAAAGTTCATTGATTGGGGGCCGATTTCCTGCTGGCCCTTCGAGGATGACTTTCCGAACATCGGCTTGGCCGACCAGCCGCCAGGACTCGCACAGCTAGATTTGAACTCCGTAATGTTGGCCCCTGGTCGCTTTTATCGTTGGCCGGGCCAAGACTTGCTCTTGGCCGATTACGGTGAGCTCCACCGAAGGATTGAGTAAGCCATCCATCGATCGGTGCAGGACAGTGCATCGGCTTAGCTATTACTGTTCATCCGTGCAGCCCGCCAGGTGAACTCTTCCCCTGAACATGGGCGGGCCCCTGCTGCTGGTGTTCCCCGCCAGAAATTCCTGATTCACGGAGCCTTTGACGATGCGGCACGTTCTCTGGCGCACATGTCAAGGCGATCCGCGTCAACAGGGTGTCACGCTCATCCTTGGCGTCACTCTGTTTGTAGGGCCAAGTCTTCTGGGAGTCTCGAAAACGCCATGAAAATCGTTCGCAATGTGCTTGCCTTTCTAGTGCTCGCTTGCCTCAGTCTGTCTGCTCAGCAGATCACCGGAAACATTCGGGGGACAGTTACAGACCCAAGCGGCGCTGTCATTCAAGGCGCCTCGGTTACAGCGCGGCAGGCGGAGACGGGCCTGTCGCGCAATACGACCACCGATCGCAACGGTAACTACGTTGTTCTGGAACTCCCCGTCGGACATTACCGCTTGCTGGTCGCAGCGAAAAGTTTCGAGGAATACGTGCAGGATGGCATCACGCTCAACGTGAACGAGACGGCTTCGGTATCGCTTCACCTCTCGGTCGGGTCGGAAAAGGAGCAGGTGCTGGTGAGCGCCAATGCCGAGCTGATTGAGCCAACCGTCACCAGCATGGGCAAGGTAGTGGAACAGCAGGAGTTGGAGGATCTGCCCCTCAACGGACGCAACTTCTCGCAACTTGGCCTATTGCAGCCTGGAGTCGTTCCCTTGACGCCTGGGATAGCCGAAGCCGGCGGGTCGCTGCGCAACGGACAGGCCTATGCGGTCAATGGGCAGCGACCTGAATCCAACAACTTTCTCATCGACGGGGCCAACAATTTCAACGGTGTCGACGGCGGGTTCGTCCTCAAGCCGCCGGTGGACGCCATCAGCGAGTTCCGCATCATCACGCATAGCGCGAATGCCGAATTCGGAAATGCGCTAGGATCGACCACAAATATCGTCACGCGATCGGGCACGAACCATGTCCACGGGACGTTGTGGGAGTTCCTGCGCAACGACGCAGTCGATGCGAACAACTATTTCGCGCAGACGAAGGAGCCCCTGAAACAAAACCAGTTTGGCGCCGCGGTCGGTGCTCCGATTAAGAAAGATAAAACCTTCGTTTTCGGCTTCTATGAGGGCTTCCGCAATCGCCAGGGCGAGACAACGCTCACCACAGTGCCATCGTTGAAGGAGCGTACCGGCGACTTCTCCGAACTTTGCCCGGAGGGCTTCGCGGCGGGTTTCTGCAACAACCCGGCCAATCAGCTTTTCAACGTATTTGCCAATGCACCATACCCGAATAACCAGGTGCCGCAGGCCCAGATCAATTCGGTTTCGCAAAACCTGCTGGGCTTCTTTCCGCTTCCGAACGCCGGTACGAATCTGTTCTCGACAACACAGACCTTAAGCAACAATACCGACCAGTTCGGCGTCAAGATCGACCATTACCTCAATCCGCGCGATACGCTGAGTTTCCGTTACATGTTCAACCAGCTCTCTCAAGTTGATCCGTTATCGCCGGGCGGCGCCAGCGTGCCCGGCTTCCCGGTAGGCGAAGACCAGCGCGCGCAGAACTTCGTCGCGCAAGAGACGCACACTTTTTCGCCCGCCCTCATCGCGGTGGCGCGAATCTCGTTTCTGCGCAACAAGTTTCTCTTCGGTGAGCACGAGGACCATCAGTCGCCCTCAAGCCTTGGGTTCCAGTACACGCCGAGTCTCGGTATAGCCACCGGACCACCGTTCATTCAAGTGAATGGCTATTCCACGGTGGGCGATCCGATCACCGGTCCGCGCAACACCTACGAGAATGTCTTCGATTACTCCGGTTCTCTGAGCTGGGTGCGCGGCAAGCACGAGCTGAAATTCGGCGGCGGATACCAGCATCAGCAAATCAACGTACTGCAAGGAATTGCGACCAACGGCTTTTTCGTATTCGTGCCATTCCCGGTAACGGACGCGTTCGCCAGCTTCCTCGTCGGGCAGCCGATCGTCTTCCTGCAAGGTATCGGAGATTTCTCTCGCGGTATTCGCGGCAACAATGCGAACGGGTATGTGCAGGATACATATAGGGTCACGTCACGATTCACAATCAACGCCGGACTGCGCTACGAGCTGCCCGAACCGTACACCGAAATTCATAATCGGCAGTCGTTGTTTGAGCCGGGGAAGAAGTCCCAGGTCATCCCGAAAGCGCCGGCGGGACTGGTGTATCCGGGCGATTCCGGGGTCCCCGCCGGCCTGATCCCCACGGATAAGAAGGCATTTGCTCCCCGCATTGGCATCGCGTGGGATCCAACCGGTAGTGGCAATTTGCTGGTAACTTCGGCGTACGGCATCTTCTATGAGCCTTACTACACAGGACAGGGTGGGCCTCTTCAGGCGCCGATCAGTGCGCCTCCCTACCTGGGTACCCCGCAGGTAAGCCTGCCGAATTTTGCGGATCCGTTCAACGGCAAGCCTCCGGCAGTCGGGTCGTTCTCCACGCCACTCACAAACCTGACTCTGGCCCCGACGTTGACGCTCCCTTATACGCAGGATTGGGATTTGAACCTGCAGCGCTCGTTCGGGTCTGATTGGCTGTTAGAGGTCGGATATGTTGGCACCAAGGGCACACGCCTGCCGCGCTTTATCGAAGCGAACCCAGCGGTGTTCGTTCCCGGAACCGTGAAGGGCCAGCCCATTTCGAATTCCAGCAATGCCGATCAGCGACGGCTGTATTCCGGCTGCACACTCGCCGATCCGCCGAGCAGTTGCCAGTTTTCATCGACCGGCGAGATCGCCGGCATCGCAAACTCAGCGTACAACGCATTGGAAGCGTCGCTGCGTAAACGGTTCAGCCACGGACTTTCATTTCTCGCCTCGTACACGTGGTCGAAAGTGATCGACGATGTTTCTTCGTTCAACATAACCGGATCGGCGTCGAAGCCAGTCGCCGGCGAGAACGATCTCGCCCAGAATCCGTTCGATCTCAGAGCAGAGCGTGGGCTCTCGCTGTTCGACGCGCGCAACCGTTTCGTTGGGAGCTATGAATGGGCGCTTCCGTTCTGGAACCATTCTCAGAACTGGTACCAGTCAGCGTTTGGTGGATGGCAGCTGAATGGCATTGGCTCGTTGATGAGCGGCACGCCGTTCACCGTCTTCGATTCTAACGACGTGGCGGCGCAAGGCACCGCGCCGGAGATCACTGGATTCTCCGCCCAGCGGCCCAATCTCGTCGGCAACCCCAATAACGGGCCGCGCGCGGTTAGCGCGTGGCTCAACACCAGCGCTTTCCACCGACTCGACCCTACAGCCAACGCGGGACAGTTTGGAACGGAAGGCCGCAATGTGAATATCGGCCCGGCCTTCGCCGACTGGGACTTCGCTGCTCTTAAGAATTTCAAAGTGACAGAATCGAAGCAGTTGCAGTTCCGCGCCGAGCTGTTTGACGTCCTGAACCGCACCAACTTCCGGTTGCCCGACAGCGACATCAGTTCGCCGACCTTCAACCATATCCTTGCGTCGCAGGCTCCTCGCCAGGTGCAGTTTGCGTTGAAGTTCTTGTATTAGCAGGTCCTAAATGTTTGTGAGCGGCCCTGTGTATCCGCGGGTCGACCAGCGGTACTCATAACCCGATAACCTCATCTTCTTCAGGAATGATGTGAGTGTAAGACGGTCCTATCGCGGGTGAGAATCACGGGGCGAGAGATCTTCCGGCGTGAAGTCGATTCTGAAACCTTTGCTGCGATGCGTCCGCCAGCTACCGAGGTGAGACGGGGGTTGGTCTCACTGTCTCGTCATTCGAGCCGTTGCCCAACTGGCCGTATTTGTTGCTCCCCCAGCAATAGACCTCGCCCGCGGTCGTCTGGCCGCAGGCATGTGAGAAGCTCATTGAAAGCAACTTGAATCGCAGCCCCTGTGTTCCGAAGATCTGTCCCGGATGGGTGGCGGCGACTTCCTCAGTGCTCACGGACAGTACGTCCATGCCTGATCCCCAGGAGTACGCGGTGCCGTCGCGTGTTAGAGCATAAGTATTTCCTCGCCCGGCTGCGATGGAGGCAAACGTCAATCCGCCCGCGATGGGTACCGGGATCGGGCTCGATTTGCCTTCAGGCAGTCCGATTTGGCCAAATTTGTTATAGCCCCAACAGTAGGCTTTGCCTTCCGGGGTCACACCACAGGCATGGCCGTCACCGGCGCTGATAGCCGCAAACTTGATATTCCCGGAGACTGGAACGGGGTGGGAGCTATCGACCTGCGAGCCGTTTCCGAGTCGGCCAAATGAGTTTGCTCCCCAACAGTAGGCGCTGCCTGCGTCGGTGATACCGCACGAAAATACAACCCCGGCCCGAACGGAGCGGAAGGTATAACCACCGGTGACAGGAACGGGCTTGCTGCTCGATATCTTCGTCCCATTACCGAGTTGTCCGTAGTCGTTGTTACCCCAGCAGTAGGCGGCTCCTGCAGTGGTCAAACCGCAGGTATGATCCTCGCCCGCACTGACGGCGGCAAATGAAAGGCCTCCTGAAATATCAACTGGAGATCTGTTGCGTTGGTCTTCGACGGCCATCATCGCGCTTTGGTCGCCGCCCGAGATGTCGCCCCAGCACAGGACCTGGGCGTTTGCGGTAATTCCGCAAGTATGATTCATTCCGGCGCTGATGGAAACGAAAAGGTGGTGCCCGTATACAGTGGTCGGCTGGGAAGTGCTCGTGGTCGTTCCGTCTCCGAGTTGGCCGTTGGAATTGTTACCCCAACAGGACGCCACGCCCTGTGGGTTGACAAAGCAGGTGTGCCCGCCACCAGCACTAATGGTTTCCAGACCGGCAACGCCGAAGCGCGGTCTCAGCTTGACGGGGTAACCCCACTCCTTGAGCATGGAAAGGACGTTCACCATGCTGAGCGCATCCCCATTGGGTTGTTCATCCTTTCTCAGCAGGCCAATGATCTCCATGCGGAAATTCAGCAACGCCCCACCGGAATGGCCGCGAAACAGCGCCTTGGATTCAAAGCGCAGCGAGTCTCCATCCGCTTCGATGAATGCGTCAGGGGAGACGGTCAGGCTCCAGAGCACGCCCTGAGGATGTCCGGCCAAAAAAACGGGATCGCCTTGCCGCAGGATCGTGGGGTCGCCCAGCCGGTCGAAAGGAAACGCGTTCCCATCGATGCCGTGTGTTTTCGCGTCCGCGACGGTAAGGACGGCTAGATCATGGTCGATGCTGTAATGGGTGGCGAGTTGAGCCGGAAGCTTCTCTGTGTGACCGCGAAACTGAACCCGGATGTCCTTAGCTGGTAGATCGCCTTCACGCACCACATGATTGGCGGTGACAATGTAAACCTGATCGTTGTCAGCCCCGATAACGATACCCGCTCCATCTTCAGACTTGCTCGAAAGACTTGCCTCTATGCGCACGATAAGTCGCTTGATGTCCTCCCGCAATGGATCTGGTATTTGTGACTGGGCAGGCGCATATTGCGAGAGCATTGCCACGAGGAAGGTCAGGGCTGAACGAGCTTTTCGCGTCATTCCGGGGTCCTCAACCAGCGCAGGAACCCGACTACCAGCCCAAACAGATAGATAGCCGAGCCCCAAAACAGTGAAAGCCCCTGGCGCGCTTTCAGCCATTCCAGCCAGGTCGGCATAAGGCTGTGGTGGGCATCGGCCGGGCCGGACACGATACCTCTTACCCGACCACGAAACTGGACCGCGATGTCGTCCTTCAATTCCAGCGAAACGATCTCGCCTTGTGAGTTATCCAATTCAATCATCTCGCCGGGGCGGAGTGTGAGCTTCTTGCCGTTCAGTTCTTCGAAAAAGATAGTGCCAGAAAGAATTGTGGAGACTCGGCGAACGGGAAGGCCGTCGATCCCTCGGCGATCTTCGATCCGGAGAAGATTCAGATCCTGAATGGCCAGGGGCATAGAAGAGGGTTTTTGTGGGAGAGCCCGGAAGGTGAGATCTAGATTGACCTCCCCTGGCTGCGCCTTGAAGATGACTGACTTGGGACTCAGAAAGGTAAGCTGCGACTCACCACCGGCGATGGAGTTTACTCTTACCGGGCCGTTGACGTCTGCGTTCAGGTTCAGGCCATTCGCGGGGAGTTTCAAGCGAAACTGGTTTGGACTCTCGCTCTTCTCCCATGAGACCTTGGTTTGCGCGGGAAGAATGAGATCAGGGAGGGCGACCTCCCCTGAATGGGGAGGCTCGCCGGCTGCGGTAAGGGCGAAGTTGGAGTCGAAGTCACGTCCGGAGACCAGCGTTTTGGCGTCTGACCGCTCTGCACGGGGTAGCTCAACTTGACTGACTCCCGTAATGCCCAATGATGCAAGACTCAGTTGTTGGCTCACGACCTGCCGCGCAGGCAGGACAAAGCTAATCTGGTCGAGCCGCAGATTCATTTCAATCTCTGTGCTTCCTGGCCCGGTGAACAGAAGAATGCTAACGATGAGCAGAGTGCCAGCGAAGGCGGCGATCAGCGGCCATCGGCGACGGGAAGGGGCCGGCTGGGCCCTATCGCAGATGCCTGCCAAATCGGAGAGGCGGCGAAGTGCTTCGAGTTTTTCGGCAGGCACTGCACCGCCGGAGCGGAGCGCCTCGTTTTGGAGGTCTTTTGCATTTGACTGAAGCAGATTGCGGAGCTGATCCCGCCCCGTGGAGCCGGTCTCGCGCTGATGGTTCTGCGGGCTCACTCGACACCATCATGGTAGAACCAGATTTGTTGTGTAAGAGGCTCGCCATACATAGTGGTGGCTCCAATCTCCAGATAGTAAATCCCGGGTGAATCGGGATTAGGAATCTCAACCAGGGTACCCCGCTCCGCTGGATAGTAGCCTCTGCGAAGCGGACGATCACTGATCAAAAAAGTATGGGGCCGCCCATCGGGCCCAACTTTGGCCAAACTGACAAAGATCTCCTTGAGTTGCGAGCCCGGAACAAGCACTAACTCATAGCCGTGGGTGGGCGTTCGAGCTTTCTCATGGATTCGGAGCGGCAGATAAATGGTTCGATTCTCTCCGCCTACAACGTAGTCAATGAAGCCGACGACGCCAATATCTGGTTTGGAAAGATGAAGGGCATTCAACACCTCTCCCGGCCAACTATAGGCAGCCTTGCCCGGAGCGACCGTGGTGTCCATCTGGTAATAGAGTTTCTCTCGCAGGGCATTCGCCCTCAGCCGGACAGGTGTGTTCGCCGGGGATGACCACTCAAGTGACAGTTTGTCGAGTGATCCGGGATTAAAGGCTTCGAAGGAATTGGTGAAAGAAGCGACTAAAAGGGAATTCCCCGAGACCGCCTGAAGGTAAATACCCTCGCAACGATCTCCTCGCAACCTATACCCCTGTGAATCTTGTTCTCGCTGGCGGAGATTTGGGTCACAAGGGCTATGTGGGGAGCCGGCCTGGGCTCCTGAAGGTTGGGCGCTCAGTCCGAAAACGAAGAGGAAAGAAAGACTCAAACGCGCCAGCCGAATTGGCGTCTTCCAGGCAGGGGAAATATGGTGCGCCGTTACATTGACTGACATGCTGCGTACTGGACTATTTCCCATGGCCAGCGGAGCCTCATCGCCAAAAGTAGCACGAAGAGACCCTCCCCATGAAGAACTCGACCCAGCGCATTCTCGTGCATCCCTCCACTTCGACAGAGCGAGTTTTTTGGATACGAGATCATCTCCTGCCTGGGTTTCCTACGAATACGCCAGCCCGAAAGGCTTGGGGCATCGGCTTTCTATTACGCACCGAAAAGATTTTAAAGGTGTTACAGGCGTTTTGGCTCCACAGAAAGTTCGGTTTGGCTGCCGGGTCATTTCTTGTTTGCTTGTGACACCGGAGAGCCCGCCTCGGTGTAGGTGTAGTCCACGTAGCTGGAGATTCCATTCACCCAGTAATAGAGCCGGGCATAGACTGTGGCACCGTAGGTGGGGATTCCTGAAACCGCCGCGGTAGTTCCGGTGATCTGCGGACCGTTGTAGATATCCTGCGCGCCCTTGGCGGTCCCCAGGCGCAGAAGGAAGTAGCTCGATCCCCCGCCCGGGTTCCAGGTGAACGTGGCGCTGGAGCCGCTCAGCTTGCTCCCCGGCGATGGGCTGGTAAGCGACGGCGGCACGGGAGAGCCGGCCTCGGTGTAGGTGTAGTCGATGTAGCTGGAGATTCCATTCACCCAGTAATAAAGCCTGGCATACACTATGGCACCGTAAGTGGGGATCCCTGAAACTGCCGCGGTGGTTCCGGTGATCTGCGGTCCGTTGTAGATATCCTGCGCGCCTTTGGCGGTCCCCAGGCGCAGAAGGAAGTAGCTTGATCCTCCGCCCGGTTTCCAGGTGAACGTGGCGCTGGAGCCGCTCAGCTTGCTCCCCGGCGATGGACTGGTAAGCGACGGCGGCACCGGAGATCCGGCCTCGGTGTAGGTGTAGTCGATGTAGCTGGAGATTCCGTTCACCCAGTAATAGAGCCGGGCATACACTGTGGCACCGTAGGTGGGGATTCCTGAAACCGCCGCGGTAGTTCCGGTGATCTGCGGACCGTTGTAGATATCCTGCGCGCCCTTGGCGGTCCCCAGGCGCAGAAGGAAGTAGCTCGATCCTCCGCCCGGGTTCCAGGTGAACGTGGCGCCGGAGCCGCTCAGCTTGCTCCCCGGCGATGGACTGGTAAGCGACGGCGGCACCGGAGATCCGGCCTCGGTGTAGGTGTAGTCCACGTAGCTGGAGATTCCATTCACCCAGTAATAGAGCCGGGCATAGACGGTGGCGCCGTAGGTGGGGATTCCTGAAACTGCCGCGGTAGTTCCGGTGATCTGCGGACCGTTGTAGATATCCTGCGCGCCCTTGGCGGTCCCCAGGCGCAGAAGGAAGTAGCTCGATCCTCCGCCCGGGTTCCAGGTGAACGTGGCGCTGGAGCCGCTCAGCTTGCTCCCCGGCGATGGGCTGGTGAGTGACGGCGGCACCGGAGAGCCCGCCTCGGTGTAGGTGTAGTCCACGTAGCTGGAGATTCCGTTCACCCAGTAATAGAGCCGGGCATACACTGTGGCACCGTAGGTGGGGATTCCTGAAACCGCCGCGGTAGTTCCGGTGATCTGCGGACCGTTGTAGATATCCTGCGCGCCTTTGGCGGTCCCCAGGCGCAGAAGGAAGTAGCTTGATCCTCCGCCCGGATTCCAGGTAAACGTGGCGCCGGAGCCGCTCAGCTTGCTCCCCGGCGATGGGCTGGTAAGCGACGGCGGCACCGGAGAGCCGGCCTCGGTGTAGGTGTAGTCGATGTAGCTGGAGATTCCATTCACCCAGTAATAGAGCCGGGCATAGACTGTGGCACCGTAAGTGGGGATTCCTGAAACCGCCGCGGTAGTTCCGGTGATCTGCGGACCGTTGTAGATATCCTGCGCGCCCTTGGCGGTCCCCAGGCGCAGAAGGAAGTAGCTCGATCCTCCACCCGGGTTCCAGGTAAACGTGGCGCTGGAGCCGCTCAGCTTGCTTCCCGGCGATGGACTGGTGAGTGACGGCGGCACCGGAGAGCCCGCCTCGGTGTAGGTGTAGTCCTTGGTGACCCAAATCCCATTCACAAGCGCATACAGCCGGGCGTAGAGAGTGGCACCGTAAGTTGAAAGTCCGGTTACCGCGGCAGTGGTGCCGGTTGTCTGCGGGCCATTGTAGACATCCTGAGCACCCAGCTTCGTGCCGAGGCCCAGGCGATAGAGCGTCGCTCCGCCCCCCGCGCTCCACGAGAACGTGACGCCTGACCCACTCAGCGTAGAACCGGGCGCTGGGTTGATCAACGATGCCGGGCCCAGCACCAAGGTAGATTGTGTCGCCGATGCGGCCAGATAGTTGCCATCAGTCGGCCAGTTTGCGGTCAAGGAGCATATTCCGGGAGTTCCGGAGACCGTAACAGCCTGACCTGACACGGTGCAGGCACCGAGGGCGGTAATAATCGGAGCAGTGCTCGCATTGCTCTTAGCGGATACGGCGAAACTGGAATTGAAGGCCGCGCTGGCCGGCACCCCCGTGAAACTGACGGTAGGCGCAATCTGTTGGGCGCTCACAGACTGAGTTACGGAGGCGGAAAGGTAGTTGGTATCTCCGGCTTTGGTGGCCGTCACCGAGCAAACACCTGTTCCGCTGGTTATGCTCACCGAAGCGCCGGTGACAGACTGATTGGCAACCACGGAACAGGCGGAATTTCCGCTTAGTGTCAGAGCGCCCGTTCCACTGCCGCCCGAAACGCCGATTGTGAATGTCGCGTGGTAGGACTGCGGGGCTGACGGAAAGCCCGTCAGTTCGAGCGCCTGCTGGTCGGCAGGATTGATGGTGAGCTTGCCGGGTACATAGTTGAAGCCATAGTTTACTGCGGACCCGCCCGAGCATGTAATGTCATAAGTTCCCACCGGGCTTGCACGGGTGGCGATAGTCGCGCAGACGGGACCCGTGGCAATTACCGCCGAGCTTTCACCGTTGACAAACCCGCTGTACTGGAACGTGAGAGCCGGGTTGTCGACGTTGTACTGGCGCATCTGGTTGTCCGCTGTAACGGTCAGCAAGGTCGGAGCTACGTTGACTGTCACGGTCGCAGCCTGGGTGGTGTAGGTATTCGTGTCGGTGGGGGTGAAGGTCACCGTCACGTTCTTGCTTCCAGCTGCTAATATCGCTCCGGAAGGAGAATCGTAGGTGAACGTTCCCTGGTTGGACAGGTCCACGCCATGGTGCGTGTCGGCCGCAGTGGCATTTAACTGTCCAGGTCCCAATGCTGTGCCATATCCGATGGTCGCAGCCGTAGGCTGCCAGGTAATCGTCGGCACGATGAGGTTCACCGTCTGCAGCGCAACGGCCGAACTGCTGCCAACAAAGTTGCCATCTGTGTTCACGTACACAGCCTGCATGTAATGCACACCGGACGGCAGCGTGGAGATGTCAAAGCTTGCGGTGTATGGCACCGAAGCAGACAGGGGGGCTGTGCCGAGCGGAGCAATGGTGCCCGTCACGTTTCCTTGCTCATCCACTGTGACTTCGTTGAGGTTAACGCTGCCCGCAAGCGGTTGCGCACCGCCGGCTACGGGGCTCGCGGCCGCCACCGTCGCCGTGAACGTCACAGTGTCGCCAACGTACAATGTTGTTCCCGATGTGGCCAGGGTGACCGCGGTTCCATCCGGAACGATGTTGACGGACACAGAATTCGACGTCATCCCGCTAAAATACGGATCGCCGCTGTAAACCGCCGTGATCTGATGTGGCTCGCCCGGACCGGTGGGTATCAGCGTGGCCGTGGAAAAAACCACCGGTTGCGTGCAGTCGCTCCCCGACAGGGTGACAGTGGCCGCAGGAACGCTGCCATCCCCCGCATAGTCGGCATAAAAGTCGACGGTGCCGCTCGGACAACGCGGCGTACCCACGGTTGTCAAATCGAAGTAGAGCCACGTTCCATAAGGCGACGGAGACGGAGATCCCGACTCCAATGCCAGGTTCAGACCTGCACTGATCGGATTGACGATCAGGGTGCCGGTAGCCGCCCCCACGTAATTGGGATCAGTAATTGTCACTACCACTTGGTAGGAGCCGGGGTCGGTGGGCGGCTGCGTACTGGATGCGTATACCGTCGGAGCGATTCCCGAATAGGCGGCTGAATGCGCCGGTCCCTGCACGGAAACTGGCTTGGGATTGCCGTCATAGTTCTGAACGAGGTTGCCCAGGACCGGAGTTACCGGGGTGGGCATGCTGATCGTCTCTGCAACAGATCCGGTGCTGGCCAGGTAATTCGTATCGCCTGAGTAGCTCGCATTGATTAAATGTGAGCCCGCCGCCAGGAGTGAAGTGGCGTATGTGGCATGGCCACTCGCCACTGGCACTGGATCGCTGATGGGAGTCGATCCGTCGAGGAATTGTACTGTGCCCCCCGGCGTCACTGAGTTGTTCTCTGCCGAAATTGACGCCGTGAAACTCACAGCGACACCTTGAACCGTATTTGACGTAGACGAGGAAAGGATCAGACTCGTGGAGGCGCGATTGCTGACATTGATGGAGACCGACGACGACGGTGCAAAGTACCAATCGCCAGGATAGCTGGCGGTGACTTGATTCAGGCCGAGAGGCAGGGCGGGGGTGGTGAAGTTGGCCTGGCCCTGATCCAGGGCTGATGTGCCGAGCACGGTTCCATTCGAAAAGAAGGTGATCTGGCCAGTAGGTACTACGTTGCCGGCGGATGCGATGGCAGCCGTAAGTGTGACCGGGGTCCCGAGACTGGTATCGGTCGAAGTCGATGAAACCGTGATGGAACTGTTCAGCGTTCCAGCCAGCCCGTAGGACTCAATGGCTGATCCGGATACAAAATAGAGGCTTTCCCCGTTCAAGGCGAACCCGCCCGTGACTGGAGACGGAGGCGTGCCCATGATGACGGCCTCCAACTGACCGGTGTCGATGGTGAACACGCCTTCGTTCGATAATCCCCAGATTCGTCCCGCCTTGTCGAGTGCGACACTGTTGTAGATCAATCCGGTCAGCGGCTCGCGCTGGGTGCGCAACACCGCTCCAAGCGATGGGTCAAACTCAAATAAGGTACTGTCGGCAAAGCCATAGACCAGACCGTTGGGTGCGGTCACGAGGTCGGTGATGGTCTGGGCTCCGGGGACGGGAACTGCCGTCGCGGTGATCTCGTTTGCGGTTGGATCCCAGATGAACAACTCTGCGTCGGTGGCAACGGGTGCGCTTCCCAATCCTCCGATGATCGTCGTGCCACCAATGACCATCTGATTCCAGGCGGCCAGCGATACTACGCTCTGGTTGCCGATCAGCGGATATTGGCTGGCGGTGCCAGTCTGCGGGTTCCAAACGATGAGGGGGCCGGTCAGCTTACCGTATCCGGCCTGCGACCCGACATACACCAGGCCGTCATTGCCCGCAATCATGGCCACGGGCCTCCAGCACATGTCGTCGGCTGGAACGACCACTGATTGCGGATTGCTGGAACTGCTGCCGGTATTGAACGGCAGGCCTGGGGTGTAAGAAATCAGCGTCGAGACGTCGGCATAGGTACCGAAGAGCAAGTTGGATTCAAACGGAAGCATGGAATAGGCTTCGCCACTTCCCAGACTGCCGACGTATTCGGTTTTTCCATCGAGTTGCACACGAACCAGGTCGCTGGGCAGAGCACCGGACCCGTACAGCATTCCGTCGGGGCCCATGCCGATACGGAAGAGCTGATTGGGCTGTCCTTTGTAATCCAAGGCAAGCGAGACGAGATCATTGGCCCAAGGATGCTGGGAGTGCAGGATCAAGACGCCGTTTTCCTCGTCCAGGCTGATCACAGTGCCATCAGAAAGTACGGTAGGCAGCGCAGAAGACTGCACCATGCTGGGCGGAATCTGCGTCGCCTGCCAGCCGGAGATGATGTAGTCGAATCGGGGCGACGTGGCATAAACAATCCCGTCGTTTCCCACGTACGTGTTCCCGAAGCCGGCAACCTGCGCCTGTTGAGGAAGAATCTGTCGTGTGACCCCAGAGCTGATCTGGTAAGCCACCACCCTGGCGGCCTCGCTTCCAAGGCCGGCGTAAATGAAGCCGTCACTGGTCGCGGCGAGGGAGTGGGCGTACTCCTCCGTGGGATCCAGCCGGCCGAGATCCGCCAGATTACCGGTGGCCGGGTCATAACGGACCAGCTTGCAATTCGGGTACGTGCCCGCATAAATCCGATTGTCGGCGCCAAGGGCCAGGGACCAGATCGTGTTTTCGCCGCTGGCCGGAATGCCCAGGTCCACGAGGGTTCCATGTGCGGTATCAAGTTTCAGCAGGTGCGCGCTGGGCGCCGTGCCCATGTAGATATTGCCGTCGGGGCCCAGGACCATGCTCCAGACCGCGTTTTGATTCGGGATCGGGCTAGGCAACACCGTGGTGGTTTCGGTTTCCGGATCAATGGAGAGAAGGTCGAATGTGCCCGCGTAGTACGCAATGCTGGCGTACACGCGTTGGGTTCCCGCCTCCGGCCCCGGGCCGACCACGGAACTCTGCACCAGCCCGATGTTCCTGAAAGTGCCAACGGCTTTAAATTGGCCGGGCGGGGGCGCGTCAGAGGCATGGACAAGGGAGGTAGAGGTCAATGCTGCAAGGAAGATTGTTGCAAGGTGCAGGCGAGATGGTGCACACGGCATGAAGCGACGTCCTTGCGATGCGCTCATGCCTCAGAGCAGGCGTGTGCGCACGCAGTCTTGGAAGTCGGATATCAGCGACGGATCTCTAGTCCAGAAATCCAAAACGAATAAAATGTCGGGGAAAGCATATTAAAGCACGAAGCAAATCTCGTTTTCGTGACAGCGAACACGCAAGCGGGTGATAGGTCTGGCGCATATGTGATTTTTGTCATACATCGGGCCAGCGTCGCGGCGAATTCGTGGAGTTCTCCTTCACCTATCTGCGACATACGGGAGTTCGCCCTTCCGCATATACGTGCTGATGGCGTCCAGCGCCATCTTGAGCGGCGAACGGGAGACGGGCAGAGAAGCAGCGCTCCAGTGAGACCATAAGCATAAATATGCATGTAAGACGAAATATGTTGACCTCCCCGGCATCCCCTGGATACGATTCCGCATGGGGTCACTTGAAGGAGCAACTGTCTTGGAATGCGGCCATGTCCGGCCCCGTGCCGAGGCGAGAAACCTGCGGGCCCGAAACCCCCTTTGCCGGAGGAAAACCAGCTCTTGGCTTCTGGTGCTTCTTTTGTTTGGGCAGCCATTCGGTTTTCCCCGGTTAGCAGCTCAAGGACTTCCCGCTCAACCAGTGGATTCTTTCACCGGTAAGCCGCGGGTCGTCATCATCAGCGACATCGGCAACGAGCCGGACGACCAGATGTCGTTTGTGCGCCTGCTGCTTTACTCCAATGAATTCGATCTCGAGGCGATGATTGCCGCCACGTCGACCTGGCAGAAAGCGGCCACGCATCCGGAGACGATGCACACGCTTATTCGCTCGTTTGGACGGGTCCGACAGAACCTGTTTCTTCATGCGCAGGGCTGGCCCACGGAGGAATACCTGGATCAGCGCGTGTACCCGGGTCAACCGGCCTACGGATTAGCGGCCACCGGCGAAGGAAAGAGTTCGCCCGGTTCCAGGGCCCTGGCGCAGGCGGTGGAACATGACGATCCGCGCCCTTTATGGATATGCATCTGGGGCGGAGCAAATACTCTGGCCCAGGCGCTGATCGATCTGCGCGCCGCCAAAGGCGACGATGCGATTCGGCCGTTGATCGCGCGCCTGCGGGTATATTCCATCTCCGACCAGGACGACGCCGGACCGTGGATCCGGCGCGAGTTTCCGGGGCTTTTCTACATCGTCACGCCCAGCCATCCCAACAGTGAAGGCTACTATTCCGCGACGTGGACGGGCATCAGCGGCGATGTCTATTACCGCAACTCCGAAGGCGCCGATACCAGTCTCGTCACCAACGAGTGGCTCGACCACAACATCCGGTCAAAGGGCCCGCTGGGCAAAGTCTATCCGCGCTTCATGTTCATCATGGAGGGCGACACGCCAAGCTTCCTTGGGCTGATCGACAACGGACTGAATGCCTGGCGCCGGCCGGACTGGGGCGGATGGGGCGGCCGTTATGTCTACCTGCAGCCTTACGGTGAAACCCACCCCATCTGGTCGCAAGGCGGCGATGAATTCATGCGCGCGAACTCGCAGGATGTCGTTACTGGCGTGGATGGCCGGACCCATGTCTCGGACCAGGCCAGCATCTGGCGCTGGCGCGAGGCATTCCAGAATGATTTTGCAGCGCGCATGGATTGGACGATCGAGGATTTCGCCCATGCCAATCACAATCCAACAGTTGTGGTGAATGGAAAGCCGGGCACAGCACCGGTTGAAATGACAGTGGATGTGGGACAGACGGTCACTCTGGATGCAGCCGGAACCAACGATCCGGATCAAGGCCAGTCGCTGACCTACAACTGGTTCGTTTATCCAGAGGCAGGCGTGGTGGGGACGCGCGGAGCCGACGTGGCGATCCAAAGCACCGAAGGTGCTGCGGCCAGGGTTGAAGTGAAGTCGCCTTGCCGTCCGTTGTGGCTACCGATGATTCCCTGCCGGGGCGCCGGAGTGGCACACATCATTCTCGCGGTAACCGACAACGGCTCGCCCCGCCTGACCTCCTATCGCCGCATCATCCTCAATGTGAATGCAACTGCGCAAGCCTCGCCGGCGAAATAGATCATTCAGCAGGCAGGAAGGATTCACATCCGATGTCGGAAACAACCAGAGAACCGGCCGATCTAGTTGAGCAGGCGGAATGGCTCCGGCGCAAAGCGAACTGGATCAGGCTCAGCGCGATGACCATGACCCACCATGCGCAGCTTGGCCACACCGGCGGCGACCTTTCGTCGGCCGACATTCTCTCGGTTCTGTTCTTTGGGGGCATCCTGCAGATCGATCCGGCACAACCGCGGTGGCCCCAGCGGGATCGATTCATCCTATCCAAAGGCCATTGCTCCGGGGCATACTATTCCACGCTCGCTGCGCGGGGTTTCTTCCCCGTCGAGCAGCTCAAGACCTTCATGGATCCTCTTTCCATGCTGAATGGTCATCCTGACCGCAACAAGTTGCCGGGTGTCGAAGCCAACACCGGGCCGCTGGGCCACGGGCTTCCCATTGCCGTGGGCGCAGCGCTCGGAGCAAGAATGCAGCACCAGGCCAGTCGTGTGTTTGTGCTGACCGGCGATGGCGAATTGCAGGAGGGATCCAACTGGGAAGCGGCGATGACCGCGCAACACTACGGCCTCGATAACCTGATCGTCATCGTTGACCGGAACCGGCTGCAACAGGGCGACTTCACCGAGAAAACGCTGCGTATGGAGCCCCTTGCGGATCGCTGGAAGAGCTTCGGCTTCGCGGTGCATGAGGTGGACGGCCACGACCATGCCGCCCTCCGGCGACAATTCGGCAGCGTTCCCTTCGAGCCCGGAAAACCCAGCTGCTTGATCGCCCACACAACCAAGGGAAAGGGCGTTTCTTTCGCAGAGAATCAACCGGCGTGGCACCACGGCGTGCCCACGAGGGATCAACTGGCCGTTGCCGCATCGGAACTCGACGCCGAGGTAAATTGGTGAGCAAGTTGGAACCCGCAGTCTCGCCCGAAACGCCGGCGATGCGAACGCTGTTTGACTGCAGGGACGCGTACGCACAGGCCCTGGAAGCAATGGCGGCCCGCGACAACCGGGTCTGCGCGGTGATTAATGATTCCCTGTCCTCGGCAAAGCTGAAGAACTTCAAAGCCCGTTTCCCGGATCGTTTTATCAACGTCGGGATCGCGGAGCAGAACCTCGTCGGGGTGGGAAGCGGGCTCGCGAACAGCGGCATGATTCCCTACCTGTGCGGAGCGTCCTGCTTTTTAACCGCGCGCGCGATGGAGCAGATCAAGGTTGATCTTGCCTACTCCCGCACGAATGTACGCATCTGCGGAATGTCGTCCGGAATGGCGTACGGGCAACTCGGGCCGACACACCACTCGATCGAAGACGTCGCCTGGACGCGCGTGATTCCAAACATGGCCGTCGTGGTGCCCGCCGACAACGTGGAGACCGCAGCGGCGATGCACTACTCGCTTCATCACGAGGGACCGATGTTTCTCCGTATCAGCCGCATCCCCGTGCCGCAAGTGCATGGGGACGATTACACGTTTCTTTTCGGCCAGGCGGTGCGGCTCCGCGACGGATCAGATGTGACCTTTGCGACGAACGGCATACTCGTCTGCCGCGCCCTTGAAGCGGCTGAGGCCCTGGAGAAGCGGGGAATCTCCGCCCGAGTTCTGAACATCAGTACCGTCAAGCCACTCGATCGCGAGGCGGTTCTGGATGCCGCTCGAACCACGAAAGGGATTGTCACCGCGGAAGAGGGCCTGGTTGCGGGCGGGCTTGGCGGTGCGATTGCGGAACTACTGGCGGTTGAACATCCCACCCGCATGCGCATCCTGGGCCTGCCCGATGTCTTCGCGCCCACGGGAAGTGCGGAATTCCTGCTGGAGCATTTTGGACTCACCGCGCAGGGTATCGCCGGTGCCGCACTGGAATTGCTGGGAGAGAGGTAAATGCGTTCCGGCCTGATCCTTGCTATCGACCAGGGCACCACCAACACCAAAGCCTTGCTTGTCGATGGATCGGGATTTCCCGTGTTCCGCACTTCGGCCGCAGTTCCTTTGCGCGTGTTGCCTAACGGGTTTGTGGAGCAGGATCCTCGGGCTCTGTGGGAATCGGCCCGCAATGTCAGCACACAGGCCTGCACCGCCGCCCGCGAGCTCGATGCGGCGGTTGAGGCAATTGCGATTTCCAACCAGCGAGAAACGGCCCTGGCCTGGAATGCTGAAACCGGACAGCCGGTCGCCAATGCAATCGGCTGGCAGTGCGGGCGGGCCGGCGCCCTGTGCGACCGGCTCGCGCGCCACTCTCCGATGATCCGCGCACGGACCGGCCTGCCCTTGGCGCCCTTGATCTCGGCGGCCAAGTGGGCATGGATGCTGGAGAATGATCCGGCTGTCCAATCTGCGGCCCAAGCGGGTACGCTGCGATTCGGCACCGTCGATGCGTGGCTCGTCAGCCAGTCCACGCGCGGCACGGTGCATTCGACCGACTTGACCAACGCCTCCAGAACGGGCTTGCTCAATCTCCACACGCTGCAATGGGATCACGATCTTCTCGATTTATTCGGCATCCCGGCGGCCGCCATGCCCACTCTGCGCACGTCCGCGGGATCGTTCGGGATCTCGAGCGCGATCGAGGAACTCGAAGGGGTTCCGATCCTCGCCGCCATTGGTGATTCGCATGCCGCGATGTTTGGCCACGGCCGGTATGGCCCTGGATCCGTGAAGGCGACCTATGGAACCGGTTCATCCCTCATGGCACTCACTTCATCGCTGGCCAGCGATACTCCAAATCTCGCCCGCACGATTGCCTGGTCGACTGCCGGCACTACGCAGTTCGCGCTCGAAGGCAACATCGCCATGACGGGTTCCGCCGTCCAGTGGCTGGGCGAGTTCCTGCGCCTGCCCGATCCGGCCTCGGATGTTGCCGCACTCGCCCGCACGGTCCCGGATGCGGCAGGCGTGTACTTTGTTCCCGCGATGATGGGCCTGGGTGCGCCGCACTGGGACGCTCAGGCGAGGGGTTCGGTTACAGGCCTCGGACGAAGTCATACCGCCGCCCACCTTGCCCGCGCCGCCCTCGATGCCATCGCCTACCAGGTGGCCGATGTATTCTTCGCTATGCAGGACGCAGCGCGCATGCAGTTCGCCGAACTACGCGCCGATGGCGGCGCAACCCGCAACGAAGCTCTGATGCAATTCCAGTCGGACATCCTCGGCCGGCCCGTTTTGCGTTCGGCCAATGAAGAGCTTTCCGCGCTGGGAGCGGCCTGGCTTGCGGGATTGGCCATGGGCTGGTGGAAGACGCCCGATGAGCTCGAAGCCCTGCCGCACGGAGCGGATCGCTTCGCGCCGGCGATGGACGGGTTGGAGCGAGACCGTTTGTATGCGGGATGGACGCGAGCAGTCACCGGCGTGCGGACCACGCGGCCGGGGTCCCCGACGACAGGTCCTTCGTCGTTGGGGTTGGGGAAGGCGATGAGATGAGCGCTCGACTTCCCGAAGTCATCCTCGAAACCCGCGCCATCACCAGGCGCTATCCGGGTACCATTGCGCTGAATGCGGTCAACTTTCGCGTCTATCGCAACCAGGTGAATGTGCTCATCGGAGAAAACGGCGCAGGCAAGTCAACCCTGATGCGCATCCTGGCGGGTATCGAGGCCCCTGACGAGGGCGAACTGTTGGTGGAAGGCGCGCCCATCGCGATGCGGTCTCCGCGCCAGGCCGCACGACACGGCATTGCGATTGTTCACCAGGAACTCGCCATCCTTCCCAACCTGGATCTGGCCGAAAACATCTTTGCCGGACGGGAAGCAGTAAGGGCCGGCATCCTTCTCGATCGCGCCACCGAGGATCGCCGTTCCACTGACGCGTTGCGCCGCCTGCGCAAGCCGATGGATGTCCGCACCCCAGCGCGACATCTGTCGCTGGGTTGCCGGCAAATTGTGGAAGTGGCGCGCACGCTCGACCAGAATGCAAAGATCCTCATCCTCGATGAGCCGACCTCGGCGCTCTCCAATGTGGAGGCGGAGTCGCTGTTTGCCGTTATCTCCGAGTTAAAGAGAGCGGGAGTCACCATCATCTATATTTCGC
This sequence comes from uncultured Acidobacteriota bacterium, assembly GCA_963706455.1. Taxonomy (GTDB): domain Bacteria; phylum Acidobacteriota; class Terriglobia; order Terriglobales; family Acidobacteriaceae; genus Telmatobacter. Next base: position 55,474 of record CAVPNO010000099.1, on the reverse strand, counting down.
ATCGTCTGCACGAATTGTTGCACCTGGGCGACCGGTTCACCGTGCTCCGTTCTGGCCGGGTCGTAGGCGAAGTGCCGCGTGCAGATGTGACGCGTCAGTGGATCGTGGCGCGCATGTCGGGGCGCGATACCAGCGACATCGCCGTTCCCGGCATAGCAAACACCGGCGCTCCGGAACTGCTCCATGTGGACGGGTTGACCTTAGCCGAAGCATCCGGGGATGAAACAGAACAACCTCCGATCGACCATGTCAGCTTCACCATGCGCAAAGGAGAAGTCCTCGGAATTTACGGTCTGCTGGGATCGGGCAGGACAGAATTACTCGAAGCCGTGGCCGGTGCGCGGGCCACCGCATCCGGGTCCATCCGCCTCAATGGCGCGCCTCTTCGCATTGCCTGCGTCGCCGATGCTGTGAAGGCTGGAATTGTCCTGGTGCCCGAAGATCGCCAACGCGACGGTCTGATTCCGGAGCTCTCGATCCGCGAAAATATCGCCCTCGCGGCGGGCGGAGGCTTTTTTCTGAATCGCGCCCAGGAGACCTCCGAAGCGCGACGCCTGGCGCGGGAACTGAAGATCGCCGCGCCCGACCTGGAGCTTCCGGTCACGGCACTATCGGGCGGGAATCAGCAAAAAGTGCTTATCGCGCGATGTCTGATGAAGACTCCGTCTCTGCTGCTGCTCGACGAACCAACCCGGGGCGTGGACGTCGGTGCGAAGGTGGAAATCTACTCTATCCTGCGACGGCTGGCGGCCCAGGGAATCGGCGTACTGTTCACATCATCGGAGATCGAAGAGACACAGGTGCTCGCCGATCGGGCGCTCGTCCTCTGCCAGGGAAGAATCGCTGCCCAATTCAACCGCTCCGAATTCACCGATGAGGCGCTCTTTGCAGCGGCCAGTCCAAACATCGCTAAGACATCGGCCTTGCAAACAGGAGTTGCTCCTCTATGACATCCACGGCGACCGTGCCACGCATGTCGAACCGGCTCACCTCCTCAAGCGTGCGGGCGGTCCTGTTCCTGCTTCGCGCGCGCGCGGTCCTGGTCCTCGTCGCACTCGTTATCCTATTCGCGTCTCTGGCACCATCCTTCCTTACCACGAATAACCTGGCGATCCTGACGAAACATGTGGCCATTGCCGCGATTCTCGCCATCGGGATGACGTTCGTTGTGCTCACGGGAGGCATCGACCTCTCAGTGGGATCGGTCGCGGGACTGGGCGGAATGGTCGCCGGTTTCCTGCTGACGCACGGCGTTGCCTTCGGCGGAACGTCCCACTACCCGTCCTTTGCGCTTACGATTCTTCTTTCCGTTGCCGTTTGCCTTGCAGTCGGTCTCGTGAATGGTTTTCTGGTGGCGAAGGCCGGGGTTGCACCCTTCATTGCCACGCTCGGAACGCTCTATGTCGCGCGCGGAGCCGCGTTGTTGATTTCGAACGGCAAAACATTTCCCAACCTTGCCGGGCAGGTGGCCCGAGGCAATACCGGGTTCCCTACCCTGGGTCAAAGTTTTATGGCCGGGCTGCCAATGCCGGTGTGGATCATGCTGCTGCTCTTCGCAATCGCGCTTGTCATCGCCCACAAAACACCGCTCGGCCGGCAGGTCTACGCCATCGGGGGGAACGAACGCGCCGCGCGCCTGGCGGGAATTCGCGTGGAGCGCGTGAAGTTTTTTACCTATCTCGCCTCAGCGCTGTGCGCGGCGCTCGTGGGCCTCATCATCGCGTCGCAGCTTGAGGCTGCGCATCCGGCCACCGGCGAAAGCTTCGAATTAAACGCCATCGCGGCGGTGGTGCTGGGCGGAACATCACTCATGGGAGGCCGGGGATCCGTCACCGGCTCGCTCATCGGCGCATTCGTAATCGGCGTTCTGTCCGATGGCCTGGTGATGCTGGGCGTCTCGGAATTCTGGCAGATGGTAATCAAGGGAACCGTGATCGTGCTGGCAGTGGCGATTGACCAGCTGCAGTCGCGGATCCAGGCAAAGTTCCTGCCCATGTTGTTGCGCGCGGATCCCGGAGGTGGGGCGTGACGCATCGCACTGGGACCCTGCTGATGGCATGCCTCGTTTTGATCATTTCGGGACTGGGAGCATGTCATCGCCATAAGCCGGAAGGGCCGCTTATCGTCATCATGGTGCCGTCGCAGGACAATCCGTTCTTCAAGGCCGAAGCCGATGCGGCGGCCGCACAGGCGCAGTCCCTGGGGTATCGTGTGCGGGTGGATGCCCATGATGACGACGCATACCGGCAGGATAACCTGATCGATTCGGCGATTGCCTCCAATGCCGCGGCCATCATCCTCGACAATGCCGGCGCGGATTCTTCCATCGCCGCCGTGCGTCGCGCCACCAAGGCGGGAATTCCCTGTTTCCTGATCGACAGAGAGATTGAAGCAGATGGAATCGCGAAAGCCCAGATCATTGCCGACAATCACCAGGGCGCGCAGATCGTCGCCGGTGAGTTCGTTCATGCGCTTGGCTCCCGCGGAGGCGACTACGCCGAACTTCTGGGCCGCGAGTCCGACACCAACGCCCAAGTCCGTACCAATGGCTTTCACGAAATCCTCGACCAGCACCCTGGCCTGGTGCGTGTGGCCGCACAGTCGGCGAACTGGTCGCAGTCCGAGGCCTTTCAGAAAACGGAAACGATTCTCCAGGCCCATCAAAACGTGCACGGGATCATCTCCGGCAACGATACGATGGCTCTCGGCGCGCTGGCCGCAGTGAGATCTTCCGGCCGTACCGGCATCATCATCGCGGGTTTTGACGGCAGCCCCGACGCGGTCGCCGCTATCCGCGCGGGAGAGATTCGCGCCACCGCCCTTCAGCCTGCCGTTCAGATCGCCCGGCTCGCCATCGAAGAAGCCGACCGCTTTCTGAAAACAGGCACGACAGGTAAGCCGGAACGGCAGATCATCCCCTGCGACCTGGTCACTAAAAACAATGCGGACGATTTTCGCGATTTTGAAAAGATAAGGTGAATGTGATGGCGACTCTTGGTGTGATTCTCGGCAACCGCGACTTCTTTCCAGACGTTCTGATTGGTGAAGCGCGCCGTGAGCTCGTCAAGCTACTCGGCGATCTGTCCGTCGAACCGGTTTGGCTTTCGCAGCAAGAAACCAAGTTGGGCGCCGTGGAGACCTGGGCGGACGCCCAGAAATGCGGAGACCTGTTCAGGACGAACCGCGATCGGCTGGATGGCATCCTGGTTTGCCTGCCGAACTTCGGTGACGAGAAGGGCGTTGCCGACTCGATACGCCTCGCCGACGTGCGCGTGCCCATTCTTGTCCAGGCTTGCCCGGACGATCTCGATCAATTCGGCCTCGACCGCCGGCGCGATGCCTATTGCGGGAAAATCTCGGTCTGCAACAACCTTCGCCAATATGGACTCCGATACTCGCTGACGCGCGATCACACCGTAGCGATCTCCAACCCGCGCTTCCGCGAGGACCTCTCGCAATTCCTTCAGACCTGCAAGGTGGTGCGCGGTTTGACCCGGGTTCGCATCGGCGCGGTAGGCGCCCGTCCAAACGCCTTTAACACCACCCGCTTCAGCGAAAAGCTGTTCGAGGCCTCGGGAATCTCGGTGAGCACCATCGATCTTTCGGAAGTCTTCGGCAACGCGGCGAAAATCTCTTCGGACGATCCGGGAATCATGCGGCGGGTCGACCAGATTCGATCGTACGCGGACTCATCGTCAGTTCCGCACGAGTCCATCGTTCGCATGGCCAAGTTCGCGTCCGTCGTGGACGAATGGATGCAGTCGCAGGGCATTCAGGCGACGGCGATTCAGTGCTGGAGTTCGATGCAAAAGAACTTCGGCGTGAACGTCTGCACCATCATGTCCATGATGAGCGAGCGCATGATGCCGTCGGCCTGCGAAGTGGATATTGCGGGGGTGGTCAGCATGTATGCGCTGCAGCTTGCCAGTGGACGTCCCAGCGCTCTGGTGGACTGGAATAACAATTACGGAGGAGATCCGGAGAAATGCGTGCTGTTCCACTGCGGCAACTGGGCCAAGGATTTTCTCCCCGAAGTCCGCATTGCCACGGCGCCGATTCTGGGTACGACCCTTGGCGAAGAAAACACGTTTGGGGCGCTGGAAGGACGCACCGGGGCCGGACCGCTGACCTTTGGCCGGGTGAGCACCGACGATTTAAGCGGCAAACTTCGCGCGTTTGTGGGAGAGGGCGAATTCACGGATGATCCGCTGAACACCTTCGGAACAAGGGCGGTGGTGAAGGTGAAAGAACTTCCTCATCTGATGCATGTCATCTGTCAGAACGGATTCGAGCATCACGCGGCCATGAATCGCAGCCATACCGCGCCGGCGGTGGCTGAGGCGCTGGGCCGCTATCTCGGCTGGGAGGTATACCATCATTTGCGCGCGCCTGATTTGCCCCCGGTTGGGCAGAGCCATTTTCCAACCTTGGGTCATTGCCATGTCGCGGCAAGATGAACTGCGCCTGATGGCCAAAGTTGCCCGCATGTATTACGTGCAGGGCATCCGCCAGCAAGGCATTACAGACCGGCTGCAGATTCACCAGTCGACGGTGTCCCGGTTGCTGAAGCGCGCCAGGGAAGCGAACCTGGTGCGTTTCAGCGTTACGTCTCCGCCGGGCATCTTCTCCGATCTCGAAGACCAGCTTGTGGCTACCTTCTCGCTGAAAGACGCAGTCGTGGTGGACTGCCCATCCGAAGAAGACCCGCTGGTACGCGATCTCGGCGCTGCCACGGCCTTCTATCTCGAGACCACGATCAAGCCCGGCGCCCGGATCGGCATCTCCTCCTGGAGCCGGTCTCTGTTCGCGATGGTGGATGCGCTCCATCCCGGAGAGTATTGCCAAGGCGGCAAGGTGGTGCAGATTCTCGGCGGGGTTGGGAATGTGGGCTTGCAACAGGAGGCGATGTATCTTGCCCAGCGCCTGGCCGCGCTGATCGGCGCCTCGGCGGTTCTGCTGCAGGCTCCCGCGGTCGTCGCAACTCCCGAGGCTCGCCGCGTACTCGCCCGCGAGCCGATGATGCGCGAGGCCGTTGAACATTTCGAGCGCCTTGACCTGGCCCTGGTGGGGATCGGCGCGATGGAACCTTCGCGGCTGCTGGCTCACAGCGGCAACGTGTTTTCCCCGGAGGAGCGCCAGGAATTGAGCCAAGCGGGCGCCGTCGGCGACATCTGCTTCCGGTTCTTCGATGCGCAAGGTGAGCCGGTCAAGTCTCCCCTCATGCAGCGAGTCATCGGCATTGAGGCGGCGTCACTCAAGCGCGCCGGACGTGTGGTGGGAGTGGCGGGAGGGCACAAGAAGCTGCATGCCATTCACGCAGCCCTGGTGGGCAAATGGATTGACGTTCTCATCACCGATCGGCGTACCGCGGAATTGCTGTGCAGTGATGGATCAAGGAACGATTGATTCCAGCGAAAGTAAATGTCCAAGTCGAATCGACAATGGGCCGGCATCCCGTGCCGGCGGAGTTGATTGTTGTCTCACATGGTGAGATGAATCTGCGCGCCGGGGTATGGACTGCGTCCGGCTTTTGGAAACTGCTGTGCGGAAAGGTTCGCCGTTAGATTGCGAAGGGCCTATGTGATGATGGACTCGGGTCCAGGATGAGAATCCACTTTGTCTGCACCGGCAACATCTACCGCAGCCGCCTGGCCGAGGCGTACTGCGTTTCCCGGAGCGCTCCGGGAACGCGGGTTTTTTCCAGCGGCATTGCCGCGGGATTGGACCAGAATGTCCCGATCTCGCCGTACGCAGCTGACATCCTGGCCAGATACGGCATCGATTGTTATGCGGCTGCACACTGGCAGCGAACCACGGAGGGCCTCGTACGGGCCAGCGATGTGCTCATATTGATGGAAGCAGAACACCTCCGTTTTTGCGAAGAGTGGATCGATCCCTCGCGCCAGAGAACTGAGGTCTGGGGAATTGAGGATGTCGGATCGATACCGGCAGCCCGGATCCCGCAAGAAGTAGAGCGGACCTTTGGAATCATCCGTCAGCGAACCGATGCGCTGCTGACCACTCTCGGCCTCAGCAACTCCTGATTCCGCATCTCGGAAGCCCCCGTTTCACGAAAAATCAGCACCCTGCCGCGACGCCAGATTCGATGAGCCGAAAAGCCCTGGCCGTTGAGCTACAAGGGTTTGACTCGTTTTCATTGTGATTAAGATCACATACACAGCCACCCTGATTTGATTCCATGCAACTAGAGCGGCAGTGATGTGGACCCTAACACTCCAGTTTTCAAGGGAGTGCGCAGGGAGTTAATATCGTAAGCTGCTCACGGCCTAGCTCCCCGTCTGCACCCATTCGGCCCCGTTCCAGCGCAGCCATGTTCGAGTGACCTGGCTATTGCCGGAATCGCGATATGCGGTACAGGACACTTACGCTTACTTTCAAACGACGGATCGGAGAAAAATCGTGAAACGCACCATTCCAGCATTCATCGCACTGGCCGCAATGGCGACCATAGCTTCCGCAGGGACCATTCAGGGAAAGGTCAGCGGCCCCAAGGGGGAATCGGTAGTGTACGTTGAAGCCATCACCGGCAAAACCTTCCCGGCACCCTCGGAGCATCCCCTCATGGACCAGAAGGGGCTCATGTTTTCGCCCCACATCATGGTTGTCCAGGTCGGCTCCACCGTCGACTTCCAGAACAGCGACAGCGTGAATCACAATGTGTTCTGGGCCGCGGTGTCGGGCAACAAGAAACTGGGCCACAACCTCGGCACGTGGCCGCACGGCGAGAAGCGCAACTTCAAGTTCGACACGGCCGGCGTGGTTCCGCTGTTGTGCAATGTCCATCCTGAAATGGAAGCCTACATCGTGGTTTCGCCGACTCCGTATTTCGCCAAGGCCGACGCTGCGGGCGACTACAAGATCGAGAACATTCCCGATGGAACCTACACGGTGACGGCGTGGAAGGAAGGTGCCAAGCCCCACTCCAGCCAGGTAACCGTATCGGGCAGCGCCAAGGCGGATTTCACGCTCACCAAGTAACCCGGGGCGGTTTTGATCGCTGCCGGAATGATCGGCGGCGCAGCCAGAGGGCCATCATGCTGAAGCGCTACGAAAACAAAACGGTGGACGCGGCGTGGTTGAACACCAATTTCCCATGCATGATGGCTTGCCCTGCGCATACCAACGCGGGGCGGTACGTCGGCCTGATCGCGGAGGGGCGGTTCGAAGAAGCTTACCGGTATGCCCGCAGCCCCAATCCGATGGCCAGCATTTGCGGACGGGTCTGCGCGCATCCCTGCGAGTCGGCGTGCCGGCGCGGCGACATCGACCGGCCCATCGCCATCCGCGCGCTGAAACGATTCCTCACCGAGCGGCATGGGCCGGAATCGAAACGGCCGGTGGATGTGAACGAAGGACGGGCGCAGAAGAAGCTGCCGTTCAAGGTCGCGGTAATCGGAGCCGGCCCGGTGGGGCTTTCGGCGGCGCACGACCTGGCGCTGCTGGGCTACCCGGTGACCATCTTCGAAGGGGCGCCGGTAGCCGGGGGCATGTTGTACCTCGGCGTGCCGGAATACCGGCTGCCACGCGATGTGATTGAAGCGCAGGTACGGGAGATCCTCGCAATCGGCGACATCACGCTGAAGCTGAACCACACGGCTGGCCGCGATTTCACGGTTGCGGAACTGCGACAGGAATTCGACGCCGTTCTGATCGCCGTGGGGGCGCACCGGAGCCGCGATCTCACTATCCCAGGCGTGGACCTGGACGGCGTGCACAAGGGCATCGATTTTCTGCTGAATGTGAACCTGGGGTACCAGTTCACTATCGGCAAAAAAGTCATCGTGATTGGCGGCGGCAACGTGGCCATGGACGTGGCGCGCTCGGCGGCCCGCGAAGTGCTGCGCCAGCATATCGGCGACGTGGAGCAGCAGGAGCCGCTCAAAGAAAACATCGACGCCGTGGCAACCAAGGAAATGATGGACATCTCGCTCTCGGCGCTGCGCCTGGGCGCCCAGGAAGTCCACCTGGTTTGCCTGGAAAGCCGGGAGGAAATGCCGGCGGCGCTGGAAGAAATTGGCGACGCCGAAGAAGAAGGCGTGATCCTGCATCCGGGGCTGGGGCCCAAGCGCCTGATCGGCGTGGACGGGCGCGTTACCGGACTGGAAGTGTTGAAGACAAAGTGGGTGTTCGACGCGGATAAGCGTTTCAATCCAGCATTTTATGAAGGCAGCGAGTTCACGCTCGATTGCGACACGGTGATCATGGCCATCGGGCAGGCGCCGAAGCTGGATTTTCTCGGGCCCGAGGACGGCGTGGAGATTTCGCGGCGTGGTTTGATCGCCGTTCAGCCGCAGTCGTTGATGACTTCGGCGCCGGGCGTGTTTGCAGGCGGAGATTGCGTGTTCGGTCCTCGGCTGATCATCGACAGCGTGGCGGATGGCAAGCGCGCGGCGATCGGCATTGACGAATATCTTCGCGGCGCCAGCCATCCGGAGCCGATGATCGAAGTGGAAGTGCTTCCCCGCCATTCGATGGGGGTGAACCTGCTTGACCTGTTGCGCCAGCAGCCGGCGATGGTGCCTCTCGAGCGACGCACCGGCGTGACCGAAGTGGAACTGGTGTTTGACGAGCAGACCGCGCAGGCCGAGGCGCAGCGATGCCTGCACTGCTGGATCAACACCGTGTTTGAAGGCAACGTTCACGACGGAAGCCTGTGCGTGTTGTGCGGTGGATGCGTGGACGTTTGCCCGGAAAACTGCCTGGAACTGGTGAGCCTGGACCGGTTCGATTTCGCGCCGGAGGTCGTCGCGCAGCTTCAGGAATCGGAAAGCCTGCTCAACGTAGAGTTGGACGACGTGAGGGCGGAGGAACTGGGCGTGATTTCCGGTTCGGTGATGTTGAAGGATGAGACGCGCTGCATCCGCTGCGGACTGTGTGCGGCGCGATGCCCCGTAGGAACGATCACCATGGAGTCGTACAACCTGATTCCCGCGGAGCCTTCGGGATTGATCTCGATCGAGGCCATCGATGGACCATTCCGGGGCGCAAGCGCTGCCCGCAAGTGAGGAGAATGATGACGACCGAAGCAACCGCGAGACTTCCGGAGAGCGACGAGGAACTGAGCCGGAGGAAATTCTTTACCAAGCTGGGCCTGGGCTCGCTGGGCATCGCCGCTGCGGGAACGCTTACCTTTTACTACCGCTACTTGTCTCCGGGTGTTCTGTTCGAGGCATCGCCGGTGGTGAACGCCGGCAAGGCGGAGAACTATCCCGTGGACTCGGTGACGCTGGATGCAACGACGGGGATCTACCTGATCCACGTCACGGAAGGGTTCTTCGCGCTGAATGCGGTGTGCACGCATTTGGGCTGCCTGACCACGTGGAAGCCGGAAGCCGGCGTGATTGCCTGCCCGTGCCATGGCAGCCGGTTCAGCCGCGAGGGGCAGAAACTGGCCGGCCCGGCGCCGAAACCGTTGCCCTGGCTGAAAACGTGGCTCAGTGATGATGCAAACCTGATGGTGGACCGATCCACCACCATTCCTTCATTGCAGTATCTGAGGATATGAACATGCCAGGAATCGATGAGTTGATCGGCAAGGTGGAAAAGACACGCGTCTGGCGATCGATCTTCAGGAGCGGGACAGGCCAGAGCACGCTGCACCGCGCACTGGCGATCCAGCAAAATGTCTTCCTCCACCTGTTTCCCACCAAAGTGCGGCGGCGCATGATCGCGCTGGGCGCCACATGGTACCTGGGCATTTTGACCCTGGGGACATTTCTCCTGCTGGTCATCACGGGCATTCTGCTGATGCTTTATTACCATCCCTCGGTTCCGCAGGCGTATGCGGATATCAAGGATTTGAAGTACGTGGTCTCATCGGGACTGTTCCTACGGAACCTTCATCGCTGGTCGGCGCACGCGATGGTATTTCTGGCGTTCGCGCACATGTTCCGGGTGTTTTATCGCGGCGCGTATCGGCCTCCGCGCGAATTCAACTGGGTGGTGGGCGTGATTCTTCTGCTGTTCACGCTGCTGCTCAGCTATACCGGTTACCTGCTGCCCTGGGATCAACTGGCGTTCTGGGCCATCACCGTCGGATCCAACATTTCCGCAGCCGTACCCCTGGTTGGCGATAAATTCCACTTTCTCCTGCTGGGCGGGAACCAGGTGAATGCCAATGCCCTTCTGCGTTTTTATGTTCTCCACTGCGCGATCCTGCCTTTGACCGCGGTCCTGTTCCTGGTAGTGCATTTCTGGCGCATCCGGAAAGACGGCGGCCTGTACGTGCGCAAGAGCGATCCCAGCAACGCGGAGGCGCCGAAAGCCGCCGAGAATACGAGGGAAGAACAATGAGCGTTCCCAAGGATTTCTCCGCTGGAGTGGGATCGGATGGCCGCGTTTCGCAGAAGCGGGTTCTGTTTGTTACCAGGCGGACGTCGGCCCATGTGAAGATCCACGACGAGGAGCAGGTGCAGACCTATCCCGAGGTGCTGTTCCGCGTGCTCCTGGCGATCGAATTGTTGGCCATCGTCCTGGTGCTGATGTCGCTTTTCTTCAATGCGCCGCTCGAAGGCCTCGCGGACCCTACCAACACGCCCAACCCGGCCAAGGCGCCGTGGTACTTTCTCGGCCTTCAGGAAATGCTGCATTACTTCCCGCCGGTGGTTGCCGGCGTTTTGATCCCCGGGCTACTGGTGATTGCTCTTGTCGTGATTCCCTACTTCAACATCAACATCGAGGCCGACGGGTTCTTTCTTACCAACCGCAGCCGCAAGCGGACTGGCTTTTATCTCGTTGCCGGCGCCCTCTCGCTGTTCCTGCTCGTTTTCGATGTATATGTCGCGCTGGTTCCCACGCTGCTGGTGGCGGGCATGATGGCGATCGCGGCTCACAGTTCCCCGCAATCACGAAATCGCCTTGCACGTTTTCTGGCGTCGAAACCTATCTCGTGGTGGATCATGACCTGGTTTCTTTTTGAATTAATCGTTCTAACCGCGGTTGGCACCTTCTTTCGCGGCCCAGGTTGGTCGTGGGTCTTGCCCTGGAAGAGCTAAACCCGGAGGAGTTGCATGCAGAACCAAAACAAGACGATCGGCTCCTTCCTGCGGGCTTTGTATCGCGACCCGATTCGCTCGTTCGGCATTGCCAGCGTGGTGCTGCTGGTGGTGCTGGCCATCGCACCGGCAAAGGACTTCTTCAGCCAGTGGCGCGGTTACCAGAATCAGTACCTGCGCCTGATCCGCGATCGCGGCGACGCCGTCACGTTGCGCCGTCACTTTCAGAGCGGCATCAAGCAAATCTGGATTCCCCAGCTTGGCGTGGTTGATCGCTGCCAGACCTGCCATTCCGGGCTCACGGAGGCCAGCCTTGCCGATGTGAAGGAGCAACCGTTCCGCACTCATCCGCCAATTCCACACTCCGCCGACCAGTTCGGTTGCGTCATCTGCCATCGCGGGCAGGGCGAGGCGACGACGGTTGGAGACGCGCACCACAGCACCCTGGCTGGCGAAGAACCTCTGCTCCCGGCGCGCTACATGGAGGCCGGCTGCGGCCAGTGTCACCACGAGATCCTCAATGGAGCCCCCAAGCTCAACCAGGGCCGCGTTCTGCTTGCCCGCTATGGATGCGTCCATTGTCATTCCGTGAGATTGCCCGATGGCAGCACGATGACGGCCACCGACGATCCCCCATCCCTGCTTCACATCGGCGACAAGACCTCGCGCGAATGGGTCTATACCTGGCTCAAGGATCCAGCGAGTTACGCGGCGACGGCTAGCATGCCGAACTTCAAGCTCAGCGACGTCGACGCCCGCGACATTTCTGCATTCCTGATCGCTAACAGCACCCCCAAGCCCGGGGACACCGTGGCAGCGCATGGCGCGGAACCGGCCGCAGATCCGGCCGCCGGAGCAAGCATCTATGGCCAGTCGTTCTGCGCTTCGTGTCATGCCGCGCAGAATGCGGCCGGAAACCTGGTCGGCGGCGACGTGGGTCCCGAACTGACCCGCATCGGCAACAAGGTGAAGCCGGAATGGCTCGAGGCCTGGCTCAGCAATCCACACGAATATGACCACGACACGGCCATGCCCCGCTATCGCTGGACCGGGCAGCAACTCGGGCTTGTCAAAGCATTCCTGATGAACAAGACCGACTCCGACTTTATGGCCAACGTGCACCTCGATCCCGCCACCCCCGAGCAGGTGAAACACGGAAAGGCCCTGGCTATCGAATATGGATGCGCCGCGTGTCACGAGATCGGGGGGATCCGGAAACCGGAGAACTATGCGCCCGAACTGAGCCGCATTGGCAGCAAGCCGGTTGTGCAGCTTGTCTTTCTCGCGGGCATGCGGCACGCACTGCCGGATTACATCTCCGGGAAGATTCGCCAACCGCGCGCATTCGGCGCGGGCTTGCGTATGCCGGAGTATTCTTTCACTCCGGAGCAGGTGGACTCCCTCACCACCGCGCTGCTGGCTTTGACGGATCGAAGTTACACGATTCCGCCGTCGTTGCAGTTTGCGGCGGTACACGACTCGAACTACCGCGCCGCGGGTGGGGCCGGAAAGCTCGTAGAGGATATGAACTGCTTTGCCTGTCACCGCATTAACGGGCGCGGCGGCGACATGGCGCCTGACCTGAGCTGGGAGGGATCCTCAGTGCAGCGCAAGTGGCTCGACGACTTCTTGAAGAATCCCAACACGCTGCGGCCGGCACTGCTGCGCCGCATGCCGAAGTTCAATCTCACTGACAGCGAGCGCAGCACGCTGACCGACTACATCCTGACGGTTTACCAGGCTCCGGGGTTCGATCGCGATGAGCTGGCGGCAACGGGGTTTCCGCCAGCGCTGGTCGAACAAGGCCGGCAGCTCTTCTATTCGCGGTATTCGTGCCAGTCGTGCCACATCGTCGACACCAAGCAGGACAAGGGATACATCGGTCCGCCGCTTTACCAGGTAGGACTGCGGCTCACTCCCGCATGGATCTTCCACTACTTGAAAAACCCGCAGGCGATGCGTCCGGGCACCATTGAGCCAAACCAGAAGATGAGCGACGACGACGCTCACGCATTGACAGCGTTCCTGATGACGCAGAAGGCCAGCGGACAGGAGGGCGCCCGATGAGACTTATGGCTTCAATAACCGCGACCGCGGCGCTCGCCCTGTGTGTCGGATGTTTTCACCAGCACATTGTCGCGCCGGCACTCCACGCAACCGCTGCCGGCGCAGCCCTGGTCGAGTCGAGCGGAGGCAAGCAGCTCGGCTCTCCAGGCACCGCGCTTCCCCAGCCTTTTGTTGTGCAGGTGAACGACAAGGACGGTAATTCGGTGACCGGCGCCCTGGTGAGCTTCAGCGGCCCGGCGGGCGTCGGCTTCAACCCTCCCCAGGTGCTCACCGACTCGAGCGGCCAGGCCACCACTCAGGTAACACTGGGTACGAGTGCGGGCCGATACGATCTCACCGCATCCTCTCCCGATGCCGGAGGCAAAGCAGTCCTTTTGAGCGTCACGGAGTATGCGGCGGGATATCAGCAGCAGCTCGGGCATGAACTCGAAGAAACCTACTGCGCGCGCTGTCACGATCCCGAATCCACCACGCAGCGAGTTTCAAACTTCGACAACCTGGCCGTAAAGCCGCATCCGTTCAGCGAAGGAGACACCCTGAACAAGCTGAGTGATGCGGACCTTACGTCCGTGATCAGCCACGGTGGCGCGTCCATGAACATGTCGGCGTTGATGCCGCCCTACGGATCCACGCTCAGCAAGCCCGAACTGCAGGCTCTGATCGCCTACATCCGCCTGGTCGCCGACCCGCCCTACAAGCCTGCGGGCGTGGTGTATGCCAGGCGGTAATTCAGCCTCCTACCGGCCCCGGGGTGATACCCACGCGCCGGCCAGAAGAGCATGCTACGAGATTTCGTCGTCTACGTTTTCGAGCCCCTCGGCGTCCTTGACGATAACCGCCTCGCGCTTGGGAATGACCAATCCCAGCTCTGACCATTTCGATAAAAGCCGGCTTACCGTGAACAGCGTAGTGCCGGTCATCTGTGCCAGGTCTTCGCGGCTCAAAGATAGATGGATGCCCAACTCTGTCGTCTTGCCCACCTGCTTGAGCAGCCTGACCATAACCAGCGCCAGCCGCCGCGCCACCTTCTCCGTTGCCACTTCCCGGAACCGCTCTTCCAGTTCATGCAGGCGGGAAGCCAGCACGCGGCTGATGTTCTGCCGCAGTTGCGGATACCGTTCCAGAAGCTGCTGAAGCCGGTTGTACTCCCAAATCCACGCGTTGCACTGCTCCATCGCGCGGGCTGAGCATGAGTGGTTGCAGGTGTTTGGATCTGCCTGCGGGTTCAATGCCTCGCCCGTTCCGCTCATGCGAAGCAGTACTTCGTCGCCATTCGGGCTCAGCTGGGTGTGCTTGACGCTCCCTGATTGCAGAACGATGAGATTACGGACGGCGTGCCCCTGGATGTAAAGCAACTCGTCGCGAGCGAAGCTTCGCATTCGAGCACACCCGGCAATTTCCATCAACTCGCGTTTCGATATGCCCGCGAAAAGCGCGGACGCACAGAGTGCCGCCAGGTTCTCAGGAAAGGCGGCATTCACATCACGTACTGAAGCAACAACAGGCGGCGCAACACGCCTGGATACTATTTGCGTAGCCATTACGTTCACCTTTCGGCAACTCAGCGGATCGTTTGATATTTTGGTGATTGACTTTTCTTATTGTGCACGAATTCTCAGTGATTGGCGTCACACGATGGGGAAGACACAACTGCTACTTCAGATGAATTACATTGGTGAGTTACTGGGATAAACACTCCTCGTGTGCCCAATGCGTTGCGGATTGTTCTTCAAATAGATATATGTGCTGAAATCCGGAGATTTCACCCGGGAGAGCGACAGCATATATAACTAGCCAGTTCCGTCGTGCTGCTATAAAGAATCTAAAAAGCTGGAGATGTCTATAAATTACTATGCTCGCGCACAAAGTAGCAACAATTATTGCGACATTCTAGTAAATGGTAACCAATGCACTCGAGCAGGCGTTGCACCACGGCTATGGATGGTTAGTGCTTCGAATTGCCCTTAAATAGCTCCGGGTGATCATGTGGGTGTGACGGTTATCCCAGGCTCGAAATCGAGACTTCCTACCCATGAACAGCGAACCGGCCATGAGTAATTCCGGACCTGGGACAGCCAGGTAATACGACAAAACGAAATCCTAGTTTGATGTATCTCCCAGGGTGAGCACATCGGTCCCGGATCCTTGGGTTAGAGCGGAGGAACTGACAGAGTCAATTGCCCAGCCATCGTTATACTCGAACAACGTACCCCACATGGCGCTGGTACCCCACATCGCACTGGTACCCCACATCGCACTGGTACCCCACATGGCGCTGGTACCCCACATGGCACTGGTACCCCACATCGCGCTGGTACCCCACATCGCACTGGTACCCCACATCGCACTGGTACCCCACATGGCACTGGTACCCCACATGGCGCTGGTGCCCCACATCGCGCTGGTGCCCCACATCGCGCTGGTGCCCCACATCGCGCTGGTACCCCACATCGCACTGGTGCCCCACATGGCGCTGGAGGCATTTACAAGGGCGAATTGTCCGTTGGGGCCAACGATGACCGCTGGAGACAGCGCGCTGCCGAGATTCGAAAATGTCTCATCCGTATTGGCCAGGGCAGCTTGGACGTCAAGATAGCCGGCTCCCACCGTAAAAGCGTCGGCCGACAGGCTGTAGCTCTGGCCGGTCACCTGGTCAGTGGCGGTGCTGTAAGGAATCAGGTTCTTGAACGCTGTGTTCATCAGCCGCGCCTTGACTTCGTCAGGCGTCAGCGTCGAGTCCTTTTGAATCATCAGTACCGCGGTCCCGCTAACCATGGGCGCGGCCGTGCTGGTCCCGCTCAGCACAAAGTAAGTATCCGATGCCTTGGTGAGATTGCCGTTGGTTTCATACAGCCCACGCTGAATCTCGTTGAGCGGATTCTGCAGGTCCAAGGTCAGATCGTCGTTGTACAGCGAGATGACGAGATTGCCGGGAGCCACCACATCCGGCTTGACAAAGTGATCGACCGCCGTGGGACCCTTCGAACTGTAGCTGGCGGGAACCACTCCGCTCCGGTCGCGGCTGCCTTTGGTATTCATGGCGCCCACGGTGATGACGTACGGGTCGTTCCCCGGGGCGGTAATGGTGCCATAGCCGTTGGTGCCGGATGAATTATCTCGGCCACCGTTGCCGGCAGCCACTACAACCACAATTCCAGCTTTCCATGCTTGTTCCACAGCCTGGCAGAGCGGATCGAGGGCATAGCTCTCATAAACCGGTCGGCCCAGGGACAAATTGATGACGCGAATGTTGTAAGTATTCTTCAGCGCGATGGCGCTCTGGATGGCGGCGATCACGCCGCTGTCGGTACCCGCGCCATTGCTGTCAAGTACGCGAAGGTTGATCAGGTTAGCGTCCGGGGCGATGCCGCGGAACGTGTAGTAGCTGTGCGGGTCGGACGAGGCTTTGCCATCGCCGGCAATGATACCGGAGACGTGGGTTCCGTGGCCGTACTGATCCACCGGGCTGTCGTTGCCTTGCACAAAGCTGGCGCCGTAGACCACCGATTTCTTGGATAGATCTGAATCGAAGGAGATTCCGCTGTCGATGACAGCAATGCCTACGCCATCTCCGTCGAGGCCCAGCGCCCAGGCCGCAGGAGCGTTGATGGAGTCGGTGTGATAGTCATTGACCCAGTTGCCGCCGGTCGATCCGGTGGGAAACACTGGGCGGTCGGGCGAAACGTAAGTCACGTTGGAGTCGGCGGCAAGGCTGGAGATCGCGGAAGCGGGCACGGTGTAAGCGCTGCTCTGCACGAGACCAAGTTCGCGTTTGAGTGTGCCGCCGTATCCGGCAACCACCTTGTGCAGGTCCGCTGTGACAGGCCGGTTGAATTGCACGATGACGTCGACCGAACCGGTCGCGTTTCCAAGGTCTCTCGAGCTCTTTTGAGCCTGTGCGACCAGGCTGGCGGCGCCTATCAGCAACGCGACAAGCGCCAACCAGACTCTCCCCCGAGACATCGACTTAGATCGTTCGAGAACCATTTGAAACTCCTTCTTGTCCTCGCCCCCGCGAGATCAAAAAACATCTCCCTGACCGGCGTTCTCCTGGCCGGTTCCGGAAGTTCCCCAAAGAACACTGGTACCCCACAGAATGCTCGACGCGCTGGCGGCACTCGTACCCCAGAGAATGCTCTCGCCACCGAGCGTGGATGTACCCCATAAGATTGACTGACCGCTGAGATTGAGTCCCCACAGGACGGAATCGCCAAAAACCGGACCCGCACCCCAGACCGACGATCTGGTACCGACTACGGACGGCCCGTTCGGAATGATCACGACATTTCCTTTGCTGTCCAGCGCCGCCTTCGGCGACATGGCGATCCCCAACGTGCGTGGCACCAGGTCCGTTCCGGCCAGGGCCGCCTGAATGTCGAGATAACCGGCCCCCACAGTGAAAATGTCCGCCTGGAGGTTGAACGTCTGGCCGGTGGTGGGATCGGTAGCCACGGCGGCTGGAATGAGATTTTTGAAGGCCGTTTTCATCAGCCGCGCCTTGATCTGGTCGGGCGTGAGCGACGGCACGTTTTCCAAAATCAACGCCGCGGCAGCGCTGACCATCGGGGCCGCCATGCTGGTGCCGCTGAGATAGAAATACGTGTCGGAATGGTTGCCGTTTCCATTCTTTGTGTAGGCAGAGTTGGGAACCGGATTATTCGGAAGCTGGCGGGCCAGCGTTTCGTTGGCCGCATAGAGAGAAATCGTCAGGTTGCCGGGCGCTACCAGGTCCGGCTTGATCACGTGATCCCAGAGCGTCGGTCCTTTGGAGGAATAACTGGTGGGAACATCATCCGTCCGGTCGGCTGTTCCCATCGTGTTCATGGCCCCAACCGTAATCACATAGGGATCATTGCCGGGAGCGGTAATCGTCCCGTATCCATGGGTCCCGATGGAGTTATTCCGGCCTTCATTGCCCGCCGCGACCACCACCACGATTCCCGCCGCCCAGGCCTGTTCTACCGCTTTGCAAAGGGGATCGAAGTTGTAACTCTCAAATACTCCTCGTCCCAGAGAAAGGTTGAGGACACGAATGTTGTAGGTGCTCTTCAGCCGAATCGCAGCTTCGATGGCCGCGATTACCTGGCTGTCGGTTCCCTCCCCGTTCTGGTCGAGGACGCGCAGGCTGATCAGGTTTACGCCCGAAGCGATGCCTTTGAATGTGTAAAGATAGTTCGCTCCCGACGATTTGCTACCCGATCCCGCAATGATGCCGGCCACGTGGCTGCCATGCCCGTACGGATCGGCCGAACCGCCGCTCGCCAATCGGTCGCTTGCGAAGTTCTCAGAATAGGCGACCGCAAACTTTTTTCCATGAAGATCTGGGATGTCGGCGATTCCGCTGTCGATCACAGCCACGCCGATTCCAGAACCATCCAGGCCCCGCGCCCAGGCAGCCGGCGCATTGGAAGTCTCGGTGTGATAGTCAAGCTTGGGGCTCGGAGAACTGATGGCCGTGCCATGTACGGGGCGATCCGGCGACACATACACCACTTCGGGATTGGATTCCAGTTCTGTAAGCTCCGATGCCGGTATACGATAAGCTCCGGCATTGATTGACCGGAACTCCTGCTTGAAGATTCCTCCCCGCAGCACGACGTTCTGATGCCATTCGGGGATCGGTGCATGCCGGTATTGCACAATCACGTCAATCTGGCCATTCAGGGTGGTTGCTCCGGCCAGGTCGCTCGAGAGTTTGGGAGACGCAGCGAAAACGGCGCAATCAAAAAGGACCAGCGCGACAAGAAGGAGCGACGCTCTCCGTATTGTTCCGCGCGGTAACACCTTTCTCATCGTTCGTTCTCCCCCCGGTAAGTTCATTTCTGAAGTTACGATTTCCCCAGCCAGAGTGGTCACCAATGGAACAGTATGTGTCGATTCTGAACGCTGGCGGGTTCGACTACTAGATGACTAGCGGCATGGACATATCCCGCTTTCGTGTTATCTGTAAGCAGGCTCACACATTAGTGCTAGTTCGCGGCGGCTCTTTCTATGTCAAATTCTTATACGGCAGCTTGAACTCGGATAGCGCGAATTCTCGACAAAATCACGGTCAAGTTGGGCTCAACAGAAGATATTTGGCGGCCGGCTTACGCTTAATGGGAATATCGGAGTCACCAGCATTCTCCGGAGCATGAGTCGTAGAGAACCTATTCCGTAACTTTAGTAACAGTACCTGCGTGTTGAAGCTGGATGCAGATACCTTAAACGACGCGATGGCTTTATAAGCACCTGCCTCCAGCCGATCGCTCGTGAACGTGGAGCACCAGGGAATGGCTTCTTCTTCCATGCCAAAGAGAGCTATCGCATACGTCATCGTGACGGCGGGATTAGGCTCCTGGGCGTTGGGAGCCGCCTTGCTTCATTGGGATTCTGAAAGCCTGCTGAAGTTCTGGTGCTACCTGGCGATCGCCATGTTCGCCTCAACTCTGAAGGTGAGGCTTCCCGGCATTGAAAGCACCATGTCGGTGCATTTCCTCTTCATTCTTCTGGGAATATTGGAGCTTTCCCCTTCAGAAACCATGGTCCTTGCCTGCGGAGCAGCGCTCCTGCAGAGCCTGTGGAACACCAAGAAGCGACCGGAGACATTGAAGGTAGTCTTCAATGTGAGTATGACCGCCAATGCCATCTGGGTAACTTACCAGGCATACTGGCTAGCCGCCCGGTTATTCCATAATTCAATACCTTTTCTGTTACTGGCGGTCGGCACGTCTTACTTTGTGATGAACACCGGGCCGGTGTCCATTGCCATTGCACTTAGCCAGAGAAGTTCGATCCGCAGCACCTGGTCACTAACCTACTTTTGGTCATTTCCCTATTACATGGCGGGCGCCGCCCTGGTGGGGCTGGTGAATTTCTGCAACCGGTATGTCGGCTGGGAAACCTCGCTCCTGGTTGTGCCGGTGATGTATTGGATCTTCCGGACCTACTATCTTTACCTGGCCCGGCTGGAGGAAGAAAAGAAGCGCGCCGAGATCGAAGCTCTCCACGCCGAAGCGGAAAAGCGTCACGTAGAGCAGGTTTGCGCGTTGCACATGCGGACTATCGAAGGCCTGGCGCTGGCGATTGAGGCCAAAGACCACACCACCCATTCCCATCTGCAGCGAGTGCGGACTTACGCGATTGAGATTGCCAAGGACCTCGGCTTGAGCGGCGATGAGTTAGACGCCTTGCGTGCTGCGGCACTTTTGCATGACATTGGGAAGCTGGGCGTTCCGGATCACATTATTAACAAGCCCGGCCGCCTGACCCGCGAGGAATTCGAGAAAGTCAAGACGCACACCGTCGTTGGAGCGGAGATCATTGAAAAGGTCGCCTTCCCTTATCCGGTGGCGCCGATCGTACGGTCGCATCACGAGAAGTGGAATGGCGAGGGTTATCCCGACGGGCTCAAGGGAGAGGATATTCCCGTCGGCGCCCGCATCCTGGCGGTCGTCGACTGCCTCGACGCTCTGGCTTCGGATCGCCAGTATCGCAAGGCTCTACCCCTGAGCGAGGCCATGGCGGAAATTTCCAAAGAAGCCGGCAATTCGTTCGACCCGAGAATTGTCGATGTTCTCCAGCGCCGCTATCTCGAGTTCGAACACCTGACGATCGAAAACCGCAGGGAAAACCCCATTGATGCCCTGAACCTGACGGCCACGGTGGAGCGCGGGCTGCGGCCCGCTGCGGGATTCGAACGCAACTCTGACCGAAGCGGCGACCAGAATGATTTTCTCTCTTCGATTGCGTCGGCTCGTCAAGAAGCCTACACCCTGTTCGAACTGAGCCAGGATATAGGAAACTCCCTCAGCCTTACGGAGACGCTGTCGCTGGTCGCGATGCGGCTCCAAAAGCTCGTGCCGTACGACTCGATCGCGGTGTTTGTTCGCGAGAAAGACACGCTCATCCCCGAGTTTGTGAGCGGCGACCATTCCAAACTGCTCGCCTCGTTGCGAGTCCCCATCGGGACCGGCCTTTGCGGGTGGGTCGCGGCCCACGGCCGGCCTATCATCAACGGCAATCCCAGCGTGGAGACGGGCATTGCGCTGAACCCGAATGCCTCGATCGAACTTCGTTCCGCACTGGCCGTTCCGTTCGAGAGCGTGAACGGGCTGGTGGGAGTTTTGACGCTCTACCGGACGGATCCGGATGCGTTTACCAGTGACCACCTGCGCGTCCTGAAGGTCATCACCTCCCGCGTCGGGATGTTCATCGAGAATGCCTTGAAATATCGGGAGGCCGAGAGTTCCGCCACCATCGACTACTTGACGGGAATGGCTAACGCCAGAGCGCTCTCCGTGCACCTGGAGAAAGAACTGGCGCGCTGTCTGCGCGAACACTCCACCGTCGGGATCATGGTCTGCGACCTCGACGGATTCAAAGACATTAACGATCGCTTCGGGCATCTCGCCGGAGACAAGGTGCTGAGGTCCTTTGCCGGGTCACTGCGGATCGTATGCCGTGAATATGATTATGCAGCCCGCATGGGCGGCGACGAGTTCGTCATCGTGGCTCCAGGAATGACGGAAGAAGCCATGGCGGAAAGATCCGATCTGCTGAACGCCTTGGCGAGACAGGCCGGCCTGGAAGGGTGCGGTGCGGATTTTCTCTCGTTGAGCGCCGGAACGGCCTTCTACCCCGCGGATGGCGAAACCGCCGAGCAACTGCTGGCCGAGGCGGACCGAAGAATGTACGTAGCCAAACAGCATCAACGTGCAATCTCGCAATCGAGAATCATCGATCCGGAGATCGAACAACAATTGCCGCTGGGTTTCTCGTTGCGCGCTGAAGGAGCCAGGTGACCGCCCGGCGGGTGTTGCGGGAAACGTGGAAGCACGCACGAGAGAATGTGAACTTGCCGGGGTTGAGAAGGGCAACGAATTCAGCGGTTCTATGAGTACGTTATTTAAATGCGCGGCTAAAACCATCCTCATCGTGCTCATCGGTGGATTCATTGGAGCAACCTTGGCGCGGTTCGCTCCGGGTTATGGCGTAACAAAAGAGGAATTGGACAGCCGCCTCAGCGGGGAGAGCCTCCGGGCGCTCCGCCAGTCCCAGCAACTTCATGGCAATCTGATGAGCTTCTACATTGGCTACTGGGGCAAGCTCCTGCGCGGCGACCTGGGATTCTCCACCGTCATGCGCGAACCTGTACGGCAATTGATCGCCGAACGATTCCCCGAGACGATCAAATCCGTTGGTTTCGGCGTAGCTCTCGGATGGGCGGTCGGCTTGGGCTTCGCAATCTTAAGTATCACCGCACGTTCAGGCGCGGTGGATTTTGCAACCAGCATGGTGGCCACCATTGCTCTTTGCACCCCCGCTGCAGTTCTGGCTCTCCTCTGCGTATTCGCCCAAGCGCCCGGACGGCTGGTCATCGCAGTCATCGTATTTCCCAAGGTTTTTCAATATGCCCGCAATCTGCTCATGAGGAGCGCAGCCCTGCCTCATGTGGTCGCAGCCACCGCCAGGGGCCTTCACAAGGCACGGATCTTCCTCTGGCATATTCTGCCCGTCGCCGCTCCACAACTGCTTGCCGTGGCGGGCATCACGGTAAGCATCGCGTTTACGGCCGCCATTCCAGTGGAAGCACTGTGCGACATGCCAGGGATCGGGCAACTGGCCTGGAAAGCCGCGCAGGGACGCGACCTCGAACTCCTCATCGTCCTTACCATGATGGTGGCAACCATAACGCTCCTTGCCAATACCGCCGCGGACCTGCTTGGCAAAGCTGCAACCCATGGGTGAAACATGAAACGGGCCGGCTTCGCCGCAATCGTGTTCCTGGCGCTCGTAACCCTCGCGAGCCTGCTCGCGGAGGTGTTGGCGCCGGCATCCTATGCGCAGCAGTTCCGGGATGCGCCGGATGCGGCATGCTCCCGGCAGCATCCGCTGGGTACCGATGATCTTGGCCGCGATCGCTTCTCGCGATTGCTCTATGGCACTCGCGTTTCACTGTTACTGGCGCCGGCCGCCGCGCTGCTTTCCTGCACAGTTGCCGGACTGGTGGGCGGGACTGCCGGGTTCGCAGGCGGGTGGGTCGAGGAATTCGTGATGTCAGCCACCGACCTGTTTCTTTCACTCCCCTGGTTGTTCCTTCTTATCACCGTGCGCGCACTTTTGCCCCTCAACGTCGCTCCACTTACATCGGTCGTGATTACCTTCGCGCTGCTGGGCTCCCTGGGATGGGCTGGCGCGGCGCGGGTTGTGTGCGCCGATACGCACAGGCTATGCGATTCCGACTTCATGTTGCAGGCCCGCGCCTCCGGCAGCGCAGGCCCGCGCCTCCTGTTCCGCCATCTGCTTCCCAACCTGAAGCCGGTTCTGCTCGCGCAATTCTGGATCTCCATTCCGGTCTTCATCCTCTCCGAGACCAACCTGAGTATGCTTGGCCTCGGTGTAACGGAACCACTCCCTTCCTGGGGAAGCCTCCTACGGGAGTTAGAGAGTTACTCCGTGCTTTCGGCTCGGCCATGGCAATTTGTGCCACTCATTCTGCTCGTCGCGACGGTGAGCTGTTTTCATGTCGCCATGCAAAGAGAGGAATCATGAACCTTCGATCTCAGCTCTTACTAGTCGCACTGCTCGTCTCGACGGGAAGCGCCATGGCCGGCGACTCCCAGGCCGCAAACCAACTGCGGTTCTGCATCGGCGCAGAACCCAAAACATTCAACCCCCTGCTGGTCGACGACGACGCTTCCGGGACCATTACCTATCTCACCGGTGGAGTGCTGATTCGACTCGACCGCGTTTCGCAAAAACTGTTGCCGGAGCTTGCCACGTCCTGGAGCATCAATCGTGCAGGAAACGCGATCAGCTTCGTGCTTCGCGACAACGTGCGCTTTTCCGACGGGACCCCGTTTTCGGCCGAGGACGTGGCTTACACCATGGAGAAGCTGATGGACCCTAGCCTCCATTCCCCGGTAGGCGATTCGTTTCGTTCCAGCGAAGGCAAGGTGACCACTACCATCGCAGGAAAGAATCACATCACGGTCACGTTCGCAGCGCCCATCGTAGGACTGGACCGGTTATTCGACCAGGTCGCCATCATGTCGGCCAAGTCGCCGCAAAAAGAGATGGCGGTGCTGGGACCGTATTATGTTGCCGAGAACAAGGCCGGCGCGTACTTGCTGCTGAATCGCAATCCCAATTATTGGAAGCGCGACCAGAGCGGAAGGCAGTTGCCCTACATCGACAGCGTGCGGCTTGATATTCAGCAGAATCGGGACATCGAGGCGCTTCGCCTTACTCGCGGCGAAATCGACTTTATCAATTCCGTCAACCCCGAGTTTTTCGAATCGCTGAAGGCGAAAGCCCCGCAAACCGTCCTGGATGCCGGCGTCTCTCTCGATTCGGAACAGATGTGGTTCAACCAGGTTCCGTCCGCACCGCTGCCCGATTACAAAAAGGCGTGGTTCGCCTCCACTCACTTCCGCCATGCGATCTCCGCGTCCATTCATCGCGACGACCTGGCGCGCGTGGTGTTCAAAGGTCACGCGCAACCGGCAGTAAGCTTCGTTTCTCCCGCCAACAAATTCTGGTTCAATCAGAAGCTCCAGCCTCACGCCTTCGACGCGAAGGCGGCGATGCGGGAACTAAACCAGGACGGCTTTCAACTGCAAAATGGGATTCTTCGCGATCGCGGGGGCCATGCGGTCGAGCTCTCCATCATAACCAACGCTGGAAACCAGGACCGCGAGCGCATGGCCACCATGATCCAGCAGGACTTGGCCGCGGTCGGCATCCACCTCAACGTGGTCACACTCGATTTCCCGTCACTGATCGAGCGGATCACGCGCACCTTCAACTATGAATCCTGCCTTCTTGGGCTGGTAAACGACGACCTGGACCCTAACGCGCAGATGACTGTCTGGCTGAGTTCTGCCGACAACCACCAATGGAATCCCAACCAGAAAACTCCGGCCACCGCGTGGGAAGCGGAGATCGATCGTCTTATGCGCGAGCAGGCATCGGCGCTGGATCCCCAGAAGCGCAAACGCGCTGTGGATCGGGTGCAGGAGATCGTTTGGGAGCAGGAGCCCTTCATCTATCTCGTCAACAAGCACGCCCTGTCGGCGGTGTCGCCCAATCTCCATAACGTTCATCCTGCCATACTGCGACCGCAGGTGTATTGGAATATCGATCAGCTCACGCTCGGAAAAGAGGTCGCGACAAGCCGTTGAACGATAATGCGCCCCTCTTATCGCTAAACATCTCGGCCGGCTTCCCCGGGCGTCCCGGAGTCCTGCGCAATCTCTCTCTCGAAGTGCGCCGGGGAGAAGTGCTCGGGCTTGTGGGCCAGAGCGGCTGCGGAAAAAGCACGCTCGCGCTGACCATTCTCCGGTTGCTTCATATGAAGGGCGGAAAAGCTGAGGGAAGCATCCTGTTTAAGGGCCGCGACCTGATGACGCTGCCGGAGCGGCAGATGCGCTCGCTGCGCGGCCGCGAGATTGCCCTGGTCCTGCAGAGCCCCATCGCATCGCTGAATCCCGCGCTTCGCATAGGTACGCAGATGGAAGAAGCCTGGAGAGTGCACGCGCCGCGATCCACGCGGGCCGAATCCGAGCAGGCACTCGTACGAACTCTCGAGGATGTTTCCCTTCCCGCAACCACTACCATTCTTCGTCAGTTTCCTTCTCAGCTCAGCGTCGGCCAGGCCCAAAGGGTCCTTATCGCCTTGGCCATTCTGCACCGCCCGGCTCTCCTGATCGCCGATGAACCCACCAGCGCCCTCGATATCAATACGCAGGCGGAGATTCTGGATCTGTTTGCGACACTCAGCCGCAAACTGGGCATAGGGATTCTCTATATCTCTCATGACCTTCTGTCGGTGGCGACAATCAGCCATCGGGTGGCCGTCATGGATCAGGGGCAGATCGTGGAGTGCCGGGAAACCCAGGATCTGTTCCATGATCCGGCCCATCCTTCTACCACGAAGATGATGGCCGCGTTGCCGACGGTTGGTCGCCTGATCCAGAGCGCTCCAACTCTGGGCGCTGCAATCAATCTTCCCGCAAAGTCGCGGGTGTCGTAATTATTCCGGGAGAAAGGGAGCGAGCAAAATTGCGAGCAAATTCGCAAGCCACGCTGGCCCCGACGATAAGTCCTTTTTTTTAAGTCGCCGTTGCCTATGATTGATGCCAATCAAGTCGTGCCAACTTAATATATGCCAGACTCCATCGTGCGCTGATTCTTGCCATCGTTCTGGTCAATAACACTTTAGTTACAGTAAATTCTTCCTAACTTTGACTCATCCCAATTGAAAATCCTCCCGACCTGTGTAATCTCTGCGCAGTCGCTGGTGATTGCTTGCGTAATCATGACGGTCTCATTACGCGGGAGTCATCGCAGGCGGCTGAGATCTTGACTTACCTGCGGAGCATCGCCTTTCCCCCAACGGCCGAGCTTCGCACCAGATAATGTGCCATTCCGCTTCTTACAGCGGGACGATGAGTCTTTTTGTCTTACTTGGAGGTATCGTATGTTGCCTGGGATTGGTTCTTTCTCCCTATTATTGTCGGCGATCAAACGCGCCTCAAAGCTGCTGCCCGCGGTAGCGATCGCGGGATTCTTCGCAGCCAGTCACGTCGCGGCTTGGGGTCAGGTTTCCGCGCCGGGGCCTTACAACTTCGGAGCCGTACCGGCCAACACAAGCTCCACCCACACGCTTACGTTCACCTTCACCGGCTCGGCAACTGTCGGCTCGGTTTCGGTGGTGACGGAGGGAGTGTCGGGCAAGGATTTTCAGCCCCAGGCGAATGATCCCAGCACCACGCTGTGTGCAGGGCGTTCATTCAACTCGGGCGGTACCTGCACGGTGGACGTGACCTTCAGCCCATTGGCGATCGGGCGGCGCATCGGAGAGATCCAACTTTCCGACGGCAGCGGCAACCGGCTTGCCACCGCGTACCTCAGCGGATGGGGCCAGGGCGCGCTATTGGTGAGCGGCTCGTTGATGACGAGCACCATCGCCGGCATCGACAATACGCCGGGATACAACTACGATCCGGCATCCAACACCGGGGCAACAACCAATGAGCTGAATTCCCCGCGCGGGGTGGTCACCGACCTGAACGGGAACATCTACATTGCGGACGCCGGGAACCGCGTCATCCGCCAGGTGACTCCTTCGGGAATCATCAGCACGGTGGCCGGGATCGCGGGCCAGGCGGCCTCCAGTTGCCAGGCACTCGTCAACGCTCCCGCTCTGAGCACGGCCGCCTTCGCCGAGCCCGGCGGAGGAATGGCGATCGATGCCGCAGGCAATCTGATTGTGGGTGACCTTGGACTGCACTGCGTGTACAGCATCAACCTGCAGGCTGAAACCATCACCACCATCATGGGCCAGGCCGGCCCCGACGACACCGACGGCTATGTTCCGGGAAAGGCATCCGGGGTTGAGCTATCGGCGGTGGGAGGCGTGGGCGTGGATGGAGCCGGCAACATTTACGTCGGAACCGCGGGGCATATCCTCAAGATCGACCCAAGCCTCAACGTTACCGCGGTGGCCGGAACGGGAAATCCCGGAACATATTCGGGGGATGGCGGGCCGGCAACTTCGGCGGTCCTCTCCAACCCCTGTGCTATTGTCTTCGACGCGGCCGGAGAGTTGGTGTTTACCGATTACTCCAACGGACGCGTGCTCAAGATCGATTCCGCGGGGAATGTTCACGCCCTGCTGGGAGGCGGCACGACCAGCGTTTCCGCGCTTCCGGCAACCGGTTCTCCAAGCAATGTTCTGGCCACGAACGTCAACGCCGGGTTCTTGTGGGGCGTGGCGTTTGATGGCCCCGGAAATTTCTACGCCACCTCGGCGCAGTACGGCCAGATCATCCAGGTGGATGTCAATGGACTCGCCTATCGCTTCGCTGGAACCGCAACCGGTACTCCGTTCGGCGAATCCGATGACCAGGGCGACAACGATTGCCCCGACAATTCGAAAGAATCCAGTCCTTCCGGCCTGTGGATCACTCCCGCCGGCGACATCCTGGTGGCGGACTTTTATGCAGCCGACGTTCGCAGGTTCGGCTATACCCCGCTATCCCAGACAACCCTGACCTTTGCGGCTACGCAGATCGGCCACAAGAGCTCCGACAGCCCGCAGTCGGCCAGCCTGACCAACATCGGAAACGCGCCGCTAGCGTACACCACTCCGGCAACGGGCACCAATCCGACCATTTCTCCCAGCTTCAGTGTGGATTCTGCCTCCACCTGCCAGCAGCCCAGCACCGCTCCAACCAGCGTTCTTGCTTTGGGCGCATCCTGCACGTACGCCGTCGATTTCATCCCAGTGACGAGCGGGGCTATCACCGGCGCCTTGACGATCGCGGGCAATGTCTTCGGAGGAACAGCATCCATCCAGCTTCACGGTACGGGAATCAAGGTTGTCGATACGCTGGTCGTGACAGCGCCGCCCACCGCGGTCGCCGGCACGCCGATCACCGTCAACGTGACCGCCTATTACCAAGGCAGCATCGCGACGACCTTCACAGGGCCGGTGACGATCACGTCCACCGACGGTAAAGCAATCCTGCCCGCTCCGGTGACTCTGACCGCGGGTGTCGGCTCCTTCAGCGCCACTCTCGAGACCACAGGGATTCAGACCATCACCGCCACCGACGTCAGCGGCGTAACCGGCATCTCGAACAACATCCTCGTGACCGCCGCGTCGCCCAACCAGATCCTGCCGGTTTCCGGCACGGGACAGCAGGCGATCATCGGCACAGCCTTTGCGAACCCGCTCAAGGTCGAAGTGCTGGACCAGTACAACAACCCCGTGGGAGGCGCCACCGTCACCTTCTCGGCGCCGGCTTCGGGAGCGAGCGCAATCTTCACGCCCGCGACCTGCACGACCTCCACAACCGCACCGGTGGGTTACTGCTCGGTGATTGCAACCGCCAATGGCATCGCCAGCGCGACCGCTTACACCGCTTCGGCTTCGGCAAGCGGCGTGGCGAGTCCCGCAACGTTCTCACTGACTAACCTGCAGTCGCCGACAACCTTGACCGTAACGCCCTCTGCGACATCGCTTGTCTACGGGCAACCGGTCGCGGTGTCGGCAGGCATTTCGCCCTCCAGCGCCGGCGGAAGCGTGCCCACCGGCCTCGTCACCTTCTATGACGGAGCGGCCAACGCACTGAGCCCCAACTCCGCGGTCAGCGGCGCGTCGGCAAGCTACTCCGTTGCCGTGCCGGCCGTAGGAACGCATAACTACTTCGCCAAATACCTCGGCGACTCGAACTTTGTCGCCAGCGCGCAAACCGCCGCGACCTCGGCCGTGGTGGTGAACAAGGCGCCGGTCACCATCACCGGCCCGGCCAGCCCGCTTCAAGTGGCCTACGGATCGGCAACCACCGTTCCGCTAACTGTCGCCGGCCCCTACAGCGGTCCCGGAATCCTGGCGCCCACCGGTGCTCTCAGCTACGAGATTGTTCAGTCCAGCAACATCCTGGCTTCTGGAACGCTCACGATCTCTGCGGCGGCCGCGGTAGTTCCTGTCCCGAGTACGCTGGCTCCTGGCACCTATACCGTCATGGCATGGTACTCGCCGGGCGACGCGAACTACGCCGCAGGCGCGGGATATGCAGCTGTCGTGACCCTGCAGGTAGGAAAGATCACGCCCATCGTGACGTTCACGTCACCGGGCTCGAGCATCGTGTATGGAACCGCGCTGAATGTGTCTGCACTGGCCACCTGGAAGTCGAACCCTGTAGCGGGCACGATGGCCTACACGGCGACTCCCGCCGGCGGCAGCGCCATCACCGTGAATGCGTCCACGATCCTAAGCGCCGGAAGCTATACCCTTACCGCCAACTTCACGCCCACCGATACCAACACCTATGGCCCGGCTTCCGGTTCGATGACCTTGACGGTCACCAAGGCAACGCCCGCACTGACCTGGGCCAATCCGGCGGCGATCACCTACGGAATGCCTCTGGGCGGAACTCAGTTCAATGCCACTGCCGCAGGCGTGACCGGCGCTGCCCTGCCCGGCACGTTTACCTACACCCCGGCTACGGGAAACATCCCCAACGCGGGCAGCGTGTCGCTCAGCGTTCAGTTTGTTCCCACCGACAGCACCGACTACTCCAGCGCGACAAAACAGGTCGCGCTCACCGTCAACAAAGCCTCCGTTACCGTTGCCGGCCCGGCATCGCAGCCCGTCGCATTCGGATTTAACCAGGGCGGCTCGCTCCCGGTCACCATCACCGGCCAGTTCAGCGGACCCGGCATCACGCCGCCCAGCGGAATGCTGGATTACAGCATTCTGAATGGAAGCAATGTTTCCGTGGGATCGGGCGCGCCTTCGATCGCTTCGGGTGGAGTTTCCGTGCCCGTGGCCACGAGCCTGGTTCCCGGACCCTACACGGTCGACGTTGTTTACCCGGGCGACACGAATTACCTGCCCACATCGACACCGATCGTGATCGCCATTGCCATCGGACAGATTCAGCCGGTGATCCATTGGCCGAATCCCTCGCCCATCACCTACGGAGCCACTCTGTCAGGCATCCTGAACGCTATCGCGATGGACGGAGCCAACGTCGTCTCCGGCAGCTATGCGTACTTGTCCGGCGCCACGGCGATCACTCCGAGCACCGTACTTCCCGCCGGCACATACACGCTGAGCGTCAGCTTCGCGCCCAACGATGCGGTCACCTACAAAACGGCAAGCGGCTCCGTGACGCTGGTGGTCAACCAGGCCTTGCCGGGAGCTTCGGTTACGAGTTCAGCCAACCCGGTCCTGCTCAAGAACCCGACCACGCTCACCGCAACCGTGTCCTCCAGCGTCAGCATACCGACCGGCACCGTGACTTTCCTCGACGGCACGACACCCATCGGAACGGGCCCGCTGGTGAACGGAATTGCATCACTGACGGTCTCTTCTCTTGCCACCGGCAAGCACTCGATCACCGCGGCGTACGCGGGTGATTCCAATTTCCTGGCGATCTCGAGCGGTCCACTCTCTCAGCACGTGGATGATTTCAGCATCGCGGCCGGAGGAACAACCTCGCAGAACATCTTCCCCGGCGCGCAGACCACGTATCAATTCACGTTGATGCCGGTGGGAGATGCGACCTTCCCGGCGAACATCAGCCTCACCCCGGATGGCCAGCCTTCGGACGCGACGATCACCATCAACCCCTCCAGCGTGAACTCTGGCAGCGGCGCCACGAATTTCACCGTAACTGTGGCCACACCCAGCCTGACAGGTGCGGCCCGTCCGGCAAACTCGCTGGGCAAGGGAGCGGCGCCGTTCGCGCTGGCGCTCCTCCTGCTTCCCTTCTCGCGCCGGATGCGCCGCCAGGCTCGCAAGTTCGGACGGCTCGGCCAGATGCTTCTGTTGTTGATCTCGCTGGGAGCGGCGCTGTTTGGCGCCACCGGTTGCGGATCGACCACCGGCTTCTTCGCCCATCCGCCGCAGACCTACACCATCAACGTCACCGGCGCATCGGGTCCGTTGTCGCACGCGGCCTCGGTCACCTTAACCGTCGAGTAAAAGGAGCAGACCATGCTTAAGGAATTCAGCCAAGGATTGCTCCTTCTCGGAGCACTGACCATCGCAACCTCTGCCGCGGCGCAATCGGCGCCCGGCCGGGAGAAGGCGCCGGTCAGCGGAGACGTCGCTGTGATGATGGCCTTCGAACACGCCCAGGTCGCCCAGACCAACGGCAATCGGTTCTGGCCCAAGGGCATCGCCTTCGACGCGGGGATCTCCATGTGGAAAGGAATCGGGTTTGCGTTCGATTTCTCCTTTGAACGCGCGTCGAATATCCAGAACAATGGCGTCAACCTGAGCAAGGTCGCGTTTATGGCCGGCCCGCGTTACTCGTTCGACATTTCGCGGCCCGGCGTACTGTTCCACAGCGATCGCCCGGTGCGAGCCTTTGTGCAGTCCCTCTACGGCCCGACCCACGCCACCGATTCGCTGTTCCCCGAGACCATCCCATTGTCCACCACCGCCGAGGCGCTCTCCGTCTCAGTGGGCGGAGGCGTCGATGTCCCGGTGAAAGCCGGTTTAGGCATACGCGCGCTGGATGTTTCCTGGATTCACTCCAACTATTCCAATGCCGCAGCCAATGTTCAGAACGATTTCCGCCTCGCCTTCGGCGCCAACTATCACTTCTAGTTTTAGGGCGTCGTAGATTTCGACGCTTATGCGATGGCAATTCGTACAGCCCGCGAAACGGGCGTCAGACGGTAGCCCCAGGCGCAAGCCTGGGGGTAGTTGGAACCTTAATAAGCATCCAGCCCCCGCAGGGGGCGTAAGACGCAAACGACCGGCCACTCATTTCGTGGCCGGTCCTTTGCGTTTGTTTCCGGCAGCTGGAACTCAGGACGTCAGGATCCTCCGTCGTCTCGCCTCCTTGAGGATGGATCGATTCAGCCTGTACCCCATCCGGACCGCCTGCTTCACGATCTCGACTCCCTGGCGGATTTGCGCCCTGGTCAGATCCGCTACGCGATGAGAACGCAGCAACTCTCTAAAGTCCGATGCTTCCAGTTCGAGCACCGTATCGCCTTTCTGCGATGCCCATTTGGCGATCTCAGTCCATTCCTCCATCGGCACCAGCGCAAGGAATTCTGTCATCGCGGCGAGGTCATCGCGCTTGAAGTCCATGAGGAAATCCCCCGGATCGTCGTGGACCCGCGACATACTTGCAAAAACGTCGAGATTCTCAAGGCCGCGCGTAAAAGAAGCACCGCGAGCCGGACCCGCGCTGGCCGGAGCGGGCGGTGCGGGCATCAACCTTCCGGTAAACCCGGAATGTATCACCGATCCCGCTGCAAGCGTCTGCGGCACCTTGCGGATGGCTGGAATTTCGAAAACTTTTTCTGTTTCCGGCCGTTCCACCGTAGCGATCCAGTTTGTCCACGGACTAAGAAGCCTGTAGCGAAGCGCGATCTGGACGCCATCCTCTGCCGCGGCTTCCTTCAGATGCGCGTGCGCCACCAGGCGCGCCACCACTGCGATGTCGTCTGCAGAATCCACCCGCGACGCCGCCGACGCCGCCAATTCCTCGCGCACCCTCTCGCCGGTATCGAGTTCCGCTTCCAGCACCACCGGTCCCGCCGCGGTTTCTTCCGCAAAGCGGGCGAATCCCACCACGGTGTCGCCGTCGAATATCGCCCGGAACGTCGATGGATACTGCTCCGCCGCGTTGCCGGGCCACGAGATCTTTACGTGCTTCGCCCGCGGCGACCGAATGCGCTCAAAGTGCCGGATGATTCTCTCGGCCATCTCCTCGCGCGGCGAAACCAGCTCGCATGCCCCTCCCGTTTGCGAAGCCAGTCCGCGAACAAACGCCTCTGACACGGCGTTCCCCACCCCCACCGTGAAGATGCGATGGCCCGAACGTCGCGCCTGTTCAACCACCGGCTGCCATGACGACACCTCACCATCGGTCACGAGCAGAATGTCGCTCGTCTCCTCTGCCGCCAAAACACCATAGGCCAGCGAAAGGGCGTTGCCGATCTCCGTGCCACCCATATTCGCTTGAATGTTCTGCGCGAAACGAATCCCCGCGGCACGATGATCGGGAGTACACGCGGCGAGCCGGTCCCACAACACATCAGTGGTACTTCCGAAACGGATAATCGTGAACCGATCCGCCGGCCCAAGGCTCTCCATGATTTTTTCCAGGGCCTGCCTCGCCTGCGCAATCGAATCTCCCTGCATAGACCCCGAGCAATCGATCACCAGGGCAAGGTTCAGCAGGCGGTTCTGGCGCAATCCCGGAAAAAACGGCTGAAAGCTCGCCAGCGCCGCCAGGCCGTTCCCATCCTTTCCCGTCAGCAGGAAATTGCGCTGCGCCTGCGGAGCCTTGATGTTCAGTACGAAATCCCGATCCATCGCGGCCCGATCCTGGTTCAAAACCAGTGTCGTCTTGTCGTCCGACCGGCTCATCTCCAGCGCATGCAAGGGCGATTGGAATTGCGCATTCTGCAATACGCCGAAAACCTCAATGCTGATCGAAAACCGGTTCTCTGCAAACAGCGAGGTTTCCGGCGCCTGGTGCGGCAGATGCGGCGATGCTCCATACCGGGTCGCGATCGTGGTCGGCAGCATCATCCGCAGCCGGTCGCCGGTCCAGCGGTAAAGCATCGAATAGCGGAATGTGACCGTCATGCTTTCCCCCGGTAAAAGATTGCCGACATTCATGGTGTAGACACCCGGCTCCAGTTGCTCCAGCATCACCGCCGCATCGCCCGCTTCGATCGCGGCCTCATACTTTTTCTCCGCTGCTTTTTTCTCCACCACGCTGCCCTTCAGGCGTCGGTTCCCGATCACAAGCACGAACTCCAGCAGCAAGGCATCGAGCGGCAGAGGAAATGTGTAGACCGCTTCGATATTGGTCTGCTCTTCATTGCGATAGGTCTGCGATACCGACACGTCGGCGAGCAGATCGCGAAGTACCGCGGAAATCGAGACGTCCTTCAGTGCGATCCTCTCCCCCTTGATACCAGTAAATGCACATGCCACTTGACTCATCGTTCCATGTCTCCTCTCGTGACCCGCTCAAACTCGATGGCCACCGCGCGAAAGAACTCCCGCACCTGTTCAGGGCTGAGTCCGGAGCGGCCCGGCTCCAGAAGCACCTCCACGCCATCTGCCACCACCATGTGGCTCCACACCTCCACTGTCCCGGTACGACGCGGAGCCGGAGGCAATATTCCGTCGGAGTGCCCCTTCAGCACCTCCGCAATGCGCTCCAGCGACAATCCCGCCAGCTGCCACTTGCGAATCAGCATGAGTTGTTCAACGTGCTGATTGGTGTAGTGCGCACCTTTGCCGTACCCGGCCGGGCGGTCGAGCAAACCAAGCTGGATGTAGTAGCGAACGGTCCGCCTCGGCAGCTCGGCCAGAGCCGCGATCTCATCCAGAGTGAAGGATCGTTGGTTTTCCACGAGAAGAAATATATGACAGTATTACTGTAACTGTCAACTGTCACATAAAAAGCGGCCGGCAGTAGAACCTTCCCATCCACCGCCAACCGCGCCGGAGGCGCAACGGTGGCCCGCGCTTCAGCGTGGGGAGACCGCACAAGTCCTGGCTCGGAGTCCCGTAGGGATGGCGCTCGCTTGTCGAATGCTTCCCTATCGCGCCTCGGCGTTTTCCTTTTGTCTGGCGAACGTCGCGTTGGTGATAATCGGCCGTGCCCACAGGCCCACGCTCAACACGCAACCGAAGGTGAGATAGAGAAACATCATCCCCGCGCGCAGGCCGATCACGTCTCCCAGGCGCCCGATGATGAGCGGCACCACCGCCCCGCCCACGATCCCGGTACACAGGATTCCCGCGAACGAGCCGTGATGTTCGCTCACCGAGTTGAGCGCCAGCGAAATAACCGTGGGCCACATGATCGACGCGAAAAAGCCCATCAGCGAAAACGCATACCACGACACCGTCGCCGGGCCGAACAACGCCGCGCTGAGCGTGCACAGCGCCCCGATCGCGAAACCGAGCAGCACCCGGCGGCTGTCAAACGCCTTCAGCAGGATCATCCCCACAAAGCATCCCGCGGTCATCAGTCCCCAGAACCACGACACCGCGCTCGCCCCGGTGGTATGCGGATCGAATCCGTGATATTGTGAAAGGAATTTCGAGATCCAGTCTGCGGTTCCCTGCTCCGATCCCACGTACGCAAACACGCATCCGAAATAAAGCCAGACCATGCCGCGGCGAAGCATCTGGAAGTAGGTGCCGACGGTCCCGGTCTGCTCTTCTTCGGTCTTCTCGATCTGCGGAAAGCGAATCGCGGCAAGAACAATCACCATCACCGCCGCAACCGCCGCAAAGATCCAGTAGATCGAAGCCCAGGGAAGATGCGCCGGCGTGATGCGCGCAATCGCCCGCAGCACCGGCCCGCGCGGATCGGGCAGGTGGTTCACCATGTACGCATAAATCAGCGGGCTCACAAACGAAGCGGCTCCGAACACAAACTGCGCGAACGCCGAGTTGAAGGCAAAATGCTCCTCGCCGCCCGCCACGCGCAGCAGCGGATTGATGGCCACCTGCAGCATCGCCATGCCCGCGCCGATGGTGAACAGCGAAACCACGGCAACCCAGTACGTGGGGTGGATGGCAAAACTCAGCGCGCCCGCCAGCGCAGCCACGAACGCCGCCAGCATCACCGGCTTCTCCGTAAACCGGTCGATGAGAAAACCGGCGGGAACCGAGAACACCCCATACGCGAGAAAAAACGAAAACGGCAGAAACGCCGCCGCCCCCAGGCTGACGTGAAAGCTGTCGATAATGTCGGGAATGATGGGACCGAGAATGTTAGTCAGAAACGAGAGGACGAAGAACACCAGAAAGACCATGCCGACCATCAGATAGCTTCTGCGCACTCGCTCCCCCGATCTGGCTTACTCTACGGCGGTCACCTTCGTCGCGCGTTCAAATTTCCCCGCCTCGCGTCCGGCAAGCGCGGCCAGCGCCAGCGTGATCATCTGTACGGGCAGAATCTCGACAACCGGCATGGCAATCTCCGGCACATGCGGCAGTTTGCACGCGGGCCGGTCCGCGTCGGATGAAAACCACATCGCTGTGGCCGGAGTGCTATTGAGGTCCCGGATAAGGCCGCCATGCAAGCCCCTTGTTTTCTCTGGACCGGCGAACACCCCTACGACGATCCCCGCCTGCAGCATCTCGAAGGGGCCGTGCCGGAAAGCCGCGCTGCTCATGCCTTCGGCGTGAAAGTGGTCCGACTCCTTGATGGTCAGCGCGCCCGTTCCCACCGCTGCCAAAGAGGATCCCCGGCCCACCAGAAACAGATCGCGCGCATCCCGAAGCAGGCCACCGAATTCTTCCACATGATCGTTCCAGTTGCGGAGATAATCCTCGACCGCATCGGGTGCCGTCTCCAGATCGCGCAGCCGCGCCGCCGGATCGAGTTTGCACAGAGCCGCGCCAAGCGTGCGGAGAGCCATTTGCGCGGAGACATAGGTTTTGCACGAAACTGTGGATTCCTCACCGGCGGCCGTGAGGACCGCGAAATCGGCTTGCTGCGCGAGCGGGCTGTCGGCCTGGTTCGTCACGCCGATCACCGGAGCCCGGTGCCCATTCAATTCGAGCATGCGCACGGTCTCCACGCTCTTGCCCGACTGCGACACGGCGACCACCAGTGTCGCCGGCGTCAGCAGGTGTGGATAGTAGTGGATCAGTTCCGAGGTCTCGACCATCAGCGGAGTCCACCCGTGATCGGACAATTCAATCGCGAGAGGGTGCAGGCCATGGTAGGACGAGCCCATCCCGGTCAGGACAACACGTTCATACCGCGCCCGATCCGCAACCCCCGCGAGCCTGTCGAACACGGGCGTGTCTCTCAGCGCGTTCGATGTGGCGCGCAAGGCGCGCGGCTGATCGAGGAGATCGGAAAAATACCTGCCCTGGATCACATCGAGTTTCATCGCCACGCGGCCGCTCCTTTCTCCGCAAATCGATGATGCCACGCGCGTGCCGCGCCAATGATGGCCGCATCCTGGCCGAGCGAGGCTAGGCGGATCTCGGTGCGCTCCGCGGGAACCTGGGTGCAGTTGCGCCGGATCTCCTCGCGGATGCCGTCCATGAACAGCGATGCGCTGCGCATCACGCTGCCGCCCATCACAATCGCCTCGGGGCAAAAGATGTTGACCAGGTTGGCGAGGCCGAGGCCGAGGTAATGCGCTTCGCGCTCCACGGCCTGTTGCGCGAGCGCGTCTCCGGCGGTTGCCATGGCGCAAATCCGTTTTGCGCTGATGCCTGCCCGGCCCTGGCCGTTCATCCACGCGGTCATGGCCGGGCCGGCAGCCAGTACTTCCCAACAACCGCGCGCGCCGCAATAACATTCGGGCCCGCTGCCGTCGATCCCCTGGTGGCCGATCTCCGGATGCGCGTCGTCCACCCCGCGGTACAGGCGGCCGTCGAACACCATGCCCACGCCGATGCCGGTCCCCACGGTAACGAACAGCACCTGCGCCTTGCCGCGTCCCGCGCCCCAGAAGGCTTCGCCCAACGTGGCTGCGTCGGCATCATTCTCCAGCGCGACGCGAACTCCGAAACGCGATTCCAGCGCTTCGACAAGGTTGGCATGCTTCCACGACTTCAAAAACGCCACGTCCCCGATTTCCCCGGTGCGCGGATACACTGGCCCGGTGCAGCCGATGCCGATTCCGTCGATCTCCGCGTTGACGCGCCCGGTGCACTCCCGCAGCATGCGCTCGATGCGATCCACGGCGTCAGTGAATCCCCGTTCCTGCTCGGTGGCGCACTCTTCAGAGACCAGTACGGAGCCCTCATCGTCCACGATGCCCACGGCAATCTTGGTCCCGCCAATATCGACGGCGCCGACGCTTCGGCCTGCGTGCGCGGTCATTCTCACTCCACCACTGCCTTGCAAGGATCGTAAATCAATGTCGAGGGTCTTCCGGCCAGGAATGCCGCGGATAGCGCCGCATCAGCTCGCGACGCACCTGCGGATAGAGCCGAGTCCAGAACCCCGCAAGGTCGGTGGTGGTCTGCACCGGACGATGATTCGGCGCCAGCAGATGAACCACAACCGCGACTTTATCCGGACCGAGCCTGGGCGTCTCTTCCATGCCGAAGAAGTCCTGCAGCCGCGAGGCAATCCATGGCGTTTTGCCAGGCTGGTAATGAATTTTTACCTGTCGGCCTCCCTTGAGGCGCAACGTCCGCGGCGCATTCTGCCGCAGCCGGCCTGCATCTAGCGTCAGTTCAAGCCACGAGACAAAGTCATCGCCCGCGCTCTTGAGTTGTGCAAAGCTGCGCATCCCGCGGCAGAATTCTCTGAATGCATCGGTTATCTCACGACCCTCGACGCGCGCAAACTCCAGGCGGCCTGCGAGGTCGTCCAGCATCTCGCGGTCTACAAATCGTTCGATCCCCGCCTCCAGCGCCTTCTCCGCGAGCAGTGCCGCGGCGGCCTCCGGCTCAGGCTCGCCCCCGGACTCCTGCAGGACCAACTTGTCGTACATGAGCCGGCTCACCGAGTCCACCCGCTCCGCCTGCCGGTTCCAAAGAACCGCCGTTTCCTCGCGCACACGCTCGGGGAAGTGATCGAGCAGCCATTCAGGCTCGGTACGGGCGAACAGACGAACCTGCGGAAATGGATGCTCGCTGCGGTCCTCTGCATCGAGCGCCACGAGAAAAGGAAACGATGGACCCTCGCCGGCGATCTCCGCCGCCGTTCCATTCGACAGGATCACCTGCTTGCCGGTCCTGCGCTGCGCTACGCGATCGGGGAAGCCCATCAGCACCGCCTGGAGCAATGCGTTCTCATCATCCTCGATCGGCCTCGCGGGGTGTACCAGTCGCAGCAGATGGCGCAATTGCTGCTGGGTTGCATCGCGGCGTGGTTCGGTCAGCGCGTCCAGGAGGTCGTTGTGCTCGAGGCGCTCGCCCGAACTCAGGAGCGCCGCGGCCAGGCAGGCAGCCCGTCCGGCGCCGCGCTCGTCGGCCGCTTCGATCATGCGCGAAAGGCGTGGATGCAGAGGAAGGCGCATCAGTCGCCGGGCGTCGTCCCCGCTTCGAACCAGCAGATCGAGCAGTTGCTCAGCGTGCTTCACAGCCAATTCCGGCGGCGCATCGAGCCACTCCACCTCCCCCGGATCGTGAATCTCCATGGCTCGCAGCGCGAGGCAAAACTGCGCCAGGTCGCTGCGCAGAATCTCGGGCGTGTTGTGATCCGGCCGCGCCTGGTAGTCCATTTGCGAATAGAGTCGAACCACGCGGCCCGGAGCGGTGCGGGCGGCGCGGCCCGCTCGCTGACGCGCCGAGGCCTTGCTGATCCGCGCGATGTGCAGCGTGGGCAATCCCGTCCACGGCGACCAGGCAGCCATGCGCACCAGCCCGCTGTCGATGACCGTCCTGACGCCGTCAATCGTGATCGAACTTTCGGCGACATTGGTCGACAGAATGACCTTCGGCTGCGACGAAGGCACAATTGCGCGATCCTGCTCGGACGCCGGCAGATCGCCGTAGAGCGGCAGGACGATCCGATTGAATTGTCGGGCCAGCGGCTCACAGGCCCGCGCTGTGCGGCGAATTTCCGCAGCGCCGGGAAGAAAAACCAGGATCTCTCCGGCTTGATCGTCGCGCACCAGCAGGTCCAATGCGTCTCGGACCTGCTCGTGGAGCGGCGCAGGAGAATACGGCACGTATTCGAGGGATAGATCAAATAGTCTTCCCTCCGAGCGCAGCACGGGACAACCACCGAGAAAGCGCGCCACCGCTGCGGTGTCCAGCGTCGCCGACATGACGACGATACGCAGATCGGGCCGCCTCCGCTGCAGTCTCTTGAGCAAAGCCAGGGCAAGGTCGCTCTCCAGGTGGCGCTCATGAAACTCGTCCAGGACCACGGCATCCACACCCTCCAGGTCCGGATCGGAGAGCAGGCGGCGCGTCAACACGCCCTCTGTCAGGAAATGCAGGCGCGTGCCGGGCCCGGCAATGCGCTCAAACCGGACCTGGTAGCCAACCGTCTCTCCCACATCCTGGGAGGATTCCCATGCCACGCGCCGGGCAGCCAGGCGCGCCGCGATGCGACGCGGCTCGAGGACGAGCACGTGGCCGCCCACTGCCTTCAACAACGCAGCGGGAATGCGCGTTGTCTTTCCCGCCCCGGGTTCGGCCTGGATCACGAGACTTGCATTCTGCTTGAGACAAGCAAGCACGTCCGGAATGATGACATCCGCGGGAAGCGGAACTTGTCGGTGCACATCTACTATCCAATCCCATGGAGGAAGCCGAGTCAATTCGGGCGACTTCCGCGAGGCCTGAAACGCCCCCTGTAGCTCCGCGAGGGCAGGATTCGACCTACTTGATATCCATCAACAACACAGGCATTTTCGTGGCTTTTTGCCTTTCTTATCCGTTAATGCGAAAGCAAATTGTCTTCCCGCAAATTATCGATGCTACGTTCGACTTAAGGTAAGATTCGCGGGTGGACGATATCGTACCTTCCCTTCTCCAAACAATTGGGAGGATCCAAGTGGATAGGTTTCGCGGTGTTCTCGCAGTGCCAATCCTGGGGTTGCTCCTGGCTGCTGGCAGCCCAGCACGCGCCCAGGGCAAGGATGGTCAACCTTTGCTCCACCCTGCTACCGCTTCGCAGGTCATCACGGTTGCCGTGAAAGAACTGCGCGCCGGAAAGCATGGCAAGCAGGACGAGTTCGTGATCGCCCAGGCGGCAGGTTTCCCCAACGACACCTGCGACGTCGTCACTACCTTTGACGTTGTCAAGAAATTCGAGGAACGGCAGACCTGGCAGAATATAAAACAAAGGATCGACGTCATTGTGAA
Organism: uncultured Acidobacteriota bacterium; assembly: GCA_963706455.1. GTDB lineage: Bacteria > Acidobacteriota > Terriglobia > Terriglobales > Acidobacteriaceae > Telmatobacter. Next base: position 14,107 of record CAVPNO010000099.1, on the reverse strand, counting down.
CGGAACGTCGTATCCGGCCAAGTTCCGCGACATCGGATTCTATCCTCTCGGTTTGAACCTGGCGTGCATCGATTTTGAATCGCCAATGGATCGCGCGGCGGCGCAATTCTCCGTTCTGCCTCTTGACAGAGACACGCAGGATTCCACCGGACTGTCTTACGACGATGGAGAAATCGCCAAGACCGATCCCGGCACCCCATTTTTGAACCAACGCGGAGAAATATCCGCGGTTCTTATTGCCAGTCCAAACGGCCCCATCGAGTTTGCTTCCGCGGAGGAGATTCGGCTGTTTCTCAAGGCCGCGGCCGCAATCACTGCGTGGCCCACGGTTCATCGCCGTAATCTGTCGGCGATATGATCGTGCACGCCGCCCGATGACGGTCATTCGTGGCGCAGCGCCGCCATGGGAAGGATGCGCGCGGCGCGGAACGCGGGAATGACGGATGCGGCGAGTCCCACTGCGGACAAGAACCCCGCAGCAATCGCAAAAGTGACGGGATCGCGCGCGGTCACCTCGTAGATCAAGCCGGACATCACCTTTCCCAGAGCGGCAGCCCCCAACAGCCCGGCCGCGACCCCTCCACAGATCACCAGCAGCCCTTCGCGCACCACAAGGCGCAGGATGTCGCCCGGCGACGCGCCCAGGGCCATGCGCAAGCCGATCTCACCGGTCCGTTGGCTCACCGAATAGGCAAGTATCCCATAGATGCCGATGGACGCAATCAGCAGCGCAATGAACGCAAATACCGACAGCAAAACCGTGTTAAGCCGGGGCTGAGCGGCGCTGTTCGATACCCATTCATCCATGGTGCGGACGTTGGCCAGGGCTAGGTCCCGGTCCAGTTCGGCTACTTTCTCACGAATCGACGGAACAAGGGATGCCGGCGGCTGATCGGTGCGCACGACAACGTCTGTGAGTGCAGAGGAGCGTGCGGCCACGGGATAGTAGAACTGCGGCGCTTCCTGGCTGAGGGCGGTATCGCGCACGTTGCCCACCACGCCGATCACGGTGAAAGGAGTGTTGGGATCCGCGGACCGGCGCAGCGTGCGTCCAATCGGGTCGGCATCACCCCAGAATATTTTGGCCGTGCTTTGACTGACGATGAGAACGTGCGGAGCCTTGTCGTCATCGGCGTCCGTGAAGTCCCGGCCACGCAGCAAAGGGATGTTCATCACCTGGAAATACCCCGGACTCACACTGCGCCAGTGAATGGGCACCAGCGTTGACGGGCTTAGGATCGATGGACCGGTGGTAAACATCGGATGGGTGGAATAGCCGCCGGCCCCGAACGGAATGCCGCTGGACACTGCCGCGCCGCGTACGCCGGGAATGGATTGCAACGCGTCGAGCAGGCGGCGATCAAGTTTTGGCCCGCCTCCGATCACCGGGTATTTCGCCACCGGGAGACTGAGTTGAAATGTAATCAGGCCGTGCGAAACGAAACCAAGTTGCACCCGCTCAAGATTGGCAAGGCTGCGAATCAGCAGGCCGGCTCCGATCAATAGCAGCGTAGCCAACCCTAGTTCGAAACCCGCCAGGGCTTTGCGCAGGCGTCCTCCGGTGGACGCGCCCACTCCGCGCCCGCCTTGCTTGATCAGGTTATTGACGTCGGTGTGCGAGCCTTGCCAGGCCGGCGCGATGCCGAACAGCACGCCGGTGATCAGCGTGATCGCCGCGGCGAACAGCGCAATTCGTGCATCCATCTCGACTACCGGAACCGGCAGCGTCCCCGCGGGCAACAGGCGGTTGAATACGCGCACCGCAACTATAGCGGCGAGCAGTCCCAGCGCGCCACCCGTCGAGCACAAGACCAGGCTTTCCATCAGCATTTGCCGGACCAGGCGCCCGCGGCTCGCGCCCATGGCCCTTCGCATGCCGATTTCCGTTCTCCGCGACACCGCTCGCGCCAGCAGGATGTTGGCGATATTCCCGCAGGCGATCAGCAGCACAAAACATTCGTCGCTGGCCTCGATCCCTACATGCCATCAGCGATGGGCAACTGCATCCAAGGTACGCGACGCCTTACGTAGCCCTGATCGTGCAGGGGTTGGTCTTGCTCGTCCTGATCGTCATCGACTTCACCGTTTCCGGAGGGGTGCAGGAAGCATTTCAAGAACGCGGTCCGCGGCCGTCGTGTTGCAGTTAGTGCCGTTTCTATACGTGTTCGCGGCCCTGGTGAAGTTCGCCGCCCTGGGTTCTCTTCAAGGCGGAGTGTATAGCAGGGGGACGCTGAGTGTCGCGGGCGGGGCGGGAGGACGTCACACGGATGCTCGCGATCATTGTGGCGTTTTTCCCCGCTAAACAGATTACGTCGTTGTGGAAATACGAAAGTGACGCTTTGTATCACTTTCGGTTTTATCGTATTGGCGGTGTTTTCTTCTTTGGATATGGCCGGTTCGAAATGCTGGACGTGGTTCCTGTTGCAACACCCCACGGTCCGGGGCAGACACCAGAGCACCACTCTACTCGTGCCAGGGAGTCCAACGTCGGGCCCTGGGGCCCTGAGAAAACAAGCAGGAGGCATCCATGCCACGCGGAGTCAAAACCGACGTTCGCACTTATGAGATGCACATTAACGGCGAGTGGGTCGACAGCAAGTCGAATAAGACATTTCCAGTCTATGACCCAGCTACGGAAGAAGTCATCGCTCAAGTCCCCCGACGCTAATCCCGATGACGTGGAACGGCGCCGTGGCGGCTGCCAGGGCTGCCTTCGATGATGGTCCCTGGGCCACGAGCACGGCGCAGGAACGAGGTCCGTGGCCTCGCCGACAAGATTCGTCAGAATACCGCCATGCTTGCCGAACTCGAAGCTCGTAACTGCTGGAAGCCTATCGTAGAGGCGGAATATGACATCAACGACACGGCAACCTGCTATGAGTATTACGGCGGCTTAGCCACAAAGGTGCTGGGTTTCGTGAATCCGGTTCCCGACAACGCCGTGAGCCTCACGCTGAAAGAACCCATCGGCATTGCCGGTCAGATCATTCCGTGAACTATCCGCTTTTCTATGGCAGCATGAAACCGGCCCCCGCATGGAGCGGGCTGTACCGTACTCAAACCGGCCGAGCAGACTCCCTTGACGGCTCTCGAAATGGCGAGTTGGCTCACCGACGTAGGGCTTCCACCTGGCGTAGTGGAACATAATCACGGGATTTGGAGAAACTTGTGGAGCGCCGTGGTACAACATCCGGACGTGAACAAGATCGCCTTCACGGGCAGCGCTGCGGTCGGCAAGATTATTGTTAAGCAGGCCGCGACAAGTGGCGAAGCGCGTCACGTTGAGCCTCGGCCGAAAGTCCCCCAACATTTTTTTGCCGATGCGATTTCGAAGTGCGATTGGACGGAGCACTGTTCGGCGTGTTCATCAATCAAGGCGAAGTTTGTTCGGCCGGCAGCCGCATCCTGGTGCAGAAGTCTATCTACAAGAAATTTGTGGATGCCATGGCCGAGAAAGCCAAGAAAATCAACCGGGCCCGCCCCTCGATCGCGATACCAAAAACGGCCGCGGTCAGGCAAAGAGCAATATGAGCGCGTGCGCTCCTATCAGGAAGTTGGCAAGAAAGAAGCGGCAAGCTGGCTAGCGGGGGCGGCCGTGCTGAGAAATTCACCAAAGGCTACTACGTGGAGCCGACTATTTTACGATTTGGACAACAGCGCCCGTATTGCCGCGAGGAAATTTTTGGGCCCGGTGGCCGCCGTAATTCCCTTTGAAGATGAGAGGGACGCGGTCAAAATCGCGGACGATTTGCCTTACGGTTCGGCGGCTGCAGTTGGACGCGCGATATCTTTAAAGCATTCGGCGCCGTAAAGTCGCTCCGCGCTGGCATTGTGTGGGTCAATCACATGCAGCCAACGTACGTCGAAGCACCCGGGGTGGATATAGGACTGGCTTTGGGGTGCGAACTGGACCATGGGGTATCGAGGAGTATCTGGAAACCAAGCAGGTGTATATCAATCTGAACGAAGCTCCAATCGCCTGGTACTAACTAAGAACAGAGAACAAATAAAACTGAAATGGATTTTTCACATTAAGAATTGAGAACTACGATGGCAACGATTTATCTGCGAACTTCAATTCCCGGCCCAAATTCGCTGGCCGAGTGACGCAGACAATACCCGCCCCGCGGGATATCGCAACGCACACTGGTATATGTCGAAAGCGGAAGCAGCGTGGCTGGAAGACGTCGACGGAATTGCTACATCGATTTTGCCGGAGGGATTGGCTGCATCAATGTTGGCCATTGGCGCCAAACCTGCTGGTCTCTGCCATCCGGGAAACAGCTGGAACGATTTCTGCATACCTGCGTGCAGGTCCATCCTACGAAAAACTGCATGTGACGTCCAACTTGTGAATGGATGAACCAAGGTACACCCGGAAGATTTCCTAAGAAGGTATTCGGTGAGACAGTGGCGCCGAGGCAGAGAGAACGCGGTGAAGATCGCGCGTGCTCACACCGGATGGATTGGGCATTATCGCCTTTGAAGATGCTTTCCACGGCCGCACCATCATACGCCTTCGTTTGCCAGCAAAACTCATCCTTACAAGGCCGGCTTTCCTCCCCGGCGATGTGTATCGCATTCCGTATGCTTATTGCTATCTCGCTGCTCATATTCGCTGAAATATCTGTTGCGCGCGCCATCTGGAAGACACCTTCAAGCGCGTGGTCGCATCCGAAGCACGTTGCTGCGGCTCACGAACCAGTACTGGGCGAGGGCGGCTTTGTAGTTCCACCGAAGATCATCGAAGCTGCTGATAAGATTCGTCACAGCATGTGGCGTACTGTTCATCGCCGATGAAGTGCAGAGCGGTTTCGGACAACAGCAGCTTGTTCGCCAGCGAGTACTATGGCATTGAGCCTGACATTCTCGTAACTGCCAAATCACTCGGCGGTGGGTTGCCTTTGGCCCGCAATTACCGGTCGCTAGAGGACGGATGCCCGCCTCGGCGGCACGTTCGCTGGCAATCCGCTCTCCTGTGCCGCGGCGTGGCGGTACGACATTGATCGCGAGAATCTGCTGAGTCGCGCCAATGAACTGGGCAAACACTTCCAGAAGCGGGCGCGGGAGTGGCAGAAGCGCTGGCCCATCATTGGAGACATTCGCGGCTCGCGGAATGCAGGCCATCGAACTAGTACAATCGCCCGAGGGTCGTGAACCTGTCCCCGAGGAAACCAAGCACATGCCATCAACACGGCTTAATCACGGTGACGGCAGGCTCGTATTCCAACGCGATTCGCGTGCTGGTTCCACTGGTAGGGACCAACGAGCAAATGGATGAAGGCCTCGATGTGCTTGAGTCTGCCTACAATCTGTATACGAGAAGAAGGGAGCCATTGCTACGTGTAAGGGATGGCGAAACTTCCACCAGCGCCGATTATGAATCCAACGATCGGTGTTTTCTTCTTTATTCTTCTTGATAATAGGTCCGAAAATGACAGTTGCTGCGCCAACGCTAACTAAAGTTCCCAACTACATTAATGGCCAATGGACTGAAATCCAGAGTGGCGAGTGGATCGACGTCACACTGCCATGGGAGACAATTGCGCAGACTCCGCTTTCCGACGCCGCCGAGGTTGGAGCGGCGGCTCGAGGGCGGTGCCGTGCGTTTCCGGAGTGGTGCGTACGCCTCCCGAAGATCGCATCCAGCCGCTGTTCAAGTTAAAGCAGCTCTTGGAAGACCATGTCGGACGCATTGAGCAGCATCATCACCCAAGAAAACGGGAAAACAATTGCTGAGGCAAAAGCCGAAGTTTCGCGAGAACGTCGAAGTGGCCTGCGGCACTCCAATGATGATGAAGGCTATAACCTGAAGACGTGGCTCGCGGCATCGGTCAGAGATGATGATCCGCCAGCCGCTCGGGTCGTCGCTGCCGATCCATCCTTTCGATTCCCGGATGATTCCGTTCTGGTTCCTCCCGTACGCGATTGCGACGGAAAAGCTTCGTTCTGAAGCCATCGGAGAGAGTCCCGCTGACACGATGAGGAGGACCTTCGAATTATTGGATCAGACTGGACTGCCCAAAGGCGTGGTCAACCTGGTGAATGCGGCAAGGCCGTGGTCAATGCGCTGCTCGTCATCCCAAGGCTTCGGCGCCATCAGCTTTGTGGGGGCTTGACGCGAAGTTAGCAATGGAGCGCGCGCAATGCCAGGGTGGCGCCAAGAATCACGTCATCGTGCTCCCCGATGCCGACATGCAGATGGCCACGCAGATCATCAACGATAGCGCCTTCGGCTTGTGGGGGCCAGCGTTGCCTGGCAGTCTCCGTTGCCGTGACCCATCGGCGAGGCGCGAAAAACTTTTCGCGACTCGATCACCGAGGCTGCCGCATCGCTCCGGGTTGGAACGGCCTCGAGGAAGGCGTGGAGCGGCCAGTAATCTCGCTGCAAAGCAAGTCGCGGGTTGAATCCCTAATCGCAGCCGGTGAAAAACAGGCGCAAAAGTCCTACTCGATGGCCGCAATTCGAAAGTTCCCAATAACTGAGTTGGGAAACTTCGTAAAGCCCACTATTCTCGACAACGTGCCGGCAAACAGTCAACCGGCCGACACCGAAATCTTCGGTCCGGTCTCGAAACGATTCACGCCAACGACGATGAGCGGGGTGGCGTTCCTGGAGCGCAGTCCGTACGGCAACCAGGCTTCGCTCTTCACCTCGAGTGGCGCTGCAGCCCGTCGTTTTCGCTACGAAGCGCCCGCGCGGAAATATCTTGGTATTAACATCGGAGTAGCTGCGCCCATGGCGTACTTCCCATTCAGCGGATGGAAAAGACAGCTTCTTCGGTATCCTGAAGGCCGCGATTCGATTGAGTTCTATACCGAAGAAAAGGTTGTTATAGAGCGTGGCTGAAAAGGAACACTCGCGCAAATTCTAATTCTCGCCCAGGCCTAATCAAAGCAAGATCAGTCCCATGTGGATCCCCACAGGTTATGGCTTCAGTACGGGGTCGCCGCTCCAAGTTCTCGAGGACTGACGTGAACTTTGACGGTGTGATCGGAAATTCCCAGTCGGGATGCCATTTCCCGATTTCCAAGCCCCTTCAATTTCACGCGGAGTGAGATGCTGGTAAAGCCGTTCATTGGCCTTACGCGCGCTGCGAGTTTCTGCATGACTTCGGGATCGAGTAGCACGAGCCCCTGCACAGCCTGATCTTGCTGTAAGATCTCGTCCATCTCGCTGTCCCTTGGCAAGATCGCTTTCGCACCGGCTCGCAACGCATGTGCTGTCCAATCCGAGGTCGGTTCATCGACCAGGACAACAACTGGTAACGAGTTGCGCTTAATGAAGCGAGAGACCCACCGGAATATTGCCGTTCATGCAAGTTAGAAGGTTGAAGTTACATATCCCCATCGACACCACCAAATATTTCGCACAAAGAACGCCAAAAAATCGATTATTACGATTATTACGATTATTTTTAACTGTTTTTCAATGGGTATGCACTATGCTACCAAGCCACGTTTGAGGCTTTGAGCCGCGCAAAAAGCGCCAACATGGCGTCTATGAAATAGAAGATTTGACGCTTGCAGCTTAGTTTAGTACTTTCAGATATCGGTACAAAAATCAGTTTTCGACGCGGTCGTCTCGACCGCACCCCAGGCGACGGCTACCTGATGCCACGCGCCGGCTGAACCCGTTCACCGGAGAGCTGATCGCCGCGGCGATCGAGGTGCACGCCATACAGCCGGACCCGGCCCATTCCCGCCAGGTGCTCGCCGAGCCGCTGACGGCCGCCGAGCTGCGGATCCTCAAGCGCCGCCGACCAGCACCTACCTGGAGATGGCGGACTCCCCTCAGATCTCCCGCAGCACGGTGAGACCTATTTCCGGTCGATCTACCAGAAGCTCGGCGTGACCTCGCGCCCCCCAGGCTCTGGAGTGGTCGTCCAGCTCCGCTTGCTCTGAGCCAGCGGACACGCAGCAGCTCCTCCGCGCCGCCTGGCCGCCCTGGCCAGGCTCAGAGCAAGCGCAGTTGGACGGCCCGCTCCAGAGCCTGGGGGCGCGAGGTCACGCCGAGCTTCTGGTAGATCGACCGGAGATGGGTCTTCACCGTGTTGCGGGAGATGTAGAGGGAGTCCGCCATCTGCAGGTAGGTGCTGGTCGGCAGCAGCTTGAGGATCCGCAGCTCGGCGGCCGTCAGCGGCTCGGCGAGCACCTGGCGGGAATGGGCCGGGTCCGGCTGTATGGCGTGCACCTCGATCGCCGCGGCGATCAGCTCTCCGGTGAACGGGTTCAGCCGCACCTGCGGCGCGTGGTCGATCAGGTAGCCCGTCACCTGGGGTGCGGTCGAGACGACCGCGTCGAAAACTCATTTTTGTACCGATATCTGAAAGTACTAAACTAAGCTGCAACGTCACAAATCTTCTATTTCTTCATAGACGCCATGTTGGCGCTTTTGCGCGGCTCAAAGCCTCAAACGTCACTTGGTGGCATAGTGCATACCCATTGAAAAACAGTTAAAAATAATCGTAATAATCGTAATAATCGATCTTGTTTGGCGTTCTTTGTGCGACGTTTCTTGGTGGTGTCAATCGGGGATATCTAACTTCAACCTTCTAACTTGCATGAACGGCAACTTCCCGGTGGTTCTCTCGCTTCATTAAGCGCAACTGGTTTACCAGTTGTTGTCCTGGTCGATGAACCGACCTCGGATTGGACAGCACATGCGTTGCGAGCCGGTGCGAAAGCGATCTTGCCAAGGGACAGCGAGATGGACGAGATCTTACCGGCAATTCAGGCTGCATATGCGGGGCTCGTGCTACTCGATCCCGAAGTCACGCAGAACCTCGCAGCGCGCGTAAGGCCAATGAACGGCTTTACGGCTGCCCCAGAAGATCTCACTCCGCGTGAAATTGAAGTCTTGCGCATGCTGGCCGAGGGGCTTGGAAATCGGGAAATGGCATCCCGACTGGGAATTTCCGATCACACCGTCAAATTTCACGTCAGCTCCATCCTCGAGAAACTTGGAGCGGCGACCCGTACTGAAGCCGTGACTCTGGGGATCCGCATGGGACTGATCTTGCTTTGATTAGGCCTGGGCGAGAATTAGAATTTGCGCGAGTGTTCCTTCGCCCAGCGCTCTATAACAACCTTTTCTTCGGTATAGAACTCAATCGAATCGCGGCCTTGCCCATGCAGGATACCGAAGAAGCTGTCTTTCCATCCGCTGAATGGGAAGTACGCCATGGGCGCAGCTACTCCGATGTTAATACCAATATTTCCGGCGGGCGCTTCGTAGCGAAAACGACGGGCTGCAGCGCCACTCGAGGTGAAGAGCGAAGCCTGGTTGCCATACGGACTGCGCTCCAGGAACGCCACCGCTTCATCCATGTCGTTGGCGTGAATCAGACTCAAGACCGGACCGAAGATTTCGGTGTCGGCCAGTTCGCTGTTTGCCGGCACGTTGTCGAGAATAGTGGGCTTTACGAAGTTTCCCGACTCGTATTTGGGAATTTTCGAATTGCGGCCATCGAGTAGGACTTTTGCGCCCTGTTTTTCACCGGCTGCGATTAGGGATTCAACCCGCGACTTGCTTTGCGGCGAGATTACTGGGCCCATCTGCACGCCTTCCTCGAGGCCGTTTCCAACCCGGAGCGATGCGGCAGCCTCGGTGATCGAGTCGCGAAAAGTTTTTCGCGCCTCGCCGATGGTCACGGCAACGGAGACTGCCAGGCAACGCTGGCCCGCACAACCGAAGGCGCTATCGTTGATGATCTGCGTGGCCATCTGCATGTCGGCATCGGGGAGCACGATGACGTGATTCTTGGCGCCACCCTGGCATTGCGCGCGCTTCCCATTTGCTCCCGCCCGCGCGTAAACATATTTCGCGACCGGCGTCGAGCCCACAAAGCTGATGGCGCGAACCTTGGGATGATCAAGCAGCGCATTGACCACGGCCTTGCCGCCGTTCACCAGGTTGACCACGCCTTTGGGCAGTCCAGTCTGATCCAATAATTCGAAGGTCCGCCTCATCGTGAGCGGGACTCTCTCCGATGGCTTCAGAACAAAAGTGTTTCCCGTCGCAATCGCGTACGGGAGGAACCAGAACGGAATCATCCCGGGGAAATTGAAGGGAACGATGGCAGCGACGACCCCGAGCGGCTGGCGGATCATCATCTCATCGATGCCGCGAGCCACGTCTTCCAGGTTATAGCCTTGCATCATCATTGGAGTGCCGCAGGCCACTTCGACGTTCTCGATGGCACGGCGAAACTCGGCTTTTGCCTCGGTGAATGTTTTCCCGTTTTCTTGGGTGATGATGCTGCTCAATGCGTCGACATGGTCTTCCAAGAGCTGCTTTAACTTGAACAGCGGCTGGATGCGATCTTCGGCAGGCGTACGCCGCCACTCCGGAAACGCAGCGGCAGCGGCCTCGACCGCGGCGTCAACCTCGGCGGCGTCGGAAAGCGGAGTCTGCGCAATTGTCTCTCCCGTGGCGGGATTTGTGACGTCGATCCACTCGCCAGCTCTCGATTCAGTCCATTGGCCATTAATGTAGTTGGGAACTTTAGTTAGCGTTGGCGCGGCGACTGTCATTTTCGGACCTCTACTATCAAGAAGAATAAAGAAGAACACCGATCGTTGGATTCATAATCGGCGCTGGTGGAAGTTTCGCCATCCCTTACACCGGCTGGGCGATGGCTCCCTTCTTCTCGTATACAGATTGTAGCGCGGACTCAAGCACATCGAGGCCTTCATCCATTTGCTCGTTGGTCACTACCAGTGGAACCAGCACGCGAATCACGTTGGAATACGAGCCTGCCGTCACCGTGATTAAGCCGTGCTCATAGCAGTACCGCGTGACTGCTTGGTTTCCTCGGGGACAGGTTCACGACCCTCGGGCGATTGTACTAGTTCGATGGCCTGCATTCCGCCCAAGCCGCGAATGTCTCCAATGATGGGCCAGCGCTTCTGCCACTCCCGCGCCCGCTTCTGGAAGTGTTTGCCCAGTTCATTGGCGCGACTCAGCAGATTCTCGCGATCGAAAATGTCGAGTACCGCCAGCGCCGCGGCACAGGAGAGCGGATTGCCAGCGAACGTGCCGCCGAGGGCGCCGACGCCCGGGGCGTCCATTATCTCGGCGCGACCGGTAATTGCGGCCAAAGGCAACCCACCGCCGAGTGATTTGGCAGTTACGAGAATGTCAGGCTCAATGCCATAGTACTCGCTGGCGAACAAGGTGCCTGTTCGTCCGAAACCGCTCTGCACTTCATCGGCGATGAACAGTACGCCGTGCTTGTGACAAATCTCTATCAGCAGCTTGAAGTAGTCTTTCGGTGGAACTACAAAGCCGCCCTCGCCCAGTACTGGTTCCGCAATAACGGCGGCGACGTCTTCGGATGCGACCACGCGCTTGAAGGTGTCTTCCAGATGGCGCGCGCAGAACAAGTCGCACGACGGATATTTCAGCGAATATGAGCAGCGATAGCAATAAGCATACGGAATGCGATACACATCGCCGGGGAAAGGCGCAAAGCCGGCCTTGTAAGGATGAGTTTTGCTGGTCAGCGAAAGCGTCATCATGGTGCGGCCGTGGAAAGCATCTTCAAAGGCGATAATGCCCGATCGTCCGGTGTGAGCACGCGCGATCTTCACCGCGTTCTCTACTGCCTCGGCGCCGCTGTTCACGAAAAATGTCTTCTTAGGAAATCTTCCGGGTGTACCTTGGTTCATCCGTTCGGCGAGTTGGACGTAGTTTTCGTAGGGAGTCACCTGCACGCAGGTATGCAGAAATCGTTCCAGCTGTTCCCGGATGGCAGAGACCACAGGTTCGCGCCGATGGCCAACATTGATGCAGCCAATCCCTCCGGCAAAATCGATGTAGCGATTCCCGTCGACGTCTTCCAGCCACGCTGCTTCCGCTTTTGCGACATATACCGGTGTACCGTGCGATATCCCGCGGGGCACGGCTATATTGCGTCGCTCGGCCAGCGATTTCGATTTCGGGCCGGGAATTGAAGTTCGCAGATAAATGGTTGCCATCGTAGTTCTCAATTCTTAATGTGAAAAATCCAGTTCTCGGTTCTTTGTTCTCTGTTCTTAGTTAGTACCAGGCGATTGGAGCTTCGTTCAGATTGATATACACCTGCTTGGTTTCCAGATACTCCTCGATACCCCGATGCCCAGTTCGCGCCCGAAGCCAGATTGCTTATATCCACCCCAGGGTGCTTCGACGTACGTTGGCTGCATGTGATTGACCCACACGATGCCAGCGCGGAGCGACTTTACGGCGCGGAATGCTTTAAAGATATCGCGCGTCCAGACTGCAGCCGCCAAACCGTAAGGCGAATCGTTCGCGATTTTGACCGCGTCCTTCTCATCTTCAAAGGGAATTACGGCGGCCACCGGGCCGAAAATTTCCTCGCGGGCGATACGGGCGCTGTTGTCCAAATCGTAGAAAATAGTCGGCTCCCCGTAGTAGCCTTTGGTGAATTTCTCAGCACGGCCGCCCCCGCTAGCCAGCTTGGCTTCTTCTTGCCAACTTCCTGATAGGAGCGCACGCGCTCATATTGCTCTTTGCTGACCAGCGGGCCCATTTTGGTATCGCGATCGAGGGGCGGGCCCAGTTTGATTTTCTTGGCTTTCTCGGCCATGGCATCCACAAATTTCTTGTAGATAGACTTCTGCACCAGGATGCGGCTGCCGGGCCGAACAAACTTCGCCTTGATTGATGAACACGCCGAACAGTGCTCCGTCAATGGCAGCTTCGAAATCGGCGTCGGCAAAAAAAATGTTGGGGGACTTTCCGCCGAGCTCCAACGTAACGCGCTTCACCGTGTCCGCGGCCTGCTTAACAATAATCTTGCCGACCGCAGCCTGCCCGTGAAGGCGATCTTGTTCACGTCCGGATGTTGTACCAGCGGCGCTCCACAAGTTTCTCCAAATCCCGTGATTATGTTCACTACGCCAGGTGGAAGCCCTACGTCGGTGAGCCAACTCGCCATTTCGAGAGCCGTCAAGGGAGTCTGCTCGGCCGGTTTGAGGATACAGGTACAGCCCGCTGCCAGTGCGGGAGCCAGTTTCCATGCTGCCATCAAAAGCGGATAGTTCCACGGAATGATCTGACCGGCAATGCCGATGGGTTCTTTCAGCGTGAGGCTCACGGCGTTGTCGGGAACCGGATTCACGAAACCCAGCACCTTTGTGGCTAAGCCGCCGTAATACTCATAGCAGGTTGCCGTGTCGTTGATGTCATATTCCGCCTCTACGATAGGCTTGCCACAGTTACGAGCTTCGAGTTCGGCAAGCATGGCGATATTCTGACGAATCTTGTCGGCGAGGCGGAACAGGACACGGCCTCGTTCCTGCGCCGTGCTCGTGGCCCAGGGACCATCATCGAAGGCAGCCCTGGCAGCCGCCACGGCGCGGTTCACGTCATCGGGATTAGCGTCGGGGACTTGAGCGATGACTTCTTCCGTAGCTGGGTCATAGACTGGAAATGTCTTATTCGACTTGCTGTCGACCCACTCGCCGTTGATGTACATCTGATAAGTGCGAACGTCGGTTTTGACTCCGCGTGGCATGGATGCCTCCTGCTTGTTTTCTCAGGGCCCCAGGGCCCGACGCCTCTTTGGACTCCCTGGCACGACTAGAGTGGTGCTCTGGTGTCTGCCCGGACCGGCGAGTCGGGTGTCCCGACGGGAACCACGTCCGGCGTTTTCAACCGGCCATATCCAAAGAAGAAAAACACCGCCAATACGATAAAACCGAAAGTGATACCAAACATACTGACTTCGTATTTCCACAACGACGTAATCTGTTTAGCGGGGGGAAAAACGCCACAATGATCGCGAGCGTCGTTGTGACTAGTCCCGCCCCGCCGGCAAACATGAGCGTCCCCCTGCTATACACTCCGCCTTGAAGAGAACCCAGGGCGGCGAACTTCACCAGGGCCGCGAACACGTATAGAAACGGCACTAACTGCAACACGACGGCCGCGGACAGCATTTTCTGAAATGCTTCCTGCACCCCTCCGGAAACGGTGAAGTCGATGACGATCAGGACGAGCGAGACCAACCCCTGCACGATCAGGGCTACGTAAGGCGTCGCGTACCTTGGATGCAGTTTGCCCATCGCTGATGGCATGTAGGAATCGAGGCCAGCGACG
>CAVPNO010000098.1:0-24346 GCA_963706455.1 uncultured Acidobacteriota bacterium | reverse complement strand
GCCTGCACCGTCGCCCCCACCGGGATTTCCATTCGCGGCAGGGGTGGCGCCTTGGTGGCGCCATAGGTCGCCGCCGGATGGCGGATGATGGCCGAAAACAGGTGGCCTTCCGCCAGCAGCACATATTCGTCCTGGGCCGCTTCGCGGGCTGCCATCACCACCTGCCCCCGGGTGGAAAAACGAGGTCGAAAGGGCGCCGGCTTTGGGAGAGTTCGCTTCAGTCCGTTCGCGGCGGTACCGGCGCTTCGACGCCGCCGTCCTCCACTTCCGCGTGATTCAATGTAAGAAACCCGTCGTGCACGTCGGGAATCCCGGTGGCGTCCGCGACATCGCCGACTGGATCCATTCCGCTTTCGGCCGACGATCCACAGGCTCTTGTCGCCCTGTTCGAGCACCACCGCGGATCCCGGTTGGTAATACGTGATCGTGCCCTCGACCCAGTACGTGCCTCGGTGTGGTTATTACGTGATAACCGCGCAGGATCTCGTCCATGGGAGTCAACGGCAGCGACCAGGCACGGAATGGGGCGCGCTTCAACACCCTGATGTTGGCCAGCGAGGTGATGTGCAGCGTCACCCCCGTCATCTGCAATCCGCCGTCGCCGCCCGACTCCACCCCCGGTGATCTCGACCTCGGCATCGAGCATCCCCTTCAGCGCCTCGGTGTCGTTCATCGAGGGTCACATCCACGTTCGGCCTCGACCTGCACCTGCATGCGGGAGTTGCGCAGCGCGTAGTTCGCCACGTTGGCGGAGCGAACCAAGGCCTGCACCGTGACCAGCCGGCCATCGAAGCGCTCCACCAGGTCGTCGTAGGTCGCCGCTACCGCCGCGGTGCATGAACCGTGGCTGAAGCGGCTCCAGCGTGGCCTTCACCCGGATGATCGGACGGAAACTTCAGTTGCTTGTTCGATGCGCGGGCACGCTCATCATCGCCTGGCATCAACTTCAGCCCGGTCGTCGTCAGCGCAAAAATCGCGGTATCGCCGTCCTGGACAAACAGGTCCGCTCGTAATCCCGGCAGCAGGTTACCGTGGCTTCGATTTCCACTGGAATACGCGGCTGGCCGGGCGTTATTGAGTGTGCGGTGGATCGCCTGCAGGAGTTATGACGGTTGCTGGCACCACACGGCCGCCATGCTTCCAGAACTACCGCCGCCGCCAGATCGTCTTCATCGACGTATCGATTTCCGCCGTTGCCCTGTTGGTGCCCAATATCCTGTATCGGCGTGCTGGCAAACGAGATTCTGTCGGCACCCGGGAAGTGGTCCCGATCGTCGTGCTGTACTTTTTATTTGGGGTTGTTAATGACGACCCGCAAATCACTTGGGTTGCACTCACCATTTCGGGAGGGGCTGATTCGTTGGAGTGATGGTTGTGCGTGATTCCGCGCCCGCTTTTTCAGCAATGATTGAAGCGCAAGGCTTAACGCTGTCGACGATCCAGGCACGGTCCGCAGCTCTACTCGCTGCTGTTGGCGCCGCGCGCCGGCAGTTCAGGCCCGCTGGTCTTTTACAATGCACTGGGTCGCTATCCCAGCCTGGCCAGGTTCAGGAGCGATCCGTCATGCCGAACTTTCCTCAAGTCCCCGGTCCCGGCGCCAGGACGTCCTCATTCTACCCAGGCTAGCCGCTCGACCTGCTGCATACGGTTACGCGGTCAGCGTTCGCCGACAGCGGCGAGGCCAGCCGCCGGGGCGTCGACATGGGGCCCTCCGCATCCGCGTTGCCGGCCGCAAGCTGCTGGCTCAGGTCCTCGGGCATCGTGTCGTCGACGGCGGCAACATCATCCTGGTCGAAATCGCCGAAACCCAGGCCGCCGGCAGCGACAACGCCCGCTATCTCATGCAGATAGCCGAAACTCTGCAACCGCACCGCCGATTCCGTCCTCAAGACCCTCGAAGAAGGAATGACCCCCCCTTGTCCTGGCGCGCTATGATCCGCCGCCGTTTCATCTCCGGCGGCGCCCAGTTCTACCACCGCAAGGACAGGAACGGCGTCCTGCGGATCGACGCCCACTCCGACATCAACACTCCCGAGACCTTCGCCATCCGGCAATGTCCATGGCATGCCCCTGGCCGCGCTCGGCCTGGGCCTCGAGCCGCTCGGGAACCTATATGGCTACGCGCCCAAAATCAGCCCCGAAAACACCGTCCTCATCGGCGTTCGGGACATCGATGCCGCCGAACGCGAGAATATCCGCCGCGCCGGTGTGACCGAGGTCTATACCATGCGCGACATCGACGAACGCGGCATGCGCGCCGTCATGGAAGAAGCTCTCCGCGCTGCCGGCCGAGGCACCGCCGGCTATCACGTCTCCCTCGACATGGATTGGATCGACCCCGAGGATGCGCCCGGCGTCGGCACCCCCGTCCGGGGCGGCGCCACCTATCGCGAAGCCCACCTGGCCATGGAAATCCTCGCCGACCACGGCCGTCTCCTCAGCTTCGAGATAGTCGAAGTCAACCCCGTGATCGACGAGCACAACCGCACCGCGGACCTGGCCGTCGAACTGGCCTGCTCCGCCTTCGGCAAAAAGATCCTCTGACGGTCCAGTCCGTGTACCCGCCTGCCCTGTCGCTTTCCGTCAGGTCGTTCGCCGTAGCCCTCGTCGCCGGCGGAATCGCCGCCATCAGCGGCTTCGGCATCGGCAGCCTGCTTACGCCCCTTCTGGCGGCTCAATACGGAACCAAGCTGGCCGTCGCGATGGTTTCGATTCCGCACCTGGTCGGCACCGCCGCACGCTTCTTTCCCCTGCGCAAGCAGGTTGACCGGCGGGTGTTCCTCCATTTCGGAATCCTCAGCGCCGCGGGCGGTCTCGTTGGCGCATTGCTGAATGCGCGCGCCGGCAGTCCTCCCCTCGGCATTGTTTTCGGCTGCCTGCTGATCTTTGCTGCCCTCTCCGGCCTGACCGGGTTTGTCGACCGCATGCACTTCGGCCGGAAAATGGGCTGGATAGCGGGCGGCCTGTCGGGTTTCTTCGGCGGCCTGGTTGGCAACCAGGGAGGCATCCGGTCTGCTTCGTTGCTCGGTTTCGATATCCGCAAGGAAGCGCTGGTCGCCACCGCCACGGCGATCGCGTTGATCGTCGACGGTGCGCGCATGCCTGTGTACCTGGCCGTAGAGTCACGCGGAATCTTCAGCGCCTGGCCTATGCTGCTGGTCGCAACAGCCGGTGTTCTGCTGGGTACTTTCTGGGGCGTACGCCTCCTTCGCCGCATCGAGGAGAGGACATTTCGCAAGCTGCTCTTCAGCCTGATCCTCGCGCTGGGCGTGTACATGCTGATACACGGGGCCATCACGACCTGAAAGCTGAGAGCTGATACCTGAAAGCTGATAATAGAACCATGGCCAGAAAGCTTCGCGTCGGGGTTTTATTCGGCGGCCGGAGCGGAGAGCACGAAGTCTCGCTTCTTTCCGCCGCGTCCATTCTCAACGCCATCGATCGCTCGAAATTCGAGGTGGTGCCCATCGGCATCACCAAGGAAGGGCACTGGCTCGCGGCCTCCGACGCGACTAACCTGCTCGAGGGCGATGCCAGTGCCGTGGCGCGTCGCCTGCGCGCCGGCGACCCCGAAGTCACGCCCGGCGCGAAGCTTCTGCACGAAGGCATTCCCACGCTGTTTTCGCCGGAACCGGCAGATGGCGCCCTCGAAATCAAGGGCAAAAAAGGCCCAGCCGGCCAGTCCCTCGACGTGGTCTTTCCTGTCCTCCACGGCACCTTCGGCGAAGACGGCACCATCCAGGGCCTCTTTGAACTGGCCGGCATCGCCTACGTTGGCTCCGGCGTGCTGGGCTCCTCGGCAGGCATGGATAAGGACGTGATGAAGCGGCTCTTCGCCCAGGCGGGCCTCCCCATCGTGAAGCATGTCGCCATCCTTCGCTGCGACTGGGAGAAGTCGCCGCGCAAAGCCGTCGCCCAGGTTGAAGCCGCGCTCAAGTACCCGGTGTTCGTCAAGCCGGCGAACCTCGGCTCCTCTGTAGGGATCAGCAAGGCACACGATCGGAAGGAACTTGGCCCCGCGCTCGACGAGGCCGCCAGGTACGATCGCAAACTGATTGTCGAGCAGGGCGTCGGGGGCGCGAACGGCAAAGCCCGCGAACTCGAAGTGGGCGTGCTGGGCAACGACGATCCCAAAGCAAGTGTCGTCGGCGAGATCATTCCCGGCAAGGAGTTCTACGACTACGAAGCCAAGTACCTCTCCGAAGGCTCGGTGCCCGTGATCCCGGCGAAGCTGACACGCGCCGAGACAAAGCAGATCCGCGAAATGGCCGTGGCGGCGTTCCGCGCATGCGATCTCGCCGGCCTGGCCCGCGTCGATTTCCTCATGGAACCCGGCGGCAAGCGCCGCATCTTTGTCAACGAAGTCAACACCCTTCCCGGCTTCACCCAGATCAGCATGTACCCCAAGCTCTGGGAGGCCTCCGGCATCCCCTACCGCGACCTGATCACGCGTCTCATCGAGCTGGGGATCGAGCGCCAGCAGGAAAAGAACCGCAACACCTACAGCCGCGAGTAGGGAACAGGGAACAAGGGAACAAGGGAACAGAGGGAGCGCTCGCGGCGTCTAACTCTATAGGGACAACGTGAGAGAATCGACCCTAGTGCGATCGTTCGCGCCAACGCGCCCCGCCTGTTCCCTAATCCTTGTTCCCTGTTCCCTGCTTTTGGAGGAGCGCCGCCATGACCCTGCTTGATGCACCGAAATATGATTCGGCGCGTGCCCACCGGCGACAGACCATGTTGTATGTCTGCGCGGGCCTGCTGATCGCTCTCTTTATCGGTTTCTGGTTTGTCGCTGGCCGGCCCGTTGACTTCCCGTGGAACTGGTATACGCATCTGCGCGGCCGCTCGACCATCAATACTTTTCTCACGGATGTGGAGAAGAACGACCTGTCTGCCGCATACAGCCTCTGGATTCACGACCCCGAATGGCAGAAGCATCCACAGCAGAACGGCGCGTACGACTTCAACCGCTTCCAGCAGGATTGGAGCCCCAACAGCAACGAAAACGAGTATGGCGCCATCCGCAGCCACGAGATAGTGGCCGCGCGCATCTCGGGAAACGTGCTCCTGGTCGGCATCCTCATCAACGGACTCAAAAGCAAAGCCCTGTTCCTCAACTATGACCCGCGTACCAAACAACTTGGCTTCTCGCCCGTTGAACTCTACCTGGGCCCGTAGAGGGCGGTGGTCTTTGGACGCGCCACCGTCGTTGCTTTGCAGGGATCCGTTGTGTCGGCGCTCGTTTCCACCGAGGTATGCTTGCGATCTATCTTCCATGAGAACTGTCACCCGTGACTGAACGTATAGTCGGCATTGACCTCGGGACCACCAATTCCCTGGTCGCCTATATGGAAGACGACCAGCCCGTCGTCATCCCCGGCGTCGATGGCTCAAGCCTTGTGCCGTCCGTGGTTGCGCTCGACCCTCTTCCCGCGGGCGGAGGCCGCCCCACCGTTACCGTGGGCAACAGCGCCCGCAAGGCCCTTATCGAGCATCCCGAACGCGTCGTTTACTCTGTCAAGCGGCTCATGGGACGCGGACTTGCCGAAGTCGAAAGCGAACTCAAGTGGTTCCCCTTCCGCCTGGCCGACAACGTCGAAGCAGGAGACGTCCCGCGCATCCAGCTCGCCGAACTCCGCTTCACGCCGCCGGAAATCTCCGCCTACATTCTTCGCCAGCTCAAGCGCAACGCCGAGCGCTTCTTCGGAGCGCCTGTTCGTCAGGCGGTCATCACCGTGCCCGCATACTTTAACGATGCGCAGCGCCAGGCCACCAGGGACGCAGGACGCATGGCCGGCCTCGAGGTCCTTCGCCTCGTCAACGAGCCCACCGCAGCTGCCCTTGCCTACGGCCTCGATCGCGCGAAGGAAGGCACCATCGCCGTCTATGATCTCGGCGGCGGCACCTTCGACATCTCCATCCTCAAGTTGCGCGACGGCATCTTTGAAGTGCGTTCCACCAATGGCGACACTCACCTCGGCGGCGACGATATCGACAACCTCCTGCTGGCCATCGCCCTCGACGAAATCCACTCCGAGCATGGCGTGGATCTGCGCGCCCATCCCGGCGCCGTGCAGGCCTTGCGCAAGGCCGCCATCGACGCCAAGGTTCAGTTATCCAGCCAGCCCGTTGCTCAATTCAACCTCGAACTCCCCAACGGCGATCGCTACCAGCGCGAAATTCCCCGCGACGTCTTCGAGACGCTGATTGAACCGGTCCTCGAGCGCACCGCTGGCCCATGCATGCAGGCCATGCTCGATGCCGGCATCACGTCCGATCAGATCGATGAAGTGGTTCTTGTCGGCGGTTCGACCCGCATTCCCGCGGTGCGTGCGCTGGTGGATCAACTGTTTCAGCTTCGCGTTCGCAGCAAGCGTCCGCACGTCGAACTCAATCCCGACGAAGTGGTCGCGCTCGGCGCCGCGGTGCAGGCCGCCATTCTCGCCGGCACCTCGAAAGCCACAGATGAAATGCTGCTTCTCGACGTGACCCCGTTGTCGCTCGGCATCGAGCAACTGGGCGGCACCGTGGCGCGCATCATCCAGCGCAACTCCACCATCCCCGCCTCGGCCACCGAGTTCTTCACCACCGGCGTCGACAGCCAGGCCAACGTGGCCATTCACGTGGTGCAGGGAGAACGCGAGATGGCCGCCGACTGCCGTTCGCTGGCCCGCTTCGACCTCAAGGGCATACCGCCCATGGCTGCCGGGTTGGCGCGCATCGAGGTGCGTTTCCTCATCGACGCCGACGGTATCCTGCACGTCACGGCGCGCGAACAGCGTTCGAGCACTGCCGCGCAGATCGAAGTGAGGCCGACTTATGGATTGACCGATGACCAGGTCGAAAGCATGATCCTCGACTCCTTCGATCACGCCGGAGAAGACTTCCTCAAGCGCCTGCTGATTGAGGCGCGCGATGGAGCCAACACCATTCTCGCCGCAGTGGAGAACGCTCCGAGCGACCCGGCATGGCAGCAGTTGAGCGATGAAGAACGCGGCACCATCTCGGCGGCGCGCGATCATCTCGCACAGGTCAAAGAGGGCAACGATCTGCGAGCCATCCGCGAGGCGACCGTCGCCCTCGACCAGGCTACACGTCACTTCGCTGAATTGATGATGGAAGCCGCCGTCGCAATCGCCATTCGCGGCAAGACTATGGACGCCGCCGGCAGGGAACTGGACGACTCCGTCACTGCGCCCCATCCCATGGCCCCGGCGGAGTTCAAGTAGGCCCAGCTAGCTTGCTAACCTGCTGCGTCGCGCGAGCGACACTAACTTGCCAAGGTATTAACCTATGACCGAACCAGCCAGGAACGAAATCCCGCCCGACAAACTGGTGCGCGTTACTTTCCTCCCCGAGGTGCACACGGTGGAATTTGAGTTCGGCAACCCCATGTCGTTCCTCGACGTGGCGGAAAATCACGATGTCTTCCTCGACCACGCCTGCGGCGGCGCCTGTGCCTGTACCACCTGCCACCTCTGGATCAAGGAAGGCGCTTCAGGCATCAGCGAGCCGGAAGACGACGAACTCGACCGCCTTGACATGGCCGCCGACCTGCAGTTGAATTCGCGCCTGGGCTGCCAGGCCGTCATCACCCGCCCCGGTAACTATGTCGTCGAGATTCCGAAGTGGAATCGCAACTATGTCTCCGAAGGCAAGCCATTGGCCCTCACCGAGAACAAACAACCCGGGAGCACCACGTCTCGATTTTGAGATATGGGAGAAGAGCAGACATGCCCCGCGAAATCCATTGGACCGACGCCGAAGAAATCGGCATCCAGCTACAGGAGAAGTTTCCCCACATTGATCCCCTTACGGTACGCTTTACCGACCTGCACCGCTACGTCACGCAGCTTGATGGTTTCGCCGACGATCCCATGAAGTCGAATGAAGCCAGGCTCGAAGCTATTCAGATGGCGTGGCATGAGGAATTCGAAAGTAGGAAAGGCTGAACCCGCCTGGCTGATGTCCAGTTGGAGTTGTCATCCTGACGATGAGCGCAGCGAAGCCGAAGGACCTGCTTACCGGATTTGACCCAGACTTCAGTTACGTTCACGGTGCTCCTCCCACCCGAACGCGTTCTCAAAGTGAACGAACTCTCGCTGCTGTCCGGGCACCAGATACACGCTGATTATGTCGAACCGCACCTGCGGCCGCTCGTTCCCCGGCAGCTGCCGCAGATACCTGGTCGCCAGCCGCCGCAGTGTGTACCGTTTGTGGCGATCGACCGCCGTCTCCGCCGGAGTCAGATCCCGGGCGGTTCGCGTCTTCACTTCGACGAAGCACAGCAACCGCTCCTGCCACGCGATCAAATCTACGTCGCCCGGCGTGACTCCTGACGACCACCGCCGCGCGACCACGGTGTACCCCTTCCGGCGCAGGAAGAAAAACGCTGCGTCCTCTCCCTCAATTCCAGTTGCCAGGTGCGGCGGAACGACCGGGCGCCCGCGCCGGCGCGCCAAGCGGTCCAGGCCGCCCATCGCCCGTTCGAGCCAGCCCATGCGCAGGTTTGTTGATGGTTCCACGGCAAACCATTCTCCGCTCATCGCCGGCAAAGCGCAAACCTGGCACTCGATATGGTAAAACAGGTCGGCGTGGGCACGGGAACCTTCGGGCCCCTCCAAGCGTACTCAATTCCCAAGAGGATGTTGAGCATGAAGCATATTTGGATCTGTTGGCCCGCCATTGGTCTTGCGATGTTCGCCGGGCTCCTGGGTTGCCGCGTGCACGTCGACAAAGACGCCAACGGCCAGGAAAAGACCGTGCAGGTGGATACCCCGTTCGGCGGCGTTCATGTCAATACCGACCAGGTTTCGGCGGCGGATCTCGGCCTGCCGGTCTATCCCGGGTCCGAGCCCATCCGCGGTGACGACAAGCACAAATCGGCCGATGTCCGCCTCGGCTTCGGTGAATGGCAGCTGCACGTTCGCGCCGTCACCTACTCGACCGCCGACAACCAGGACCAGGTGACCGACTTTTACAAAAAAGCTCTGGGCCGATTCGGCGATGTGATTACCTGCCGGGATAAGGCGCCCGTCGGTACACCGATCATGACCTCAGAAGGCCTCACCTGCGCGGATGATGGCGGAAAGAATGTGAAGGTCGACAACGAGGATTTCAGTTCGCACGAAGGTCTCCAGTTGAAAGCAGGATCCAAGCGCCATCAGCACATCGTCGGCTTCGAGCACCCCCGCGACGGCAAGACCTGCTTTGCCCTCGTTGCGCTCGATCTTCCCGCCGGCCACAACTCGGACTAACGACTTTCAGTCTTCGAACGTCGGTGCCTCCAGGTCCCTGGTTCCGGGGCCTGGGAAGCCACAACCCTCGCGGCCGCAGCTAACTTCTTTCTCACCTGCCCCCGGCTCGATCCCCTACAATGCTCAGGAACTGAAGATTCCTCTCTTATAGGGGGCCCATCCTGATGCAGTTGACGATCTTTCGCTTTTGTAGCACGGTCATGCTGGCCGCTGCCGTATCCCTCTACGCTGCTGACAAGCCGAAACCAGCCGCCGCGTCCGCCGAAACCGACCCCTATGCCGAAGTCCAACCCGCCACCGAGTGCGTCGACCTTGCCATGTACGAGCGCATCCGCGACGAGGGTCTGAACCGTTCCCACGTCATGGAATTCGCCTCGGCTCTGGTGGACGGCATCGGTCCGCGTCTCACCGCTTCCCCCAACGCAAAAAAAGCCAACGAGTGGACGCGCGACACTCTTACCAAAATCGGGCTTGAAAACGCGCATCTCGAGGATTGGGGCGAGTTCGGCATGGGTTGGCAGCAACTTAACACCTGGGCTCATATGGTTACGCCCGATACCGCCGTGCTCATCGTGCAGGCCACGCCCTGGTCGCCGGCCACCTCCGGCCCCGTCACCGGCGAGGTGGTCTTCGTCAATATTCAGAACGAAAAAGACATGGACCAGTACAAGGGAAAGCTGGCCGGCAAGATCGTCCTCTTTGGCGCCATGCGCCCCGTGCCCCCCTTGGAGAAACCACTGTTCACGCGCAGCACCGATAAGGATCTCGACGATGTCGCCGAATTCCAGGTCAATGCCAACGCCGGCGGCTTCCCTCCGGAAATGATGGCCCGTATGCGCGAGCGCATGGAGCGCCAGAGGCTTGTGGACAAGGTCGCCGCCTTCTTCGCGGACGAAAAAGTGGCCGCGGTTATTGAGCCCAGCCGCGACGGCGCCAATGGCGGCGGCTCCGGCGGCACGATCTTTGACGACAATGGCGCCGCTCTGGGCCGCACCCCCTACATTGCCGACAAGCGCGTCAGGGTTCCCGTGGTCGTGGCTGCCATTGAGAGTTATGGCCGCCTCTACCGCCTGACCCAGGCCCATGCCCCCGTCAGCGTTGAAGTGGACGTCGAAACCAGGTTCACCGGTGAGCACGAGCACGCCTTCAACACCGTGGCCGAGATCCTCGGCACCGACCCCCGGCTCAGGGACCAGGTCGTCATGCTTGGCGGCCACCTCGACAGCTGGATTGCCGGCACCGGCGCCACCGACAACGGCGCCGGCACCATCGTGGCCATGGAAGCAGTTCGCATTCTCAAGGCCCTCGACATCAAGCCGCGGCGCACCATCCGCATCGCCCTGTGGACCGGGGAAGAGCAAGGCCTCCTCGGGTCAAAAGGCTATGTGACCCAGCACTTCGGATCGCTCAAACCCTCCACCGCGCCCGACCAGATGCAGTTGCCGGAGTTCCTGCGCCGCAATGTCGGCCCGCTCGAAGTAAAGCCCGAGCAGAAGCTCATCTCCGCGTACTTCAACGTCGACAATGGTTCGGGAAAGATTCGCGGCATCTACACCCAGGGCAATGCAGCGGTCGAGCCCATCTTCGCGCAATGGATCGCTCCCTTGAAGGACCTGGGAATGAATACCCTTACGATGCGCAACACCGGTGGTACCGACCACCTCAGCTTCGATGCGGTCGGCATCCCCGGGTTCCAGTTCATCCAGGACGACCTCGATTACGAAACCCGGACCCACCATTCCAACCAGGATGTTTACGAGCACCTGCAGGCCGCCGACCTCAAGCAGATCGCGACCATCGAAGCCATCTTCGTGTTTAACGCGGCACAGCGCGACCAGATGATGCCCCGCAAGCCGTTGCCCGATCCCGATCGCATCGAGAAACTGCGGGCTCCACTGCAGGACATTTTCCCCGGCGCACTTCCCCAGGAGGAAAAGAAACCCCAGTAACTTGGGTGCCCCAGGTCTCGATTTCTGAGACCTGGGAATTGGACCGGTCCTCCCCTGGCGAGCCCGCCGTGCCCCGGATTCTGCTAGACTGATCGAAGCGCACCAGAGAGGGAGAAACCGCGCCAGGCCGCGTCCTCGGAGTGCGTCTCGCGCCGCAAACGTCGGGGAGTGGCTCAGCCTGGTAGAGCACCTGGTTCGGGACCAGGGGGTCGGAGGTTCAAATCCTCTCTCCCCGACCAAAATAACCTATTGATAATACGAGCGATATCAACAATTATAGCCAAAGCATCTGCGTTTCCTGCTACACCGATGTAGTCGATTTTGTAGCGGTCAAACCTCGGAGAGAAACTCAATGTAAATTCCAAGTGTGTTTCGATCGTGCGGGGTTCCCCGATTTCCTCTCGGGACCGTCTTGGATTGATCGCCAAGAATTCCTTGGCTGAGGCGGAGCATGGTTCGAGAACTAGACGGGACCGGAAATCAAAGCCCTGCGCATTCTCATGCACGCGCTCTTTAGGGCCAAAGCCAAAAGACTTACGAGAGAAGGGAAGATTTGTCCATCACGCTGGCGAAGCTTGCGTCTTCACGTCAGCTTGAAGCGAACAGCGCCGGCGTCAGAATTGGGACTCAACAATTGGATTGTTACCTCCCACCAGGGCGCGTCCGCAAAGGACCGTTGAACTTCCCGAGAAGCCTATCACCTCCCGGGGGCGTGATCGAAGTAACGACGGACGCATGGCGGCAGTCGTCGGGAATTTTCGTGGATTGAATGGCGGGAAATGCCCGGCACCCAGGCCACCCCACCCGCGAGGCGCCGTCCGCCCCTGGAGTAATATGATCGCAGACCGTGAAAATGACCTGCCAAGGAAACTCTGCCGCGTAAGTCGATGGCCAGGAGATCTGGGGGCCGAAAGGCAGCAAGTCATCACTCGATCGAGTGAGGTCATCTACTGCAGCTTCTCAGATTTGAGGAGGTCGAGTGGCAAATCGCAAAGCAGTCGCCCAAGCAGCCAATGCTCAATCACCGGAACAATTAGGGCGAACCTCCTCTAAACCCGATGTTGCCGATCCGGAGTTCCTAAGTAAGATCAGCGAGCAACTGGGGACTCGGCACGAATCCAGCAAGCACGTGCTCCTCAACATTCCAATCTGGGGCTGGACGGGAGATGGTAAAACCTGCGCTTTGCTGACAGCAGTTCACTTTTGTGATCCGGCCCAGCATCCGCTAGGCTTCGCGCTTATCACGAATACGGATGAGCTTGTTTCTCTGGAAAGCTCCGCTGAGGAGTATAAGGGACTAAATCTCGTTGGTACCGCTGTGTCTACTACAGAACGGCTGCGTGGACTAGCCGAACAGTTTATCGATAGCAATGATTGGCCGCCCGGGACTGACGCGCCATCTCCTTACATACTGGCGATCAGGAACGTGACCGCCACATTGGGATACGTTCTCTTTCCGGACTTGAAAGGTGGAAGTTACAGAGAACTCGATGATGCTGCGCGAAGCGTTCTACAGAGGGCACATGCCGCGATATTGCTCGTAAATGCTGAAACTTACCACAAAAACACGACGGACGGTAAGCGGTATCGGGATGAAATACTTGCAAGATTGCACGAATTCGGTCAGGCGAACGTTCCCGTGTGCGTGATGATAACAAAGGCCGACCTTTACCAAGGCCAGGATCAAGCCGCAGATGAAACCCACAAACAGCTCACGATGCTAATTGATCGGCAGGAGTCGCTGCAGGCTTTGCTTTGTCGGGTATCAGTGATAGGTCCAGATAGATCCCCAAATGGCAACCCACTCCCTGGTGCCGTCGACCGCCATCCTGACGCCATGGTTAAGGCTTGGATTTGGGTGGTCGCACAGGCGTTATGCAGGTCCGTCGAGGACATTCGAAAGCATCTGCCGGTAGTGAACGTCGGCCGAATTGTCAATCAGCCTGTGGACCTCAACTTTCGAACGATTCCTGAACTGCGGCAAATTGGCGACTTTAGTGGGTCGCCCGGACGGGTTTTGTGTGCCTCAAACGATGCCCCTCGCTCGAGGGCATTTACATTTCTCTCCGAAAAGGGTGAACTGCTTGAGACGGTCTTCGAGTCCGGCGTGCAACCGCAGTTTACGACCGTGGGGAGCATACCCGAGTGGGATGGGGCCGAGGCTCACTGCTACTACATAAGCGGTGAATTTCTTGTGGGCCGACCGTCTGGTTGCAACTTCATTTGGCAGGGCACAAAGGGTGGCCAACTAACGAAGGCTCCCTTTCCATTCGAGATGGCATCGTGGGCACCCATGACACCGAGGCGCATTCTGGCAATCGACAGTTCCGGTCGGCTGCACTCACTCGGCTACGTTGGCGGTAGATGGACACAAACAGATTTCATCGAGAATTTTATCTCGCCCACGCCGTTTCTGACCTGCGCCTTCGTCGAGCGCTCCTCACATGCCCTGGTCTTTAACGGGGAGACGGCGGAGGGGGTGGCCGTAGGGGCGGACGGCGAACTGGGAAAGCGTGTTGCGACCGGGTACGCCATTAGGTTTGACACCACACGCACGATGACCAATCGCTTGGGTCTATGCCTTGCATTAAGTACATCTGGCGTTGGAAGGCTGAGCGGACCGGAGAAAGCTATTGAGATCGGTCCCGTAATGACCGATGCGGAAGAACCAGTTGCTCTTGCTCCAAGTTCTTCGATAGTTGCGGCAACCACACCCGACTTGCGGATGATCGCTTTGTCCGTGGTTGGCTCACAGATAACTGTGACTGCCCCAAGTCACTCCCCTGAACTCCATTCGAACCCTCAGAGCATGACGTGGGCGGACGATGGCGGCCTACTTGCTGTTTCCTTCGGAGACAAGACATGGCGCGTGTACCGTCCTTTCGGTTTGTAAATTTTGGGTGACGGCATCAATATGAAGGGTGACGAGCTACAGGCCTTGCTTCCTGCTGGGGAGTGGGCAGAATTGCAAATTCTCAATCAACCACCTGGCATGATGGCCGGCAGAGGATGGGCACTATTCGCCAAAGCTAAGCGTATCCGGGGTGGCGGAAGAGCTGCTTTCATCAAGTTTATTGTGGAGGCGGGAGCTCGAGCTGGAGACTCCACATTGCTACTTACGGGTCGCGACAGGCTGACGGTTCTGTATGAGCGACTGCAGCAAATTCAGAAAATGGGAGACAGGATTCCAATTGTTCCTTTGCTTCAAATCCAGCAGACGGAAAGCGGGTTGCTTGTTGCCATGGAAGAGGTGACACCCTTAAGGGACGTTATCGAGCGGGGTGAAGCATATCACCTTTCCGTTAGGGTACTTGCAGATTTGGACCCGGACATAAACGGAATGGGCTGGCACCACTTTGACGTCTGCCCACTCAACATAGGCTTACTACCGAGCGAACGCTGCGTGCTAATCGATCTCGAGAGCTTTTATCTCGAAACGGAAGGCACATACGACATCTCTGTCCCTGCATGGAAACCATTCCGAGTCCCAAAAGGACTGGAACAGGTCGTCCATGCCGAGCTTGAGTTGGGAAGGATGGACAAGACTGTTGCCTCACGCAAACTTCGGTTCGAGGTCGCTCTGGCAGCGGCGGAATGCGTGCTGGGCCCTATCCCTACCACTGCACAGAACCTCGACCGACGCACTATAGATGCGTGGGTCGCGAACGCTGACGCCACAGATCCGGCGGTTGTATTTTGGAGAGACGAACTGCTTGCAGCTGTCGACACTGCCAGCTTTCCTCCCTTGCGGGAACTCCGAGAGAGACTGGAATTTGCGGTCAAGTCCCACAAGGAACCCACTGGCGCTCCCCTTGTGCAGGTTCCCGTTGTGGGCGCGGAACCGATGCAGGCAGCGAGAGCTGCTATCTCCGCAATCCCGCCAGTCCCGGCCCAGAGCGGATGGTCGAATGAGTGGGCATTGATCCTGCCAATGGTCCATGCACTGCGCGCAGGCAGACTGGGCGGAGAGCAGATAATTGAATACCGTCAAGCGCTCCAACAACTTGCAGCGCGATATCCCACTCAAGCTGATGTATGGAACGAACTGCTCCTTGTGGTGATTTCATATGAGAAAAATCCCGTGCTTGCGCTGTCGTTGGTAACTGTGGCACTTCAACACATTCCAGGCAGCGAAGATCTTGTCAGAATGAGAAATATCATCCAGATGTGGGCGAGGGAGCGGCGGCATGGAAGCCATTAAGCGCATTGACAGTTACCCTAAAGCTGACATTCAGCTATGGGGGAAGGGCTATCGTATTTCCGCCGACTCGGAGGAGTTTCAAAGGTATGTACCTAAAGACTCCGCCCAGCTCAAAGGCCTTGAGAGAAAGATTCAGGCAGTTTTGTGGGGAAGTCTTCTGGAGTCACTTTACCCTCTACGTGATGCGGAAATTGTGGCTCAGCGGTGCGTTCTGTTCGATGCTTCCGACTTGCTGAGTGTCAGTTTCGCCAAGACAGAGGATCGCCATCGCAGACCCAGTATTGTGCTAACAACTTGCATTGTTGGCATTGATTGGCGCAACCCTCAACTGGGGGAAGTCACAGAGCGTGCGGTCGCACTGTCGTCTCGCCTTGCAAGGACATACGCAGAGACTCTACGAGGCAATCCCGAAAACGCCGGTAAACAGCTGCGGGAGAACTCCTTCTTAGTATCTCGGTCATTCGATCTGAGCGAGGAGCACCCAGATCAGACTGTGGAGTGGACCCATGCTATATCGGCAGTTAAGAAGTGGAACGGAATCACGGGAATCAGCACCTCTAGGCTGCTTGCACTCGGCGCAAACGTCGTCTTGGGGACTAAGTATGAAGCCGAGCGAGCGAAGCAACAATTCCAGGTCGACGGGTTCTTCGATACCAGAGAACGTGACATCAAGACCCTCTCAGACCGCCTGAAGCTTTGGGCGCCCGAAACTCAGCCACCTGCTCCCTCTCAGGAACGAACAGCTCAGCCGCTGTCACCGGTCGCTTCTTCCCAAGAGAGGCTAGCGTACCAGCCGTCCCCCGAACTCTATTGGGTCGCGGAGTGTCTGCAACGGCTGACTAATTCGGTGGATCGGCTTGTAGGGGTCGCATCTGAGATTCTAGAAAGGATGAATCCGGAGAAGCGAAAACGGTAGGGTCCATAGGGCCAGTCTCCCGGCAGTTGGAATTCGGCAATATTTCTCAAGGGTGATTTGCGGATGGCACGCTAAACGTTCGCCAAGCCACCCGTCGACCGGGCTTTCGTCGCTCGGAAACGGCCCTCTCTTTAACAGATTCTTCCCCTATCCGAAACAGTTCCAGATGTAAAACAGGGTAAGCGTTCTGAGGTCCCCTCTTGACGAGGGGCTGAAGGGTGTGGGGGAAGTGTCCACTAATTTTAAGTGGACACTTCGTAAGAGTGGGTCTAAGCAGCGAGTGGGGAGTTGGCCTCGAGGATGGGCGCCACATTCCAGGGCAGCAGTTCGGTGATCCTATTGATCGGCAGTTCGGCGATACGGGCTAGGATGGAGCGGAGATAAAACGCCGGATCGAGGTCGTTCAACTTTGCGGTTTCCATGAGACTGTAGAGGACGGCGGCCCTTTGGCCACCGGAATCAGATCCCAGGAACAAGTAGTTCTTCCTTCCCATCACGATTCCCCAGACATTCTGCCCATATCGGCCAGGAATTAGAGATTCACTATCCTTGGCATCCGCTGTACGGAAGAAAAGTTTGGTATCGAGATAGCGAGCAACGCGGCCCAGGCGGTGTTATCCACGTGGATGACGGATCTGGGTTGGTCACGATGGTCCCCGCATGGATGTTGATCCTATAGTCTGCATGGGCATGAAGGCCGGTGAGCCGCTCGTCTCTTTGGCTGCTTTGCGAGAACTGCATCGCCGACTGGTGGAGCGGGGTTTGCGAAGAAACTCCTTGAACGATTCCACTGTCGTTCAGGAGGAGTGCGATGAGTCCGACTTGCGAGATCATTCGGCAGCCGGTTCAAGTGCCTGCCGTGACACCGCGTCAGAGCAACCTGGCGTTCACTTCAGTTCAACTGACCGGGATGAATCCACCGCAGAGGGCGCAAGCGCTGAGCTGCCTGGCCAACCTTCTGATGTTGGCCGCCGCCGGCGCCAATCGGGAGGCCAACGATGATCAATGCTGAGCTTCTACCTGCAGTGGTGCTTAACCGCAAGGCTGTGGTCTACGTTCGGCAGTCGACCCAAGCGCAGGTGCAAATGAACCTCGAAAGTCAGCGACGGCAATACGATTTGGTCGGCGAGGCCAGGCGTCTCGGCTTTCGCGACATCGAAGTAATCGACGATGATCTTGGCCGTTCCGCTAGTGGAACGGTAGCAAGGCCGGGCTTTGAGAGGCTCGTGGCTTGGCTTTGCGCTGGAGAAGTTGGCGCTGTGCTGTGTCTGGATGCATCCCGGCTCGCAAGGAATGGACGCGACTGGCATCACCTGCTGGAACTTTGCGGTCTGGTTGAGGCGCGAGTAATCGATCCGGATGGTGTCTACGATCCGTGTCGCGCTAACGATCGGTTACTGCTGGGCATGAAGGGGAGCATCAGCGAGTTCGAACTGAGCATACTGCGCTCTCGGATGCTGGAGGCAGCTCGTGCGAAGGCCAGGCGCGGAGAGTTACGAATCAGTGCGCCGATAGGTTATGCCTGGCATCGTGAGCTTGGTCTGGATTTCGATCCGGATCAACGCCTGCAGGAAGTGATCCGGCTGATCTTTGCGCGTTTCCGTGAAATAGGGAGTGCACGACGGGTATTTCTGGCGTTGAGAGCGGCGAAGGTCCACTTCCCACGGCCGTCCGATGGCCGAACGCTGGTGTCGTTCGACTGGACGCTGATCCGCTACCGAAACGTGATCTCAATACTCAAAAACCCCTTCTATGCAGGCGTGTATGTATACGGCAAGAGCGAGAAGCGAACGGTGATTCAGGATGGGCGAGCGCACCGGAGCTATGGCCACGGCAAGCCGTTCGACGACTGGGAGGTATTCATCAAGGATCATCACAAAGGCTATATAGACTGGGAGGAGTTCGAGCGTAACCAAAAGCAGATTGCTGCCAACGCTTATAGCAAGGTCGGAGACGTTAAATCGGGGCGAGGAGGGGCGGCATTGCTATGTGGTCTTCTCATGTGCGCTCGTTGTGGGCGACGCTTGCGGCTGGCGTACAGGGGCCACGCGCCGAGACAGACGGTTTATCGCTGCAATAGCATGGATCTGACCGGCGCAGCCAGATGCATGACTTTTGGGGGCTCCCGTGTTGACGCTGCGATCGCAAGTGAGTTGCTGCGCGCAGTGCAGCCGATGGCAATCGAGGCTGCCATGGAGGCGGAGTGCATGCACACTCAGATACTGAACGAACAACGGCGCGTCGTAGAACTGGAACTTGTGCAGGCGCGTTATGAAGCCAAGTTGGCCGAGCGGCGGTATGCCGCTTGCGATCCGGAGAATCGTCTCATCGCAGCGCAATTGGAAAAGAGTTGGGAAAGCACATTGCGCCGCGTGGAGGCTTGTCAGGTGCAACTTGACGCAATGTGCGCGCCTGCG
This sequence comes from uncultured Acidobacteriota bacterium, assembly GCA_963706455.1. Lineage (GTDB taxonomy): Bacteria > Acidobacteriota > Terriglobia > Terriglobales > Acidobacteriaceae > Telmatobacter. The sequence continues at coordinate 5,603 of CAVPNO010000098.1, read as the reverse complement.
CAGGAAATGGCGGCTGCCCCGGACTTCACTGGACTTGCCGAAGATCTTGAAGCGGCATGGAATGCTCCTGGCGTAACCACACGCGCACGCCAGCAGCTTGTGAGAGCGTTGATTACCGATATCGTCGCGGACGTGAATGAAGAGGCGCGTGAAGTGATCTTAACTATCCACTGGCAAGGGGGACAGCACTCGCAACTGCGGGTACGCAAACCAAGGACGGGCGAACATGGCCGTCGCACCACTGAAGAGGCACTCGCGGTCATCCGGAGCATGTCTTCTCGATGGTCCGATCAAGATATAGCTGCGTCACTTAATCGAATGGGGATTCGCACAGGACAAGGCCTGACTTGGAATGCGCACCGAGTGCGTTCTCTACGGTGTGTGCATGGTATCCATGCCTATCGTTCCGCCGAGAAGAACGGCGAGTGGCTAACGATGTCTGAAGCTGCCAAGCTGGTTGGCGTAACCAATCACACAATCCGACGCCTGATCAAGGAACGCATTTTGCCTGCTCAACAGGTTGTACCCGACGCTCCATACTAGATCCGAGCCAGCGACCTACAAAGTGAGGAAGTAAACGCGGCTATCGCCCGAAAACATCGCCCGTGTCGGGTTGACGCGGACGGCCAACTCCCAATGTTTATCAGTACTTCAGAAGGAGGGGCACAATGAACGCCCCATCGCTACCGAGCGCAAGGATCTCTCGGCTGCGTTGTTGTCGATTTCCAGCAGGCCATCATCAACGTAGCGTGTCAGTGCTCGCCAGCGGGAGAGTGCGTATCGAATCGCTCCTGCGGTTTCGCTCTTTGTCGAGAGCGAGCGAAGCAACTTCTCCATCCAGTGCCGAAGATCATCGAGCAAGGGCTTGGATCGAGCCTGGCGCACAGAGCGGCGGACCTCTGCCGACTTGCCGCGGATTTCTTGCTCGATTCCATACAGAGCTCCGATACGATCGAGAGCCTCGCTGGTGATGGGCGAGGCATGCGCCACATGGATGTCGTGGAACTTACGCCTCGCGTGGCTCCAACACGAAACCTCGTACATGCGGCCATCGCCGTAAAGGTGGTGAAACCCGGAATAGGCATCGGCCTGCAACGCCCCCTGGAAATCCTTCAGGTGATTGCGCGGATGCTCGCCTTTGCGATCCTCCGAATAGGCGAACCACACCGCTGGCGGGGTTTCGTACCCCGCGGGCCTGTCGTCACGCACATAGGTCCACAGTCTGCCGGTTTTTGTTTTGCCGGTGCCCGGCGCGAGCACAGGAACCGGAGTGTCGTCGGCATGAATCTTAGATGCCGCCATCACGTGTTTCCTGATCTCGTCGGCCAACGGAGTGAGCAGTTCGCTGGCTGCTCCCACCCAGCCGGCAAGCGTGGAGCGGTCCAGATCGATGCCCTCGCGAGCGTAGATTTCCGACTGGCGATAGAGAGGCTGGTGATCAGCGAATTTCGAAACCAGCACATGCGCCAGAAGGTTCGGACCTGGCAGACCAAACTCGATCGGTCGTGCAGGCGCTGGCGCTTCCACTACGCGGTCGCAACCGGCGGCGCAGGCGAACTTGGGCCGCACATGCCGAATCACCTTGTAGCTGGCCGGAATCCGCTCCAACTGTTCCGATACATCTTCCCCGAATTTGCGCAGATCGCCGCCGCAGTCGGGACAGCACTTGTGTGCGGGAAGATGCGTAATAACCTCACGCGGCAGATCTTCTGGCAATGGCTTGCGACGTGGCCGTGCTAATCGACGCTGCTGCCCGTTGGGTGATGAGCTGGGCTGCTGAGCGTCTGCCGTTTCCTGAGCCGCTTCTTCTGCAGCCTGCGCTGTCTCCAGTTCTTCCAGGCGAAGCTCAAGCTGTTCCAGTTCTCTCGTCAGCTTTTCGCTCTTGCGGCCGAAGATCATGCGACGATACTTCTCGATGACCAGCTTGAGATGCTCGATCTCATGCGCCTTCGAGGTCAACTGCTCGTGCTGCCGGACGGACTCGGTGTGCTTCGCAATTACCAACGCCTTCAACGCTTCAGGATCGAGCGCATCCAGATCGGGCAGTGGAGCAGGAAACATGGGTTGAGTATGCCATCAGCACAGCCGGAATGCAGCAGCGACCAAAGGCGCATAAACACAGGAGAATCTGCATCGTTACTCATACCGCGATCTCCGGCGTCCACGTCCTCTGCGGGCGGCGCCAGTCGATGCCTTCCAGCAGCATCGATAACTGGGCGCGAGAAAGAGCAACCGTGCCTTCCGTGGCTTGCGGCCAGATAAAACGCCCTTATGTTGAGTTGCCGTAATGTTGCGCAACGCGATTTGTAGGACCTATATGGAACCCAGGAAATTAGTCAGGGAGGGTGATGGACGCCACCGTTTGGAGCGGAGACTGGTCATGCCAGTGGCCTTCCAAAAGGCCTCGAGAGCGGCACATTTCAATTTGAGATTACTGGTTGCGTACCTTCCAGTAGTTGCTACACTCACGTGTCCAAGTTGATCGCGGATGGTAATCAGATCAACACCGGCTTGTAGAAGGGCAACCGCGCAAGAATGTCTCAAAAGGTGAGGAGAAATTTTAGTAGGAACGCGCGCGTCCGCCTTGTGGGCTACTGCCGCTTGTTGTCCGAGGATCCGATAAGCTCCGTGTCTTGAGAGCGCGTGACCGCGGGCGTTCTGAAACAGGGGCTTCTCTGGATCAGCCCGTGTTGCGCGGCCCAACGCCTTGATGGCTCTGATCGTCTCGGGCCACAATGGGCAAACACGTTCTTTCTTGCCTTTTCCGACTAGGTGAACGGCGGGTCCAGGCAATAGGTCCTTCTGTTGAACGGCAATGGCTTCGCTGACACGAGCGCCAGTGTTATAGAGAAAGAGAATCAGAGTGTAGTCGCGCTGTCCTGAAGCTGTCTCCCGATTCGGTGCGCGAAGAAGTACCTGCACGATCGGAGGATCAAGGGATCGGGGTGGTGCCGGGGGATGGCGCTTCGATGGCAATGCGAGGATCCTACTCAAACGGGTCGCTTGATCGGGATGGCGCCTGAGCACGTGAGAGAAGAAACTATGCAATGCTGCAAGACGACAGTTGCGAGTGGATACTCGGTTATGTCGGTCACGTTCGAGGTGTTGAAGAAACGCGGCGATGAGATCAGCGTCGAAATCAGCCAATCGCAAACGGTCAACCGAGGTTTTCCTGGCCTGTGATGCATAGTCAAACAGCAGACGCAGAGCATCTCGGTAACTCGCCAGTGTTCTCTGGCTTGCCCCTCGGAGCAGCTTCATGTAGTCAACGAAGAAGGTCTCAACTGATTCGAACAACGGGTCAATGGTCTTCATGGCTCTCCCGGGTTGAATCCAATGCTGCGTCTCATACGCTTGGAGGCCGACTCCAAGATCTCCGGCGTGGCCCGAAGATATCGCTGTGTTCCGAACAGGTTGACGTGGCCCAAGTACGCGGACAGCCAAGGCAGGAGTGGATTTGGATCCTCACCCGCGCGATACCAGCGTTGAAGCCTGTGAACAGCGAACGTGTGCCTAAGATCGTGGACTCTCAACCCAACGCGGCCGCTGCCGCGTCGAGGCTTGAGCCCGCAGTGACGAAAAAGAGTGTTGAACCGCATCCCCGCGTTCCAAAGGTTATCGGGTCGGCCATCTTCGCGCTCAAACAGCGTCGTCTGAGGTGTAAGCGTGAACCCGGCGTGGCGTCGTGCATCCAGCCACGCACTCAGTTCATATGCCAGATCTTGCCCAAACGGAACCAGCCGGACTCGACCTTTACTTGGCCCGATGCGAAAGCATGCCTGCTTCAGATCGAGGTCGGCAACGCGTAAATGGAGGGCTTCTCCAAGTCGTAGACCAGTGCAATACAGAACCAGGAACAAGGTTCGCAAGCGTGCGAGTCGCAATGGCGGGCCCTGAAGATCCGCTATGCTTCGTAGAAGAAACTTGATCTGCTCGGGCGTAAGTATGCACGCTTGGAAATGTCTCTTTACCGCCGCAACGGGCAACATCTTTTCCGGCACAAACCCTTCGGGGTCGAACCGTCTTCGATATAAACAGAACTGTCGGACGGCAGTGAGGTCGTTGCTTCTAGTCAGCGGATGTCGGTCAGGATCCGCGTTGATCCAAGAAGCGATCGCCTCCCGCAAGGATAGGTGCGGATGTGACCCTGCGAACAAATCAAACCTCCGAAGTTGGGGCGCTGGCCATGCAGATGTAAGGTAGGCGCGACGAAATGCGATGAAATCGCCGATCTGGTTCCTCCAACGGCTATGCAGGGGTCTCTTCACTTCGGCACCGGGAGGGCAAGTTGCCGAAGTCTTCCGAGCGCGGATCGAACATAAATGGAGGTAGTCTGAGTGCTTCGGTGGCCGAGGATATCGCAGATGAGCTTTAGTGACACTCCACGCTCCATCTGGTGAGTCGCAAAGCTGTGGCGGAAAACGTGCACCCCGAGGTAAGGTGCCCGGACGTCAGCTCGTTCAGCCCAGTCCTTAACTCGCTGACCGATCGTGGACTTGCCGAGTGGACCAAACGGAATGAAGTGTCCCACGAATACGTGCCTGCACTCGGTGGACGGTCGACCGTGTCGAATATAAGCTGCAATCGCCTTACCCACGCTTGGAGATAGCGGCAGATCGACGGTAGAACCGTTCTTCAATCGCCTTATGTGAAGCACTCCGGCACTCCAATCGATATCCTCCAGCTTCAGGTTGGTCACCTCTGCGTTGCTCAAGCCATACGCACAGAAGAGCTGATACTGAGCCATGTCTCGGCGGCCAATAGCAGTCCTCGTGTCGATGCCGCGGCGAAGTTGCCGAACGAGGTTCCACGGCAGCGCACGCGGCGGTCGTGCATAACGAATCGATGGCGGCAAGACCACCGACTCGGCCATGTTCTGCTTACTGCGACCAGTCACGAATAGAAATCGAAGCCACGCTCGAAATGTACCCGCGGCACCTGCAACTGTTGTGCGCTTCCATCGCTGGGCTGCGACCCTCAGAAAGTCATCTACATCCTTGAGCCCAGGCTCAGGCCACTTACCGCGATGGCCCGCAACGTGATGCTGCAGTTCACGCAGAGATCGCAGATGCAGGAAGAGAGTCTTCTCCTTCCAGCCCAAAGATCTTCCATACTCTATAAATGCTTCCACCGTGGGATCGACAGCCACCTGCGCCTTGGACCGCACAACAGACCCAGTGGCCTTGCCTATTTGCTTCAATCCCCACGCAAATGCCCGAAATGCCGGCAACCAGCGTCTCGTCACCGCCGCTGGATCAAGACCGTGTTCTACAGCATACTGCCGTGCCCAACTGTCTACGCGATCAGCCGTGATCTCAAGATAATCGAACCCCCGACCTCGCTCAAGAATCTCGATCACGGCGATCTGGTACTGAGCGATGCTCTTAGGCGTATGGCCAAGCTCGCGCCACAGGCGAGCGACGTCCTTCACATCTTGTCCTCGAACTGAATCCGGTAATCGTGCTGGTCTGCCCATCTCGTCTACATCAAACCGCGATGCAGTCGGATAGTTCTTGTGGAAATGTCGCATGAAATCGCCGATCACCCGCGGCCATGCAGGCGGAACCACAACGGCGCAACATTACGGCAACTCAACATAAGGC
>CAVPNO010000097.1:0-62636 GCA_963706455.1 uncultured Acidobacteriota bacterium | reverse complement strand
AGCGGCCCGGAAGGCGTTCACTCGTACACCCTCACTGGCCTGACTGAAGGCGTATTGGGCCAGACCCATCAGGACGCACACCCTGATTTGCATCGCGTCGCTGCGGAGGGTTTCAACGAGAACCTTGTCGACATCGGCGTCGTTGCGGGCGGCGAAGTCCGCCATTTCCATCATGACGCGGGCATTCTGAAACATCACCCAGAGGCCCTTCGGGCCTTCCATGCGCAGCCATGCGTCTTCCGGTGTGGCGTTCAGCCCCTCCTTCCAGAGGAACTGATCACTTAATTCGCGGGCGCTCCACTCAGGTCGCAGTTGTGCAAGAAGCGAATCCCATGATTGCTTGTTTCGCCTGCGAATCCCGGCGCGCCAGCGGATAAAAAAGCCCACCACGGCAGCGATGACAGCAAGTTGAACAAAAATCAATATCATGAACAACCCTCGAGCCGAGCTTCCGGTAGTCGGCTATCGACTTTCGTACAGGGTCCCGGCTTATTATTGTTGTCCTACTACTTGTAGCAGACAATGCAGCTATTGTGCACCAAAATCCCCCGAATGGATACGATGGGGGGTCACAAAAAGTAACCAAAAGGGTGTGGGACCAAGGTAACGTGTCGCGAAACGGTCCACTGGGTACCAGGCCGGCGCCCGTAAATTACAAATATGCCGGCACTTCCGCAGTTTCCGGTTACCGTTTGGGCGTTTTCGGGGGTGGGCCGATACCGGATTCGGCAAGGGAGATCCTGGTACCGCGCGCAGCGCCTGTGACAGCCAGGAGGAAACTCCGCATCTGGGGAGTGAATTCATGCCGCTCCTCTTCCTGCTGGGCGAAGCTGGCGATCCAATAGATGAGGGAGCAGATATAGCTGGCGGTGCCCACCGCGTCGAGAAGGTGATATGCCTGGCCTACGCTCTGGTGGGCGTGGATGATGGCGATGGTAAGGCCAAACATGGAATAGAAGCCGAGGCCGGTGGCGATCTGCAACTCGCGGTTCCGCCAGCCAATGGACAGCAGTTGGCTGAAACCGGCCATGGCGATGAAGAAGACAACCCGCAAGGCGGCGATGGTTTGCTCGAGCTGAACAAAGATAATGCCCACCGGGCTGAGGTTGGGGGGAAGAGCCAATCGGGCCAGGGGCCAGATGATGCCGCCGGCGGCAAGAACCAGGAAGGCGAGAATCAAGATGGACTGTTTGGGAAGCGAGGACCGAATCGGGCGGAGGACGGCCCACTCGAGTTCGACGAGCACGGCGAACACGAAGAGGGAATCCACGATCATTTCCACCCAGTAGACGTGGAAATATTTGACGCTGCCAGCTCCCCAGTGCCCGGCGGCGATGGAGAGGGCAACGTCTGCGACGAGACTCCATGCCAGATAGCAGCAAAAGACGGGAGTGAGCCGGAAGAGCCTTGCGCGCAGGGCGAAGACCACCACCGCAGCTTCTGCTACAACTCCACTCAGCCCGAGAATCGTGTCAAGATTCAAAGGCACTCCCCTGCACGGTTCTGAAGACGAACCGCCCTTCAGTGTAGCAGCGGAACGTCAGACTGCAGCAACGGAATTGTCAATCAGTGACAAAGCTAAACCGGGATCAGGCGATGTTCCGCCATCGGTGGGCGGCAGCGATGGAACGATCACCGGGCTAGCTACGCGATGTTGCCACCTGGAGGATTGGTCGGCGGCAGCGGCGGAACGATCACGGGGCTGGCCATCGCAAGGTTGCCACCTGGAGGATTGGTCGGCGGCAGCGGCGGAACGATCACGGGGCTGGCCATCGCAAGGTTGCCACCTGGAGGATTGGTTGGCGGCAGCGGCGGAACGATCACGGGGCTGGCCATCGCAAGGTTGCCACCTGGAGGATTGGTCGGCGGCAGCGGCGGCACGATCACGGGGCTGGCTATCGCAAGGTTGCCACCCGGAGGGTTGGTCGGCGGCAGCGGCGGAACGATCACGGGACTGACTATCGCAAGGTTGCCACCTGGAGGATTGGTCGGCGGCAGCGGCGGCACGATCACGGGGCTGGCTATCGCAAGGTTGCCACCCGGGGGGTTGGTCGGCGGCAGCGGCGGAACGATCACGGGACTGACAACGTTTCCAGACTTCGAATGCGCGAGCGGCGAAACGATCACCGGATTGGTCACGGCATAGGTTACTGAAGATCCGAAAGCGAGGATGGCGGCGGCAAAGAGAACCTTCGAAAAAGAGGATTGCATTTGGATCGTACTCCCTTGGTTGGAAAAATATCGTACTGAAAAGAGTACCCCAGGCGGGTTAGTTAGACTACGACAAAAGTACTATTTTTTGGGAATCTTTCGGAACTTCGAGCTAGTTATCAGTCGTGATTTGCAATTCATCGTCACAATGGTGATCCGAAGGGGGACATTTCCGAAAATCAGGGTGCCAGGTGTTCCGCAAACGGGCAAAATGAAATTCCTTCAATGAGTTGAGCCGGCAGAGTATCTTGGTGACGACGGCGAAGCCAAGCCCCGGCCGGTCCAGGAGTCCCCCTTGATTCCCGTGTTACGCGCTCAATTCAATCGAATGTTTGCTCCGGAGCGATACGATCACCTGCAGGATTGGCTGGAGCAGAGATGCGGAGCGAGGGTTGAATTCCGGGTTGCCGAAACGCCGATCTTTGTGCCGAAGGCAATGCTGGACGAAATGGCCGCCTTGGGCGCAGATCTGGCGAAAGTCCTGATCGGCTGGCCGGCGTACCTGGAAGCGGCACATCGGGCGATTCCCACCGGTTACCGGATTTGGGGAGAATCGAAGCACCCAAACTTCCTCACTGCCGATTTCGCGCTGGTGAGGGATTCAGGCGGCAAGCTGGTTCCCCGCCTGGTGGAGATTCAGGCGTTTCCCTCGGTGTACGGCTACCAGGCGGTGCTGGGCAACGGGTATCGCGCCTGTTTTGGGTTGGATCCGGCGCTGGGGATGTACCTTTCGGGACTGAATGAGCGCAGCTACTGGGATCTGGTCTGCCGGACGGTTCTGGGGACATGCGACCCGGAGAACGTGGTGCTGACGGAAGTAGACCCGCTGCACCAGAAGACCCGGCCGGACTTTGAAGTTACCGGGCAGCGGCTGGGGATTGCGGTGGTGGACATCTGTACGCTCCAGGCGGTCGGGAACAAGCTCCACTACCGCAACCGAACCGGACGGCTGACTCCCATTCACCGGATCTACAACCGCGCCATCGCCGACGAGCTGATTGCGCGTAACATCCGTCTACCGTTTGACTTGACCTCAGAGTGGGACGTGGAATGGGCGGGCCATCCCAACTGGTATTTCCTGATCAGCAAGTTTTCGCTGCCATGGCTGTCGCGGCCCCCGAACCGCAAGGAGGTGGTGCCTCCGGCGGTGTTCCTGAAGGATTTCCTGGAGGGAAGCGGGCGTAAAGAACTGGAAGCGGCAGGAGTCGAGCTTCCCCGGGAAGAGGGCGCGGACACGATCTACCGCAACCTTTTATTGAAGCCGCTGTTCTCTTTTGCGGGAAAGGGAATCCAGTTTGACACTACGCGCGCGGAGCTGGAGGCGATTCCCGCTTCGCGGCGGGACGAGTTTCTTGTCCAGCAGCGAATGGAGTTTGTGCCAACCATCGAAACGCCGTGCGGGCCGACGCAGGCGGAGATTCGCATTCTGTACCTGTGGCCGGACCGGCAGACGCTCACACCGGCCCTTTCCCTGGTGCGTCTGGGGCGGGGGAAGATGATGGGGGTCGATCATAACAAGAACCAGGAATGGGTGGGCGCGTCGGCGGCGTTTTTCCCCGCTTAGCGGGGAGGAACGAAGTAAGCCGATTTTTTGCGCATGTTCTCCAAGCCTCAGATTCCGGGAGATTACCTTCATGGGAACTTTCGTGCCGTGATTCCAGCCGGGGATTCGCGTAGAGTCTGAATTACGGAAACGAGCCGAGGCGAAGATGCGGCTGGGGCGCATTGGATCTTCGAGATATATCTTATGGATGAGAGTATGAACACAGAGACAATGATGGACTCGCCCTCGCCAGCCCAGGAAGTACGTGCCGCCGTTCGATTCCCGTTAAACCTGCCGGTGGTGATCTCCACCGGGGACGGCAAATATTCCGCCCAGACGTCGAATGTGAGCGCCAGCGGAGTTCTTTTTGAGATGAACACCCCTCTGCCGGTCGGCGAAGACATCAATTTTTCGCTGCGCATGCCGGGCCAGATCCTGGGTTCATTGCACGATGTGCTGGTTCACTGTCATGGACGTGTGGTACGCTGCTCAATGAGCCAAGCCCAGTCCCAGGTTGCCGCCACGATCGACGAGTACGAGTTCGTGGAGCAATGAAATGCCGGTCTGGAAGCGCTTCTGAGTATGGACTTTATTGAAGATTCACCTGAAGGCGAATCGCAAGAACCCCAACCCAAGCCAGGCGTCATCCGCATAATCCTGGCGGATTCGCAGGCGATTTACCGCGTCGGGATCCGCAAGATCTTTGCGCTGGAAGACGATTTGCGCGTGGTGGCGCAAGCCGATTCCCTGGAGAACCTGCGCGGCGCGGTGGAGCGTTATCCAAGCGACGTGGTTCTGCTGGAAGGGGCGCTGATCACCAATGTCCCGAATGCAGTGAACGAGCTTCTGCGCAGTGCGCCGGACGCGAAGATCATCGTGCAGTCGGTTGCCAATGACGAAAGTCATACGGTGGAGCTCTATCGGAGCGGCGTGCGGGGGATCATTTCGCGCTCCATTTCCCCCGATCTGCTGGTCCGGTGCGTGCGCCGCATCGCCGCCGGGGAGACATGGATCGACAACCAGTCAGTGAACTGGGTAATCGAGGCCTACCGGGCGCAGGCCGCAGCGCTGGTCAGCCCCAAGAGCCAGCCGCGCCTTTCGCCCAAGGAGATGGCCATCATCACCTGCATCACCCAGGGCAAGCGGAACAAGGAGATTGCGTTCCAGCTGGGCACGACCGAGCAGGTGATCAAGAACTATCTGCGCAAGATCTACGACAAGCTGGGCGTTTCCGACCGGCTTGAGCTGGCCCTCTACTGCCTGCACAATAAGATCATCCACTCCGATTCCGATGAGGAAACCGTCGCACAGCGACTGATTTCGCGATAGGGCCGGCTGCATCGATGACCCTGGAACGGCGGTTGGTCGTTGCAGCTTTGGCGGCTGCATTGCCAGGTATATCGCCGCCCGAGTAAGCGCCCGCCGACTCCACGCCCGGCTGATCCTTGTGACTTGCCCGGCTTAGTGGTGACAGGGCGAGTCGCCATCCCATTCATCGAATGAAAACAAGTTGCCCCTGCGGTGGGGGCGTTTGCATCCGTCCCGAAATCGACCGCATCCAAGCTCGACAATTGGGAGTCCGTCACCGAAGCTAGACGAGTGATTAAAGACCGGCCCCGTTGCACGTAGATTGCGAGCTCGGGAGCGGATGTATCAAGCTTCATCTGATCTCCGAAAAACCTGGATTGATTCGAAGCGGGCAGGCAAGGCGCGCACGCATCCGTGTCGGTGTGCGCCGGCATGATCCGCCGGACATGTTTGGGATGCGCGCTGAGCGGTTGCAGGTAAACCGCGGGCGAGGCACCTCCAGGGCTCGCTCAACGCGAATCCTTTTTCCGCACAGCGGATTTCATGGAGGATACCGATGCAGTCCACTCATTTCCCCTTTCTAGTCGTTTCGATTAACAACAATCGGCAGGCGCCGCCGCGCGGCGGCTCCCTTCTCCGCATGCTGGTCAGCGGGCTATTGGGTATGTTGCTGCTGACCGCGGCGGCGCTGGCCCAGGTGGAGACAGGCCAAATTTCGGGCACGGTGACGGACGAGTCCGGCGCGGTGGTACCCGGTGCGAACGTGAGTGTAAAAAACCTGGCGACCAGCGCACAGCGCAACACACAGACCTCGCCTACAGGCGCCTATGTCGTGGTAGGGCTGGCGCCGGGCACATACGAGGTCAACGTGTCGGCCGGCGGTTTCAAAGCCAACACCTCAAGGGTCGAGGTGACGGTGGGAGGCCATGCCACCGTAGACGCCAAGATGTCGGTCAGCGCCACGGTGACCGAAGTGCAAGTGGTAGCCGAAGGCGGCGCCCAGGTGAATACGCAGACCCAGGAGATCTCTCAGGTGATCGACTCGCAGCAGGTGATGGAACTGCCCAGCCTGACGCGCAACCCGTATGACTTTGTGGCGATTTCGGGCAACATTTCCAACGGCGACGCGGGAGCCTCGGGCAGCAGCAGCATGGGGTCGAATTCGCAGAACTCCACCACGCGCGGCGTTGGTTTCAATATCAACGGACAGCGCTCGACGGGCACCGAAATCCTGCTGGACGGGGTGGAGAACATCTCGGTATTCGGCGACGGAATCGGAACCTTTATTCCGCTGGATTCCATGCAGGAATACCGGGTATCGACGAGCAACTTCGAAGCCCAGTTTGGACGCGCCTCCGGCGGCGTAGTCAATGTAACGACCAAGTCGGGAACGAACGCTTTTCATGGCGACGCGTGGGTATATAACCGTCTTTCGGCGTTTACCTCCAACACCGAGACCAACGATCAGATCAATTCGGCGTTCCTCGCCGGAGGGGGAACGGGCCCGGTTCCAGCTCCCAAGGGCACCTACACACGCAACCAGTTCGGCTTCGCGGTGGGAGGTCCCCTCAAGAGGGACAAACTGTTTGCGTTTGGGAGCGGCGAATGGACTCGCGTGCGCAGCGCCGCCAGTCTGACTTCAGGGGTTCCGACGAGTCAATTCCTGGCCGCGGCGTCGCCCAATATTCAGGATTTCTTCAACACCTATGGAGGCAGCAAGACGTTCAATTTCTCGCAGACGTTTACGGCCGGCCAGGTGGGGGTTACGGGGCTGGATCCGAATACTCCCATGCTCGGAATCGTGAACTTCACGGCGCCGCAGAACGCAGGTGGCGGCCTTCCGCAGAATACGTACAACTACATCGTCCGCGGCGACTACAACGCGAGCTCGAAGACGAACATGTTCTTCCGCTTTGTGGATTACAAGGAAGTGGACGAGCCGGGCAGCGCCTTTGCCTCACCGTATTCGCAGTACAACGTAGGGCAGACGACCGACAACCAGGCGTACCTGTTCAGCCTTACCCACACGTTCAGCCCAACCCTCACCTCGTCCACGAAGCTCAGTTTCAGCCGTTTCAATACCTTCCAGAGCTACGACACCCAGTTGCAGAACGTGCCTACGCTGGACGTGGCGGTGAATGCAACCGTCCCCGGGACCGGCACGCTGATCCAGTTGCCGGGTTTCTACGATACCAACCCGGCCAACGGCGGGTTGCCGTTTGGCGGCCCGCAGAACACCTCGCAGATCAACCAGGACCTGAGCTGGATCAAGGGCACGCATTCCATGCAGTTCGGCACCCAACTGATCTACATTCAGGACAACGAGGCTTACGGAGCTTATGCGCAGGCGGTGGAACAGCTAGGGAACAGCGAACCGCTTGGGCTGCAGGCTTTGGTTACAGGAGACCTTTTCGAGTTCCAGGCAGCGGTGGACCCCAAAGGGGCGCTGCCCTGCGTGCGAAATCCGTACACCGGAGATTTAACTCCCACGGCAGGATGTTCGATCAACCTGCCTGCCAGTTCGCCCAGCTTTGCGCGCAGCGAGCGTTTCCGCGATTGGGCGGTGTATGCGCAGGACGCCTGGAAGGTCACTCCGAAGTTCACATTCAACTACGGCGTGCGCTATGAGTATTACGGCGTGCAGCACAACGACAATCCCAACCTGGATTCGAATTTCTATTACGGAACGGGCGGCAGCCTGCAGCAGACCATACGAAGCGGGCAGGTCTTCACGGTTCCTACCAGCCCGATTCACAGCCTGTGGAACCCCACCTGGGGAGCGGTTGCGCCGCGCGTGGGTTTTGCGTTTGATGTTTTCGGCAACGGCCGTGATTCGGTTCGCGGAGGATACGGTGTCGCCTACGAACGCAACTTCGGCAACGTGACCTTCAACGTGATCCAGAATCCGCCGAACTACGCGGTGGTGGTGGTGAACAACGTTGCCGTCACCACGTCGAACGCCGGTCCGCTGGCGGGTTCGACGGCTCCCGCGAGTTCGCCATGCTACCCGGCTGCCTGCCTGCCTCCCACCAGCCTGCGCCATGTGGATCAGAACATCAAGACGGCGCAGACGCAGTTCTGGGATCTGGCCGTGGAACACCAGATGACGCGCAGCAGCATGATGTCGGTGCAGTACCTGGGCGCTCGCGGCGTTCACCTCTACGACATCAAGAACTACAACGGACTGGGCAGCGGCAACGTGTTCCTGGGCGACCCGCTCTCGGACTCGATGGGAAATACGGGATTCACGCGTCTCAATCCCCAGTATTCGAACATCAACAACCGCGGGTCCGGGGGCGATTCCTACTACGAAGGCCTGAACCTGCAGTTTCAGACCACCAGCCTGCACAACTCGGGGCTGAACGTCGTGGCCAATTACACTCTCGCCCATGCGATGGACGATCTGAGCACGACCTTTTCCGAGTCCAACAATGCATTCAGCCTGGGATATACCGATCCGTTCAATCCCAGCCTGGATCGCGGCAATGGCGACCTCGACGTCCGTCATCGCCTGGTGCTGGCGCCCATATACGAGGAACCGTTTTTCAAGAACCAGCACAATCTCCTGGGCGAAGCGGCGGGAGGGTGGCAGATCGCGGGAATCTACCAGGTGCACTCCGGCACGCCTTTCACGTTCTACGACAGCTCCAACAACATGTCCGGCTACAACATTGCGCGCTATACACCCATGGGCAGCATTTCCCAGCACACGTTCAAATCGATTCCCTCCGGGACCACGGGGGGCGGGAGCAATCTGTACACCATCGGAACGCTTCCGGCCGCGAATTCCTGGAGCAACCCGAACCTGGCTACGACCGATTTTCCGAGTGGAATCTCTGATTGGGGTCCCTGGCCCAGCAGCATGACCGGGCGCAATGCTTTCCGCGGGCCGGGTTTCTGGAATTTCGACGCGGTGGTGAGCAAGCAATTCCCCATCCGCGAACACGTCAACCTCGAATTCCGCGCCGAAGGGTTCAACGTGCTCAACCACCACAATCTATTCCTGCAGGAGGCCAAGAACGACGTGTTCAATTACTCTCCCGGCAATCCTCAGGTAGTCGCCTCCAAGGGCGGTATTGGCAACAACAGCGGCGCGAATGACGAGCGGCGATTCGGGCAGTTCGCGCTGAAGGTGAACTTCTGAAAGACGGGGACTAAGGGACCAGGGACGCGGGACGAGAGAACCATAACCGCCGGGAAGGAGAGATGTCTTCCCGGCGGTTTTGTCTGTTCGCGAGCGGGTTTTGGCGGGGGCGGGTGCGGCGGCGTTACACTTGCAGTACCGTGACAGCCGATGTCGATTTCGCCTCTTCTGAGAAGGAGACTGGCGGGAACAGGTGTTGCATGCGCACACGGAGCGTAAACCGTCTGCCGGTTGTTGTCTTGATCTTATTTTTTCTTTCGACTCTGGTCCTGCCCACGGGGAGTCCCGGCGCAGACCGGAAGAGCGCGATGGAGTGCTCCATGCCCGAACCATCCATCTATCCCAATGCATTCATCTCCAACGGAATCGTCAACGCAATGGTCTACCTGCCGGACGCGAAGGATGGATACTATCGCGGGTCGCGGTTTGACTGGTCGGGCGTGGTGGGCTGCCTGGCCTACAAGGGGCACACCTATTTCGGCGTTTGGTTTCCGCACTACGATCCATTGCTCCACGACGCCATCACCGGGCCGGTGGAGGAGTTCCGATCGGGCTTTGAAAGCGCGCAGGGCTATGACCAGGCAAAGCCGGGAGAACTTTTCGTGAAACCGGGAGTGGGCGTGCTGCGCAGGATCGATGACAAGCCGTACCACTTCGCGACGGCGTATCCGGTGGTGGACGGAGGCAAGCGGACGGTGCATGCCGGGCGGAGCAGCGTGTCGTTCACCCAGGATCTCAAGGCGGCTTCGGGATTTGCCTATACCTATAAGAAGGTTCTGAAACTGGAAAAGGATCAGCCGGTCCTGATCCTCGAGCACGAGTTGAAGAACACCGGACCGGAGACGATCGACACCTACGTCTACGACCATGACTTCTTCATGATTGACGATGAGCCTACCGGGCCGAACATGGTGGTGCGGTTTCCGTTTGCTCCCGTTGGGGAACCCGGTTTGCAGAACGGAGCGCGGATCGAGGGAAAAGAGATTGTCTATGACCGGGAGTTGCAAACCGGCGAGACGGCCCAGAGCACTCTTACGGGGTACTCGAACCAGGCTTCGGATTACGATTTCTTCGTGGAGAACCGGAAGACGGGGGGAGGCGTGGAGCAGACCGGCGACCTTCCCCTTGCGCGGATCTACTTCTGGTCGATCCGGACTACCATCAGCCCGGAGGCGTACGTTCACCTGAACATTGCTCCGGGCAAGAGCGCGCGGTGGACGATCCGGTATCGGTTTTACGAGATCGGGGACTAAGGGACTAGGGGTTAGGGGTTAGGGGTTAGAAGAAAGATGGTGCTGCCGGTAGACTGTCGGCGTTGATTCTTCCCTCACAACTCGTCACGCATTGTCAGAAAACTCCAGAAAGAAAGATCTGGGTGGAGAAGCTGCCGCAGTTGCTCGAACGATTGTTGATGCGGTGGTCGCTTCGGGTGGGGTCTTCACTTGACCAGGCGGGAAGCTGCTCGTGGGTTTGTGCCGCGGTCTGCCCCGATGGGACGCAAGCCGTGCTGAAACTCGCCATGCCGCACATGGAAGGCAGGGACGAGATCCAGGGATTGCGGTACTGGCGCGGGAGGTCGATGGTGAAATTACTCGAGGCCGACGACGATTCGGGGGCGATGCTGCTGGAACGATGCCTGCCGGGAACGGCGCTTCGTTGGCTGCCGGAGCCGGCCCAGGATGAGATCATCGCCGACGTTCTCAAGCGGGTGTGGGAATGCAGAAAAGAACCCATTGGCCTGTCTGGCTTCCGGCCCTTGTCGGAGATGATCGACCTGTGGTGCGAGGAGACCATCGCGCAAAGACACCTGTGGCCGGATGCGGGACTGGTGAGCGAGGGCATGCGCGTGATGAAGGAACTCGCCCGGCCCACATCCGCCGATGTGCTGCTGGCCACCGATCTGCACGCGGGAAATGTTCTGCGCGCGCAACGGGAACCGTGGTTGGCCATTGATCCCAAGCCGTTCGTGGGCGATCGGTCCTACGATCCTGTTCAGCATTTGATCAATTGCGAAAGGCGTCTTCACCGGGACCCTCTCGCCCTGGTGGAGCGGGTTGCCGATCTGACAGAGGTCGATCCCTACTGCCTTCGGCTGTGGACGTTCGCGCGCGCGGCGGCCGATCCACGGGATGACTGGACGGACGGGCGGTGGATGGAGATTGCCAGGGCGCTGGCGCCCTAAGTTCGGTGTCCCTTAAGTTCATTGACTAAATCGAGTGCCCGAACTGCAGATCCTTCGACTGCGTTTAGCCGTGAGACGGCCAAACTTCGCTCAGGATGACAAGTTCAATTCAGGCAACGGAAATCAGGGAATTCGCGATTCACGAATCACTCGGTCACGGCGAGCTCGGCGTGAAGGCTGGCGGTGGAGTCTTCGCCGGCCCAGACGTCGAAGGTGGAGGGTTCGACGGCCCAGACCTTGGTCTGCGGGCTCCAGAACTGGAGTTCGTCTTTCCCCAGCGCGAACTTTACGGTCTGGGTTTCGCCGGGCTGGAGCGCGACGCGCTTGAATCCTTTGAGCTCCCGCACCGGCCGCGATGCGGAGCCGTAGCGCTGGTGGGTATAGACCTGAGCCACGACGTCACCGGCGACCGAGCCGGTGTTGGTGACATCGACGGACACCTCGGCGGCGCCGCCGCAGCATTTGATGCTTGCCTGGCTCAGGCGGAGGTTGGCGAATTTGAAGCTGGTGTAGCTGAGCCCGTAGCCGAAGGGATAGAGCGGCTTGCTCGACATGTCCCAGTAGCGCGAGGTGAAGTTGGGGCGGTCTTCGGGATCGTGGGTGAGATTGTGATTGTAGTAGAGGGGCTCGGCACCGGCGACGCGCGGCCAGCTTATGGGCAGCTTGCCGCCGGGGTTCAGGTCGCCGAAGAGTACGTCGGCGACGGCGTTGCCTCCTTCGGTGCCCGGATACCAGGATTCGAGAATGGCAGGAACGTGCGTGCTGGCCCAGCGAATGTCGAGCGGACGGCCGTTCTCGAGCACCAGGACGAGGGGCTTGCCGCCGGCGGCGGCGGCCTCGAGCATCTCTTGCTGGATGCCGGGCAATTCGAGCGTGGCCCGTGACGCGTTTTCGCTGCTCATGTTGGCCGATTCGCCCATCACGGCGATCACCGTGTCGGCGTCCGCCACGGCGGCCTTGACCTTTGCCACCCAGTCGGCGGTCTCTTCCGCAGTGGGGGGCGGAACGACTTTTGCGCCCCCGATCTGGTCAATCAATCCAAGAAACATCTTGGTGGGCGCCGGCCCTGCCACAAACGTGATCTGCGCATCGGGCAGGCGCTTCTTGAGAGCCGCGAGCACGGTGACGGGATGGCTTTTGCCTCCGCCGCCGAACAGGCCTTCGACGGTCCAGCCGCCTTCGATATCGCGGGTGGAGTCGGCCAGCGGGCCGATGACCGCGATCCTTTTAGTGGTTTTGGACAAGGGCAGAGCCTGACCCTCATTCTTCAGCAACACCATGGAGCGCGCGGCGAGCTTGCGTTCCAGGTCCAGACCTTCGGGGCGATTGAGCACGGACTCGACCTTCGACTCGTCGACGTAGGGATGATCGAACAGGCCGATTTCGTACTTAAGCGCCAGGATGGGGAGAACGGCCTTGTCGATTTCGGACTCGGGAAGCTTGCCGTCCTTCACCAGCTGGGCAAGGTTGCGGGTATAGGTCTGGCTGGCCATGTCCATGTTGACGCCGGCATGGATGCCTTTGTACGCCGCATCGGAGGAGTCGGCGGCGAAGCCGTGGGTCTCCAGGCTAGCGACGGCGAACGCGTCGGAAACGACGAAGCCCTGGAAGCCCCACTCCTTGCGCAGGATGTCGGTGACCAGCCAGCGATTGCCGGTAGCGGGCACATCGTTGAGGTCCATGTAAGCGCTCATGAAACTGCCCGCGCCGGCCTGCTGGGCGGCGTGGAACGGTTCGAGGTAGACGTTGCGGAAGAGCTCTTCGGGAATGTAGGAGGAGTCGTAATCGCGCCCGCCCTCGGCGGCGCCATAGCCGGCGAAGTGCTTGACGCAGGCGATCACGCTGTCGGGCCCGAGCGAGGCGCCCTGGAATCCGCGGACCTGCGCGGCGGCCATGGCGGAGCCGAGGTAGGGATCTTCTCCGGCGCCTTCCACGATGCGGCCCCAGCGCCCGTCGCGGGCGATGTCGACCATGGGGGTGAAGGTCCACTGAATGCCGGCCGCGCGGGCGTCGGCGGCCGCGTATTTCTGCGCAGCCTCTTCGACGGCCGGATCCCAGGATGCAGCCATGGCGATGGGCACGGGAAACACGGTGCGATAGCCATGGATCACGTCGAAAGCGAAAAAGATGGGAATGTGCAGGCGAGATTTCTCGACGGCGATGTGCTGGAGGCGGTTGATCTCCTTGACGTCGATGAGCCAGAGGACGGAACCAACGCGGCCCTGGGTGATCAGGTCGTCAGGTTTTTGCGATCCCAGCATGGGCATGACGACGCCCGCGGACTGGTTCAGCTGCCCGACCTTCTCGTCGAGGGTCATCTGCTTGAGCAGGGCCTGGGCGCGGCGGCCGGATTCGGCGCCGTAGAGGGGGGCTTGCGCCACTGCGCTTGCTGTAATGACAAACAGAAACAGACCTACTGCGAATTTGTTCTTGTTGAGCATAGCTGTGTGCCTCACTGGTCAAACCAATCACGATAGTGCATCGGGGGGCCGATGTGCTATCCGTGGCCAAGCCCTGGACCGGTGAATGCGTTCCTGAAGCATCGAGCCATCCCGGGGCACAGAAGCGAGACCCGGCCGGGTAGATCCTTCCTCTTTTCCGAATCCTCAGCCGGGCTCATTCGTTTCAACGCTGTTCCCGCATCTCAATCATTGAGGTGACATGGAATGCGGGAAAGAATCGCCCTGGCGCTGGTGTTGACCGGGCTCTTCGCATGGGCAACCGGGTGCAAGAAAGAGATCGACCGGGCGGTATTCAAATCCGCGATCAACCAGTCTTACGCCGGCCGGCACGAATGCATCTGGCCCGAACCAATCAAGCTGCCTGCCGAGGCCGACCCCTCGAAAGACGAGAAGACCCGCGACTACGACACGCTTACCGATGCCGGCCTTCTCCTTCGTGAGTCCAAGGAAAAGAAGCGCCTTCTCGCCGGCTCCAAGCAGATGAATCAATACGATCTCTCCGACAAGGGACATTCGGCTTGGACTCCCGACCCCAGCCAGCCCGGTTACGGCAACTTCTGCTTCGGCCACTTCAACGTTACCGCCGTCGACAACGCGACCCCCAACGACCCCTCCAACCCCACGCAATACACGGTGAATTACCGTTACGAGGTGGAAGGCATCCCCGACTGGGCCAGCACCCCCGAATCGATGAGAACTTTTCGCAAGATCGCTGCTGACACATCCATCCAATCAGCGAGCGCAACCCTGGTGAAAGACACGAACGGTGGCTGGGCAGTCGTACCTCCTCAACCCGCGCATTAGCCGATGAGTCGGTACAGGGCACCAACAGGACGCAACGCATGGCCACGCACGAATACGGTTCTGATGTTCAATTGGGCGACGGCCGTTCAACATGATCGATCACAAGAGTTTCCACTTGCGCTTTTGCCGGCTCTAACTTCAAGCCAAGTTGACCCGCGATCTCCGCAGCCGGCATTTCAACTGGTTTCACTTCCGGCGTTCCCGCGCCCTCCGGCATCGGCTTCACGATTGTCACATCGTATCTGCCGGTAAGACCTGTTCGGTCCTCGACCGGACGCCCGGCGTCGCCCAATACGAATCTCGCCAGCTGCGCTATCGAGATGCCGAAATAATGCACTGTCATCTGGTCGTCTTTTTCTTCTCTGGACAGCGTACCTCCCCCAGGCATCGGTCTTGCGCCAGGATGAAGTTCGCCGGGATTCGTCTCCTTGAACTTTGCCCCACTCTTGCCTACGACCAGCAGGTACACGGGAGCTTCCCTGGTGCTGCGATGGACCACGAGCTTGAGACGATCTTCGAGCATTGACTGCAGCATGGACCGCAGCATCACAGGCCGTTTGGCCGGATTCTGCCAATCCGCAAGGTCCGACTCGTCTACCTTCGCGTCCACATCGTAACGATCGTCGTCGCCGGTCAGCCAGGCAGGCATTCCTATGAACTGGTCAGTGGAATAGAAAGCTGCGCCGCCGGTTTGCGGCTCATACGCCATCATCACCAGATATCCCAAAAACAGGTTCCCCATCTGATATCCGTCGGCCGTAGCAACTCCGACGTGCTGAGGACCGCCCGCCATGTCTCTATGTATGGAAACCACGGCGAACTTCCAGTGCTTACTCTCTGCAGCGGCGGCTTCGTCCTGCGCGACAGTAGAATGCATCCCACCGACCGCAACCGAAACCAACAGCGACAGGAGTGCAACGGTTTTTGGCAGGAGCCTGCCGGAGAGGTTCCGCGCAACCATCGAGATTGGCACTCCCTTCCCAGGTGCTTTCCACATCCTCCTCCCTATGTAGCATTCGGTATAGAGCGGGGTCAAGCAGAACGAACGGGAAGCCGTGGGGACCCGGCAAAGACAGAAACGCGCCGAACCCGAGGCACCCAGGCCGATCCAGCGGCGGCGATTCGTGGTCTTCGCCCTCGCGACAGAAAATCGCGAGGATGGGGCACGGGAGTTTTGTTTCTTCTTGTGCCTTAAAACTTCGTTTACGGGGTGGGGCAGGTTTCGCCGGTTCCGTCGCAGGTGACCGGAGTCTGCGCGCCGCCGCATTTGGCCCGGGCGCGTTCCAGGAGCTGGATCAGGGTGGAGAGCTGGTCGGGGTGGAGGTGGCCCAGTAACTCCCGGGGGCCATGCAGCACGGTGGGATCGGTTTCGTCGAGCAGCGCGAGGCCGGCGGGGGAGATCTGAGTCCAGAGAACGCGCTTATCGCGCTTGTCGCGCTGCTGGCGAATGAGCTTGAGCGCCTTCAGGCGGGCGAGGAGCCGGGTGATGTCGGGTTCAGCGGTGATCATGCGGTCGCCGATGGCCGAGCACGTCAATCCATGGGGCTGCGCTCCCCGGAGGATGCGCAACACGTTGTACTGCGTCGCGGTGATTCCCCAGGGCCGGATCATGTGCTGGATGGAGCGCTGGAGGCAGTCGGCGGTACGCAAGAGATTGAGGAGCGCTTCCTCCTCCGGGCTGGTAAACGCACTCTGCTGGGCGATTTCGTCTTTGAGGGCGGACACGGGGCCTCCGGGCGGATGTGGAAAGCGAGCAAGCGTTCCGCGGGTGCCCCAGGTCCCAAAACCGCGGACCTCCCCGACGGACGAAGAAGTGTCCACGGGGACCCGGGACCTGGGCACCAGGGCTCTTTGCCGAGACGCGCCCAAAATATCTGTTGCAACAAATATTATACCGGGCGGCGGGCGGAATGGCGAATCCAACGCCGTCGCATGGGGCTGGAATGACCGTGGTTTCGTGGGCTCCGT
Source organism: uncultured Acidobacteriota bacterium (assembly GCA_963706455.1). Classification (GTDB taxonomy): domain Bacteria; phylum Acidobacteriota; class Terriglobia; order Terriglobales; family Acidobacteriaceae; genus Telmatobacter. The sequence continues at coordinate 46,014 of CAVPNO010000097.1, read as the reverse complement.
GGTTCCGAAACAGGAGACCCGGGGCTGCCAAGCTCATGCCTTGAACGTCCCGGGTACCCCCGCCGTGGGTTACTTTGAGCGGCGGGTCCGGTGTCTAATCCGCTTGTTTCCTGTAACTTTCGCGTTTTCCTTTAGCACAGACGGGTCATTGCTGTGCCCTTTCGGTGCTCCTATGATGAGTTAAATCCCCGTTGTCGAGGACGTTCCGGACGGACGATCTGCGTCCCGGAACCAGGGCTCTTCACCACAGATCAAAGCGGGAACTGGTCTCTTGTTTTCCCGGAGTTCCGGGGTCGCAAGCGGTTCATTCGTTGTGTGAATGTTCCGGGAGGAATTCTTTCGGTGATCACATTCCGTTCTGAAGACGCAATCAGCGTGACGAATTCGATTTTTGAATGGCCGACCGAGGGGCGGGGTGTCCTGCCGGAGAGGATCTTCCGGAGCGCCATCGCCATCGAGCGCAAGCGGACCGAGAGGTCGAAGGAACCCTTTCTCCTGATGCTGGTGGAGGACTGCGCGACAGAGGACCAGTTGGAGGACGGCTTTCTGGACAAGGTGGCGCAGGGGTTGCTCCAAGCCAGCCGGGAAACCGATGTGGTGGGGTGGTACCAAAGCGGCTCCGCAGTGGGTGCACTGTTTACGGGGCTGACGCCAGACGGGGACGCCCTGGTTCGGGACACCATCCTGGCGCGGTTGAATGCGGTTCTTGAAAACGAATTGTCGGATGCAGAATTCAGCCGCCTGCGAATCTCGTTTCACTTCTTTCCCGACGATTGGAATGCCGCCGAATCCGGGGGGTCGAGCAACCGGGTTCTCTATCCGGACCTGACGAATCCGGGCATCCGCCGGCAGTCGGGCCTGCGCATGAAGCGGATTATCGACGTGGCGGGAAGCGTGTTGATCCTGACGTTCTGCCTGCCGCTATACCTGGCGATCGCGCTGGCCATCAAGCTGACATCCAAAGGGCCGGTACTGTTCCGTCAGACGCGGGTAGGGCAGTACGGGCGGCCGTTTGTTCTGTACAAATTCCGCACGATGCATACCAACAGCGACCAGGCGATTCATCGCGAATACGTGACGCGGATGATTGCGAACCAGGTGGAACGCAAACCGGCGGACGGCGAAGGCCAGGGCGTATACAAGCTGACCAACGACAAGCGGATCACGGGCGTGGGCAGCGTGCTGCGGCGGTCGAGCCTGGACGAATTGCCCCAGATTCTGAATGTGCTCATGGGCGACATGTCGCTGGTGGGACCACGGCCTGCGATTCCATACGAAGTGGCGGCCTACCAGACATGGCATCGCCGGCGGGTGCTGGAAGCCAAGCCCGGCGTGACGGGACTATGGCAGGTGATGGGGCGCAGCCAGGTCCGTTTCGACGAAATGGTGCGGCTGGATCTTCGCTATGCCACATCGTGGTCGCTATGGCTGGATTTGAAAATCCTGCTGCGCACACCCATTGCGGTGGTGCGCGGCGCGGGCGCGTATTGAGACAGGGAACGGGTGAGCGAGCTTCGCTCCCAATTGATGAAGGGTCCGTTGAATTCTTTTATCCGTGGTGAACGATCGTGAATTTTGGCGTAATTGGATACGGTTACTGGGGCCCGAACATCGTAAGGAATCTCTCCACCCTGGATGACTCGCATGTCGTCGCCATTGCGGATGTGGATCCCGATTCCCGCCGCCGCGCGCAGAAATCCTATCCCAATATCCGCGTAACCGCCGATGCCTCGGAGGTGATCTCGTCAACCAAGATCGACGCGGTGGCGATCATCTCTCCTGCCCGGACGCATTACGAACTGGCCAAGGCGGCGCTGAACAACGGCAAGCACGTGTTTGTGGAGAAGCCGTTCACGAGCACGGTCGCCGAGGGCGAAGAACTGGTGGAGCTGGCGCGGCGCCGAAACCTGCGCATCATGGTGGACCACACCTTCCTGTTCACCGGGGCGGTGAAGAAGATCGGCGAACTGGTGGATAAAGGGGAACTGGGGAATCTTTATTACTACGACTCGACGCGCGTAAACCTGGGGAATTTTCAAAGCGACGTGAACGTGCTGTGGGACCTGGCTCCGCACGATCTGTCGATCATGGATCACATTCTGAAGGCGACGCCGGAAGCGGTGGTGGCCACGGGGCAGAACCATCTGAACGGCCACGAGGACGTGGCGTTCATGACCCTCTACTTTCCCAACAAGGTGATTGCCCACATCAATGTGAACTGGCTTTCTCCGGTGAAGGTGCGCACCACGCTGATCGGCGGCGACCGACGCATGCTGGTGTGGAACGACATGGAAGCGGATGAGAAAGTGAAGGTTTACGACAAGGGCGTGGAGGCGACCAGCAAGGAAGGCTACTACAACCTGTTTATGAATTACCGTTCGGGGAACATGTGGGCTCCCCGGCTGGAGCAGGTTGAGGCCTTGCGGCAGGAGATGGCGTATTTCGTGGAATGCATCACTTTGGGCGGGGATCCGTTCAATGACGGGTGCGCCGGGCTGCGGGTGGTGAAGATGCTGGAAGCGGCCACCCAGTCTCTGAAAAAACGAGGAACGCTGGTGTATTTATGAATGAATACCAATGCATTGCCGACGACGTGCGGCTGGGCAGCGACGTCCGACTATCGAAGTTCATTAACTTATACGGCTGCACGATCGGAGATGGCACGAAGATCGGCGCGTTTGTCGAAATCCAGAAGAATGCCAGCGTGGGCCGGAACGCGAAGGTCTCGAGCCACACATTCATCTGCGAAGGCGTGACCATCGAAGACGAGGTGTTCCTCGGCCATGGCGTCACGTTTATTAACGATCGCTATCCGCGGGCCACGAACGGCGATGGAACACTGCAGACCGAGGCGGACTGGGCCGTGGAGCCGACGCGAGTGAAAAAAGGTGCGTCGATCGGGTCCGGGGCCACGATTCTTTCCGGGGTGGTGATCGGCGAGGGCGCCATCGTAGGAGCCGGAAGCGTGGTGACGAAAAACGTTCCCGCGCATGCGGTGGTGGCGGGCAATCCGGCGCGGATCAAGCGATACCTGGCGCAGGAACCCGCACAGACAGCGGGCGATCCGATCCCATTTCTCGACCTGGTGACTCCGCACAAGGAACTGGAAGAGGAACTGGTGGACGTATTTCGCCAGGCGCTCGAGACGGCGGGCTTTATCGGGGGTCAGGTGGTGGAGCGCTTTGAGGCGGCGTTTGCGGAATTCTGCACCACGGTCCATGCGATCGGAGTGGGCAGCGGAACCGATGCCTTGCGGTTCGCGATTATGGCGTGCGGCGTCCAGCCGGGCGACGTGGTGCTGACGGCGCCGAACACATTCATCGCCACGACCGAGGCCATATCGCAGGCTGGGGCTACGCCGGAATTCATCGATATCGACGAGCACACCTCGAACATTTCGGCGCGAGAGCTCGAGAATTTCCTGGCAACGCGTTGCACACGGGACAAGAGCGGAAGGCTCATCAGCCGCCGGCATCACCGGCCGGTCACGGCGATCATTCCCGTGCACCTCTACGGGCAGATGGCCGATATGGATTCCATCCTGGAACTGGCCGAGAAGCATGGACTGACGGTGATCGAAGATGCGTGCCAGGCGCACGGGGCGGAGTACTTCTCGCGCCGCCAGGGCCGCTGGATGAAAGCCGGCTCGATGGGATGCGCGGCGGCGTTCAGCTTTTATCCGGGCAAGAATCTTGGGGCGTGCGGAGAAGCCGGAGCGGTGACGACGAACGATGCATCGATCGCGGCGAAGATCCGGGTGCTGCGCGATCACGGGCAGGCCAAAAAGTACTACCACGATGTGGAGGGATACAACGGACGCCTGGATGCGATCCAGGCGGGTTTCCTGCTGGCCAAGCTACCCCACCTGCACGGGGGGAATATCGCCCGCCGGGAGCACGCTGCCGGGTATCAGCATCTTCTGGAGGGCAACGATGGACTGGTTTTACCGTTCGAGCCTTCCTGGTCGCGGGCTGTGTATCACCTGTACGTGGTGCGGACACGCGATCGCGACGGGATGATGGCCGCTTTGAAGCAGGCGGGGATCGGCTCGGGCATTCATTATCCGGTCCCGCTTCATCTGCAGAAGGCTTACGTGTCGCTGGGTTACGGCGAGGGGTCGTTCCCGGTGGCGGAGCGGGTGGCGCGCGAGATTCTCTCGCTGCCCATGTTTCCGCAGCTTACCGCGGCGCAGCAGGCGAGAGTGGCCGCGGAAGTGGCGGCGTTTCTGGGTCAAGCGTCGAATACGGCGGCTCGCGAACTGACGCCGACGGGAGCATAGGTGCCTGACTGCATGGATTCGCGCGTCGAGGAGCGTGATTCGCAGGTCCTAACACCAGGGACCTGGGGCACTGACGCGGAACTTCCGGCCTACGTGCTGGTGACGCCGGCGCGCAACGAAGCGCAGTTTATTGCGCTCACCATCGAAGCGGTGGCCGCGCAGACCATTCGCCCGCAGAAGTGGGTGATCGTAAGCGATGGATCGACCGATGGGACCGACGAGATCGTTCTCCGCCATGCCGCGCAACATGACTGGATCGAATTGGTTCGCCTGCCCGAGCGGACCGAGCGTCATTTCGCCGGAAAGGTGATGGCCATCAACGCCGGGCTGGCGCGCATGCAGGGAATAGCGTACGAGGTGATCGCGTGCCTGGATGCGGATATCACCTTCGGCTCGGAATACTTTGCGTTCCTGCTGGGAAAGATCGCGCTCGATCCGGGTTTAGGAGTGGTGGGCACGCCCTACCGCGACCAGACCAGCGAAACCTACGATTATCGCTACGTGAGCACCGAACACGTGTCCGGCGCGTGCCAGGTGTTCCGGCGGGCGTGCTTCGAGGAGATCGGTGGTTACAAGGCGGTGCGGGGAGGCGCGATCGACACTATCGCCGCCACGACAGCGCGGATGAAGGGCTGGAAGACACACAGCTTTGCCGACCAGATTGGCTTTCATCACCGGGTGGTGGGAACCGCCGATGCGGGGCAGTTGGGTGCGCGCTTCAAGCTGGGCCGAAGGGATTACCTGATCGGAAATCATCCCCTGTGGCAAGTGTTCCGCTGCCTATACCAGATGAGAAAGAAGCCGTTCCTCCTTCGGGGCCTGGCGCTGGGGGCGGGGTATGCAAGCGCATGTCTGCGCAGGGACGAGCGTCCCGTTTCGGAGGAATTCGTTCGCTTCCGCCGCCGCGAGCAGATGCATCGCCTGTCAGAAAAGCTGGGCCGGTTTCTTCCCCATACTCATGTCCGGAGGTCGCACGAGCCCGCGTGACGGCAGTGTGCGTGGACCATTCACACATGATTCCCAACCAACCCATTGCGATGGATTTCCAGGATGAGACCGAGGACGTTCGCGGGTGTGCTTCCGCGGGCGGCGCGGTTCTGATCGTCAATGCGGACGATTGGGGCCGCGATCAAGACACGACCGATCGCACGCTGGATTGCATACTGAACGGCGCGGTCTCTTCCGTGAGCGCCATGGTGTTCATGGAGGATACGGAACGCGCAGCAACGCTGGCGAACGAATACGACATCGACGCGGGCCTGCATCTGAACCTCACCATTCCCTTCAGCGGACGAACCTGTCCGGCGGGGTTGGCGGAACATCAGGAGCGGATTGCGCGCTTCCTTCGCTCGAGCCGGTTTGCGCCGGCCATGTATCATCCCGGGCTGGCAAGCTCGTTTCGTTATGTGGTGGAGGCGCAACTGGAAGAGTACGTGCGGCTGTACGGATGCCGTCCGCGACGGATTGACGGGCACCACCACATGCACCTGGCCGCCAACGCGCTGGGGCAAAAACTGCTGCCCGCGGGGACGATCATTCGTCCTAACTTTTCGTTCGGCCCCGGAGAGAAGAGCTATTTCAACCGGTTGTACCGCCGGGGGCAGAACCGTCTGCTCGCGCGCCGGCACCGGCTGGCTGATTTCTTCTTCGATATTTTGCCGCTGGATGCGGAACGACTGAAACGGATCGCCGCGCTGGGGCGCAAGCACAATGTAGAAATCGAGACCCATGCCGCGGATCAGGAGCAATACCGATTCCTGATGCGCGGAGAACTGACGGCCATTTGCGAGGGCGTGGAGATTGCGCGCGGGTACCAACTGCGGGACCCGAATTTTCTGGTGCCTGCGGAACCGGGGTCGGGCGGGAACAACGCATCCGATAACGGGGCCGGGGCCAGGCCGCACGTGTGCATTTGTATTTGCACGTACAAGCGGCCGCAGCCGCTGCGCCGCCTGCTGGATTGCCTCGATCGCCAGGAAACCGGCAGCCTGTTTTCTTATTCGATCGTGGTGGCGGACAACGACGAAGAGCGGAGCGCCGAGGCGACCGTCCGCGAAGCCCAATCGAGCTTAACGGTACCGGTAAAGTATTGCAGCGAGCCGGCACGCGGGATCGCGAGGGCGCGCAACAAGGCGGCAGCCAATGCGGAAGGCGACTTCATTGCCATGATTGACGACGATGAATTCCCTGCCCCGGGCTGGCTGCTGAATTTATTTACGACCTATGGCAGCTACAAGGTGGGCGGAGTGCTGGGGCCGGTGAAGCGGCATTTCGACCAGACACCTCCGGAGTGGCTGAAAAAGAGCGGGCTCTACGACCGGCGCGTGAATCCGACGGGGATGCGGGTGGACTGGCGGGAAGCGCGGACCGGCAATGCGCTGGTGAAGAGATCGCTGTTCCTATCCGATGGCGAGCCGTTCCGGCCGGAATTCAAGTCCGGGGAAGACCGCGATTTCTTCCGCCGCAAGATGGAGGAGGGCCATGCGTTCGTATGGTCGGCAGAGGCGGAGGTGTTCGAAGTGATTCCGCCGGCGCGGTGGACGCGGGGCTATTACGTGAAGAAAGCGCTGCTCCAGGGCGCCGCGGCGGCGCTGCGTCCCGATTGCGGCGCGAAAAACATTCTGAAATCGGCGCTTGCGATTCCGGTGTATGCCGCGGCGCTGCCGTTTGCGCTGCTCGCGGGGCAACATCATTTCATGACACTGCTGGTGAAGCTTTGCGATCACGCCGGAAAGCTGCTGTTCAAGATGCACCTCAACCCAATACGCGAGGAATATGTCAGTGACTGATCCACGCAACCATGCGATGTGGACGCCTGCGAACGGCTTCGCCGAGCTGTGCCTCCGCGAAGCACCGGCCGTGTATGGGCCGCGGATCTTCAAGTGCATCGTATGGGATCTGGACAACACGCTGTGGGAGGGAACGCTGGGGGCCGACGGTCCGGAAGGGATCGCGATTCGCCGCGCAGCGGTGGATGCCATCGAAGAAACCGACCGCCGGGGCATCCTTCATTCGATTGCCTGCAGTAATGACTACTACGAAGCGATGGCCGCGCTGCGCCGCTTCGGGCTGGAAGAGTATTTCCTCTTCCCGCAGATGAACCGTCGCCGAAAGTGCGAATCGATCCGGCGGATTGCGGAACTGCTACATATCGGGTTGGAGACCATGGCCTTTGTAGGCGGTGAGGCAAGCGAGTTGGCGGAGGTGCAATCGGCGATTCCGGGAATCACGGTAATCGACGCGGCGGAGTGCGTCTCCATGGCCCATCGGCCGGAATGCATGGTGCCGCTTACGGAGGACAGCGCATGCCTTCGCCAGGGTTTGCGGCAGCGCAGGCCGCAAATGACGGATCTTACCCGCGCAATTCCCCTGGCTTGCGAGAGCCTGATCCAGTCGGTGCTGGATTTTGAAGACCGCCCGGCGAGACGTTCGCTCCATCAGAGGCCCTACACGCGAAGGCTGGACTGCCGTGCGGGGGGATAGCGTAATTGCACGGCGCCGGCAGGAGGAGATCGCATCGCGATGAGGGCCTGCATGCTGGCATACACGTTCTACGAACGGGACAACCGGGTCCGCCGGTATGCCGAGGCGCTGGCGCGTCGCGGAGACCGCGTGGACGCCGTCGCCCTGGCGCGCGACGGTCAGCCGGCCTTCGAAATCATCCAGGGAGTGCGCGTCTTCCGCATCCAGAAACGGCAGATCGACGAACGCGGCCCGTTCAGTTACCTGGTCAAGCTGCTGTTGTTCTTTCTGCGTTCCGCGTGGTTGATCACCGCGCAGCACTTGCGCGAGCCTTACCAGTTGATCCATGTGCATTCGGTGCCGGACTTCGAGGTATTCGCCACGCTGATTCCTCGGCTGATGGGCGCGCGGGTGATCCTCGACATTCACGACATCGTGCCCGAGTTCTACGCGAGCAAATTCAAGGTGGGCGAAGGCTCGCTGGTGTTCCGGCTTCTGGTGCTGGTGGAACGGCTTTCGATTCTCTACTCCAGCCACGTGATCATTTCGAATCATTTGTGGCAACAGAAACTGGTGCGGCGGTCGGTGCGGGCAGAGAAATGCACGACCATCATCAATTATCCGGATCCGGCGATTTTTCATGGGAGGAACGGGCACAAGCGCGTGGAGGGCGGATTCGTGCTGTGTTATCCGGGCACCCTGGCGTGGCACCAGGGATTGGACGTCGCGATCGAGGCCGTGTCGCTGCTGCGCGATCGCGCCCCGGGGGTTCGGCTGCTGCTGGTGGGCGACGGGCCGGAGCGTGAGGCACTGCGAAGGATGATCGCGGAGCGGAAGCTCGAGGACCGGGTGTCTCTCACGGGCCTGGTGCCCCTGGAGAATGTGGCCGAGATCATGGCGACGATCGATGCGGGCGTGGTGCCCAAGCGCACCGATTCGTTCGGCAACGAGGCATTCAGCACCAAGATCATGGAGTTCATGGCCATGGGGGCGCCGGTGATCGCTTCGCGGACGCGGATCGACGAGTACTACTTCAACGAGGACCTGGTCGAGTTTTTCACATCGGGCGATGCCCCGGACCTGGCGGAAAAGATCATGGACCTTGCGCAGAGCCAAGCGCGGCGCGACGAGCTGCGCGCCAACGCGCTCCGGTTTATTGCGACGAACAACTGGGACGTGCGCAAGCAGGAGTATTTCGAGCTGGTAGATGGGCTGGGAGGAAAAGGCTGATGAGCATTGGGGTCCTGGATGTGCCTTGCTGTCGCACAAGCGAACTGAGACACCCGCAGGCCGCGAGCGGCAGGTCCTTGGTCCGCCGCGGCGGACTCAGGATGACAGCTTTTCTGGCTTTGGGGCTGGTGGTTGTTCTTCCTGCTTGGGGAAAGACGTGGGCGCAGGCGTGGAGCGGCATACTGGAGCCCGACCGGGCGATTGAATGGAGCGGCGCCGGAGTGGGGACCATCCCCGATCGCGGGACCTTGTGCGCGACGCTCACGCCATCCGCGTCGACGGCCCAGATCAATGCCGCGCTGGCGTCCTGTCCCGCGGAAAAAGCGGTCTACCTGTCGCCGGGAATCTATGCGATCGATGGGAACATCCGGGTCCCTTCCCATGTGACCCTGCGGGGCGCGGGGCCGGGCCGCACCGTTCTGAATGCCACCGGAATTGGTTTGGGCGGAGGCGTGGTAATGCTGGGCAGCGGATCGGTGCCGTTCCGGCCGATTGCGATCACGGATGGCAGCGCATCGGGCTCAACGCGAATCACGTTGGAGTCCGGGGCCGGAATTATGCCGGGGACGTACCTGGCCATCGCCGAAAGCAACGACCCGGCATACGTGTCATCCGGCGGAAGCGGCGGGGACTGCAACTGGTGCGATGGCGGCTGGACCGGAAATGGAAGCCTGGCGCGCGGCCAGATTGTGGCGGTGACGGCGGTCAGCGGCGCGAGCGTCACGTTTACGCCGGGCCTCTATGGAAGCTACACCCATTCGCCCGTGGCGGTGCCGTTCAAGATGGCGACGAGTTACGCAGGCGTCGAAGAGCTCGAGGTGCGCGCCAATCATACCGGCTATGACGCCGACTTCGCCCTGGCAGCCTGCGCGTATTGCTGGCTGGAAGGCGTGGAGGCGAACTACACCGACGGAGATTTTTCGACCATCAACTGGGGCTATCACGACGAGATTCGGGACAGCTATTTTTCCAATTCCTACACCCACACTCCGGGCAACCATGACAGCAGTATCCGCCTGGGGGTGAAGACCAGCGCCAGCCTGATCGAAAACAACATCTTCGAGCGGGGGCACGAGTCGGTGATCCTGCAGTGGGGGGCGGCCGGGAACGTCATCGCATACAACTACGGTACGAGCGAATTCGACAGCGGCTCGCCGGACGTGGTGATCGGGGGAATCGACTTCCACGGCGCGCACCCGCAGTTCAATCTGATTGAAGGGAACGTATTTACCTCGATCTACGCCGATTCCATCTGGGGAACCTCCAGCCAGACCACGGCCTTCCGCAACTGGGTGGTGGGGACGAACCGGATCTGCGAGCCGATCCAGGGGCGCGCGGGTGTGACCTGCGGCGGGGCAAACGGATGGTACGGGAACCAGTCCGCACGGGCCATGCAAATCTCCTATCTCTCCACGCGGAACAATTTTGTCGGGAACGTGATCGGCAGCCGGCAGATGCAGAGCCTGGTTCGCAGCGGAAAGCCATTGAACCAAGTGGTCTTGATCGAATACCCTGCCCTGCGGCCGTACGATAACGCGGCCTACGGCTGGACGTTCGGGTATGGGTCGACCAACGACGACGGAACGGGCTCGGGCTGCAATGGGGGCATTGCTCCTTGTCATCGAGAGGGCATCTCGAACACCAGCCTGCTGGACGGCAACTACAGCAACATCAACCAGGTGACCGCGTGGGCGGGGGGCAAACCGCATGCGATTCCGGCGACGTTTTATCTCGCGGGCAAGCCGGGCTGGTGGGGTGCGATGCGCTTTCCGGCCGTCGGGCCGGATGTCACCGGAGGGACCGGGCCCGGCGGGCATAGTTTTGGCAATCCCGCCCAGACCTGCTACGACAAGGTCATGGGGGGATCGGACGGCGGCGCCGGCGGCCCGTTGGCGTTCGACCCGGAAGCCTGCTACGGAACAGGGCGACCGTAGCCGGCGCTCCCTGCGGACAGGGTTTCATTCCGTCGGCGGAATGTCGGTAATCATCCCCGCAAAATGGGGCGTTTCCAAGTACGAACCCCCGAACCTAAGTTTAAGGATTCGTATTACTTCTCCTGTCCGAGACCCTACCTTCGTGGTATTTTCTCTAGCCGGTCGAATGCCTATGCTTACACCATCAATCCTTGCGTCCTGACAAAGGACGCCGATTGCAAGGCTTATCGCCGCAGGTAGACGATTCCCAGGCAGAGATCAGGCATGAAGGATCGGGCAAACAAATCGTGGGCGCACCTGATGCTGGCGATCGCGTGGGGAACCGCATGCGTGACCGGCGGAGTGGCTCAGGAGAGCCCGGCGAATGCTCCGCAGACCCGGACGGCTCCGGCCGCGGGGACCGATGCCAAATCTGCCCAGCCGTCCGATCCGCAATTGAAACCCGATCCCGTAGAGGAGCTGCGCAAATTCGAGCCCGCCGCGGATGAGGAATACCGGTTGGGGAAAGGCGACGAGATCACGGTGGACATCTCCGGCCGGCCGGACCTTCAGGCCAAGCTGGTGATCGGGCCGGATGGTCGAATCACCCTGCCGCTCGCGGGCGAAATGAAGATGGCGGAGCTGACGCGCGAGGAAGCGGCCAAGACGCTCGAAACGGCGCTCTCGAAGTACTATTCGAATCTCGACGTACAGGTGACGGTGACCAAGTACACCGCCAACCGCGTGCTGGTGCTGGGGGCGGTGGAGCATCCCGGGTCGTTTACGTTCGACAGCACGCCCACCCTGCTGGACGCCCTGACGCGCGGGGGACTGCCCAAGACGCTGGCTAATGCCGTTCCCGATGTTCCCGAGCAGTGCGCCATTTACCGGGGCAACAACCAGGTGGTGTGGGTACAGCTGAAAGAGCTGATCGAAAGCGGCAACCCGCTGGCCGACCTGCGGCTGCGGCGCGACGACGTGGTGTATGTGCCCAACATGTCGGAGCATTTCGTCTCGGTACTGGGAGAAGTGCAGCATCCAGGGCCGGTGCAGCTTACGCATGGATCGACGCTGGCCAGCGTTCTGGCCACGGCGGGCGGCTTCACCGAGAAGGCGGGGATGAAACCGCGCATTCAGATCGTGGATCCGTCGACGGGCAAATCGCAGATTGTGTCGATGAATGACCTGCTGAAGCAGCCGGGCAAGTCTCTCGAGATCACGCTCAAGCCGGGAGAAATGATTTACGTGCTGCGTAGCGGGTGGTACCAGGCTTCGTACTTCCTGGAGCGGCTGGCGCCATTCGCCTCAATGAGCACCTTGTTTGTTTGGTACATGCACTGATGAACACGCATCGCGATCTGTCGCCGCCGCTGGATCCCCTGGAAACGGGGGATGCCTCGGCCCGGGCCACAACAGTCGGAATGCGGCCTATGGCCTCCGGCGCGCAGCCGGACATGTTCTTTCACCTGGATCTGAAGCGCGGCGTGCAGATGCACCGGAATCTTTTCCTTGGCATCCTGCTGATTGGAATCGTGGCTGCGGCGGGCTATTTTTTCACTGCGTGGCCGGTCTACATTTCCGAGAGCATCGTATACATCCAGCCGGCTCCGCCGCGGCTGCTGGACAATTCTCAGAACAAGGCCTGGCCCTACGACGAGAATACATACGAGTCGTACCTGCAGCAGCAGATCAACAACGTGAAGCGCAGCGACGTGCTGCGAAGCGCGCTGCACAAGCTGCCGGCGCGCAGCTGGCAAGGCGACGACGAAAGCGAACAAGCGGCGGTGGATCGGCTGGGGTGGGCTTTGACCGTCGAGCGCATGGGCTCGAGCTACCAGATCTCGATCAGCGCCAAGGCCTCGGACGCGGCGTTTGCCGCGCAAATCTCGAATGCGGTGGCGGTGGCATTTGTGGAGAGCGCCAAAAGCGATCTGCGGGCCGGCGATCCGGAGAGGATCAAGCTGCTGGGCGAAGAGCGCGACCGCATCCAGAAGGCATTGGCGGAAGATCGCAGCGAACTGGAACAAGTGAATCGCGCATTGGGCGTAGCGGCGGTGAGCAGCACGGCCCCCGATCCCTATCAGACGCAGATCAACGACCTGCGCACCGACCTTGAAAAGGCAAGAACGGCGCACGATGAAGCCAGCGCTCGGCTGACCACGGTGGCCGCCACCGGCTCGACATCCTCGGCGGCACTGGACGCGGAGGCCGACGAGATCGTATCCGCGGACCCAGGCCTGGTGAGCATGAAAGCTTCGCTGAACCAGCGCCGGGCAGCTTTGATCACGCAGATGTCGAACCTGACGGCCAGTCATCCGCAGTACAAGCAGGATGCGGAGGAACTGGCGCAGATCAACGCATCGCTGGACGCGATGATGAAGGATCTGCGGGCCAAGGCGGCGGCACATATCCAGCAGCGGCTGCGCAATGACCTGGAGCGGACGGCAACCTTCGAGGCGCGGTTGAAGACGCAACTGGGGCAACTGACGAACGCGGCGGGCAGCGCCAGTTCGCGCCTGCAGCTAGCCAACGACCTGACGCTGGATATCCAGCGGCTGCAAACCCGGTTCACGACGGTGGACGAGCAGTACCGGAACCTGACGCTGGAGAACAAGGCGCCCGGAGCGGCGTACATCTCTTCGCCGGCGATGCCGCCGTTGCATCCGTTCCTGAAGCACGTGCTTCGCAACCTGCTGATCATGGTGATCGGCACGCTGCTGCTGGCGCTGGGCGCCGCGGTAACGGCTCATAATCTCGATCCGCACGTTTACATCGCCAGCGACGTCGAACGGGTGCTGGGCTTCAGTCCGATGGCGCAGCTACCGGACTTCCGCGAAGTCTCCGGGGGCGTGGGCGAGGAATACATGCTGCGCCTGGCGGCCGCGATCGAACACGCGTACCAGCAAGACGGGCTGAAGAGCTGCATTATCACCGGGGTTGCGCCGGGCGCGGGGGCGTCGACGGTGGCGTCGCGGGTGGGCACGATGCTGGAAGGCATGGGCCGGTCCACGATGCTGGTGGATGCCTCGGGCACGCCTCCGCCTCCGGGCAGCAACAAGGGCGGCGAGGAAAGCACCAACCTGGTGACGATGCGCACCGATCGTCCTTCGGCCCTGCTGGAGCAGATGGCGAACGAGATGGATTCGGACACCATTGTTCTGACCGACACGGCGCCTCTGCTAGCCTCGGGAGAAACGGAGTACCTGGCGCGATTTGTCGATTCGGCAATCGTAGTCATACAATCCGGCATAACGACCCGAGCGCAACTGCGCGAAGTGGCGCACACCTTGCAGCGGCTGGAAGTGACGGCCGTCGGGTTTGTTTTGAATCGTGTATCGATCGAGAAGGCCAATCCCTCGTTTCGTCAGTCGGTACGAGCGGTCGAACAACGCCTGGAAGTTCAGAATCGGGCGCAAACGCGTCATGGGTCCCGGACCCGGCCTTCCGCTCGGCACCAGCGCGACACCGCCGAGGAATCATCTGTGGTGACCGATCCCGAACCCGTGATGCCGCCGGAATCCGCCCAACCCGCGAGCGCCCGGGGTCCCCAGGAAGCGGGATTTGCTTCCCGGGGCGAGAGCGAACGGTCGTCGTCGCGAGTGTCCCCGGAGCGGCCTTCAGGGACTCCGACCCAGTCCGTTACCAGTGAAACCCCGGCCGCGATTCCAACCGCGGTGGAGGCAGTCACTGCGGAAGCCGCCGAGGCAGGATCGTCGGGGCGGGTTGCGCGAGGGCGGGGAGAGCCGCAGCGATCCGCGCCGACGCCCCGAGCCGCGGCCCCGCCGGCCAGCCCGGAGGTTGCTTCCTGGCCTCCATCACCCGCCGATCGGGCGCCGACCGCGGGTGCGACGTCATCCGGCGCGCCGCGAAGGACCGTGCCCACTCCGGCACCGGCTTCCGAGACAGTGCGCCCATCGGCTGCCAGCCTCCGCCCAGTTTCTTCTCCGCCCGTGCACCGGCCGGCCGAACCGGCAACGCAGATAACGCGCGCACCCCTTCCTGACGATCTTGAGTGCGAGCGCGACGATTCCGGATATGCGGTGGCGTCCCGGCTGAGCGGGTTGCGCAACCTCCTGGTCTCGCTCGGGCGCCGCAGCCTGAATGCCGAGGGAGAGCCTGCGGGCGATTCGCAAACCGGCATCGAGCCGCGTTTTGAGCGCGCCACGGTCCGGCCCGCGTATTCGGATCCACCGGCGCAGGCAGCCGACGCTCCCGACACCGGAATCGCCGTGCGTCTGAATGCCGAGCCGGAATTTCTGCCGCCCAAATCGGCGGTCGAAGTGGAGAAGGAACGGGAAGTTGTGCGTTCGGCGGCGCCCGCGGCGCGCCGGGATAACTGGGAAACCGAGGAAGTCCAGACGCTGCCGTCGTGGCGGGGCCAGTACCGAAAGAAACGATATCCGCCTTTGTAAAGACAGCGGGATCCGTTCCGTCGCGGCGTAGAGCATCAGAAGGGACAGCGACTCAACGGTGTAAGCCACGGTTGATTCTCACCGTGGGTAGTGCATTTTGGCTGGCGTGTAACATAACAGTTGCACAATTATTCATATAAGAGGAGAAGGTGTTCCGTGCCCCGCATCCATTTCCAGCAGCAATTGGCTGAATTGAAGGACAAGCTCCTCGCCATGGCGGCGCTGGCGCAGCAGGCGGTCGAGTCGGCGGTGGACGCCTATCTGCAACACGACCAGGGGCTGTGCCAGTACGTGCGCCAGAACGAAACCGCCATCAATACCGCCCAGCGCGAACTGGACGAGATGGCCTACGTGCTGCTGTCGCGAGAGCAGCCGATGGCCATTGACCTGCGCTTCATCCTGGCGGTGATCAAGATCAACGGCGACCTGGAGAGGATCGGGGACCAGTCCGTGACCCTGGCGCGGCGCACGCGGGAGGCCCTCGAACTTGGGGAAGTGGATCTGCCCGTGGATCTCGCCGCCATGGGCGAATACGCGACGCGGATGATTCGCACCGCCATCCAGGCGCTGCTGGAGGCCGACGCCCGGCTGGCCGACACGGTGAGGGAAATGGACGACGAGATCGACCGCATGAATCGCCGCGCCCACAACGACCTGCTGCAACTGATCCAGGATCACCCGGAGTGGACGCAGCAGGCGATGAACGGCCTGTTCGTGTCTCGTTCGCTGGAGCGGATCTCCGATCATGCCTGCAATATCGCCAGCGACGTGATTTTCTGGGTTCGCGGGGCCGATGTGCGGCACCAGCTCAGCGTGTCGATGGACTGACTCGCGATTCGGCCCAAGATCAGCGGCCCCAACTCTGCTCTTGTCTCGTGAAGTTGCTAAACCTTCACTGCCGTCACGGTGGCGTAGTGGAGGAGCACGGCGACGGCGCAGCTGGTGAGGCGGGTTTCGGCCGAGTCGGCGCGGCTGGTGAGGATGGTGGGAACGCGAGCGCCGAGCACGATGCCGGCCATCTGCGCGCCGCCCAGGTACTCAAGCTGCTTGGCAAGCATGTTGCCGCTTTCGAGATCGGGCACGACCAGGATGTCGGCCTGGCCCACCACCGGCGAAACCAGCTTCTTGATCTCCGCGGCTTTCTGGCTGACGGCGGTGTCGAAGGCCAGGGGCCCATCGAGGATGCCGCCGGTGATCTGGCCGCGATCGGCCATCTTGCAGAGGGCGGCGGCGTCGAGGGTGGACTTGATCTTGGGGTTCACGGTCTCGATGGCCGACAGGAGCGCGACTTTGGGTTCGGGAATTCCCAGCGCGTGCGCCAGGTCGATAGCGTTCTGCACGATGTGGACTTTGTCTTCAAGCTCAGGGGCGATGTTGATGGCCGCGTCGGTGATGAGCAGGGTGCGGGCATAGGCGGGCGTGTCCATGATGAACACGTGCGAGATGCGGCGCGAGGTGCGCAGGCCCGTGTCGCGGTTCATGGCTGCCTTCATCAGTTCGTCGGTATGCAGGCTGCCTTTCATCATGGCCTGGGCGTTGCCGGAGCGGCACATCTGCACGGCCAACTCGGCGGCGCGGCTTTCGGTGTCGGCCTGCAACACCGGAAACGGGCTGATGTCCACGCCGATCCTGGCAGCCAGGGCTAACATCTGCGGTTCGTCGCCGATGAGCGTCGGCGCGATGAGCCCTTCGGCGGCCGCCTCGACGGCGCCCTTCAGCGCGACTTCAGAATGCGGCCAGACCACGGCCGTGGTGATGGCGGGAAGGCCCTTGCAACGCTCGAGGAACTTCTGAAAGACATGGTAATCCGCGGGGTGACTCACCAGAGGGTCAACGACGACGGATTCGGCGATGGGGGCCAGGTCGCTCATGGGGCTTGCTTCTCCCGATGCCGGGCAGGCAGTACTCCGCCGAGCATCACGAGACTATTGTCGAGCCTGGGGGGATTCTTGTCCTGTGGCATTGATCACACGAGCAGCGGCGACATGCGGGGATGGAGTCGAAGCTAAAGGCGGAAGAGCTTGATGGCGTTGGCGCGCGCAATCTTGATCCGGTCATCCTCGCTGATGGGGCAATGATCCAGCCAGGCCTGGGCCTCGACGACGTCCTCATACGGGTAGTCAACGGAGTACAACACGCGATCGGCGCCGATTTCGAGGATGACATCGGTGAGGCTTTGGGAACGGAAATTCCCGCTGGTGGTGATGTAAAAGTTCTCCCGCAGATAGGAGGCTAACGGGCGCCTGGCCTGGAGAGTGAGGCTGCTGCGGCGTATGCGATTGTCGATGCGCCAGATGCCGTGGGGAATGGCTTCACCGAGATGGCCAAGGATGATTTTCAGTCTTGGATACTCGTCGAAGAGGCCGCTTCCCATGAGCCGCAGGGCGTGAATGGAAGTCTCAACTGCGAATCCCCAGGGCGAGCCGGCCAGCCACGCGTGGCCTTCGTAGGCCTGCATCCGGGTCTCGAGCGGCAACCGCGGATGGAGATAGAACGAGACGTCAAGGTCTTGAACCGTCGCCCAGAAGGGGCGGTATTGCGGCGCATCATAAAAGACGGCCGAATCCGCGGTGTCGACCTGCGAGAATCCGTTGACCAGCGCGCCAACAAAGCCGAGTTCCCTGACGCAGCGCGTCAACTCCCTGGCCGCGGCCTGCGGATCCTGCATGGGCAGAGCGGCGAATCCTTTGAGGCGGTTGGGATTCCTGGCGATGTTTTCCGCGAGGTGGTCGTTGGCTTTTCGGGCCAGCGCAACGGCTTTGGCTCTATCGGGAACTGCCTGGATGCCGGGAGCAGTGAGGGAGATGATGCACAACTCCAAACCACCACGATCCATATCCGCCAAGCGGCCGGCGCCGAGGTCGAGGATCTTGGAGCGTGTTGCGGGAGGGAGATCCTTGACGGCGTAGCTGTCCTGGATGATTTCGGCCAGCGTGAAGTGCTCTTCCAGGGCGATCTTGCCTTGACCCGAGACCGTATCGCGATCCGCGGAGACCGCGGCGGGCTGCGCACGAAGCCCAGTGGTTTCGGCCATTCCTTTGGCGCCGAGCCCGGCGCTTGCCAGCGCTGCGGAGCCGAATTCGAGGAAGCTGCGCCGCGTGACCAGATTTTCCGGAGCTTTCATGCCCACCTTCGCGCTCCCGGGATAGGAGTGTACACGACGGCAAACAAGCGATGCTACCCGTCTTTCCGACGGCTGAGGACGTCAGGCGCCGCGCACAGGCGAGCAGGCGCGTTGACGCGAATCGTGCTCGATTCGCGCCTGTTCTACTCGGCCCGAAGCGCGTTGACGGGGTTGACGACGGCGGCGCGGCGCGACGGGAGGTAGCAGGCGATCCAGGCGATGGCGAGCACGCATAGCGTTGCCAGGCTGTAGGTCCAGGGATCGAGCGGGCTGACGTGGAACAGCAGCGAGGCCATCAGCCGCATGACGGCAAACGCCACCACGAGGCCGGCGACCGCGCCGATCCCGGCCAACAACAGGCCCTGGCGCACGAACATCGCGGTGAGGGTTTCCTTTCGCGCGCCCAGCGCCATGCGGATGCCGATTTCGCGGGTGCGCTGCGAAACGGCGTAGGAAATAACGCCGTAGATGCCCACGATGCCCAGCAGCAGCGCCATGCTGCCCGCCACGCACAGCATGATCAGGGTGAACGAAGTGCGCGCCATGGATTTGCGGTACAGCTCGCCGACGGTGGTCGCATCGGCTAAAGGAAGGTCGGGATTGATGGACCAGACCGCCTGGTTCACTTCGCTCATGAAGGCCGCCGAGCCGGAGCGCGGAGAGCGGATCAAGAGACTGACCCACCGCCGCACGGTCTCCTTCTGCCCTTCGAAGTTGACCTGGTAGAGAGGCCAGTACACACAGCTCGACGCCTTCTGGCTGACGCCGTCGTCGTAGATATCGTGCGCCACGCCGATGATTTCGCGCCAGTCGTCGGTGGTGCCAACGCGGATTTTCTTGCCGAGTGCAGCCGATGCGCTGCCCCAATATTCGCGTGCGAAGTTCTCGGAAACGAGAGCCAGCGGCCGCTTCTGGTACGCCTCGTCCCAGGTAAAATCGCGACCCGCGACCAGCGGAGCTCCCACCGTACGGAAGAAGCCCGGAGAGACAAACTTGAAGCGGCGGATGGGGGCCAGTTCGCCCTCCTTGTAAGCATGGTCGGCGGCGTAAACCGGATCGTAGGAATTGTGCCCGTCGAGGGGAACGGAAGTGGAGATGGCGACGGACTGAACCCCGGGAAGAGCGGCGAGCTTGTCGCCAATCGCCTGCTCCATGCGCAGCACCCGTTCCTGCTGGGTGTCGGGGATCTGGGTTTCGGGGATGGCGATGCGAAACGCTTCGAGGCTGGCCGGATCGGTGAAGCCGGGCGAGACGTTGGCCAGGGCGCGGAAGGTGCGAATCATGAGCCCCGAGCAGATGAGCAGCACCAGGGCCAGCGCGACCTGCACCACCACCAAGGCTTTGCGCGCGCGATGGCGCTCGCGGCTCTGGCTCAGCGCGCGCCCGCCCTCGCGCAGGCCGGTATAGAGGGTGATGCCGGAGAACTTCAGCATCGGAAGCATGCCGATGACGACGGCGACAAACAAGGAAACTCCCAGGGTGAAGAGCAGCACCGGGAGGTTGATGCCGATTTCATTCAGGCGCGGCAAACCGGTGGGCGCCATGGCCGCCAGGATACGGAGGGCGCCGTAGGCCAGGGCAAGGCCGATGAGGCTTCCGGCAATGCTGAGCACCAGGCTTTCGGCAAGCAGGCCGACGGTAATGTTGCGCCGACCGGCCCCCAGCGCGGAACGGATCGCCAGCTCCTGCCGCCGGCCCTCGACGCGCACCAGCAGCAGGTTGGCGACATTGGCGCAGGCCACGAGGAGAACCAGGACGATGGAGCCCATCAGGACCCAGAGCACGCTGCCGATGTCGCCGATCACGTCTTTTTTGAGCGGGCGCAGATCGGGCTCGATCTTGGCCTGCTCGAAAATGGACGCGCTGAACCCTTGGGGAGCAGGAAAGCTGCGAATGGCAATGGGAAGCAGCCTGGCCATATCGGCGCCGGCCTGGTTGAGGGGCACGCCCGGCTTCAAACGCGCCAGGGCCTGGTAGCTGAAGTTGCCCAGCTTGGTCTTGGTGCGATCCCACTGCATGGGCATGAACAGCTCGAGGCGCGAGTCGTCGAGGAATTGAAAGTTCTTGGGAAGGACGCCGATGATTTCGCACGCCGTTCCGTCCACGGTGATGGGGCGTCCGATGACGGCGCGGCTTCCACCGAAGCGCCGCTGCCAGTATCCGTAGCTGAGAATGATGGTCTTGGGCGCGTTGGGCGCGTCATCCTGGCGGGTGAACAGGCGTCCCAGGATCGGCTTCACTCCCAGCAGCGGCAGAGTTCCGTCGGTAACATCCATGGCCAGGATGTGTTCCGGCTGGCCCACGCCGGTGATGTTGACGCCGTCCCAGTTATAGGCGCCCACGTCCTGAAAGCTCGTGTTCTGCTCGCGGTCGATGAAATAAAGGAAGGGCGCCATGTTCAAGGCGGGGATGTTGATTCCGGGCGCCTTGTGCCAGATCCCGATCAACTGGTCGGGATGGGGATAGTTCAGCGGCTTGAGCAACACGCCTTCGACCACGCTGAAGACCACGGTATTGGCGCCGATGCCGACCGCGAGGGTGAGCAGGGTGATGGCGGTGAAAAGGGGGGCGCGGGCCAGCCGCCGCAAGACCTGCCTGAACTGATCGCCTGATTGTGCCATTCTCGCCCTTCCTCCGAACCTTCCCTGGATTCCCGCGTATATGTCAAGTGTGCCCTATTCACCCCTACGCAGCCGGGGGGCGAGTAGTTCGCCTGGAGTTCTGGACCAACGCCGGCCCGGCCGCACTTTTCGCTCAACGATAAAGCTGCTATGCTGCCGGTGCACCAAGAAAAACGATTTACGCGGGGAGTCGAGACATGTGGTTCCTGGGAATGGACGTGGGCACGGGAGGCACCCGGGCGGTAGTCGTGGATGAGGACGGAAAACTCATCAGCGGAGCCTCGAGCGCGCATGCGCCGTTCCGCACGCCGCATCCGGGCTGGGCCGAGCAGGATCCGGAGGACTGGTGGCGCGCGGCCCAGGACGCGATCCGCCAAGCCCTGGCGGAGGCTCCCGAACCGCGCCAGCCGATCGCGGCCATTGGATTGACGGGGCAGATGCATGGCGCGGTGATGCTGGACGAGCACGGCGCGGTGCTGCGGCCCGCGCTGATCTGGTGCGATACGAGGACGCAGCCCGAATGCGACTGGCTGACCGAGAAGATCGGATACGAACGCCTGATCGAGCTGACCTGCAACCCGGCATTGCCCAATTTCACTCTGACCAAGCTGCTGTGGGTGAAGACGCATGAGCCGGAGATCTTCGCCAGGATCCGGCACGTGATGTGTCCCAAAGATTATGTGCGCTACCGGCTGACGGGCGAATTCGCAATCGACGTTCAGGAGGCTTCGGGCACGCTGCTGCTGGATGTAACCCACCGGCGCTGGTCGAAGGAGGTGGCCGAGGCGGCGGGGATTCCCGAAAGCTGGCTGCCGAAGGTGTATGAATCGCCGGAAGTGTGCGCGCGCATCAGCGAGAGGGCGGCGGGGTTGACCGGGCTTGCGGCGGGGACGCCGGTGGTGGCCGGCGCCGGCGACCAGGGCGCGGGCGCGGTGGGCATGGGGATTCTGCAGCCGGGATCGGTATCGGCGACGATCGGGACGTCGGGCGTGGTGTTTGCGGCGACGGCGGAACCGACGAAGGATCCGAAGGGGAGGTTGCATACGTTCTGCCACGCGGTGCCGGGAGTGTGGCACGTGATGGGGGTGACGCAGTCGGCGGGGCTTGAGCTTCAGTTGGCTGAAGGAGACATTCTTTGCGGGGCTCTCGTATGACGCACTGACGGATGGGGCGGCGAAGGTTCCGGCGGGGAGCGAGGGGCTGGAGTGGGCGCCTTACCTGCTGGGCGAGCGGACGCCGCATCTCGATCCCGAGGTGCGGGCGGCGTTCGCGGGGATCAGTACGATTCATGGCGGCGGCGCATTTTGTGCGGGCGGTGCTGGAGGGCGTGGCGTATTCGCTGCAGGATACGTTTACGCTGTTCGCGGAGCTGGGGATTCCGGTGAGCGGGATTCGGCTGGGCGGCGGCGGGGCGCGCGGGGCCTTGTGGCGAAGGATCCAGGCCGGGGTTTATGGGCATGCGGTGGAGATGCTCACCGCGGAAGAAGGCGGGGCGTTCGGCTGCGCGCTGATGGCGGGAGTGGGAGCCGGGCACTGGGCCGATCTGGACCAGGCGTGCGGGCAGGCGATCGAGGTGGCGCTGCGGATCGAGCCGGATGCGGGGGATGTGGCGGCATACGAGAGCGGGTACGCGAGGTGGCGGAAGTTGTATCCGGCGCTGCGGAGTCTGCGCTAGCGGGAAGCGGATAAAAGCAGGTCGTTCCCTTCGCGGGGCGCGCAGAGTACGCGCCCCGTTTCGTTCAGGACTCTCATTATTTAGACATTTTGAGCCAATCAGGGCAAAATTATGATCATTTAGACGCTAAATGCTAATTATTGGCTATGCACATCCCGGGGCGGTGCGTTAACCTTCAATGCGAAATTCCGCACCACCAGGAAGAAGGATTATGCGCCTCTGCTCGGCTTCGAGTTTCTTCGCATTTTTGTGTTCGGCCTTCGTTCTCAACGCACAAACTCCGGCACCGACGTGCGCCGATCTGCATCTTGTGCCGGCGGTGCGGGAGTGCAGCGCAGTTGAGTCCATTCGGGTGGGTCAATCCGGCGTTGACATGGGTTATGACAAGACCGCGGAGGATGAGTTTGTGGGTCGCGACTTGAAGGAGTCGATTGTCGCGCGCGGAGTGGCGGTTCCGGTAAATGACGCTCCTTCAATCTTTCTCATGCGTGCTCAGAAGGTAGAGGCCATTCTCTCTCGCAAACATCTGGAATTTGACTCCGCGATGCACGATGAGGGATATGTCATTCTGCCCTACAACAAGGGCCTCGCTGTCGTCGCCGAAACTTCGACGGGTCTCTTTTACGGCGCGCAGACCATCAAGCAACTGATCCACGGCACCGGCAAGGACGCGGTCCTCTACGCACCGACGATTCGCGACTGGCCGGCGATGGCGCATCGCGGGCTGTCGGATGACTGGTCGCGGGGGCCGCTGCCGAACATGGAATTTCTCAAGCGGGAAATCCGCACGCTGGCGGCGTACAAGTACAACATCTTCTCGCCGTACTTCGAGCACACCTTTGCCTATTCCAGCACGCCGGTGGCGGCATTTCCCGGCGGGGCGATGACGCCCGACGAAGCGCGCGAACTGGTCGAGTATGCGGCGAAGTATCACATCACGATCATTCCCGAGCAGGAGGCTTTCGGGCATCTGCATCACGTGCTGAAGTTCGAGCAGTACTCGCCGCTGGGCGAGACGCCGCACGGGCACGTGCTGGCACCGGGCGATCCCAATACGCTACCGCAGATTGCGAGCTGGTTTGGGGAGCTGGCGAAGATTTTCCCCGGGCCGTATGCGCACATCGGCGCGGATGAGACCGTTGAGCTGGGCATGGGGCGCACGCGGGACCAGGTCCAGCAGCAGGGGCTCGGCAAGGTGTATCTGGATTTTCTTTCCAAGATTCATGCCACTCTCGAGCCGAACCACAAGCAGCTGCTGTTCTGGGGCGACATCGCCGAGAACCAGCCGGAGCTGGTTGGCACGCTGCCCAAGGACATGATCGCGGTGCCGTGGCACTACGACGCGCAGCCCGATTTCACCAAGGCGATCGAGCCCTTCACCAAGGCGGGCCTGGAGACGTGGGTGGCGCCGGGGGTGAACAACTGGAGCCGGCTCTATCCCAACAACAACGAGGCGCTGGGCAATATCCGGGCGTTCGTGCGCGACGGGCAGAAGCTGGGCGCCAAGGGCATGATCAACACGGTGTGGAACGACGACGGCGAAGGCATCTTCGACCAGAACTGGGTGGGCGTGCTGTTCGGCGCGGCGGCGGCGTGGCAGCCGGGCGAGAGCTCGCAGGACGTTTTTTTAGATTCTTTTGGGCAGGCGTTTCATTGCGATCAGACCGGCAAGATCAGCCAGGCGCAGCGAGAGATTATGGCTGCGCATGCGCTGCTGAGGAGCGCGGACCTGAATGATGCGCAGGACGAATACTTCTGGGCGGATCCGTTTTCGCCCGAGGGGCGGACGCTGGCCGGCAAGATACGGCCCACGCTGCATGAGCTGCGCCTGCACGCCGAGCGCGCGATCACGCTGATCGCCGAGGCGCGGGAGACGGCGCGGAGCGAGCATCGGGAGCTTGCCAATCAGGAGGCGCTGGATGCACTGGAGCTGGGCGCGCGTCGGATCGATTTTCTGGGCTTGAAGTTTCAGAACGCCGAGGAGATTGTGGCGCTGTACAAACAGGCGCTCCCGCTTTGCGCCGACAAGAAACGCTGGGACGAAGTGGACAACATTCTGGAGACAATCGGCTCCGCCAACGGCCGGATCCAGGACATTCGCGATGGGTATGCGCTGCTAAGCGATCTCTACCGGCAGGCATGGCTGCGCGACAATCGTCCTTACTGGCTGGAAAACAACCTGGCGCGGTATGACAAGTCGGCGCAGCTGTGGATTGAGCGGGGCGACAAGTGGGGCCTGGTGGAGATGCAGTGGGGTGAAACGCACACGCTGCCTTCGCCGGCGGAGGCGGGTCTGCCGGCGGACTAGTGGCCTGTCTCAATGAAAGCGTTACTACAAGACTGCAGGAGCGCGAGATTCGAAGGCTTCAAACCCTCCCTCAGCGGCTAAAGCCGGGCTCCGTTTGGCTGACTTTCGGCACTGTTTTTGATGCGCGCCGCAGTAGTATGGGGAGAACCCGGAGGTCCCCTTGCCAGAGGAAGCCAGCCAGACGCCGCAGGGCAAGTGGTTCACGGACCAGATCGTCTCGATCACCCACGGGCCGGATTACGCGCGGGATGGCGCCACGGTGCGCATGGACCGGCGGGAGCCGTTTCTCAGTCTTCAGTTCGTGACCGTATGGGTCCGGGACCAGGATCGCAGCCTGAGGTTTTTTGTCGATCAGCTTGGGTTTCGGCTGATTTCCGATGTGCGCTTCGCTTCCGGCAATCGCTGGATTCATGTCTGTCCTCCCGACGGCACGGGCGGACTTGCCCTGATGGTGCCGGATGCATACAACCCCCACGACCGTCAGCCGGGGCAGTCGAGCGCGGTCACGTTCTTCACCGAAGACATCGATGCCAAGTTCAGGGAACTGCGCGATCGGGGAGTTCAATTCACGGTCGCGCCACAGAATCCGGCGTGGGGAGGAACCTTCTGCCGGTTCGAAGATCCAGACGGCAATGGGTTCGTGATTGCCGGGTTTAACGAGATCAGCGAAGAAATAGAACGGCGGCGGCGGCAGATCGCGGCGCAGCAGGAGGCGGAGCGCCGCGCCGCGCAAGAACTGGAGATTGCCACCGAGGTGCAGGCGCGGCTGTTTCCCCAGCGCCTGCCGCCGGTGCCGGGCCTGGATTACGCGGGGATTTGCCGGCAGGCGCGCTCGGTGGGCGGCGATTACTACGACTTCCTGGATCTCGGCACGGGGCGCATTGCGCTGGTCGTCAGCGACATCGCCGGCAAGGGCATGGCCGCGGCGCTGCTGATGGCCAACCTGCAGGCCAACCTGCGCAGCCAGTGCGTGGAAGCCGTCGAGCATCCCGCCAAGGTATTGAACTCGGTCAACCGCCTGCTTTACGAAAACACCGACGCCCATGCCTACGCGACTCTGCTGTTTGCCGAGTTCGACCATGCGAGCGGCCGCGTGCGGTACGCCAACTGCGGGCACCTTCCGGGGCTCGTGTTGCGCAGCAGCGGCGCAGTCGAACGACTCGATCCCACCTGCCCCGTGATCGGGATGTTTCAGGACTGGCAGTGTTCCATGGCCGAGAGCCGCATCGATCCCGGAGACGTGGTGGTGCTGTACACCGACGGGCTGACAGAATTCCTTATCGCGGAAGAAGAAGAGTTCGGCGAGGAGCGGCTGACGGAAGCATTGCGTCGCCATGCTCATCTGCCGGCGAAGGAACTGATCGCCGCGATCCTAAACGATGTGAACGGATTCACCACCTGCGAGCAATGCGACGACATCACGTTGATTGTGGCGAAGCGATTGGTCGGTTCGTAGTCACAGTTCGTGGTTCGCAGTTCGTAGTTCACAGTTTTTCGTGCGGTCGGGTGTTGCTAAACTGTGAACCAATAATTGTGAACTGCTATACGGAAAGGAATCGGCGATGAGCAATCCGTTGGAAGCCATTGGACACGGCATCAAGACAGGCGCAGAGGACGTGGGCAAGGCGGTCGCCAAAGGCGTGGATGTGGCGATCGTGCAGCCGATAGAGTTCACGATCAAGGCGGAGAAGGTGATCTCCATGGCCATCAAGGATCAACCTGTGGTGCGCGATGCAGTGACAGCGCTGGTGAACCAGGCCACGACGGTGATCGACGATTTCAAGACCGATGTGGGAGAAGGCTTCATTCACCTGAGTGCCGATGAGAAAACTCTCAAAGACGCCGAAGCGTTCTTCAACTGGTTCAAGTCCGCGTTCATTCCGCAGATCGAGCAGGTCTATGGCGATATTGCCTCGAAGGTGAGTTGACGCCAGAGACGAAAGCGGCCCGATTGGCTCTTGCGGTGTCCTACCTAAAGTCAAAACAAAGACGTCGCGGAGGTCCGCGCCAGGAACGAGAGAACGTTTCTTCGGATCCCAGGAAGGTGGGGCACCTGTTTGTTTCTGGTTAGTTACATCGATCCGGTAGAAAGCCGTCCTACATCATCCGACCTTTCCGCATCCCAAATATGAGAGTATGTCCGCAGTGTGCCAGATGACGTAAACGTCATGGCAAGAGTGGCTCACGCGGCAAGCTTATCCAGAGTCCATCGAGAAGGATGCGTACTGTCGACGCATAGACCGTTCCGCTATGCGAGGCCGTTGCGCATTTCGTACCTTTGAGGAGATTGCGTGTTCGGGTTGATGTCGACTCACGAAGACCTCGAACGTTGCCGGAGTAAATCAACGGTCAGAGCAGTCCTTTCCTGCACGCGTATTGGCCTTGGACCTATTCGAGTGGCGGTGGTGCTGGCGACGATTGCCGGAGCGGGACACGCCCAGCAGGGTAATCCGGCGATCGCGGTCGCGACTCTGCCGGACGCACCAATTCCCTCCGCGGCATCCGGCGAGCCGGACCCGGCGCAACAGGCGCAACCGGCCAACAGCAATGGCGTCATCTCGGGAACGGTGCTAGACCCAAACAACAATGTCATCGAGGGGGCGCACGTGGTGCTCAGCAGCCGCGCCGGCGCCGAGCATGACATGCAATCCGGTCCCAACGGGCAGTTTGCATTTTCTGGGCTGGCTGCGGGCTCCTACAAGATCACCGTCACGGAGCAGGGCATGGGCACGTGTGTGTCGCCGTGGATCACCCTGCATCCGGGGGAGATCCGTATCGTGTCGCAGATGGTGCTGCCGATGGCCGCCGCCACTACCAGCGTCACAGTGAATGCCAATCATGAAGTGATCGACCAGGAACTGGCCAACGAGCAGGTGCAGATCGCCGAGGGACAACGCGTGTTGGGCATGTTTCCCAATTTTTATTCCAGTTACGACTGGAACGCTCCGCCCCTGGGCGCGCGGCAGAAGTTCCGGCTGGCATTCCGCTCGATGATGGACCCCATGGCGTTTGCGGGCGCGGCGGGGATTGCGGGCTTCGAACAGTACTACAACATCTTTCCGGCGTATGGCGGCGGTGTTGGGGGCTATTTTAAGCGCTACGGCGCGGCATACACGAATGACTTCTCGTCGCGCATGCTCGCGAGCGGCGTGTTTGCGTCGCTCTTTCACCAGGATCCGCGTTACTTCTATAAAGGCACGGGAAGCTTTCAATCGCGGACCATGTATGCGGTCTCCTGCGCGTTTGTGACGCGCAACGACGCGGGGCGGATCCGGCCGAATTATGCGCACGTGCTGGGAGTGTTCGCGGCGGCGGCGCTTTCGAATCTTTACTATCCGAAGCAGAGCCGTGGGCTGGCCCTGACGCTGATCAACGGCGCGGTCGAAACCGGCGGCAACGCGGGCAGCGACGTGGTCCGCGAGTTCATCCTGAAGGGAATCACTTCCCACGCGGGCGGAAAGCCGTAAAAGCAGGGAGCCAAGGGACCAGGAAGACGGGCCCTTGGCTCTGTGTGCCTTTCCGTGATTCACGTCGCGGGGGTTATGGCGCCGTGTTTCGAAATGAAACTTCCCCGTGCGCGATCACCCGAGCCGGCGCTTGTCCAAGAACGGCACAAATCTTCCGTGACCTCGCTGCGGCGCCCGCCTCCGCCGATCTCGCTGGGACCTTCCGATCTTCGCGCCCACGGTGGTATGCTGCGCCGAAGGTTTCTATTTGCTCCGCAAATCTTTTTTACCGGGAGGTGCGATATGCGCACGCCTACGATTTGTGCTCGTCAGCGTCATCGCGTGGGGATTGTTCTCCGCGCCTGTCTTGGCGCAGGAAAAAGGGGCGCAGGAAAAAGGCGGCGAGGATGAGACCGGCCCGTACAACGTCGTCGCCGGTTTTCCGAAGCCGATCGCTCCGAAGGGATATACGTGGGGATCGCAGGCGGGAGTGTTCGCGGAGACGCCCAACAGAATCTTCATCGCCAACCGCGGCGAGCTGCTGCTGCCGGCCATCATGCCGCCGGGCTACAACGGCTCGTATGGCTCGATCGACGTGGCGCAGACGTTTAACGGAGCTTCTCGCCGTGAGACGCCGCCGGATCTGATGCGGGACTGCCTCCTGGTGGTGGACGGGACCGGGAAACTGCTGGAGGACTGGACGCAGTGGGACCACATGTTCATGGGCGGCGGCGATACCGAGCTGGGCCGCGGGCCGCACGCCATCAAGATCAGCCCGTACGATCCCGAGCGGCGCGTGTGGGTGGTAGATGACATGCGCCAGCAGGTCTACGTGTTCAGCAACGACGGCAAAAAACTGCTGATGACGCTGGGCGAGGCGGGCGTTGCTGGAAACGACGACAAGCATTTCGGCCGGCCGACCAACATCGCGTTCCTGCCGGATGGCAGCTTTGTGATCAGCGACGGCTACACGAACTCGCGCGTGGTGAAGTTCGACAAGAACGGCAAATACTTGACGGCCTGGGGAACGAAAGGGAACGGCCCGGGCCAGTTCGGGGGCGGGGTGCACGCGATCGCCACCGATCTGAACGGCCGCGTCTACGTGACCGATGGCGGGAACCACCGCGTTCAAGTGTTCGACGCGGACGGCAAGTTCCTGGATGCGTGGCCGAACATACGCGGGCCGATGTCGCTGTACATGGCGGGCGATCAGCATCTGTGGGTCGCGGACAGCAATCTGGAAGAGATCATCGAGTACGACTTGAACGGGAAGTTTATTTACGCGTGGGGCCATCACGGAACGCAGCCGGGGCAATTCTGGTGGGTACACGGGTTCTCGGCGGACTCGGATGGGAACCTCTACACGGCCGAGACGCTCGGCGGGCGCGTGCAAAAGTTCACGCCGAAGCCGGGCGCGGATCCGGCGAAGCTCGTCGGCAAACCCCAGCCGCTCCTGGGCAGGCCGGCCAGCTGATCGGTTGCGAAGTTGTGAGAAGGCTGACGCGCCGACGCGCCGACGCTCTAACCCGTCGAATTGAAAAGCTCGAAGGGCTTTCCCCGCTGCCGCGGCGGCGGGCTGCGCTGGTTTCGTCCCTGCGACCGTTTCGTGGCGAGCGGACTCCGGTGTATAGTGAACGGCAAAGCGCGCGGGACGAAATGATCTTGTTCGCTATCATCAGGATGCGCGCGACGCCTGGTTCGTGATCCACCGGAAACTGGACGATCGGTAACGTCCGGAGCGCCCCACCCCGAATCGCGCGGGTGTGGTTCAACCGGGCGCAGAAGAGCGGGGCGCGACCGGAAAAGCCTGGGACTTTTTTTACGCGTATGGGCGGACGTAAGAAACACGAGCAGATCGGCAAATCGGGGCGGCGCCCGGGAGGCGCCGGGTCCAATCAAGCGGAGACAGGCATGGGGAAGCTGTCGGGAAAGTTCGCGCTGGTGACCGGCGGAAATAGCGGCATTGGACTGGCCGCGGCGAAGCTGTTTGTGGCCGAGGGCGCGCGGGTGATGATTACGGGGAGGAACGAGGCGACGCTGAAGAAGGCGGCGGAGTCACTGGGCGACGCGGTGGTGCCGATCCGCTCGGACGCCACGAATGCCGAGGACCGGGAGCGGCTGGCGGCGGCGCTGCGCCAGAGCTTCGGCACGCTGGACATCGTGTTTGCCAACGCGGGGTCGTCGGGCTTCACACCGCTGGGGGCGACGATCCAGGAGGCGTTTGAAAATATCGTGCGGGTGAATTTCTGTTCGGCATTTTTCACGGTGCAGAGCGTGCTGCCGCTGCTGAGCGACGGCGGCGCCATCGTGTTCAACGGCTCGGTGGCGGCGCAAATGGGTCCTCCGTTTCTCTCGGCGTACGCGGGAAGCAAGGCGGCGCTGGTGGCGATGGCGCGGGTGCTGGCGTCGGAGCTTATTACGCGGAACATCCGCGTGAACGTGGTGACGCCGGGGTTCACACGGACGGCGATCTGGGAGCGCATCAATACGGCGAATCAAATGGCCATCACCGAGGCGCGCGTGCCGATGATGGTTCCCATGGGGCGCTGGGGCGAACCGGAAGAGATCGCGCGGGTGGTGCTGTTCCTGGTGTCGAGCGACGCGTCGTACGTGCAGGGTGTGGAGATCGTGGTGGACGGAGGGCTGACGGGCCTTCCGGCGGGGACGCGCGCGGCACGAGCGCGGAGTTAGAGCAAGGCTCACCTAGAGAAAAACCTGCGGGCCCAGAAATTCCGGGAGTTCCTACTCCCGATGGCGACACCTTTCCGCAAAGACATAGAAGCACAGAGAGATTCTTCGGTTCGCGTCGTCTTTTTCGCGGGCTCTTTCTTCTTTGCGGGCTGCAAGTAAGGTGCGCACCCAGCAGAGCCAACACCTGAGAGAAGCGCTATGGGTTGGCGACGGCGATCGCGGCGGGGCCGGATTCGTCCATGAGGACGAAGGCGGCGCCCGCGGGGACGGCGACGACGGTGCCGCCGGAGCCATCGGGAGCGGTGAAGGAGCCGTCGGTCTGTGCGGTGAAGGTGAGGGCGGAAAATTCAGAAGTGGCGAGACCGCCGGAGGCGCTGCTCTGGTCGAGAGTGCCGCTGAGCGACGCCGCTTTGCAAAACGAGAGCGCCGGATTCATCGGTAGCGGAGTTGTCGGCGGGCGCGGCGGTGCCGAGGGCATAGGCGCCGTCGGCGAGCGTGGCTGCGGACTGCGCGCGCAACGGGCCGGAGGCGGCGGCATTATCGAGAGTGAGCGCGAAGCCGGCGATGCCAGTGCCGGGGGAATTGCCGAGATAGAGAACGAGCGAGCGGCCCTCGGCGATGGCGACAGAGACGCGGCCGGAGGCGGCGTCCACGGAATAGGTGCCGCTGAGAGGTTGCGAAGATGCGGCGGGGCTGGCGGATTGCGAATAGCTCCACTCCGTGCCGGAGACGGTAGCAGCAGCGGGCGAAGCGGTGAAAAGGACGACGGTCGCAGCGGCATCGCCATGGGCGGAGCCAGTGAGTCCGGCGACGAAGGGGCCGGCGAGCGACGTTGCGTTCGACGAGCCGCGCGGGCCCGCGGCGATGGCGCGGCCGGCGACGATGGGCGTCGCGGCGGTCTGCGGATCGGTGGACATGAGCAGGAGGCTTATTGGCGTCGACGATGTAGACGGTCCAATGCGCGCCGTAGGCTGCGCCATTCGCGCTGGCGGCGAAGCTCGCCGCGATGCGACCGGTGGCGGCGACGCTCGAGCCGGTGAGGATATTTCCGGACGCGCCGGACGCGCCCGTAGGACCGAACGGAACGTTGCCGGCGTCGTTGTAATCGAGCGAGCCGGCGAAGATCGCGCCGGTCGAAGGATCGAGCGAGAACGTTCCGGCGATGGCGACGCGACCGCCGGCCGGATCTTCGCCGTCGAGGCCAAAGGCGTAGCCAGATGCGAGCGCGCCGGGAGCGAACGCGGAGGCGTTCTGGCGCAGCAGCAAGCCAGAGCCGCGCGAGCCGGCACCGGAGGCGTCGTCGAATTCGACGATGCTGCCCGCGGACGCAACGCCGGACGAAACGCCGCCCAGGGCGAAGCGGAACGTCGCGGCGGTCCCGTCGGAGTAGGCCAGCGTCAGGCAGCCGCGACGATCGGAGCCCACGCTTACGCGCTGCCACTGGAAACGATGGCCCATGGGCAGGGCCGCTGAAGCATTTCCATCTTCTTCACCGCCGTCGCCGCTGGCATCGCCGAAAGAGGACCGCCACCTCATCGGCGGTGAAGCTGCCGATGCGCGCCACGGGGCTGCCCGATCCGGTGCCGAGGAGCCCTTGAACTCATAGCGGTATGTACCGGCGAGCAGCGATTCGCTGCCGGAGCCGCAGGGAGAAGCGGAAGCGGCATCGGAAAATCGGCGGACCGCGGAGATGGCCGGACGTGACGTGAACAGCGAGCCATTGCTGGGCACGACGCCGGCAAACGTGACGACGACGTTGCCGGTGGTCGCAGCGGGAGGCACGGTGACGGTAATGCTGGTGTTCGCCCAGCGCGCTCGGCGTTCCCAACGGAAGAGCCGTTGAAGTTACCGTGCTGTCGTTTCGCGCGGCGCCGAAATTCGAGCCGTTGATGACGACGCGTGCTCACGTGCCGCAGTTCTCTGACGGCGATTTCATTGAAGCTTTTAACGCGCAGACCCTTGTGGGCCGAGACCCTACTCCTGTCCCTTCATCCCGATGATTCACGAGTGATGGTGCAAGGGCTACGCCTGCTCCAGGAGATTTCCGTCGCTTGCTCGCTGGCGGATGCAGCTGCGCTTTCACGGACGACTGGATTGGATGCTGTTTCCGGGAAGCGGCTATTCAGATGAGTGACAACCACCTCCTCCCGGCTGTGCTCGTAACTCATGCGGATTCCGGTTGACCAGGTGCCTTGAGTGGCACAGCGAAGCCTGGCACATCACGCAGAGCACGCCGCGACAGAGCGACCACTCCTCGCCGAAGCGCTTGAAGAACGGCCGGTGCCGGTTGAAAAAGTTACTGGCCCCGGCAACTCGAGATCATCTATGAGATCAATCGCCGTTTTCTGGGGGATGTTCGCGGACGTTTTCCCGGCGATCAGGAACGCATTCAGCGCGTGAGCCTGGTCGAAGATGGCCCCGAGAGCAAGGTGCGCATGGCCAATCTGGCGGTCGTAGGCTCTCACAGCACCAACGGGGTGGCGGAGATTCACTCGAAGCCGTCGCGCGAAACCACCCTGAAAGACCTGGCGGAAATCTTTCCCGAGCGTTTCAACAACAAGACGAATGGAGTCACACCCCGGCGCTGGCTCCACGTCCGCCATCCCGACTTTCTGAACTGATCACGGATTTCCATTGGAGAGGCTGGACCGCTGACTTAACCGAACTAGGCAAGCTCAATGCATTCACAGAGGACAATGGCTTCCGCGATGACTTCCGCGCGGCCAAGCAAAATGCCAAGCGACAATTCTGTGATTGGCTGCGCGGGTCGACAGGGCAGACCGTTGATCCGGAGTTGATCTTCGATTGCCAGGTCAAACGCATCCACGAGTACAAGCGCCAGTTCCTGAATGCGCTGCGAATCGTGGTGCTCTACAACCGGCTGCGCCAGGACCCAGGGCTCAGCCTGTATCCGCGTACGTTCTTTTTCTCCGGCAAGGCCGCGCCTGCCTACCGGCTCGCGAAGGTGATTATCAAGTTCATTAACAATCTGGCGGCGACCATCGACGGCGACCCCGTGGTACGCGAACGGCTTAAGGTGGTATTCCTGCCCGACTACTGCGTCTCGCTGGCGGAGCACCTCATTCCCGCCAGTGACGTCTCCAACCAGATCTCGACGGCAGGCTACGAAGCCAGCGGCACAAGCAACATGAAATTCATGATGAACGGCGCATTAACGATCGGCACACGCGACGGCGCGACGATCGAAATGGCAGCAGAGGCGGGCGAGGAGAACTTCTTCCTCTTCGGTTTGACGGCTGAGCAGGTGATCGGCAGTCGCGCTTGGTATAACCCGCGCTGGCATTACGAGCACGAGCCCGAGACCCGCCAGGCCCTGGACCTGATTTTCTCGGATTACTTCAGCCGCTATGAGCCGGGCGTCTTCGAGCCTTTGCGCGACATGTTGTTGACGCACGGCGACCATTACATGCACTTGGCAGACCTGAAGTCGTATCTCGAGGCAGACGAGCGGCTGTGCGCGCTATACGCCGATCCCGACGAGTGGGCGCGCAAGGCGATCTTGAATGTGGCAAGTTCGGGAAAATTCTCCAGCGACCGTACCATTGCGGAATATGCGGACAAAATCTGGAACGTAAAACCATGCCCAATACCAGAGAACTCGTAGTTGTTGCGCACTGTCCCCGTGCTCGTGCGATTTAGACGGCATCAATGCTAGGCAGCAAGCGGCAAACGTTTCGAGCAGACGTGTAAAGCGACTTCCCACAAGATTGGAAGGAACTGAGAAAGGATAGAGGGAATGTTAAAGCAACAAACCGAAAGGAGAAATACGATGTGGCAAGAATCTCGAAACTGGATTGCAAAGTTTGGTCCTGCGTTGGTCCTGGCGCTCGTCGCGTGCTCCGTCACGTACGCACAGGACGTAAGAAGCAACTATATGCCGGGAACTGATTTTTCAAAATACCACACCTATGCATGGGTCGACGAGGTACAGGGCGTGCCCTCGGTAGGTGGCCGTCCCGACCAGATCCTGGACACCCAGGTCAAGCAGGCGATCGATTCACAAATGGCGGCCAAGGGCATTACCAAGGTGGCGGATGGCGGTAACCCGGATCTCCTCGTGGGCTACCAGCTCATGATCGATCAGGAGAAGCAAATAAACGGGTTCGGGGACAGTTGGGGTGGTTGGGGCGGCTTGGGTGGCTTGGGCTCGTGGGGGGGAGGCAGCTTTGGCTCCTTCTCGGCAAATACTTCCAACAATTACATTGGGACTTTCGTCATTGGCATGTATGACCCGGCGGCAAAGAAGCTCGTTTGGATCGGCGGTGCCCAACATGCGATTGAACCCAGCAAGAAACCAGAGAAAAACCAGGAAAAGCTCAATAAAGGAGCGCAAAAACTGCTGAAGGAGTTTCCTCCGGGACGCAGCAAATAGATAGCCGGACTCGGATGAAGGCAAAAAACCTGGCAACTCTTGTCACACGCAGTCGGCCATTGAGTTAGCAGTCGACCAACCGCTCGCTCAGAGAGGTCTCGCCCGAGTCGAAGAGAACGCGGACCTTGACGTCGGATAACCAGGCTGCCATTGATAACACGCAGCCTGATCGCTTGCCTCAGAAGTAAGTCTCGCACTCAAGTTCGAACCCGTGTCCCTCTCGATTGAGAAATGCGAAAGTTGCTTCCTTGCCATGCAAGAATGAAAGCAGGACTTTATTGATGCAAGTGCCGCCAGTTGCGTCCCATGATGGCGAGTGCCGGGCCTTGGTCTTTTCGTAGGAAGAGAACCATGCAACGTTTCCGAATGGGAAAAGGCATTGTACGGCTTGGTTTGGTCTCCGCGTTTCTGCTGCTCTGCTCCGCCCAGGCTTTTCAGCCGGCGCCAAAACTGTATCACGCCAAGGCGGAGGATGTGCCGCCCTGGGCCGAGCAGGGGAATTTTCGTTTCATCCGGCTGGACGGCGGACAAATTGAGAGCTGGAAGGCCCAGCGGACCTGGTGGGGCAATAAGTTCAGCGCCGACGAAAAGGACGTGCTGACCCACCTCTATGACCGCGATTTCGACCAAATGCTCGGCTTGCTCAAGCAGGCGGAGTTCAGCTGGATCTGGGTCACCTGGAGCAACGGCTGGTCGCTGAAGGACGAGGACGAGAACCGGGAGAACCTGAAAAAGGTAATCGCCCGCTGCCATGCGAACGGCATCCACGTCTCGGCTTACCTGTCGGCTTCCAACATGTTCCACAAGAGCGCCTACCGCGACGACCCGGAGACAAAAAAGTACGGCCTGTGGATGCACGGTGTCCCCATGTTCTACGCTGGCCCGACCAAGGCCGATCTGCAAATCTCCTGGAAGCGTCGGCTGGCCGACTCGCGCAAGCCCGGCTGGCGGGCCTATCTCTTGAAGAAGGCGGAGCTGGCGGTGGATGCCGGAGTGGACGCGATCGTTTGGGACAACATGATCGGTTACAACGACGGCCTGGCCCAGTTGCTCGACGATACCCAGCGGATGGCGGAGCGGAAGGCGCAGGAAACCGACCGGCCCAAGGTCATGGTTGAAGCGAATATCCATATCGAGCCGGACCGGTTTGCAATGAACGACATGAACGAGGTGATCTGGGAGGAGGACGGCAAGGACACTCCGGGGGTATGGAACGGCCAGTGGCAGGTGGACAACGCGCGCAAGATCAAATTCCTGAACGGCGAGAAGCAGTTTTGGCAACCCCTGATGTATGAGAACGACCTGTACCACTGCGGCCCGCGTGAACGCTGCATCCCCAGCCCGGCCGAGCAGAAACTTTCCATCGCCGAGGCCTATGCGTTTGGCGCAGCCACGTCGCGCAACATCGAGGGCCGATTCCTCTCCGCGCTGATCAAGGGCGAACCGGAGGCCCAGGAGGCCTGGAGGGCCATCGCGCAATACAACCAGTTCCTGGTCGAGCATCAGGAGCTGTATCACCAGGCGGAGCCGGTGGCGCAGATCGCCTTGATCTCAGCGGAGCCACACAACCCGCTGGCCAACGAATTCCTAAAGCAGAACGTCTTCTTCGAGACCAAAGTGCTCGCACACCTGGACAAGGGAGTCCCCCTGGACCGGTTCAAGGTGTTGGTGATGCCGACTCAGCTGCCCAAGCTCAGCGCCCAGCAAAAGGCCCGGTTGGATGCGTTCACCGCTGGCGGGGGCGTCATCATCAGGGCCGGAAAGTCTAAGTCGGGAAGCGTGGGACGTTCCGAAGCCGCAGCCGGAGGGCCTCGCCTCAGCCTGGAGCCGCGCGGTTACGTGCTGGGCCAGCTGACTCGAAAACCCGACGGTCGGACTTTTATTCTTCACTTGCTCAACTACGATCACCACGCTCCGGCAGAGAACGTCAAAGTCCGCCTGGATCTGAGCGGGCTGGTCGATCTGAGAGAAACCAAGGACCTGAGCCGCTGGAAAGTAAAGGTCCTTTCGCCGGACACGGCCCAGCCTAAATTCGCGGGCCTCTCCCTGCACGGGAGCGTCTGCGAGTTCATGTTGGACCGAATCGAGCACTATACCGTGGTGACTCTCTCGTCCAGGCCGGCCCCGTAGTACTTGAGAATAGCGGCAATAGACTCCCCTCTCGGCACCATCCTAAATGCTGTAGATTGACACCAATATCAGCTCGGCGCTTATGGATAATTGAACTTACTCTCTCTGAAACACTGCATCAGCTCGAACATGCCGTAACTCAAGGCTGCTCGCGCACGAATGCATTACTTAGATAGCGTCTAACGGCAATCTCCAGATTAAAATGCATGCCTTCACGTCGCAGGATCTGTCCCAGCGGTGATCGTTGTACAACCGTCAAGACTCCGGGATTCATACCAATCAGCCACAGTTGAATGCCGTGTTGACTCTGCCGCTCCGCAACTTGTGCGAACATTTTGAGCGCGGTGTACTCCAGGTCGAGAACTCCACTAGCGTCCACCGCGACGACCTTCGGTTGCGTCTCCCTGACCAGTGGCTCAATCTTGTGTGCGATCTGTGCCGCATTGGCAAAGAAAATTGGGCCTTCCGGCCTCAGCAGCAGAAGGCCAGGAAAACTTTCATCCTCGGGATGTTCCGGCGATTGCGGCCGGAATACGTTGGTTCCGGGTTTGCGCCGCAGGACATACACCGGAGGATCGGCTACGTGGTACGCCAGTGTGAGCAGGGAAACGATTATGGCTACGACGATTCCCTGTAGGGTTCCGAGGAGCACGACCCCTGCGAACGCCACGATCGCCCAAGAAAATTCGGTCCTGCGAATGTTGAGAATCTCATGAAACTCGAGCGGCTTAATGAGTCCGAAGGAATACACAATCACGAGCGCCGCCAATGCGGATTGCGGCATCATCGCAACGAGTGGAGCGAGGAACAGGGTTGTAATCAGTGCCATCGCCGCGGTGACCATCTCGGCGAGTTGCGTGCGAGATCCCGCCCGGACGTTGACCGCCGTTTGCGTTGTGCCGCCGCCGCCCGGCATCGCACCCAGGAGCGCGCCTCCGACATTGGCGAGCCCAGTTGCCAGCAGTTCCCTGCCGGCTCGCGGCGCCGGCTCGCCATTTCGCGCGAAGGCTCGACCTGCCGCAACCGTCTCCGTGAAGCTCATCAAGGCAATTCCTAATGCGCCGGGCCATAGCATGGTTATGAACGAAATGTCTGGTTTTACCAGCGAGGGCACTCCTGGCGGGATGTGACCCACCAATTCGACGCCCCGGTGTTGCAAATTCAACAAAAACGCGCCCGCTATCGCAGCAGCTACCGCCAGTAACGGCGCTGGCAGTTTCGGCAGGAAGCGCTCCAGGCTCAGCAGAAACACGATTATCGTGAGCCCGACGGCCAGCGTCGCTAACGACGTTCTTGGAAGGGTGTGAACGATTAACAGGACGTTACGGACGAATGTGCCTCTTGCGAAGTGGATGCCAAGGATCTTCGGGATCTGGTCCACGACAATGACCAGCCCGATGCCGGCCCTGAAACCGACGAGCACCGGCTCGGAAATAAAGTTCGCCACGATTCCCAGACGCAGCAGGCACGCCAGCAAAAGCGCGGCTCCCACCAACAGCGTCAACGTCGCTGAGGCTCTCAGCAGGGCTGCGGGGTTGCCGTTGGGCACGACCTGCCCCAACT
Source organism: uncultured Acidobacteriota bacterium (assembly GCA_963706455.1). Lineage (GTDB taxonomy): Bacteria > Acidobacteriota > Terriglobia > Terriglobales > Acidobacteriaceae > Telmatobacter. The sequence continues at coordinate 6,767 of CAVPNO010000097.1, read as the reverse complement.
GAGCAGCGGTCAGGATCGCGACCGTTGTGGTCGTGCTGACGCTGAGCGCTCGCGAGCTCCCGAGCACCGCGTAGATCACCATCGGCACCAAGGCGGTATAGAGGCCTACCTGCACCGGCAACCCGGCCATCATGGCATATGCCATCGCCTTGGGAATGATTACCGCTCCGGTAGTCAGCCCCGCGACGATGTCGGGCCGCAGCCAATCCGCACGGTATGAGAGCAGCCACTCGGGTATGAGACGAAACCGCCGATGCTCTGACATGGTGCCGGCCTACCAGAGCTGCGGGACGGTTCGATGCTTGTGCCTCGGCTCTACGTACCCTTTCGGCTTTTGCCTTGGCGGAAGCTTGGGAGGCGTATAAGGAATCTCCTCGTACGGGATACTGCTGAGTATGTGCGCAATGCAGTTCAGGCGGGCACGCTTTTTGTCGTCTGACGGAACGATGTACCAGGGCGACGCGGCTGTATCCGTGGCTGCAAGCATCGCATCCCGGGCGCGTGAGTAGTCGTACCACCGGCAGTGCGATTCCAGGTCCATCGGACTCAGCTTCCAGCGCTTGGTAGGATCTTGAATTCGCGCCAGGAACCGCTTGTGCTGTTCCTTTTCCGATACTTCGAGCCAGTACTTCAGAAGGATGATGCCCTGGCTGACCAGAAAGCCCTCGAAGATGGGACAGTCTCTGAGAAATTCCCTGTGCTCTTCCTCGGTACAAAAGCCCATCACATACTCAACACCGGCGCGGTTATACCAACTCCTGTCGAAGATGACGACTTCACCTCCGGCGGGCAGTTGTTCAACGTAGCGCTGGGCAGGGAGCTGCGTCTTCTGTCTCTCGGTCGGCGAGGGGAGGGCTACCACGCGAAAGATGCGCGGGCTCACACGCTCCATGACGCGCTTGATCATTCCGCCTTTGCCGGCAGCGTCTCGTCCTTCGAAAATGATCACAATGCGGGCGTTGGTCGCCTTGACCCAGTCCTGGAGCTTTACCAACCCAACTTGTAGCTTGAAAATCTCTTCCTCATACTCATTTTTGCCGATCTTCGGTTGGCCGTTGACGCCAGACTGTTGAGTGTTGCTGTCGAGGCTTGATTTTTGTTTCTTCTTGTTTTTGGAATTCTTGCCCATCGTTCTTTTCTACCCCGCTGGGGTCGGCCCGTTTGCTTAAAGGCCGGCCTGGTTGAAGCGACCGTTTTATCGGCGTTTGCAGGGACCGCCAACAGGGTTCAGTCATAGACCCTCGTCCCGGGCCTGACACTTCGCCGCGTGATCCTTACCAGCGGCACCTTGAGTGCCAACCGCCGAAGTGCTAACTGCTTCCGATTGGCGGACATGGGCCTGGCGCGAGACGCTCAGCGTGCCTCAATATGGGCTTTGTCCGAATGTGGGCACTGTAAGTGGGCTGCTTAGCCCTGGTCTGGCTAACAGAGCGGCGTTGTTCGTTGGCCCAATAGCAACAGATGGACCATTACTCCTTGGACCCTTTATACGATCTCGATTCCCCGGGGTTTTTGGGTTTCCCAGATCGAGGTAAGGCACGAGGAGACGTCCTGGCAGCCGGGAGTGGGGGTGGCCACCGAAAGCAGGCCCTTCTAGCATCCTGACGCAGAGGCGCGAGAGCGGTAGCGACGCCTCACAAGAGTATCTTTACGGTGCCCTCTATTCATCGCTCCTTACTATGCTTTTTAAGAACCGGAAAGAACTCAACGTCGAGCCTCCGGATTAAAGCGGGTAAATCGAGACTGATGGCCGAGGAAGTGGGTTGTTTGTGCGTGCTGTTTGCGTGGTGTTAAGCTGATTTAAGAGTGCTTACTGTGGACTTGCGTGTCATCTGTCGCTCTGTATGTTTTTAAACTAGGTTCCTTTGCGGATTCGATTCCTTCCGCGCTCACCAACCCCTTTGTTCGTGCCTTCACTTGCCTCCGGTGGAATCCACGCGCCGGTCCTACGCGATTCCGAATCAGGAGCACAATTCGCGCACTGTCTGTTTCAGAAGCGAAGAAGCATGCCTGATCGGGGTTTGAGGCAACTGTTGGAATGTAAGCCGTATGCCTGTCTGGGTGAGCTAGTCTCATCCCAACTTCCGAGTAGAGTGTTATCCAGGAGTTTCTGCGATCGATTCGCACAAGCCGACCAGGAGTGAGCAATATCTGCAACGCCGCTCTGACCAGTCTCAGCATAGGCGACTGCACGTCCCAATGCACTCCAAGTGGGCGACTCGACGGCATGCAGTCGCGGCAGCGCTAGCCCCGCGACTCAAGGGCTCGAATATAACGACTGATCTGATGCAGGTGAGAAAGGTCGTGACCGGCCAGCAGTTGTAGCATCGCGGCCAAGGACTCCGCGCCACGCTCATTGTGCTGCCCGCTGCGTTGCAAGTCCTCTGGTGACATTCGTTTCCACACAGACAAATTAAGTACGCGCAGCATCCGAAATATTTCGACAAGTTCGGACGGCTCTATTTCATTGTGGCGCAGGGAGGCTACCCAAGCATCCTGCTTGAAGCCCAGAATAGCTGGCTCGTCCTCGCCAAGGATCAACCTGAGGCGATATCCATAAACCCATTCGCTATCGGTGAGATGGCCGATGATTTCGTTCGGAGTCCATTTCCCTTGAATTGCTCGCCCGCGCAGGACTTCCGCCGGATGTTTGGCCACAATATCGGCCAGGGTGGATGCCGTCTGTCCTAACACCTCGATCGGGTCCCTGCCAGCCAACAAGTTGAACAGCTTTTCGCGGTAAGTCCTTGGGGCCGACACCTCTAGTCCTGGTTGCGCCGGCGTCATAATCAACTCCTTCCTTTGCAACTTCTCGAATCTACAAAGACGTACTACCGGGACTCGATCGAATCGGGCCTGAATCGCGGGCGCAACGCCAAAGCGATTTGGCAGGACCTGATTACCGATCACGGTTTGCCCACGGATACAAGAGCGTCAAGCGCTTTGCACACAAGCTTCGTAGCCGTTCCTCGCAGTCAGCCCGCGCTGTCATATTTACCGCACCCGGCGAAGAAGCCCAGGTTGATTACGGAACCGGCCCAATGGTAACGCGATCCGCAGAGTGGCAAGTACCGCCGCACTCGCCTATTTGTCATTGCGCGTCGCAAAGGCTCACTCTTGCCTTTCAGGCGCGCAGTCGGCCTTCTCATAAGCGGGTGCTCACCGCAAAGATGGACAAGACTCGCAATCTAATCACAGCGAAGCGGACGAATCGTCATTTTCCGTCGTGCCATTTTCAGCGGTGCCGTTTTCCGTGAGCTTAAAGCCTTCATCTTTCCAGCCCTCGATGCCTCCGATCATCTTCTTAACCCGGCGACCAAGTCTCGCAAGATTGAGAGCCGCCCGGTCGGCCCCGTTACAATGTGGGCCATCGCAATACACAACGAAGAGCCTGTCTTCGGAATAAGAAGCGAGGTTCCGCGCGCTAATACGACCATGCGGGAGATTCACCGCGCCTGGAACATGTCCAACGGCATACGACTGCGGGCCGCGAACGTCCAGCAGTACAAAATCCGCTTTCTCACCCTCCATCGCTTCGTGCACGTCCCAGCAGTCGGTCTCCAATGACAGGAGCCGTGAGAAGTGTGCAACGGCATCGGCGGGAGATGCTGGGGCGAAACTAGAGACGTTGGAAACTTCCTTTTGAAGTGCGGGCATAAAATGAGGCCCTCCTGGCGTTAATGTGCCAGTATTCGGCTGAACGAACAAGCGGCAGTACTGTCAATATACGTTAAAATCGTGCCATGACTGCAGCAGGGCAAGCCGCACGCACAAGGGCATCGCAAGTCAGATTGTTCCAGCGAGACGTGGCAGTTCTCGCTTATGGCGGTACGGCAACATTCGAGCTCGGAATTGTGGTCGAGCTATTCGGGTTACCGCGACCGGAGTTTTCCGAATGGTATCGATTCAAGGTATGCGCCCTGGAGACAGGCCCGCTCGCCACAACCGGCGGTTTGACGATTACATGCCGTCATGGAATCGATGCACTTTCGCGGGCTGGGACGATTGTGATTCCGGGCTGGCGAACAGAAGAACAACCGCCAGAGCGACTTTTGCGAATCTTGCGGAGGGCGCATGGGCGAGGCGCAAGGTTGGTTTCGATCTGCTCCGGAGCCTTCGTGCTCGCCGCAACAGGGCTTTTGGACGGACGGCGTGCGACGACGCATTGGCGCTACGCGCAGCAACTGGCACAGATGTATCCCCGCATTAGGGTAGAGCCGGACGTGCTGTACGTTGACGAAGGCGACCTGCTCACCTCGGCGGGAAGTGCTGCTGGCATCGACCTATGCCTGCACATCGTACGCAAGGACTTCGGCGAAAGCGTGGCGAGCCAGGTTGCACGTCGGCTGGTTGTGTACCCGCACCGTGATGGTGGCCAGGCGCAGTTTGTCGACCGGGCTGTACCCAAAGAAAATCGCCCATGGTTGGCCAAACTGCTTGAATGGACCCAGAGTCATCTTGGTGAAAAACTCTCGGTGCAACGCCTCGCGAAGGAGGCGGGGATGAGCAAGAGAACCTTGTCGCGCCGATTCGCGGAGGAAGTTGCAACTTCGCCCATCGAATGGCTCATCGGGTTGCGGCTCGCCCGTGCAAAACAGATGTTGGAGAAAACCGCTCGGAGCGTCGACGAGATAGCGTATGACACAGGCTTCGGTTCGGCTCCGACCCTACGGCACCATTTCCGGCACCGTCTTAACACGAGCCCGGTTGCCTATCGCTCGCATTTTCGGTGAAATACCGGCGGCAAAAGAGCTAGGTCTAGTCTTCGTGCCTGCTGGACAGTCCCGGCGTGCCAAGGCACCGGTTGATTTGCGGATGAAATGGTGAGAGGCTCCCACTTTCCGCCCCTGCGTGTTTTGTGACAGGATTGACGAGGTCGGAAACGAGGCGGAGAGGAACCCATTCTCCGGCACGAGAGTGATACTAGTGATACCATTTTTTTGGTCAAAATAGGTCGTCCGAGGTCTTGGGAGGCAACAGACCCAAAATCAAGAAAGTTCTTGAAACCCGCATAAACAGCGGATATTATCGCTATGTCTAGTTCTCACCACGATTTGCGCTAGATGGCGAAAATCGAATCCCACTCTCTCCGCCATGTTTTCAATAGCTTGCGGTTGACGACGCAGAGGCAAGCGCAGCGGTACAGCCGCGCTCTAGCAGCGGCTCTGCATCGGGTTCAGGCGGGATGCAGAGCCTAACCGATCACAGAACCCGGAGGTCTCTATGTCGGCTATAAACAGGGTACTCTTGTTCCCGTAGCGGCAACAATTAGATCACTTCAAGCGCGTCGGCTCATGGCCGGTGGACTCAGAGTCCGTGGTTATGCGCCGGTGTCGTCTGTGGGTGGGATGCTGGCTGCGACTCATCAGTCGCTGTTGCTTGTCGTCCAAGGCGGCCAACGAGCAGAACAGTGCTCAACCCGATCTTTTCGGCCGCATCTGTCGCTGGATTCAGCCTGACCCGCTGGCTGACTTCGAGGTAAGCCACCCTTTCGCTGAGCCTCGGTGGAGGTAGGCAATGATCGGCAAGGACAAAGAGCGCTAGATGCAGCTGTGTGAACAGCCCGCTGGAAGATTGCTTCGCTGGTAATAGCGCAATGAGCCCCACACCTATGAGAGCGAACACGCCTGACGCGATGAGAAGGTCTTGGCGCTCATTCGGAAGATGAATAGCCATAACCGTCATCACGGCGGCGTGCGCAATGTTCAACCAGGCTGCGAAGGTGACCACGCCGCGATTCGCCGCCGGATCACGAGCCGCTAGCAGCAAGAAAATTCCCTGCATAACATAGAGACTGATTCCCATCGGCTCAGCGTCCTCCTTATTCGCTTGCCAGCCTTGCCGTACGGACGTAACCAGGGGATAGACGCCGGCCAGAAAGATCAGCCCCACCACGACTAGCACGACCTTGAGCACAAGTTGTCGACGCATACAGTCCTCCTTCGACGATACGAACGTCCGATCACGGCATAACGCCGAGATGCTAGTTTGCAGAGGCGAGCGAGTCAACCATGCTGGCGTAATATGCCCAGTTCACTCGTAACCGTAGGGTTACAAGTGTAATGGCCTTCCATGAGAAGGCCGGTTGGAGTCAAGTGGGTTCTTTTGTTTTTTCGTTGGATACGATCGAGTTTGAGAGAGGCGGCAAGCGTCTGGTTGCCACCCCAGGCAACCATGGTTCTATCCGAGGCTCGTGGCCTATGGCTATTTCTGTTTATCCGGGGGCATAGCGTGCAATGTGTGACTGGGTGCCGAAGCACACGGGGCCGATCTGATTGACTGATACTCACCCTCGAACCGAGCATCTCCAGAACCCGACCACCCACCAGCGGAGAGAATCCCAGAGATGGAAAGCCGTCTTCACCAAAGATGCTCAAGCTTCTTGGAAGAAAGGAGTGCAGTTCGACCCCCAACAGTTGCATCGGAAGGAAAAGTTACGAATGTGATGGTTACCGCTTTGCGGACAAATACTTGAACAACAGGGCGCACCAGCAAGCCTTACCACTAGATTCTGGGGCCGGCAGAGCTACGATGTGCCTAATTTCGGTGCGTGCTTATCGTATCAAGTCCTGGGGATAATGCCGGTGGTCTGCCGGTCGCAGTCTGTGCAGGTCTGCAACACGAGGTAACCCTCGTCCAGTAGACACTGTCGGAGCTCTTCGTCGCCGAACCGATAGAGCGTCTGATCGGTGATAACGCCTACGATTCCGCTCGTCTGAATAGGTCAGCTTCACCGATCTAGGCACCGGTGTGACCGGCTCTAACGT
>CAVPNO010000096.1:0-69034 GCA_963706455.1 uncultured Acidobacteriota bacterium | reverse complement strand
ATCGAATCGCCGTATGATCGCCGATCCGCTTTGAGAAACCACGGAATAATTCTTGCCGGCGTCCTTCTTGTATGTCGTCTCGACCGTCATCTCGGCCGCCGGATGGGCCTGGTCCGCTCCCCGAAAAACGGAATAATGCTCGCGCACCGTATATCCGAGGATCGCCTCGTGCCGCGTCAAGGTTGCATCGTCGATGCGGCGGATTATCTCGGCTCCGTTACGTTCCTGTGCACGTCCCGCATCGCTTCCAACCCACATCAGGACAAAGACACCGGCGCCTGCCAGTACTCGTCCGACTCCTCCGAACCGCATCATCCGCCGCCTCCCGACGTGGGCCGACTCTCCTTATTGTCCGACACCCTCCCGGCCTGACCCCTGTTCCCTGACCCCTGATCCCTGATCCCTGTTCCCTTCGGCGGTTTACCCCCCGGGTTCCCCCTCTTGCCCATGGGGAGAAATCCACTCCCATCCATCCCATAATTGAAGCTGGCGATTCTCTCGACTAAATCAGGCGTGCCCATTCAACGCAGTTCGAAAAACCGTCTTCTCCCCTGGGACGACGAGGCGTCGGCGGACTCCCCTGTCCGCCGGGTGCAACAGGTCACGCGTCCGTCAATGTCGCCGACCGGCCGAAATCTACCCGGAATGTCGCCTTCGGCGGCCGATCCCGAGGACGACGATGAGTTCCCGCGTTCCGGCCGTCAGCGCTTTGACGAACCTCGCCGCGGTACGTGGTGGCGTCCAGCCACCAAGTGGGGCCGCATCTTTCTTGCCTCCGGAGTCCTGACCGCCACGGGAATTCTCCTGACGGGTTTCTACGTCTTCAAGACCTACCTGGAGCAAGACGGGCGGTTCCGCATCGTGGGCACCGGCAGCATTGAAACCACAGGCCTGAGTGAAATCACGCGCTCCGACGTTCTTCCCGTCTTCGGCGAAGATGTGGGCCGCAACGTCTTCTTTGTTCCCCTCAACGACCGGCGCAAACAGCTGGAGAAGATTCCCTGGATCGAGAAGGCCACGGTGATGCGGGTCCTGCCCGATCAGTTGCGGATCGCGGTGGTCGAGCGGCGTCCGGTGGCGTTTGTGCGTCATGGCGCGCAGATCGGCCTGGTGGACGCCAACGGCGTGCTGCTTGGGATGTCGCCGTCGTCCATGACCAGGCACCACTACTCATTCCCGGTAGTCACGGGCATTGACGGTGGCGATCCATTGGCTTCGCGCAGGGCCCGCATGGCCGTGTATGGCCGCCTGATCAACGAACTCGACAGCACCAGCCAGCATCTTTCCGAGCAGATCTCGGAAATCGATCTCACCGATCCGGAAGACGCCCGCGTGATGATGCCCGAGCAGGGCACCGACATCCTCGCCCACTTCGGCGACGACCAGTTCCTCATCCGCTACCAGCGTTACAAGGCGCACATCGCGGAATGGCGCCAGCAGTACCCGCGGCTGGCCTCGGTCGATCTGCGCTACGAGCAGCAGGTCGTTCTGGAGATGATGCCGGGAGCGGGCAGTCCCAAAACCACCACCGACGACGGCAAGCCCACTTCGGAGCCGCCGCAGCTTTCGGACGGCAAGGCGCCGGCGAAGCCATCGCCGGGCGTCAGGGCCGATCCGTCAACCAAAGCCGCGCCTCACAAGACTCCGGCAAAACCAAAGTCCCGCAAGACGAGGGAAAAAAAGCGTGCGGACATTCCACAGAAACGTGACGCAGGTTTCGGCCCCGGTCGTCAGATCGCCACCGGGTCAACCAGGATCTCGCCTCGCGGATGACGCACCGGCAACCCGAACCCGTTTGTACGGAGTGCACCGAATAGCGACCATGAGCCAGAAGCAGGACAACCTGATCGTCGCGCTCGACATTGGCAGCATGTCGACGCGGGTTCTGGCCGCTGACGTGAATGAAGGCGCCCTGCGCTACCGCGGCCACGCCGTGGTGGATTCGGCGGGCATGCGTAAAGGCCTCATCGCCGAACTGGGTCCGGCGGCGAAGGTGGTCAAAGCCGCCAGTGAGCACGCTGAGCGTTTAGCGCGGGCCAACATCGACGAATGCGTGGTGGGTGTCGGCGGCCCGCACATCTCCGGCGTCAACACCAACGGCGGATTCGACCTCGGCAGCCGCATGCGCGAGATCACGCGCGAAGACGTAAAGACCGCCGTCGAGCGCGCCCGCGCCGTCGAGCGTCCTCCCGATCGCGAAATCCTCCACCTGCTTCCGCGCCAGTTCATCGTCGACGATCAGCCCGGGATCTTCGACCCCATCGGCATGATCGGCGCGCGCCTGGAAGTGGACCTGCACATCGCCACCTGCTCGGGCAGCGCCTTTCAAAGCACCGTCACGTGCGCCAATCGCGCCGGCCTCGAAGTCACGGAGGCCGTGCTGGAGTCCGTCGCCGCGGCCGAAGCCACGCTTTCGGCCGACGAGCGCGAACTGGGCGTATGCCTGCTGAATATCGGCGCGCACTCCACCGACCTGGTGGTTTTTTTCGAGGGCGCTGTCGCCCACACCGCCGCGGTCGCCATCGGCGGCGCGCACTTCACCAACGACCTGGCAATCTGCCTGCACCTGCCGGTGGCGCAGGCTGAGGAGCTGAAACGCCAATACGGCCACTCGGTGGTTACCGCCGTGCCGCAGGACGCGGAGATCGAAATCACGACTACCCAGCCGGAGATGCTTTCGCTGCGGCGTGTCGCCGAGGTCCTCGAGGCGCGCTCCCGCGAACTCTTTCTCTACGTGCGCGAGAGTCTCCGCCAGGGCGCGGTGCTGCAGGCGCTGGGCGCCGGCTGCGTTCTTACCGGCGGAGGCGCCATGCTCCCAGGCATGCTCGACCAGGCCGAAAGCCAGTTGCGCGTCTCGGCGCGCACCGGCATGCCCGTACGCCTTTCCAACATGCCGGGCGAACTGGCCTCGCCCATGTACTCCACCATCATCGGCATGCTGCTCTATGCGCATCGCACCCGTGTTCTGCGCGACGCGGAAAACAACGGACTGCGCGCCAAGCTGCGCGCCATTTTTGCATCGAGTTATTGAGGTTTTTCGAAGACATGTCCATCACCGAGTCTAACCAGGTTTCGAATCCAGCCGAGGAGGCCGCCATGGAGCAGTTGGTCCAACAGCCCGGAGAAATGCGCATTCACTTTCACGATGAAGTCCCCCGCGGCGCCAACATCAAGGTGATCGGCGTGGGCGGCGGCGGAGGCAATGCCGTGAACCGCATGATCCAGGCGAAGATGGAGGGCGTCGAGTTCATCGCGGCCAACACCGACGTCCAGGCGCTCAAGCACTGCCAGGCGCCGGTCAAGCTCCAGCTCGGGGTGCGGCTTACCTCCGGCCTCGGCGCTGGCGCCAACCCGGACGTGGGGCGGAGAGCGGCGCTGGAAGACTCGGAAAAAATTATCGAAGCCCTGGAGGGCGCCGACATGGTGTTCGTCACCGCCGGGCTGGGCGGCGGCACGGGCACCGGAGCTGCGCCGGTGATCGCCTCCCTGGCCAGCGAAATGGGCATCCTTACCGTGGCCGTAATTACGCTTCCGTTTGCATTCGAAGGCAAGCGCCGCATGCAGCAGGCGGAGCGAGGTCAGAGAGAACTGCTCGAAAGCGTCGATACGATGATCGTGATTCCCAATGAAAAGCTGCTCGCGGTGGCCAAGGACGCGGGGTTTTTCGAGAGCTTCAGAATTGCCGACGACGTGCTCCGCCAGGGCGTGCAGGGCATCTCGGATATCATCACCATTCCCGGCATCATCAACCGCGACTTTGCCGACGTGAAGACCACCATGGCGGGCATGGGTCACGCCATGATGGGCACCGCCGTGCGCGCGGGCGAGAATCGCGCCATCGAAGCCGCCCAGGCGGCCATGGCATCGCCGCTGCTCGAAGCCGGCGCCATCGATGGCGCGCGCGGCATCCTCATTAATATCACCGGCTCCAGCAAGATCCGGCTCTCCGAGGTCAACGCCGCCTCTTCGCTCATCCAGAGCGCCGCCCACGAAGACGCCAACATCATCTTCGGCGCGGTTCTCGACGAGCAGATGGGCGACGAAGTCAAAATCACCGTGATCGCCACGGGGTTCCGCGACCAGATGCCGGAGCGCCGCGCCCGCATGCTCAACGTCGAGGAAGGGCCCGTCATTTCCGTGCCGGTGATGGCGGCGGAAACCTGGATGGCCGAGCCCGGGTCAGCCGCGTCAGCCAGGCCGATCCCGGTGGTGGAACCTCCGGCGCCTCCTCCTCCGCCCCGCTTTTTGAGCGAGGACGAAGATCCTGAGCCTGTCCGGCCGGCAACGCCCAGAGTCACGGTTACCCCCGCTCCGGAGATCGAACCCGAGCCGGAACTCGTCGGTGTCGGCGCCCGGCCCAAGTTCGCCGAAATCTCCGAGGAGGCGCAATATGCGGCGTCGGTGCGGGATCACGTCCCTGATCCGTCGCCGGCTCAGAACGCCGTTCCGGCCACGGTCAGCCAGCTCTTCACAGGGCAGCCCCAGGAGAGCGAGCGCGACTTGGACGTCCCGGCGTTTATGCGCCGGCTGCAGTTCTAGTGTGGTGCGTCATTCTGGGCGGTGGTGATCTTCGACAGGGTGCCATGACTTTCTCTCGCCTTTTGCGGGATGGACCTGCCTTATCCACTCGCCGCCACCCCTTGCGCCGGGGGATACGATCTCGCGCCGCGCTTTGCGGACTTTGCGCGCCTGGTCCCAAAGCCTGGAAGGAATACATTGATTCAGGGCAAATTGGTCCTTTGAGAAACAGCCACTTACGTTCCATAATGGGAATCGAAGGTCGTTCATTCACCGGAACCGGGCCTGATTCACTGCCCGAAACTAAAGTGTGCTCCGCATCACATGGTTTTGGGATAGTTCTCGGGCATTCTGGCTGTATAGTTTCAACTTAAGTTCTGCGTTGTGGATGCTACCCTTGGGACCACGGTGTTTTTGTACTGATTCCGTCATTTTCCGGGTGGATCATTTTACGGGTGGATCTAAGCCAGGCGATGGACTTTAGAGGCAAGAAGTGCGCTTCCTGCTCCGCGGTTTGCGAGAGCAGACGCATGGCAAGTTCCATTGGTGAGAGGTTAGTTGGCTGGATGAGATTGCCTTGTGTTGTGCTCACGAGCCTTGCCTTGGCTGGACTGAGTGCCCCCGGCTTTGCCGCGAATGCCACTCATTCCCTGCATCACACCAAGACCGGGCACCTGGTTCATGCGCGTCACGCCGTCAAGCGTGCAGCGGCTGCCGGAACCGCCTCAGTCCGCGTCGTAAGCCATAGCTCACAGCAGCTTTCCGGCTCAACAAGCACGGTGCGCCGCGCCCGGCTGAGCGTCCGCCGGCATCACTATTACGAGCGTTTCACGGCCAGCTCGTTTGCCCATGGGGACATCGTGGCCGAAGACGTGACTGCCGGCGAAGACCCGATCGTTCGCCAGGCCGCCATTGACGCTCTCGGCGACATGAACGGCACAGCGGTGGTCATCGACCCCTCCAATGGCCGCATCCTGGCCATGGTCAACCAGAAGCTGGCTCTCTCGCCCGGCGCCGAGCCCTGCTCCACCATCAAGCTCACCGTGGCCATGGCGGCTTTGTCTGAAGGCCTGGTTACCCGCGACACCATGGTCCAGTTGCCGGGTTTCCGCATGAACATGACCCAGGCGCTGGCCAAGAGCAACAACCTCTACTTCGAGGAACTGGGCCGCGAACTGGGGTTTGAGCGCGTTCGCCACTACGCCAACCAGTTCGGCCTGGGCGAACTGGCGGGGTACAACATCGCCGGCGAACAGCTGGGCGTTTATCCCGACCAGGCCATTCCGGAGTCGGAAGGCGGCGTAGGGCAAAATGTGCAGCTTCGGCCAGGGTGTCTCGATGACGCCCCTCCAACTGGGCGCCTATGTCGCGGCGATCGCCAACGGCGGAACGCTCTACTACCTGCAGCACCCCGGCACCGCCGAAGAAGTTACCAGTTTCGAGCCTCGCGTCAAGCGCACCCTCGACATTGCCCGCTTTGTCCCCGACCTGCAGGATGGCATGGCCGGAGCCGTCGAATACGGTACCGCCCGCAGCCTCAGGGCCAGCTTTACCGAGCTCCCGGTCTTTGGCAAGACCGGAACCTGCTCGAACCTGGGCACTCGCTTCGGCTGGTTTGCCTCTTACTCTGACTCCCCTGTGGGCAGCCTGGTGACGGTCTTTTTCCTCGAGGGCGGACGGCCGACGTTCGGTCCTCGCGCCGCCGAGCTGACCGGCGCGTTCTATCGCAATCTCTGGGACCACAACTACTTCGCCGAGAAGGCGCAGACCTCCGCCACGCTCCGGCCTGTCTCGACTACAGTCGACAGCCTGAATTCTTCTTCCCAGGGTACGAACCAATAACCTGGGTTTTCGATTCTTGCTGTGTTCTTCTACAGCATTTCCGGCACGAGCCTCCTGCATCAGGTCACCGATTGCTGCCTTGGGCGGTCAGACCTATATCTGTCCCCAACGCAGCGTTTCCATATCCCGCGGCCGGTCGGTGCGCGATTTGCACGAGTGGGACATGCCCCCCTCCAACCCGCATTGAAGGTGGAACCACCCAGGCAGCAATTCGCTCCGATCAATGGAAAGCGATACTCTTCTGAAACGAATTGGAGCGAAGATCATCTCACAAATTGAGGCTCCCCTCTTCCCCTCTGCCTGCCCTTGAGGATGGATCCTCACGGTTGGATCATTTCTTAAACGGGGTCAAGCTCCCATGGCGCTTCCGACACAGGTTCTTCTCGCTTACGGTTATTTGCTGTTGTTCGCCTGGGTGCTGGTGGAGCAGTTGGGTATTCCGCTGCCGGCTACGCCGGTTCTTCTGGCGGCCGGGGCTCTCTCGGCCGACCGGAAGGTCAGCTTCACCGTGGCCCTGCTGGCCGGCCTGATCGCCTGCCTGATCTCCGACAGTACTTGGTTCTTCATCGGCCGGCGGTACGGACACCACGTGCTCCGGATCCTGTGCAAGCTCTCGATGGAACCCACCGTCTGCGTCCGCAAGACCCAGGATTCGTTCGGCCGGCGGCGGGGGACGACGCTGCTGTATGCCAAGTTCATTCCGGGCCTGGCGACTCTGGCGGCGCCGGTCGCCGGCCAGAACGGCATGGGCTACCTGTCATTCCTGGCCTTCGACACGATCGGCGCCACGCTCTGGATGACCGCGCTCCTGACGGCGGGACGCCTGTTCGGAGACGCCCTGAAGCGCGACCCGAGCCTGTTCAACTGGGTGGGCCGGTTTTCCGGAGCGCTTCTCGTCATCGGCATCCTCGGGTTCTTTATCGCCCGCCTCTACCGCCGGCGCAGGTTGTTGAGCCGTCTCGTCAAGGCCCGCCTGGAGCCGGAAGAACTGAAGCGCCAGCTCGATGCCGGAGAACGCGTCTACATCGTCGACCTGCGGCATCCCCTCGAGCTGATTCCGGATCCATTCACCCTGCCCGGAGCCTTGCATGTCTCTCCGGAAGCACTGGAGGCGCGGGTTCACGAGATTCCGCGCGACCGCGACGTGGTGCTTTACTGCACGTGTCCCAGCGAGGCCACCGCCGCCAAAACGGCCATGAGGCTTCACAAGCTGGGAATCGAGCGCGTGCGGCCGCTGCGCGGGGGTTTCGACGAATGGAAAAAGCTCGGCTATCCGATGGACGCCATCGAGCCGTTCATGCCCAGCCAGGGGCTCGTCCAGGTGGCGGGAACCAACTGATACATACCTGCCTGGATGCCCGAGGTCCCGGTTCCGGGGTCCCCAGCGACAGGTCGTCGCCGGAGTGGTTGAGGACCTGGGAATCACGATGCACGGGCTGCGACTTTTGCAGCCGGAAGCCCTGGAGAGGAAAACGCACAGGCCGCGCCAACATGGAAATGGCAACGGCCCATGCGCACTTTTGCTCTGGCGGTTTACGCCGAGGCCACCGCGGCCGCCACAAAGAGCGTAGCGATCTTGGTCCCGATCGGCGCGCCAATGCCGCTGCAGGCATCTGGCCCGGGGGCGGCGCTGTAATAGCCGTTATTTCCCTGGGTGATGTCGGCGAAGGAGCTCTGATTCTTCCACAGCGCTGGAGTGACGAAACCGAGTTTGTTTCCAAACGCCGCAAACAGGCCCGCATACAACGGCGCGACGGCGCTGGTTCCGCCCACCACGGTACTGGCTCCGTGCACAACAATCTCGTAGCCGGTATTCGGGTCGGCGTCCCCGGTCACGTCGGGCACCATCCTGCCGGAACCAAACTGGGTGTTTGCCGGCGCGGGGGGAGCCCCGATCTGAAAAGCCTGGACGGGAAAGATGGTGGAGTAGCCGCCGCCGGTTCCTGCGCCTGCCGTCTGGCCGGGATTGTCGTTCCAGACCGTCTCGGCGGTCGCGGTTTTGAAGGTCCCGCCGCAGCCGATCACATGCGGGCACGATGCGGGCACATCGACGTTGGCCGGGGAAGAGCCGCCGTCACCGGAATCGTTATCTCCCGCCGCGCCGAAGACAACCATGCCCGGCACGGTGCCGTCGCCCGTGGCTGCGGCCGCCGCGGCCTCCATCGCCTGCGCTGCGGCTGTGCCCCACACTGCCTCGTCGGCCCCCCACGAGATGCTGCACACGTCGCAGCCGTCCTGGGCGGCCTTCGTCACTGCTGAGGCAATATCCTGCGACCAGTACATCCGGATGGTAGCCGGCTGCCCGGTGGCAACGTAATACGACGCTGCGGCCACCTGGATGTCGAGCGCCACCTCGTAATCCGGGTCGTCGGCCGAGCCGATGTTCTGGTTGGGACTGTTGGTTGTGCCGTCGACTGAAACGTCGGTGATGTTCGGGGATGGCTGATTAATGGACTGGAAAAACGCGTCCAGGTCCGACTGAACCCAGCCGCCGCCCAATTCCACGATGGCGATCACGCCCCCGCCGGCCAGGCCGGTCGGCCAGTTGTAGGCAGCGCACAGATCGGGCACGGCCCAGGGACCTACGTTGGGATTGGCTTGAGCGGCTCGCGCCGCGAAGGTATACACTCTACGCCGTCGAAAATAGGGTCTGCATGGAATGGTTGAGGATGGACTCATGGGGGAGATCTCCTTTGCATAGATTCTCGATGGACAGATTCGGCCCTGCATCAACACGGTTTGAATTACCGGTAGCTGCTCCAGCGCGCGAGTATGCCACATAGTAAGGTGAAAGGCAAAGCCAAAGCGTTTCAAAGCCGTAGTATCAGAGGGGAATAAACGCAACCCTGAGGGAGCTTACGGAATTGGCCTACGACGATCTGCGCGACTGGATCACGACCCTGGAGAAGAACGGCGAACTGCGGCGGATCCGAGAAGAAGTCTCCCCGGAACTGGAAATCACGGAGATTACCGACCGGGTGTCGAAGATCGGGAAAGCGGGGATCAGGGGTCAGGCGGCAGGGGTCAAGGAATCGGCGGCATTGACTCAAGGAAACCATCCCCCTGGGGGCCCGGCGCTGCTATTCGAAAACTTGAAGGGCCATCCCGGCCACAAGGTCTTTATCAACCAGTTCGGCAGCGAGCGGCGCATGGCCATGGCCCTGGGGGTCGAGCGGATCGAGGAGGTCGCCGGACGCATCTCCGGGCTGATGAACGTGAAGGCTCCCCAGGGCGGCTTTCTCGACAAGCTGAAGATGCTTCCGCAACTCGGCGCCCTGGCCAGCATGTTTCCGAAAACCGTTCCCGCGCGCGATGCCCGATGCAAGGAAGTCGTGCTGCGCGACGGCTTCGACCTGAACGCCTTTCCCATCCTGAAGTGCTGGCCGCATGACGGCGGGCGGTTCATCACCCTTCCCTGCGTGCACACGCGCGACCCGCGCAGCGGTAAGCGGAACATCGGCATGTATCGCATGCAGGTCTACGACGGCCAGACAACGGGCATGCACTGGCAGCGGCAGAAGGTGGCCGCGGAGCACTATCGCGAAGCGCTGCGCGCGGCAGCGGCCGGGAGTGCCGGCGAGACAGGCGAGAAATCGGCACGCGTGGCCGCAATGGCCGAGTCGGCCGGCGGCGCGGTCACCATTCCCCACGGCCCGGTTGGGGGGCTTCCGCAGGTCTCGCTGGGCAAGATGCAGGGCTCGCGATTCGAAGTCGCCGTGGCCATCGGCACCGATCCGGCAACGACCTTCTCTGCGATCGTTCCCGCTCCGCCGGAGGTGGAAGAGTTCATGATCGCCGGCTTCCTGCGCGGCAAGGCGGTGGAAATTGTCAAGTGCGAAACCGTCGACCTGGAAGTCCCGGCGCACGCGGAGATTGTTCTCGAAGGCTACGTCGAGCTGAACGAGCTGCGGGCGGAGGGGCCTTTCGGCGACCACACCGGCTTCTACACCATGACCGACGAGTACCCGGTCTTCCACCTGACGTGTATTACCCACCGCCGCGATCCCATCTATGCGGCCACCATCGTCGGCAAGCCGCCCATGGAAGATGCTTGGATGGGTAAGGCAGTGGAGCGCATCTTCCTGCCGGCGATGAAGATGACAATTCCTGAACTGGTCGATATCCATCTGCCCGTCGAGGCGGTGTTTCACAACCTGATGCTGGTGTCCATTCGCAAGAGCTATCCAGGGCAGGCGCGCAAGGTGATGAACGCCATCTGGTCCCTCGGCCAGGCGATGTTCACCAAGTGCGTCATCGTGGTGGATGAGGACTGCGACGTGCAGGATATCGCCGAAGTGGTGCTGCGGGTGGCCAACAACATCGACCCGGAGCGCGACATCCAGTTCACGATGGGGCCGATTGATTCGCTGGATCACGCCTCGCGGCTGCCGAACTATGGCTCCAAGATGGGCATCGACGCCACCCGCAAGTGGAAAGCCGAAGGCTTCAACCGCCCCTGGCCCGCCATGATCGAAATGGACGCGGCGACCAAGGCTAGGGTGGATGCACTATGGTCCAAGCTAGGCCTGTGATCCGATAGAGCAGCGTTACTCAATTGATTGTCATCCTTTGCCCAGCGGCTACCGCTCCGCCACCTGGTCCAGCAGGTCGAAGAACTCCGGAAAGCTGATGGCCACCGCTTCGGCGCCTTCGATCCGCGTGTCGCCTTCAGCGCGCAGCGCGGCCACACTGAACGCCATCGCGATTCGGTGGTCCCCGCCGGAATCGATCGCGGCTCCGTGCAGCTTCTGGCCTCCGGGAACATCGAGACCATCGTCGAATTCCTCGACCTCGGCGCCCATGGCGCGAAGGTTACGCGCGACCAGGGCGATGCGGTCCGACTCCTTCACCCGCAGTTCTTTCGCGTCGCGGATGCGGATGCCGCCGCGCGTGTAAGGCGCGATGGCGGCCAGCACCGGCAGCTCATCGATCAGTTGCGCGGCCAGGGCGCCGCTGATCTCGGTTGAGCCCAGCCCTTCTTCGGGTGCCGCCACCTGCACTGCACCGATAAGCTCGGCATTCTTTTCTTCCAGATTGAGTACGCTGATGTGCGCCCCGAGCGCGGTCAGCACGTCGAGCAGCATGGCGCGCGTGGGGTTCAAACCCAGAGAATCGATGACCAGGGAAGAGCCGCGAAACAGCCCCGCCGCGCAGAGGAAAAACGACGCCGAGGAAATGTCGCCGGGGACAAAGGCGTCGATGGCGTGCAGTTTTTGCGGGCCCGCGATCGATACCGAATCCAGGGTGCGCATCAGGTCGGCCCCGAACGCGCGCAATGCCAGCTCACTGTGATCGCGGGTGCGCACTGATTCGCGCACGGTGGTCTCGCCGGAGGTTTGTAATCCGGCCAGCAGGACGCAGGTCTTTACCTGGGCGCTGGGCACCGGCGTGGTGTAATCGATGGGCGAGAGCGGGCCGCCTTCGATGGTGACCGGCGCATGGCCTTCGGTGAGCGTCAGCCGCGCACCCATCTGTTCGAGCGGCTTGCGGATGCGCTCCATGGGGCGGCGCGAGAGCGAGGCGTCGCCGATGAGCGTGAACGTGCCCGTCTGCGCGGCGAGCAGCCCGGACATCATGCGCATGGTCGATCCGGAATTGCCGCAGTCGAGGGGCTCATTCGCCGGCGTGACGCGGCCGCCCACGCCGGTGACTGCGACCGTCCCGTCATTCTGCCTGCTCACCGTGGCGCCCAGGGCCTGCATGCAGGCCAGCGTCGATGCGCAATCCGCGCCGGTGGAAAAATTGGTGAAGTGCGACGTGCCCTCGGCAAAAGCGGCCAGCATGCCGTAGCGATGGCTGATCGATTTGTCTCCCGGCAGGCGCAGGCTGCCGTACAGATTGCGTGCCGGGCGGATGATGCGGTCTTGGGTCGCAGTGTGCAAGGGGGCTCCGGGAAGATGGGGTCGCCTCAAGTTTAACAAGCGAGATTGCGAAGAAGGGATTAGGGCTTACTAACCCCTAACTCCTAATCCAGTCCCTGCTTTACCGCACTTTCAGCACGATGATCGTCTCATCGTCGAAGCGGTCGTGGCCGTTCTGGAAGCGGGTCACATCGGCGAGAACGGCGTCGGCGATCTGGTCGGCGGAGTGAGCCCGCTGGCCGCACATCACCGACGCCAGCCGCTCGTCGCCGTACATCTCTTCCATTTCGTTCTCCGCGTCGAGAATGCCGTCGGACACAAACACGATCACGTCGCCGGGCTCGGTGGCCACGGAGAACTCATCGTAGGTCGCGCCGGGGAACATGGCCAGCGGAAATCCCTCGGCGCGAATGGGATGCGATTCGCCTCCGCGGCAAAAGATGGGTTGCACGGCGCCGGAGTTGGCCACCTGCAAGGTCTGGTTCTGGTCGTTCCACACCGCGAACAGCATGGCGACGTACTGCGAGTCCACCCGGCGTTCCTGCAGCGCATCATTCAGCGTGGCCAGCATGGCGGCGGGCTGAAACTGCTGATGCGCCGCAGACCGCATGATGCCGCTGACCAGGGCGGCAAACAGCGCGGCCGGGGCCGCCTTCCCGCTTACGTCGCCCAGAACGATGGCCGTCTGGTTGGGGCCGTAATCGAGGAAGTCGTAGAGGTCGCCGCCGATGGTGCGCGCGGGCAGAAAACGCACCGCCATGTCGGCATGGGGGTGCGCGGGCGCGGTGGCGGGCAAAAGGCGCAACTGTACTTCGCGCGCCATGGAGATGTCGCGTTCCAGTTGCTGTTCCTGGTGGGCCACGGCCTGGTACAGGCGCGCATTCTCAATGGCCACGGCGATCTGCGCTGCCATGGTGGTGAGCGTCCGCTCGTGTTCTTCGTTGAAGAAGCTGGTGCGCGTATGTTCCAGGTCGAGCACGCCGATGATTCGGCCCTTGTAGAACAGCGGCACGATCAGCTCCGACCGCGTCTCCGGGTTCATTTCGATATAGCGTGGATCCTTGCGGACGTCGGGGACGTTGATGACCCGCCATTCGCGCACCGAGGCCCCCACCAGGCCGCTGGTAATAGGAAAGCGGCGCCGCGGCGCATGCGCGTAGCCGAAGCGCCAGGCATAGCGCGTAATGAGCGTTTCGCCTTTTTCGTCCAGCAGCATGATGGAGAACATCTGGTAATCGATCAGCCGGCGCAGAAGTTGCCCGATGCGCTCCATCAGCGAATCGAGATCGAGAATGGAGGTCAGCTCCATCGAGATCTCGTTGAGAACAGTCAGCGTTTGCGCCTGCCGCGACACGCGGGCGTACAGGCGCGCATTCTCGATGGCCTGGGCAATGCGCGATGCAGTGAGAGTGAGCAGGTGGAGATGATCCGGCCGGAAATAACCCGCCTTCTCACTTTCCAGGTCGATGACGCCGATAAGGCGATTCTTGGCGATCAGGGGGACGGCCAGTTCGGAGCGTACGTCGGGATTTTGCGCAACATAGATGGGCGATGTGGAGACGTCGTTCAGCAGGATGGCCTGGCGGGTGAGCGCCACCTGGCCCACCACCCCCTTGCCAAGAGGAATGCGCAGGCGCTCGATCTCCTTGGTGTGGCCGATCTGGAAGCGCACCCGCAGTTCCTGGGTGCGGTCGTTCAGAAGGAGGATGGCGAAGATGCGGTAATTGATGATGGCGCGCACCAGTTCCGAGGTGCGATTGAGGAGGGTCTGCAGGTCCAAAGTGGTGTTCAGCGCGTCCGCCAGTTGCACCAGATAGGCCAAATCGGCGGTTTCCACGCGCACGTTCACCGGGTCAAGATGCGCCAACGGATTCTCCGACGAAGCCGGGCGGTAGTCGCCTTCGTAGTCGTGCTGAGCGGATTTGGGCGGGGAACCGGGCATGAGGTTTCGAATGGAAATGATAAAGCAGGGGTCAGGGATCAGGGGTCAGGGTTCACTTGGCGCTCGATCCGATCATTTCTTCAGCAGCGGCTTCAGGACAGGGAAGAGCGTGTCGGCGATGATTTCGGAGCCCTTGGCCGTGGGATGAATGCCGTCAGCCTGAATCGTGTTGGGCACCCGTACCAGATCCTTGTAGATCATGGGAACGAATGCTGTGTGATGTTTTGTGGCCAGGTCGCGATACATCTCTTCGAAGGCGTGGATGTAGTCGGGGCCGTAGTTGGGCGGAAGGGTGATGCCGGCGAGCAGAATCCGGGCGTGGGCGTTTTCGAGCGACGTAAGAACCGAATCCAGGTTGTTCCGCGTCTGGTCCAGGGGTATGCCGCGCAGGCCATCGTTGCCTCCGAACTCCACGACCACCACCTGGGGATGAAGTCCGAGAACGGTGCGCAGGCTGGCGACTGCATCCTTGCTGGTGGCTCCGCTGGTTCCCTGGTTATCCACCTTGTATTGGTAGGCGTTGCGGTCGAGTTTGCGCTGCAGCGCATCGGGCCAGGCCTGGCCCTTTTGCAGCCCGTAACCGGCGGTGATGCTGTCGCCGAAGCACACCACCACCGGCCGGTCGGCGGAAAGAGCCGGAACCGCCCATAGGAGCATCCAAAACGAAACGATTAGAGTGCGGCCAACGTCCACACTAAATAGTGTAAAAGCAAAGACTAAAAGGACTAGGGGCTAGGGGCCAGGGATCACGAAACCGGCGCACGGGAATTTGCGTATCAGGATTTGCGGGCCTTGCGGCGCGATCGAGAGGCAGCTTTTTCTCTCCAAGGAGACGATGAGGTGATTGAAGTTCGAGACGCACAGAAGTGGATCCAGAACGGCGCGCGTCGCGTAGACATCCTGAAGGGAATTTCGGTGACCATTCCTGCCGGGCAGTTCGTGGCTATCGTGGGAGCCAGCGGGAGCGGCAAAAGTACCCTGCTCGGTTTGCTCGCCGGGCTCGACTCGCCCAGCGCCGGCGAAATCTGGCTCGACGGCGTCCCTATCCACAATCTGGCCGAAGCGCAATTGTCCGCCGTCCGCGGACGGAAGATCGGGTTCGTGTTCCAGTCATATCAACTGATCCCTACGCTCACCGCTCTGGAAAACGTCCTGCTGCCGTTCGAGTTGAACGCCGAAGGAAGCGGCATCCAGAAGGCCCGCGGACTGCTGGAAGAAATGGGCCTGGCGGAGCGAACCGATCACTATCCTGTCCAGCTTTCCGGGGGCGAGCAGCAGCGGGTGGCGCTGGCGCGGGCATTCGTCGTCGATCCTCCCATCGTGATGGCCGACGAGCCCACCGGCAATCTTGATTCGGCGAACGGCCGCCTGGTGTTGGACCTGCTCCTGGATCGCAACAAGCGCACGGGCACCACGCTGGTGCTGGTGACGCACGATCCCGAGATTGCCAGTCGCGCCGATCGAAAGATCGTGCTGAAGGACGGGCGGATCCTGGAAGACACGCTGCCCTACGACGCCGCTCCCGCTGTGGCCGGGCAGGTGAGCCATGGCTGACCCCGAATCGGCTCTCAAGCGGAATCGTGCCCTCAGTTGGAAGCGGGCCGCCGCCATCGGCTGGCGCGACCTGAAGTCCGCGCCCGGCAAGTTCGGGTTCGTCGTATTGTCGGTCGCCATTGGCGTCGCGGCGCTGGTGGGCGTGCGCGGATTCAGTGAGAGCTTTCGCCGAACGCTGTCGAGCGAGGCGCGATCGCTGATCGCCGGCGACCTGAGCGCGCGCATCTTTCATATCCCCAACGCCGAGGACGACAAAAAGATCGGCGCAATGAAGGAAACGATTTCCGGCACCCGGTCCACCTGGGTGACCGAGACGCTCTCGATGGCCTCGGTGCCTCCCGACCCGGTCCCGATCCTCGTGGCTCTCAAGGCGGTCGACCCGGCGCAGTATCCCTACTACGGAACGGCTCACCTGGAGCCGGAAATGAGCCTGCAGCAGGCGCTGGAGGGCGATTCCGCCGTGGTGGCCGACGAGTTCCTGGTCAGGCTGAATGCGCACGTCGGCCAGACGCTCCGCCTGGGGGGCCGTACCTTCAAGATCGCCGCGCTGCTGCGCCAGGAACCGGACCGCATCAGCGCCGGCGCCGGCATGGGCCCGCGGGTGATGATTTCGAATGCGGCCCTGGAGCGCACGGGAATCCTGGGCCCCGGAAGCCGTGCCAGCCACCGGCTTTTGCTCAAGCTGCCCGACAAGCTTCCTCCCGGCGTCAGCACCGTGTCGATCCGCAAGCAGCTCGAACAGGCGCTGGGCGACGCGCAGGTGATTGACTATCGCGAGGGCAATCCGGCGCTGACCGAGGGCCTGGATCGCGCCTCCGCCATCCTGAGCCTGATATGCCTGGTGGCCATGGTGCTGGGCGCCATCGGCGTGGCCATGGCCATGCACGCGCATCTCGAACAGCGCATGGACATGCTGGCCATCCTGAAAGCCGTGGGCGCCGGTTCGGCCGACCTGCTGCGCATCTTTCTCCTGCAGACCCTGGGGCTCGGGTTCGCCGGCGGCCTGCTGGGAGTGGCCGCGGGCCTGGGCGTGATGGAAGCCCTTCCCGCGGTCTTCGGAAAGCTGATCCCGGTGCATATCACGATCGAGTTTCCATGGCGCTCCGTTCTCGCCGGTATGGGCACCGGCCTGCTGACCACCTTGCTGTTTTGCCTGCCGCCCCTGCTCGATGTGCGTGGCATCCGCCCGGTGTTGGTCCTGCGGAGGCTGGTGGAGCAGCCGGCCAATGGTCTCGGAGGTTGGTTTGCGCGCCTGTGGAAGCGCCGCCTGCAGCTGGCACTGTCGGTGGGCGTCGTGCTCGGACTGGGCGGAATCGCGTGGGGCCTGTCGGATTCGGTGATGATCGGCACCGCGTTTGCCTTCGTCCTGGCGGCGGTGCTGTTCGTGCTCCTCATGCTGGCTGCCGTTACGCTGCGCGCCGTGCGATTCGCGCTGAATCGCGTGCGGCTCCATCTGCCGTCGTTTTTGCGACACGGCCTGGCGAATCTCTATCGGCCGGGAAACCAGTCGTCGCCGGTGCTGGCCGCGCTGGGCACGGGGGTGATGCTCATCCTGGCCGTCTACCTGATGCAGTCGTCGATCCTTCGGGAACTGCGGGAAACCGCATCGCCCACCCTGCCGAACGTCTTCCTGATCGATGTGACCACCGCGGAAGCCCCGGGAGTAAAAGCCTTTTTCCAGCACCAGGCCGGGGTGAGCCAGACATTGGACCTGATGCCCGCAGTCACCGGACGATTTGTGACGCTGAACGGTACGCCTGTAGCGCAGCTCAAGGACAAGCACTATCCGCGGTGGCTGCTCGAGAATGCCGAGCTGAGCTGGTCGGATGCGCCACCCGTGGGCGACAAGGTGACGCAGGGTAAATGGTGGACCGACGACGGCGCGCACGTAGTGGCTATGGGCGAGGGCGCGGCCCAGCGGCTCGGGATCGGTGTCGGGTCCGAAGTCGAAATCGAGACCGCGGGAAGCGGCGTACACAAGCTCAAGGTCGCGGCATTGTACAAAGCCGATGGGGAACACGTGGGCGCGCGCATTCCGTTTGTCCTTTCCTCGGGGGAACTCAAAGACGACGTGGCCACCTGGTACGGCGGAGTGCGGCTCGATCCCAGTCAAATCCCGGCGATGGAGCGCACATTCTTTCTTGCCTATCCGACCGTGACGGTAATCAATATCGCCGACATTCTCACGCGCATCGAGACGGTGGTCGACCAGATCACGGTTGTAATCCGCTTCCTGGCCGGCTTTTCGATTTTGGCGGGACTCACGATCCTGGCCTCCAGCATCGCCAGCACCCGCTTCCGGCGCATGCGGGAAGCGGTGGTGTTGAAGACGCTGGGCGCCACGCGCATGCGCATTGTGCGTACGTTCAGCGTGGAATTCAGCGTGCTCGGGCTGCTTGGCGGAGTGGTGGGCGTCCTGTTCGCCAACGTGCTGACGCGCGTGATTCTGCACCGGATGAAGATCGGGTATCACGTGGAGTGGCTGGCGGCGGTAGTGGCCCTGGCGGGAACGGCGGTTCTGGCCACGGCCACCGGCTGGATCGCCAGCTATCGCATCCTCGGTTTGCGGCCGCTGGAAGTGCTGCGCGAGGAGTGATACCCGGGTCCGTAACCGAAGGTTGGTTGCATCATCCGCGTCTTGAAAAGCTGGTCCTTCACTGCGGCCGGTGCGTTGGCACCGGCCTACACTCAGGATGACCCTTCAATGATCGTGATTCCCATCCGGATCTAAATCAGGGTGTCGGGATCGCGGAGCATGGTGTCGACGAACCGTCCGTGCTGCCATCGGCGACTCGCGTGAAGTGCTCCTCGTCAGTTGTGAAGAGCAGATCGGCATAATGAGAAACGCTCCATCGCAATTCTTCCGTCGAAGCGGTAAGCAGAATCCCGTCATCGATCTCCAGATAGTCCCATGGAGCTAGCCCTTGCTTCTTTGCTTCCCGAACGGCGCTGGTGTCCAGAACGGAATAGGCGAGATCGGAGTCGGACACCTTTAGTTTCACAATAACGTGGTGATAGATAGCGCCGGCGGGCGGATCAATTCTCCTGCCGTCCACCGCCTGATCCTTGGCGACCAGGTCCGCGAAGAGCTGATCCTCGAGCCGGACGAGCATAACCTGGTAGGCCTCCGTCATTTTCGGGTCTTTTTCGGATTTCCCATCACCTGCTGAGTTCGAGTCGGAGTCCGATTTCGAGTCGGTATCCGCGACGATCATGGTGTAGGTGTTGTGATCTCCCTTTTGAATGCACAACCGGGAATCGTCGCTGCTCGGCTTCCATTGGCCAACCAATGCGGGCTCGTTCACGGCATCGTCGCTGTTGTTCAAAGGATGCACCGAGTAGACAGCCGAACATCCCGACAAGGCGAGAGAACAGACGGCAACACACGGAATCAGTAAGGCTCTCATCGCTTCTCCTCCACCCCACGGACCTTCCCGTGGACTTCCCGGTTGCGGTTCTGGCGTTCCGGGCTTCTGGTACAGACAAGCGCCAACCGAACGCGGACATTACACCGAGGAAGGTAAATTCTTTTCCGGATCAGCGAAGGGAGGCCGGCTGGCTCCTTACGCCCCCTGCGGGAGCTGGACGTGCTGCCTTCGTCGCCGCCCTCCATGTTCTTGCGCGTGAAGACTTGCGGTTCGAATGTGCGCGAGACAAAGGTGCCCCACGGACATAGGACCGGTCCGTGGGGCGCGGGTGTGGCACCCATGTTTTGGCAAAATTGCGCCAAATCAGAAACGGTGTGCCGTGATGGCTAACTGCAGCCCATGGTGACTAACCCTGCTGGCACATTGGCCGTGCAGAGCCAATGCGGGAACAGCACGTCAGACACGGACGTGGACAGAGGAGCGTGATAACCCGCGGGGCCTGAACCGGAAACGGTCGGCATAAAATCCGCCACCACCGTCGCCATGCAGGCGACCGCGTTGATCTTGCCGCTGCACTGAGGCGCGCCGGGAACCAAAGCATCTCTGAATCCGGGGTAGGTTCCGAATAGGTTATCGCCGTTGTAGTAGAACGTCCCGGAGTTCCAGGTGAATTTAGTGTAGCCGTTGTAACCGAACGCGAAGTTGTTATCGTCGGTATCGCTGCTGTCGCCTCCCGAGGTGGCGATCGCATAAATCGGATGACCGCCACAGCCCGTTGAGCGGCTGGTGGAGATCAGGTTGCCGTAGGTGTGAACCTCTTTGGCTGCCGTTATTGACAATTCGCCGCAGCCCCACCAGGACTGGTGAGGGTCGCTATTGCTTCCCCAGATGGTGTTCTGGTTAATCCAGAACCTTGCGTGATAGGTGCCGGCCTGGTTGTTGTAAACCTCGATGCCGCGACCGCCGTTGCCGATCACCAGATTGGCATACGCAACGGCTTGTCCCCAGTACGGCGGGATGCCGCCCTGCGATCCATCGAAGGTGTCAAAGATGATGCCTTCCCCATCGGTGGGAGAAGTGCCGTTGCACATGCTGGGTTCCAGGTTGGCGTAGGTGAGGTTCCCGGCGATATAGATGTGGGTTCCGCTCGCCGTATCCGACATAACGGGCTGATAGATCGAGATGCCGCTGGCGCAACTGGCCGATCCCTGGGCTGCGTTGTAGGCAATACTTCCCAACACGGCAAAGTAGTCGACCGAGGCCGTACCGAAGTTAATCGTCTCGAATCCAGACTGCGAACATCCGTTGGCTATGTCATTGGCGAATATGATGTGGTGGACGGTGACCTTGTTCGTCCAGCGAGGAGCGGCCAGGAAGCAGGCGCCGTAGGAATCGTACGCGTTGGTGCTGATTTCCCAGCCCTGCACACCCCAGTAGCTTTCGTCCACCCACATTCCTTGATTGTTGGAGGCGTAGATCTTGCAGGTGTCGAAGGTGGCGCACTTCAGCCAGGCCACGCTGTTCCCGGCGGGACAATTCACGTGGCCCCATTTGCCGGTGTAGAAGTTGGCGTTGCTGTAGTCTCCGGGAGCCGCAAGGATCACGTCTCCGCAGTTCAAAGAGTGGTTGGGGCTGGCCCATGCGTAGATCGCGGACAAACCATTATTGGAATCTTGTCCAGCGGGGGACAGGTAATAGGTGGTGGCATGAGCGGACACACTGCAAGCGATGACGATCGCCAGGACGGCGAGTCGCCGAAACTGTATATACATGCACGTTTCTCCTGGGTGTTCTATTTTTTTGGGGAAATAAAGGTTCTATATAGCCGCACTCGCCGGCGATCGCGTCGATGTCCGAAAATCATCGGTTCGAGCGCATGTTCTCCAGGGGATGGTCCTTGATGATTCAGAACCGACCGTGGAGGTTCAGACCTCCAATCGGAGTGTTGTGAATCAGGACGCCAGGCTCAGCTACACCTGGCGCTGGAAGGCGACCCCTTCTTGGGTTATGGAAGTTATGTCGTCAATTTAGGCCGTGGATTCGGCTTTTTTTTATGATCTACGTCACACTAGATTGCAAGCCGTACATTTAAGCGATGGTTTATCCCTTCGAGGAGCTTTTTAGGCATTTCGTCTTCAAACTGACCGCTACGCCCCGCGGCCCAGGAGGCGGGCAAGGGACGATCGGAAGGCGACGCGGGTGCTTGCCCCGAGCATCAGGACGATGCCCAGCAGGAGCAGGGAAATGGGCCATCGCGCGCGCCCGTGATAATAATCCTGCTGCAGGCGCACAATGCCGATCGCCAGGAACGCCAGGCCCGCGGCAAAGAAGTTCTTCATCTGCTCCGGAATACTTCCGTACACAAACGCGCAGGCCACGATGGGGAGCAGGAACTCCAGTATCCGCGCCTCATGCTGCAGGGCGATGTTGGCCGGCGTTTGGTTCCACAGGTCCGAGGCATTGATGCCCAGCAGGAGCAGGGAGGTCATCACGTGTCCTGGCATGACGAATCGGAATGCCTTGGCTACCGTCCGCATCTGCGCAAAGTGAAAACGCCGGCAGACAAACTCCAGCACCTGGTAGATTCCGGCATTGACGATGAAGAGATACTCGATTTGTCCCCGGGTCCAGGGAGCGGTGGATTGCAGCCATTTGGCGTAGGGTTCGTGGTAGACCGCGACGCCGCTGAGTGCCGTGAAGGTGAAGGTCACGGCCAGCGGATAGAAATACTGGGAATCGGCGGGAAGGCCCCATCGTTCCAACACCATTGCCGCCACGAAAAAGGCGATGGCGATAGGAATCATGTCAAGGAAGGTTCTGCCCTGGTCATTACTGATCCAATCCATCATGCCCATGCGCAGCAGTGTGGCCAGGCTGAACAGCGCGGCCACGACCGAAAACACCAGCGAGAATACCGAACTGCGGGTGAATCTGCGCAGCCCGACGTAAACGGGTAGCGACAACAGGAGCGCCCACCAGAGCTGCAGGTTGGTGGGCTTGCGGAACCAGTCCAGCTTGTAGAACAGCTCCAGATCCTGGCGCCCGTGAGTGAAAGCGGTGAGGATCCTGAATTCGCTCATCGCGACCAGGAAGGTGATGGGAAGCAGCAGGCAGAACGCCAGCAGGTAGGCGATGGCGAAGCGAAGCTGATTCTTTTTCCAGAACCGGATCCCGGCAAACGCGGTGGCGAAGGCTGCCGAGCTCACGAGGCAGATGGACGTTGCCCCTCTCAGGGAAGGAATCTCGAAGAGGAATACCAGCGCCGCGCCCACGGCCAGCAGCCATGCGCCCAGGTAGAGCGTGACCTGCGGCAGGGACAGGCGGCGCGCCTGCATGATCCATGCGTCTTCGGGCTCGCTGAGCCGGCTGTAGGCTTTGCGCAGGGCGTCGTACTCCGAATCGGAGATGATCTGGTCGAACTTCCATCCTTCGAGTTCGCGGAGGTGGCCTTCGATGCGGCCGCAGATGAGGCGGGCGTACGAGGTGGGCAGCGCCAGGACCTCTTCGCCTCCGAGGTAACGCTCCAGGTCCTGGGCCATCTCGAGAGCGGAGCCGTATCGATCCTGGGGATTCTTCTCCAGAGCCTTGAGGCAGATGTTCTGGAGATCGCGGGGAAGAGCCGCGTTCAGGCGGCGGGGCAGCACTGGCTCCTGGTCGCGAATGGCGCCCGTGAGTTCCATGGGCGTTTCCCCGCGGAACGGAAGCGAGCCGGTGAGCACCTCGTAGAGGATCGTCCCCAGCGAGAACACGTCGCTGCGCGGGTCGAGAAGGGCGCCTCCGCGCGTCTGCTCCGGGGAAAGGTAGTCGGGCGTTCCCACAATGGCGCCGAAATGGGTTACACGGTTGGCGAGGTCGCCGACCTCGAGGGCCAGGCCGAAATCGAGCAGCTTGGGATCGAGATCGGGGCCGACGAGGATGTTGGCCGGTTTGAGGTCGCGGTGGAGCAGGTTGTGCTGATGCAGGAATTCGACGGCCAGGACTACCTTGAGCATCAACTGCGCCTTTTGCCGCAGTGGGAGCGAATGCGCTACCTTGTCGAGCGGCCGCCCTTCCAGGTACTCCATGACGAAGTGGGGAATCTCATCAGGCTCGCCAAGACCGTATATCGGAACGATGTTGGGATGGCTGAGCCTGGCCATGGCGCGGGCTTCGCGCATGAAGCGCGCGCGCAGCCCCGGATCGTTCATGTATTGGGCATTGAGCGTCTTGATCGCGACCTTGCGTCCCAGGCGCTCATCGATGGCCAGAAAGACGCGGCCCATTCCGCCCGATCCGATCTCGCTGAGGATGCGGTGCCCTGAAAGCTTCTCGATGGGCGGCTCGGGCGCGGCATTCACCTCGGCTTGCGGCTCGTCTTCGGTCAAGGCGTCGAATTCCGTGAGGGTCGCGATTTCGCGCCGCAGATGGGATTCAAGACCCGGGTAGCGGTTGCAGAAGAGGTCCACATCGATCGGCGTTTCGTTGGAGAGCAGGTCGACGTACTCGGCGAGAGCGAGGGCGATTGCCTCTTCCTTCTGCGCATCGGCGCTTTCCGGGATATCGCGGGTCCGGTCGTGCTGGCCCGGCGCATTCATGCTTCTGTCTCGCGAAGCGTGCGCACGCGTTGCAGAGCGCGGCACAGCAGCACCGCGGCGGCTTCGCGGCTTCTGTTCAGGCGTTGGGCCATCTCTGCCAGGGAGAGACATTCCACCTTGGCCATCAGAATCGCGGCGCGATAGTCGGGCGGCAGAGCTTCCAGTCGCGCATAGAGCCTCTGGGTTCGCTCGTTCTGGAGCAGGATCCGGCTGGGAGTGACAGGATCGACCGGCTCCGGGCCCAGCGGATTGCTCTCCGAACGGAAGCGGACCCGTTCGCCGCCGTCGCGCTTCTGGCGCGCGTGCATGCGCGCCTCGTCGGCGATGACGTGGTCGGCGATCCGCGACAGCCAGCCCATGAAGCTGCCCGGAGAACGGTAGGTGAAGTTTGCCAGGTCTCGGGAAGCCTCGAGAAACACTTCCTGCAGGAGGTCGTCCACCTCGACGCGATCGCGCAGCGATTCACTCAGCTTGTAGCGGATAAGGACGGCAAGGCGGGGCCTGTATTTTCTGAAGAGATCGCCGAAGGCGTTCTCGTCCCCTCCTCGGAATCTTTGAATCAAATCAAATGTGGATGTGGACGAGATCGCACCCATGCTCGATTTCCAAGTTACCGGTCCGGATGTTGCGCCCAATTATAGCCCAATCGTGCGAAGGGGTTGGCGAAACCTTTCGTTGTCGGCCAGGCTTGTCAATGGGCGCCATGAGTCTGTAACTTCGACCTCCAGGACGTGATCCAAACCATGAACAGGTCAACTCTTCCCCTTGCACTCCTGATCGCCGGCGGGCTTGCGCTGGCGGCGCAGGAGCCGGCCCCCATTTCGTTGTCGCCGGCAAACATGACCAAACTCGGCACGGTCGATGCGCGCTACGTTTCGTACAACGTAGAGATGGTGGAGGTGACGGGTGGCCGATTCTGGAAACCCTACAAGTCCGCCGCGGACAGCCAGGCCTCCCCGAAGCCGCCGGCGCCCGCCGACGCCAACCAGCAGGTGGGGCTCAACCCGGCCTTGTTCCAATACCGGCCGCCGATCAATCTGGCCAATCCCCGCCTGAGAAAACTTGCCCAGGCCCTGGGGCCCTCGTATGTGCGGGTGAGCGGAAGTTGGGCGAACAGCACGTTTTTTCAGGACGACGATCAGGCTGCCCTCGCCGAGCCTCCGAAAGGATTCAGGGGTGTGCTGACGCGCGCCGAGTGGAAGGGCGTGGTTGATTTTGTGCGCGCGACCGGCGGGGAGATCGTCACGTCCGTGGCCATCAGCCCGGGAACCAGGGATGCCGGGGGCGCCTGGTCCCCAGCCCAGGCAAAGGCGTTTTTCGATTTCACCAGAACGGTGGGTGGGAACATTGCGGCCACGGAGTTCATGAACGAACCGACGTTTCCAGGACCCGGAGGAGCGCCGCCGGGGTACGATGCCCGCGCCTTCGCCAGGGACGCGAAGATCTTCGCCGCGTTTTTGCGGAAAGAGTCGCCACCGACCCTCTACCTGGGGCCGGGCAGCGTGGGCGAGGGCCTTTCGCTGGCCCCTGGCGGTATGAAGATCAAGCTGCTCGAAAGCGATGACCTCCTGAAATCGACGGGACCGATCTTCGACGCATTTTCCTATCATTTCTACGGTTCGGTTTCGCGCCGCTGCATGGGAAACACCAGCGTGGACATGGCACTTACCGGGGAATGGCTGGATCGGACGGACACCGTGGAGGCCTTTTACGCGGGGCTGCGGGACAAGTACATACCTGCCAAACCGATGTGGCTGACGGAAACCGCTGAAGCCGCATGCGGAGGAGATCCGATTGCCGGCCAGTTTGTCGACACCTTCCGTTATCTGAACCAGTTGGGGGCCCTGGCGCGGAAAGGCGTCAAGGTGGTCATGCACAACACCCTGGCATCGAGTGATTACGGGCTTCTGGATGAAGACACGCTCGAGCCACGGCCGGATTACTGGGCGGCGCTTTTGTGGAAGAGCACCATGGGGGATGTGGTCCTGGACGCGGAAGCGGGGAAGGATGCAAAGGTCAGGATCTACGCTCATTGCGCCAAGGGCGGGCACGGCGCAGTGGCGCTGGTGGCCCTGAATACCGACCCGCAGCACGGGCAGGTACTCACGCTGCCCCAGCCCGCAGAGCGGCTCACGATCACGGCTCTTGAACTGACAAGCACGAAGGTTCTGCTGAACGGCAAGGAACTCCGTGCCGATGGGGACGGGTCGGTGAGCGCGTTCCGTGGCGAGCACGTTGCCGCGGGGATGGTCCGGCTGCCGCCGGCGAGCGTGACATTTCTTACCATTCCCGCGGCGGGCAACAAGAGTTGTACCCCCTGATCAGGATGAGACTTTCGCGACCGGCCCCGGGCTAAGTATGATTCTCAATCACGGCGGAACGACAGATCGAAACCCGGAGGGAACATGCTTCGTATTCCTTTCTTGCTTTTGGTGGTAGCGGCAGCAGGGCACGCGGCAACGCCCGTTTTCACGGCAACGTTTGATCAAGCCCAGGAGACCTGGGCGGCGGACCGCGGCACGGCGGTGCTGGATCCAGTTGTTCTGCACGAGGGCCACAAATCCATCCGCCTGGAACGGGGCGCGGGTTCCCAGGATGCGTGTGTTCGCCTGGCCCCGGTCAAACTCGCCATCGGCAAGCGCTACGAACTGAGCGGATGGGTTCGCACGGAAGACCTCGAAGTGCACGATGTCGACCGCACGCCGATTGCCGTTGGCGCGGCCCTGGCGATGGCGTCGATGCCTTTCGACGTGCATTCGGTGTCGATCGGAGGAAGCCACGAGTGGACTCGCGTCTCGATCAAGTTTGTCGCCAGCCGCAGCCAGGACCAGGTTCTGCTGATGGTGGGCAATGGCGGGTCGTTCCGCGGCAAAGCCTGGTTTGAAGGCGTGCACCTGGACGAGGTTCCCTCATCCGGCGATGAATGGCCCGCCCGGCAAGCAGTGCAGACATTCGGCCCGGCCTACCGCTATCCTGCCGCCGGATGGATTTATCTCCACATCGAGGGTGAGCCTTACGAGCGCGGATACCAGCACGGCCACCTGATGGCGCGCGAGATCCCCGAATACCTCGAACGGTGCGCGGCTGAACTGGGCTCGAAGGATCATTGGGACGATTACCGCACCACGGCGAATGCGCTGTTTCTGCGCGGGTTTGACAAGGAAATCCTGGAAGAGATGCGGGGCATCGCGGATGGCGCTTCCGACGCTGGAGCAAGATGGAAGGACCGCCGCGTCGATCTTCTGGACGTGGCCGTGGCGAACACCACCGTGGAGATGGGGGAGCTTGCTTACGCGGTGTCCGCAACCCCCACGGGCCTCGAAGGGATGACCTTCGATGCGCCGCCCTATTCCGATCGCAAGCGCGATTCCGTGAAGGATCATTGCAGCGCGTTCGCTGCGACGGGGCCCGCGACCCGCGACGGCAAGATGGTGATCGGTCACGTCACCTGGTGGCCTCTGACGCTGGCCGAGCAGACCAATGTCATGCTCGACATCAAGCCCGCCTCGGGGCACCGCATGTTGATTCAGAGTTATCCCGGCGGCATTGAAAGCGGCACCGACTGGTACCAGAACGATGCCGGGGTGGTGTTGACCGAGACCACGATCAATCAAACGCCGTTCAATCCTGCCGGAACCCCGGTGGCGTTCCGCGCCCGCATGGCCATCCAGTACAGCGACAACATCGACGACATGGTTCGCATTCTGACCAAACAGAACAACGGCCTGTACACCAATGAGTGGATCATGGGCGACGCCAAGACGAACGAGATCGCCATCTTCGACCTGGGCACGAATCACACCAAACTATGGCGCAGTTCGAAGAACGAGTGGTTCGGCGATACGCCCGGTTTCTACTGGGGCAACAACAACCCCAAGGATCTGAGCGTGCGGCTGGAAGATTACCCCGATCCCAAGGCTGATCCGCAGTTTATTCCTTTCGTGCCCGGCGTCAGGGACACGGCGTGGAAGCAGCTCTACGAGAAGTATCGCGGCCAGATCGACGAGCAGTTCGGGTTCCTTGCGTTTCGCACCGCCCCCCTGGTTGCCGTCTCGACGATGGACGCGAAAGTGGCTACCTCCGACATGGCGTCGCGCATGATGGTCTGGGCCGAGATCGGCCGGCCCAACCAGCGCGAATGGCTGCCCGACAAGAAATATGATCACGCCGGGGACGACGGCATGTATCCGTCGGGATATTACCTGTTCGGCGCCGAACCCTCGTCGACGCTGCTTTCTTCCATCGAGCAAAACGAGAAGATGCGCATGAGCGGCTCGGGCGGGGCGGAAACGCCCAAGGCTGAATCGGCCTCAAACAAGGCGCACTACGAGGACCGGCTCTGGCAGGGATGGATCCTGCCGGCGTCCGACAGCGATACCTGGTTTGTAGCCGGCTCGGCCGAATATCACCGGGTGCTGCAGTCCAAGGATGTGGACGCGGCGATGAATTCCCAGCGAGCGGTCTGGCGCAGCCTTCAGGCCAGCGCCGCTACTCCCCTTGACCAGTTCCGGCGGGAGCAATCGAGAGGCGTTCTGTTTCTGGATTCGCTGCGGCAGAGGATGGGAGACGACGCGTTTCTGAAACTGATGCGGGAGTATTTCGCCGCCAATACGACGAAGACGGCGACCGCCGATTCCTTCCTGGAGAAGGCGGGGCTGACGCGCGTCGCGGCGCATCTTGACTCCATCGATCCACCCGACGGGCCCGCTTACCGGGTGAACGACATCTGGCGCCGGTTGCCGTCCGCGGTGATTGTGTATGGAACTTTGCGCGATGCGGGAGCGAACCGCTACGCCGCCGAGCAACTGCAGCGCAAGTTTCTTGACGGCTACGAGAGCGAGGTCCCGGTCTACAAGGATTTCGAGGTCTCGGACGATCTGCTGCGGCACCGCAACGTGGTGTTTGTGGGCAGGCCGGAGGCCAATTCCGCCCTGGCCACCTGGTCAGCGCGGCTGAACCTGGACTATGACGGCGCGACTTTCAAGATCAATGGCGACGTGCACGCGTCCGAACGGGAGGCTCTGATTCAGGCCGCGGAGAATCCGCTCGATCCTGCCTGCATGGTGCTCGTTGTGGCCGGGAACGACGCTTTGAGTACCGTCAAGGCGCAGGATACCGAATTGACGGCGCACGAATACATGGTGTTCCGCGACGGCGATTCACCGCTCAAAGGTTTCGTCGTCCGGAACACCCGTTCCGTTCAGCGCGCGCATGCGGGGAATTGACGCGCGTCCGAACGGAGCAGGAATCAACTCCAGATCTGCCTGTAAAGTTGCTCGATTTCGTCGCTGGTGGGAATGCGAGGGTTGTTTTGCGGCGAACCGGAAGCCAAAGCCTGTTTTGCCATGAGGGGAATCAGGGCGAAGTATCGCTCTTCCGGGATGCCATATGTTTTCGGAGAGGGAACTTCGAGAGAATGATTCCGCTCGAAAAGTGCGTCAACCAGTTTCCTTCCTGCCTCGGCGTTGGAGTCGGCGGGATTGGCAATGCCCATCGTTCGGGCGCACTCCGCGTACCGTTCTTCGGCGGCTTTCACTGAAAATGCGGTGACGGCGGGCAGCAGCATCGCGTTGGAGAGTCCGTGCGGCACATGGAAATGGGCGCCAATGGGGCGGCTCATTCCGTGAACCAGCGCCACGCTCGCACTGGAGAAGGCCATACCCGCCTGGGTGGCAGCCAGCATCATGGATTCACGCGCGCGCCGATTCCCCGGCTCGCGAAAGGCCACCGGCAATTCTGCCCAGATGGTCTTCATCGCCGTGGCGGCAAACGCATCCGCGAACGCGTTGGCTTTGCGGCTGATGTACGCCTCGATGGCGTGTGTCAGCGAATCGGTTCCCGTGTCGGCAGTCAGCCTGGCCGGCATGGTCATGGTCAATTCAAAGTCCACGATCGCCGCGTCCGGCACCAGGGTGGCGCCGGCAATCAGCATTTTCTCGTCGGTTTCCGAGTCGGTGATGACGGTAAAACGCGAGACCTCCGATCCCGTTCCTGCGGTGGTGGGGATGGCCAGGTGCGGCAGGCTTTTGCGAGGAATTTCGTTGGGTACCTTGTAATCGCGAGCACGACCGCCGTTCGCCGCCAGCATCCCTATCGCCTTGGCGGTATCGATAGGGCTTCCGCCGCCCAGACTCACCAATGCATCATGCTCGCCCGCGGAGAAAGCGCGCAGCCCTGCATCGACCGCGTCCGTTGTTGGATCCGGCACCGTTTCCGAAAAGACGCCGCAGGCAATGCCTGCCGTTTCCAGTTGTTGACGCAGAGTCCCGGCGAGCCCGGTCCGCACCAGAAACGCATCGGTCACGATCAGAGGATGCCTGACTCCGAGGCGCTTCAGGATGCGTGAGGCTTCGGCAATCGCGCCGCCGCCGATTTTGATCATCGATGGGAAGAAGATGTCGATGGGCATGGTTTACCCCGGGTTCGCCTCCTGGTAGAGAGTGTTCCGAAACGGGACCGGCGTACCTTGAGAATGGTAGTTCCCAGCTCCCAAAACCGGGGAGGATCGTGCAAAATCAAGCCGCCAGAGACCTGGAACTGGCTGCCTGAATGTTGTTTTGAAAGGGCACGGATGTCCCAGGCATACGGCCAACGGCAGCACCGCACCAGGAATGCACCCGGCCAACCACGGCGGAGTCGCAAAAGCGTATCCGGCCCCAATTGCGGTTCCATGCCGATCCATTCGTGGAAGGTAATTCGCCGTGAAGTACAACCCCGATTCCGGCCGGAGAATCAGTGACGCTCCGCGACCTGTGCGAACGAGGCGAGCAGGCGCCCCCAATCGCCTTCCACGTCGAAAATGCGGCGCATTTCCTCACGGCGAACCCCATAGCGATCAAGGCGCCGATGTTCGAGCTCGACGCGGGTTGCGTTCTCTCCCACGGCTATGAAGCGCACTTCGATTTCTGTCTTGAGCGCCGGATCGGGCTGCCAGTCCGCACTGATGTCCCAGGAAAGTACCAGCCGGGAAAAAGGTTCCCAGGCCAGCACTGTGCCCCAGTCAGTGGTGCTCCCATCGTCCCCGCGTTCATACCAGCGCCCGCCCGGATACGGCTCGATGATTGCATCAAGGGCCTTCGCCTGGCCGATTTTGTAGAACGCCAGCGGCCACCAGGTTCCCATCTTTTCGGTAAAGACTCGCCAGCTGATTTCCTGGGCAGCTTGAACGTTGATCGCTTTTCTGATGCTGTTGGGATCAAATGACTCCTGGTCGAACATTTCAACTCCTGGATGGATGCTGCTCCCGCTCCGCGGCCTGCTTGAACGCCGCGAGCGTTTCGTCCCAGAATCCGTCGAGCCAATTGCGCAAAGCTTCGATGCCGTCAGGATCGATTCCGTAAAGGCGGCGCGCGCCATCGACCCGTACCACCACGAGGCCGGCGGCTTTCAGCATTTTCAGGTGCTGGGAGACAGCCGGCCGGCTTACATCCATGCCATCGGCTATCTCGCGCACCGACCGGTTTCCCTTGCGCAGCCGCCTGAAGACCGCCCGGCGGGTGGGATCTCCAAGCGCATCCAGCGCGCGCTCAATTCGTAATGCGGTTGCCATCTAAGCATTCATCGGCATCGGGCGGGGCGTCGCCTGTTCAGCCAGCCAATCCGGGATAGCCGAGACCCTTTCGAATGTAGGCTAGCTGACCGACGTGGTAGGCGTCATGCAACGCAAAGAAGGCCAGTTCATCCGTAAGGGTCTTGATGCCGGGAATCGGCAGGGAAGCAGGCCGGTTTAACTTTTCGTCCTCCAGGGCCGCGAGAGCGGCATGCAGTCGAGGGCTGATTTCGCGCATCGTACGCGCCACTTCAGGTCCCGAAGGATAGTCTTTGGGATCGCCGATCCTGGCGCCGCGGTCGAATAAGCCGCCCCATCCGGTATCGGCCTGCTCGCCTAGCATTTGCAGAACTACGGCCCTCGTTTGCACGATATGACCGGCCACCCAGAGGATCGGGTTGTTCGAGGTTGTGAGCGGGCGCCACAATTCTTCGGGTGTCAGGCCTTCCAGCGCCTGAAGAACCAGCGAATCGCTGAACGAGAAGATCATAGCAAGAGGGGCCGTTGCGGTATTTGGGGTTGTGGTCGTCATTGCAATCTCCTTGGAATCCTGCCGGCCGGCAATCGGGCGCCGCCGGAGTGGTAAGCGTGCTCTTACGGTAAGTGTATACTTACTACATGCCTCTCTTGTCAAGGCGCCGGTTCGCTGCGGTATGCTCCCCTTGCGGGCGTCGTCCTGGCCGGCATCCTGGTTCGATTTGTGTCACATTTAACCCCGGAAGGTTGACATCCTGCCCATAACGTTGGTATCCACGAAATGAATCATCGGACGCCGATCACGATCCGGTGTCCTTCCTAAAGGAGAATTTCCCCAATGTTTGCACCCAAAGGCAAATTCAGCTGGTACGAGCTGATGACCAGCCACACGAAAGCGGCCGGCAAATTCTATTCCGATGTTGTCGGCTGGACGACCCAGGAAATGCCGGGCGACAATACTCCATACACCACCTTCAACATTGGCGGCGTTGGCATGGCCGGCATGTTGCACCTCACGGGACACACAGGCTGGATCGGATACATCTCCGTGGACGATGTCGACGCTCATATCGAGAAGATCGTCGCGGCCGGCGGAAAGCTGTGGAGGCCGGCCACGGACATTCCCGGCATGCTTCGCTTCGCGGTGATGTCGGATCCTCAGGGCGCCGCCATTGCCGTGTTTACTCCCAACCCGGCAATGCCTTCGCCGAAAAGGCCCGAGCCGCCAGCCGCCGGAACCATCGGCTGGCATGAACTCTATACGACCGACCTTGACGGCGGATTCGATTTTTACAACAAGCTCTTTGGTTGGAGCAAGGTCAACGATATGGACATGGGGCCAATGGGCCTCTATCGCATCTTTGATGAGGGCGATCACAAGCAGATGGGCGACGGCGGCATGATGACCAAGCCGCCCCATATTCCTGTGTCCTGCTGGGGCTTCTACTTTAACGTGGATTCGATCGGCGGAGCGGTGGCACGCGTGAAGGCCGGCGGCGGGAACGTCTTGAACGGTCCGATGCAGGTGCCCGGCGGTGCGTGGATCATCAACGGCCAGGACCCGCTGGGGGCCATGTTCTCATTAGTCAGCAACAAGGAATAAGAGGTGGCGGGACCGAGTGGTCGGGGCGGAGGGATTCGAACCCCCGACCCTCTGCTCCCAAAGCAGATGCGCTACCAGACTGCGCTACGCCCCGACGTTCTTCCGATTGTACCGTGAATCCGTTTCCCCGGGGATTGCCCTCCAGGCAGCGCTACTCTGCGCCGGTGGGAGCTGCCGGCATCTGCAGGCAAAGACGGGTTTCACGGCACGACGGTTCCCAAAAAGACGCATTTGTTCGATGTTACAATCGAATTCGATAGATGGCGGCTATAGTTCAGCGGCAGAACGCCTGACTGTGGCTCAGGATGTCGTGGGTTCGATCCCCACTAGCCGCCCCATACAATCTCTTTCAGTTTGAGCCGGATACAGGCGAACCTCCTCACGGTGATCACGGAAGATGATCACATCACGCCGCCGTGCCAGTCGGAAGCCATCCTCGACAAGGTCTCGAGTATCGACAAAGAGGTGTACCGCGTGCCGGGCGGTCATACCGGGATCATGGCGGCCCGTGCAGCGCGCCCAAAACCACCTGGCCGCTCATCGAACAGTGGCTCAGCGTCCGTTCTCACTGAGAGGGAATGGCGCGGGCCGGGACGTTCGCGCCGCCGGGACCCGCGCCGCTCTCGCTAAATCTACATGTAGGCTCCGCCGTTGACATTGATCTGCTGGCCGGTGATGTAGTCGCCTTCGCAGAGCAGGAACGCTACCGCTTTTGCCACTTCCTCCGGCTTTGCCAAGCGCCGCAATGGAATCTTGGCCAAGATCTTGTCCAGGACTTCCGCCGGAATCCCCGTCATCATCTCTGTTTCTGTATATCCAGGCGACACCACATTGACGGTAACGTTGTACTTCGCCAGTTCCAGTGCAAGCGCTTTCGTCATGGAAATAATGCCCCCTTTGCTGGCGGCATAGTTCACCTGTCCGAAACTTCCCGCCTGACCTACCATTGAAGCGATGTTGACAATACGCCCGTACTTTTGTTCGATCATGACGGGCAGCACCGCACTGGTGCAGTAGAAGACGCTGCTCAGGTTGGTAGAAATCACTTCTGCCCAGTCGTCATCGGTCATCTTGCGAATCGACCGGTCCCTGGTAATACCGGCATTGTTCACCAGGATGTCGATATGGGCAAAGTGATCATGAACTTCCCTGACGAGTCGGCGGGAATGCTGATGGTCGGAAACATCTCCCTGGAAGAGTTCGCATTCGCCGCCGGCATCGCGAACAAAGTTACGCACCTCTTCGGCTGCGCTGACGCTGGTTCGATAATTGATTGCGATTTGTGCGCCCCGCTCCGCAAGTTCAAAAGCGATCGCCCGCCCGATGCCGCGGGAAGCCCCGGTAATGAGAGCGACCTTTCCTTCCAACGACCGTGCAATGCGAGTTTCAGTTTGTGGATAAAAAGCGGTAACCATTTTTGCCTCCCTTTAGGCTTCCTCAGTTCAATGCCTCAAAAATCGCGGCGATGCCCTGCCCGCCGCCGATGCACATGGTGACCAGCGCATACCGCCCGCCGATCCTGCGCAG
The DNA here is from genome assembly GCA_963706455.1 of uncultured Acidobacteriota bacterium. Lineage (GTDB taxonomy): Bacteria > Acidobacteriota > Terriglobia > Terriglobales > Acidobacteriaceae > Telmatobacter. Next base: position 34,720 of record CAVPNO010000096.1, on the reverse strand, counting down.
TTCGTGCAGTGCCTTGACCGTGTTAATGGCGCCCGTGGCTCCGATGGGGTGCCCGAGTGAAATTCCGCTCCCGTTGGGATTGGTTTTGCCGAGAGGTAAATCGAGTTCCCGCTGACAAGCAAGGAACTGTGCTGCGAAAGCCTCGTTCAACTCGATTACATCCATGTCGCCGGCGCTGAGGCCGGTCTTCTGGAAAACCTTGCCCACCGCCGAGACCGGACCCATCCCCATGATTCGTGGATCCACTCCGGTAACGGCATAATCGAGGAGCCGAGCCATCGGCTTGAGTCCCTGCAGTCCGTCGGCGTTCCTTTCCATCAGGACCACCGCCGCGGCTCCATCGTTGATGGTGGAGGCATTCCCGGGGGTGACCGTGCCCTCCGCATCAAATGCCGGTTTGAGCCGTGCCAATGCTTCCAGAGTCGCGTCGGCGCGCGGAGATTCATCCACGACGAACTGAGTCGTGCCGGCTTTGCTCTTGAGTTCAAACGGGACAATCTGGTCGGCGAATCGTCCTTCCCTGGTAGCGGCGACCGCTCGTTTGTGGCTTTCCACCGCCCACGCATCCTGGTCTTCGCGCGAAATCGCCCACTCGCGGGCGATATTCTCCGCAGTCACGCCCATGTGCACATCCTCGAACGGATCGGTAAGGCAAGCCACGAGGACGTCGACCGCCGGGGCATCGTTGAGCCGGGCTCCCCAGCGCATCGCGGGAAGCCAGTAGGGCGCGCGACTCATCGATTCCACCCCTCCGCCAATCGCCGCATCGCAATCGCCGTGAAGGATTGCATCGGCGGCCGTAAGGATGGCCTGAAGTCCACTGCCACAAAGCCGGTTCAGCGTGAGGGCGGGGGTCTGAACTGGAACGCCGCCGCGAACGGCCGCTACTCGCGCCATATACATATCTTTGCGGTCGGTGTGGATCGCATTGCCGAAAACCACGTGGCCAATCATTTCCGGATTCAGTTTCGACCTTTGCAACGATTGGCATACGACCTTGGCTGCCAACTCGGTGGGAGGAATATCTTTCAGCGCGCCTCCAAATTTTCCAATGGCGGTGCGGACGGCACTTAGAACAACAACTTCCCGATCGGGCATAGTCTTCTCCGCTGGAGTTTGTGATGTTGAACCGTGCGAAGGCACACGATTCCTGTACTCGAGAATGATCGAGGTCACGTATTTCTCGGGGCAGATCGAGTCTTCGCTATCTGGGCCCTGGCAGGTGCCCTCGCGAATACATCGCAAGAGCGCAAAAAGCTTGCCGCACAGGACGCGCGGCAACCAAGGAAATTCGGTGTATCGGCCGAAGCTCGCCGCACCCAGGATGAAGAACGGATGACTTGTATGTTTCGAGGTCCAGGATGGACGGAGCGTCGTTCCCTACCCGGCGGACCCGAATTACATCAAAAATTGCGGCCCTATGAGCTTCTGCCGCCTGGCACACCCCAAGGACTTCCACCAAACATCGGGCGAGTGTCCGGCGCTCCTGAAAGATTGTCGGATGAGCGCACGATTTAGCGATAAGTGGATATTCCCATTATTATCCAGACTGGATAACTGTCAACCAGTAATTACGCTGGTTTTATAGATGAACCCGTGATGTTTGTCACTTAAAGCTAAGTATCAAGATTCGGTTTAGATGGCCCTTGACTTACAGGAAAACTCAGTGCGGTTCTGCGAATCCTGAGTTACGAAGGATCCGCCGGACTTTCTTGGGTGAGACAGAAAGAGACGACGCAACCCGCGAAATCTTGCGGTCTTCTCGCAGCCACACCTTCGGAATGACGATTTCCGCAAATTCCTCCGTGATTTGCTGAAACGTCTTGTTGCCCACAATCCCTTCTGACCAGCCGCGCAGCATATCGTTGATCCCCGAAGCATGGACAACTCGCGATTTGAGCAGGGCCAGATCTTCGACGAGATGATCGTTTTCGCTGGGGCCAATCAGAGCGGTGGCCTCAGTAGCATAGCGGCGAGCCGTCTCCCATTCCTGAAAAAAGTCATTAGCTGCCGTCATGCCGCGAGCGATGCACGCTCCCGCGAGCAAGCGCCGGTTCTGAGTGCCTTGAGCGAGGTTCATCGCTTCTTCGCTGAACTGCCGGGCGTGATTGGCGTGAACTGCGACGTCCACATCTTCGCCCGTCTGTTCCTCGACGTGGGCATTCTCGATCGCGGCTTCCAGGATCCGGGCGCGCGCCATCAGAATGTGGTCGTTTTGCCTCAGGCCGATCTGGTACGCCTCGGTTGCTTCTTTCCACCCGCGGTCAATGTCTCCGCGATCCAGATGGAGGTATCCAAGATTCAGCAGCACCTTGCCGATCCCATCGAAATGCCCGTGCAGGGCATAGATGTCCCGCGCCCGGCCTAACCCGTCCACCGCATCCTGCCACAGGCGCAGATAACGCGCCATCGGGCTTTCGCGCATGGAGTTAGGTTGCCCTGAGAGTACCCCTCGAACCTTGCCGGCATGCGCCTGGTGATCGATCCGCTTGCGGAGCTGAAGCGCAAGCAGGCGCCGTACATACGCCGCGTTTACCAGCGTGCGCGCTACATTGACGTGATTGGGATCCCGTCGCCCGTAAACCTCCACCGCACGCGAGAAGTGGTCCAGGGCCTTTGTGTATTCGCCTGAGCGGCGGACGATGCGGCCGCGCGCCGACTCGATGTTGCCCAGGGCCACGTAATGATCCGTCGATTTCAGCACCGACTCGGCGCGATCGAGGACCTGCACGGCTTCCCTGGAAAGCGCCTTCTGAAAGAGCAGCCAACTCTCCTGAATCTGAATCACCGCGGTGAAGATCTCATCATGGTCGGCCTGGGCCATTTCCCGGGCACGCACAATGTCTTTCAGCGAAGTCTCGTACTCTCCCTTTTTCCGGTGCGCCCGTCCTTTCCAGAAATGGGCCAGCGCTTCGTGGGATGCGTTGGGAATGTCGCGGCAGGTCCTCAACACCAGGTCAAGCTTATCGACGGCTGCTTCGAGCTCGCCCGTGGCAAGATCGCGAAACGCTTCCACCATGCTCAAGCGAAGATAGTCTTCGATCGGCATTTTCCTGCGGCAGCCGGCCGGAAAACGTTTGAGAAGAGTGTCAATCAGGCGGTGATCGCGATAACCCACGTCGATCCATTGCGCGATGAGAAGGAGGAGGCGCGGCGCCTCTGCGTTTTTCGGTCCGAGCTTGCCGATTTCGGCTTCCGCCCCGGCAAGTAACTCGAAACCTTCTCTCATACGGCGCAGGCGAAGGGCGGACGCCAGTACCTCCGCAAATTCGGGACCGAGACGCATGGGAAGGGCTCCTTTTCTCGAATCACCCGGAACGGTCGAGCCGGCTCGAACAATCCGCAGCGGTTCACCGGCCTTTACCGCCAGAAGAACATTCCCGCGGGCCGGTACAGGGCGCGAACCCGATTATGGCTCCGGGAAGGAGTTCTCGTCCACTCGTCCGAATCGGACGACCCGGGTTGCGACTGCCCTGAGTGGTGTTCTTTACTGATTCTATGCTGCACTGCGGCAGAGGGCCCGTTGCCGCGGGCAAGACCTGCGCGTTTTCGTGAGGCTCGGGGATCGACCATTTCCCTGCGTGAGGACTAAGTGATGACCGCAACCCTTCCCGTTCCTGATTTGTTTGCGTTTTCCGACGATGCCGGACCACAGATTCTTACCGCCGGCGCGGTTGAATTCCTCCGGGCGCTTCACGCCAGGTTCGAACCGGCTCGCCTAAGTTTGCTTGAGGCAAGGCGGCGGCGCCAGGAGGCGTTCGATCGCGGTGAGTTCCCGGGCTTTCTTCCCCAGACCGGGCATATTCGTAACAGCGCGTGGCGCGTGGCCCCCATACCCCAAGAACTCCTCGACCGCCGCGTGGAAATCACCGGTCCGCCGGAACGCAAGATGGTGATCAACGCGCTGAATTCCGGTGCCCGGGTCTTTATGGCCGACTTCGAGGACGCCAATTCCCCCACCTGGAATAACTGCATCGATGGGCAGCGAAACCTGATCGACGCGAACCGGCGCACCATCACCTGGCGGTCGAGCGACGGGCGCCACTATGAACTTGGCCCCAATCCCGCGGTACTCTTCGTACGCCCGCGCGGATGGCACATGGTGGAGAAACACTTCATGGGCGATGGCACCGCCATGTCGGCGTCCATGTTCGACTTCGGGCTTTACTTCTTCCACAACTGCCGGATCCTGCTCGACCGCGGATCGGCGCCCTATTTCTATCTCCCCAAACTGGAGAGCCACCTCGAGGCGCGGCTGTGGAACGACATCTTTGCATTCGCGCAGCGATATCTCGGCGTCCCGGTGGGAACCATTCGCGCCACCGTCCTGATCGAGACCATCCCGGCCGCTTTCGAGATGGACGAGATCCTGTATGAACTGCGCGACCACTCCGCCGGGCTGAACTGCGGGCGCTGGGATTACATTTTCAGCTTCATCAAAAAGTTCAGGAACCACCCGGAGTGCGTGTTGCCGCAGCGCAACGATGTGACCATGGAGCAGCCGTTCCTTCGGTCCTATGTGGAACTGCTCATCGATACATGTCATAAGCGCGGCATTCACGCGATGGGAGGAATGGCGGCCCAGATTCCGATCCGGGACGACCCACAGGCAAACGAGGAGGCAATGCAGCGCGTCCGGGAAGACAAGCTGCGCGAGGTCCGCGCCGGCCACGATGGCACCTGGGTCGCCCATCCCGGCCTGGTTCCAGTCGCGCGCGCCGTGTTCGACGAACACATGCCCGGGAGCCACCAGATCCGCATGCTCGAAGGGCGGTCGCCGATCACGGAGGCCAACCTGCTCGAGATTCCTCAGGGCCGGATTACCGAAGCCGGCCTGCGGCGGAATATCGACGTGGCACTTCGCTACATTGAATCCTGGCTCAGGGGAAATGGGTGCGTGCCCATCTACAACCTGATGGAGGACGCCGCCACCGCCGAGATCTGCCGCGCGCAGCTCTGGCAATGGATCCGCTACTGCGCCCGCCTTGACGATGGCCGTACGATTACTCCGGACCTGCACGGGCAGATCCTGGAAGACATCCTTGAGGAAATCCGCGGATCCCTGGGTGACCTGGCCTATCGGGTCTCGAACTTCGACCGCGCCGCCGACCTGTTGCGGGAATTGAGCGTCGGAAATTTCCAGGAGTTTCTCACTGCCGCGGCATACAGCGACTTAGCCTGAATAAGAACTGAGCCAGGGTCCGGCTGACTTGTGCCCCCGGGGGCGAATCGTGAAAACGCCCGCTGGACGACTTCTCCCTCATCGGGTGTATACTGCATTGCAGCATTTATGCTGCGTCGCAGAAATACCTCCCCCCGGAGAGGATGATTCCCCATGGAAAGCAGCGTCATTCCCAGTGCGCGTATAAAATCCGTTGAGATGCCCTTCAGCCTCGAAGGCAAGACGGCGATTGTGACCGGCTCGGGCCGGGGAATCGGCCGGGCGATCGCCAGGCGGCTGGTTTCCGCCGGCGCTTGTGTAATGCTCAACGATCTCGATGAAAAGATGCTCGCCGAGTCAAGGGACTCTCTCCCCGATCCGGAGCGGGTGGATGTGATTGCCGGCGACTTGACCGACCCCGCCGTTCCCGGAAGGGTCGTTGAAGCCACCCTCAGTACATTCAAGGGCGTCGACATCATTGTGAACAATGCGGGATACAGCTGGGACAACGTCATCCAGAAGACCACCGACGAGCAGTTCCAGGCGATGCTGGAGATCCACCTGGTGACTCCGTTTCGCCTGCTGAGGGCGGCGTCGAACTATATCCGGGAAACAGCAAAGACAGAGATGGCCGGCGGCCGGCGCGTCATGCGCAAGGTCGTCAACATCACCTCCATCTCTGGAACCGACGGCAATCCCGGACAGATCGGCTATTCTTCCGGGAAAGCCGGCGTCATCGGTTTGACAAAGACGCTGGCCAAGGAATGGGGCCGGTACAACGTAAATGTAAACGCCGTCGGTTTCGGCCTGATCGAAACGCGCCTCGTTCAGCCATTGGACGGCGAGGGCGCATCGATGGAGATGCACGGCCACCACATCCGGCTGGGCGTGCAGCCCACGCTGTTGGAATCCGTTAAGAGCGCATGTCCCCTGGGGCGTTTGGGCACGCCGGACGAAGCGGCCGGAGCGGTGCTGTTCTTCTGTTCGCCGCTTTCAGACTACGTCACCGGCGAAGTGCTGATATGTGGTGGAGGACTCCACTTCTGACAACGTTTCTTTGAGGGCTTCCTCAAATTCCGCGGAGTAGCAAGGTTCCTCGGTTGCGGACGGTTCGTCGCCCGCGTTCACTAACTTGCACACCTCTGTCCAGTGATAAAAGCTGAACTCCTCGCCCGAGTCGTAGGAGTCCAATATCGGTCTGCGCGAGCGTGGAAGCGCAGCATGAGTTTTTTCGAGAATGGCCTGCATATCCCCACCTCCAGGCGAACGATATGTTTTCAATTCGTCCGTGACGCGAAGCTTAGCACAAGCCTGATCTAACGTCAGTGATAGTGGGTCTGCTATGGGTAATTGCGGCCGCCCGGCCGAAACGATCCACATCGGCCGCCGAGCCGACATGCTCCAAAGCAATGTCCGATGCATGACCCTCAACTGTGATAGCAGTCACTGATTGAAGAATCATTATCTCTGGTGCCGGGGAGAAGTCATTCCACTCGCCAGCGCAAAGATAAGGCTGGTTGCACTGCCGGATCGATGACAAGTCTTATCCCGACGCGTCCGCACCTGGCGAGTTATGTTTTTGCCGCTGGTCTTTGTTTAGCCGGACCACGCGACTCCTCCGTTTTCGTCGTAGAAGGTTTCCTGGATGTTCGGGCCATCCAGGGTGAGGACGGCGAAGCCGTTGAAGACGCGCTGTGGCAAATCCGGATCCTTCGCGTTTCGGTTTTCGTACCAGGAAACGTTCGGGCTATTGGCCAGCACGGATGCCTGCCCCCAGGGAAGCGCTCCATGACCGCAACAGCGGCAACGCACTCCTGCCGCTCCCGTCGCCTTGTACACGGCCGCGATATGTTGATGGCCGTAATACCAGTAGGCCGGTCCCGTATTTCCCGGGAACGCGTTCGTCACCTGGTCGAATAGCGCGTTGGTGTTGGCTCCGGGATCGTCGAGACAATTGTGGTGCGTCAGCACGATCACCTTCTTGCCATCCTGCGCGGCACGAACGCCGATTCCCAGAAGGAATGAGTTTTGATCGTTAGGGATGTTCACGGGGAAGAGCAATCCGTTCACGTAGAGACTTTCTTCCGGCGAGAAGTGAGCCGAGTCCAGTCCGACGATGACCCAATTGTCGTTTTCCAATGCGAAGTAGCTGCATCCGGCTTGCTTTTCGAAGGGCGGCTTGCCGATTACGCCGAAATACGGGCCTCCTCCGGAGTACATCTCGTGATTGGAGTTCAGGGCAAACGATCCACTCGGACCCGGGGGCCACAAGTTGACCAACAGATGCTGTTCCTGGTCGGCGGTGCCAGCGTAATACACGTCTCCCAGGTGGATCGTCACATCGGGATTGAGCGCGATCATCTGCTGCAGGACGCGTGTGCTGGGTGCCGGATTCGCCTGGGTTCGCCATTCTCCCGTGCCCCAGTCGCCTGCCATGGCGATCTTGACGCGATTGGGGATCGATACGGTTTGTGGCGCCGTAACAAAGGGACGCTGAGCGCCAAGGAAGCTCTCAAGGTAGACGGCGAACGCTTCGATCCAGCCAGGATCGAATTGCTGCCATTTGCCTGTACCCCACATCACCCCGTCCGGACCAGTCCCGAAGAGGAAGCCTGCTTCCAGGCGGTTGATCACGCCATCGGAGTCGTTGGTCAGAGCGCTATTGGCGAGAGTCAGCGAATGGGGCTCGGCTGCCAGCGCGGGCACCCCCGTCTGGGCCACCTGAACGGCCTGCGCGTGGGCGCTCTGCATCGCCGCATTGATCTGAGCCTGCAGGTCGGGGCGGGTCTTGCCCAGCTGGTCCCACGCGGTTTGGATTCGGCTGGCGAGAACAGGGTCGATACTGATCTTCATCGGCATAGGAAATCACCTCCGTTGATATGCGCTGCGTATCGCGTTGGATTAAGAAAACCATGCGACCCGCATTTCTGCAGCCGCGGCGACGGCCTTCAGGATTTCCCGGCGCGATGTTCCCGGCATGGTTTTCACCGCGGATGCTCCTTGCAGCTCAAGATCGCTCCTCAAGTGTAAACTCGACCCGGGTCAACTGTGGGGTCCCGGCCGGCCGCTGTTATGCAGAACACAACCAATGAGGAATCCACCGCGCTCTATCCCTCGCTGTACGAGATCAACACCCGCGTCCTGGTGCACGAACTGGGCAGAAAACTGGGCCGCCGGGCGACGCTCGATGACGTTTCCGACAATCAGCTTGATCGTCTTCGCGGGCAGGGATTCGATTGGGTGTGGTTTCTGGGAGTGTGGCAAACGGGGCCTGCAGGCCAGGCCATCTCGCGGGAAAACCAGGGCTGGCTGCGTGAGTATCGAGAACTTCTCCCCGATTTCACCGAAGCGGATGTTTGTGGATCGCCGTTCGCGGTCATGCGGTACCAGGCCCATGCCGAGTTCGGCGGAAACGCCGCTCTCGACCGTCTGCGCGATCGTGTCCACTCCCGGGGCATGAAGCTGCTGCTTGACTTTGTGCCCAACCACACCGCGCTCGACCACGAATGGGTGACGCGCCACCCGGAGTTCTATGTCCACGGGAGCGAGGAGAACCTTCGCAACCAGCCCCAAAACTACTTCCGGGCAGGAAGCGCCGATGCGCCTTTTATTTTGGCCCATGGCCGGGATCCCTATTTCGACGGCTGGCCGGATACCGCCCAGTTGAACTATGCGGAGCCCGCGCTGCAGGAAGCGATGATCGGCGAGCTTAGAAACATCGCAGATCACTGCGACGGTCTGCGTTGCGACATGGCCATGCTGATGCTGCCGGAGGTCTTTGAGCGAACCTGGGGAAAAAGGGCTGAGCCTTTTTGGCCGCGCGCCATCCAGACCGTCCGCGAGAGACATCCCGGTTTTCTCTTCATGGCGGAAGTTTATTGGGATTTCGAATGGGAGCTGCAGCAGCGGGGATTCGATTACACCTACGACAAGCGTCTGTACGATCGATTGCGCGCCGGGCACGCTCGCCCGGTGCGCGATCATCTTCATGCCGCCCTGGATTTCCAGAAAAAGTCCGTGCGCTTCCTCGAGAATCATGATGAGCCTCGGGCCGCTGCGGTGTTTCCTCCCGCCCAGCATAAGGCCGCTGCGGTTGTTGCCTTCCTTTGCCCAGGATTGCGGTTCTTCCACGACGGACAGTTCGAGGGAAGAAAGAAGAAGCTGCCGGTTCATCTCCATCGACGTCCTGACGAAGCAGTCGACACGGCATTGTTTGCGTTTTATGAGCGACTGCTCGCCTGTTTGAACCTTCCCGTCACTCGGCACGGCGCATGGTCGCTGCTGGAGCCGGCGGCCGCGTGGGAAGGGAACTGGACTGCGGACTGCTTCCTATGTTTTGCCTGGGAAGACGCTCCGAGCGACCGGCTGGTAGTGGTGGTGAACTTCGCGCCGAATCAGAGCCAGTGCTATCTTCGCCTGCCGTTTGGCCTGGCGGCCGATTCCTCCGTGATCCTGGAAGACCTCATGGATGAGGAAACCTATGAGAGAAACGCCGCGGAGTTGCACGCACGTGGGCTGTACCTGGACCTTGCCGGCTGGGGATACCACGTGTTCCGGCTGAAAGAGTCAAATCTCCATCGTCAGCAGAGCTGAGCCAAGGCACTTTCCATGAGCATCCAGCGCGAGCGAATGGGTTACGGATTGCCCCTCGGGCCGATGCAGCACGAAATTCAACGCCGCCAGATGCGGCAAGACATAGCGCGCCACGGGGCGATCGACGATTCCGGCAAAATGCTCTGTTACCCGCCCTGCCGTCGCGGCTTCTTCCAGTAAATGGAAGTCCTCTTTGCGATAGGCGATGAGCGAAATGGTGACAACGTTGCCCTTGTCGCCGGTGCGCGAGTGCGCAATCTCCCGCAATTGCATTCACGACTCCTCGTATTGAATATGCGGCGTGGCCAAGTCCCGGGGAATCAGCGTCGAGAGGATCGCGATGCTTTCCTTCGCGGATCCGGTGACCCCGCCGCCGCCCGCCGGTCCGTTTGTGTAGAGCGCTTCCACTTCGCGGGGAATCCAGGACGCCTGTTGAAGCGAGCCGGCTCGTCCCGCCGCGCGCAGTCGCACCTCGTGCGGATCATGATCCATCATGGAAAGGCGGTCTCCGTGAATGGAATTGACACCGATTAGATCGAAGCGCAGCTCCTCGAAGGAATGAAGACGCAGCCGTTCAGCCAGGATGTCGCGCGCGAGTTTCGCCCGATGTAGCGCTCCGGGCCCCGCATAGGAAATCTGGCCCTCGCCCACATAGCCATCCATGTAGCCGGCCGATACTTTCAGCGTGTGCGGCCGCGGGCGACCCTGACCGCCGAACACCCGGACCCGGTCGCGGCCGACCTCGTCGAGGCTGACGCCGGTGAAATCGGCAATGACATCGGGAGTGATGTATGCGGCAGGGTCCTGAATTTCGTAAAGAAGCTGCTCGGTGCACGTGGCGCGGGTGATCATCCCGCCCGAGCCTTCTACCTTGGTGATCACGGCCGTTCCGTCCTCAGCAAACTCCGCAATGGGAAAGCCCAGGCGCGCGAGGCCGGAAACATCCTTGTACCCCGGATCGGCGAAATAGCCGCCCGTTACCTGGCCCGCGCATTCCAGCAGATGCCCGACGACCGTGCCCTGACCAAGCCGATTCCAGTCGCTTGCGGACCAGCCAAATTCGTGCATCAGAGGTGCAAGGAAGAGCGACGGATCGGCAACCCGTCCCGTGAGCACCACATCGGCGCCGGTCGCGAGCGCGGCGACGATCGGCTCCGCGCCAAGATAAGCGTTGGCGGAAATGAGCCGGTCCGCGAGCGACTGAACGGGCAGCCCGTTCTCCAGGGAGGAAAAGCTGCCGTCGCGCACAATCGAGTGCACGTCGTCCCCGGTGACCGCCGCGATCCGCAATCCGCGCAAGCCGAGCGCCTGCGCAACCTGGCACGTTTTGGCCATCGCCGCCACCGGGTTCGCCGCGCCCATGTTAGTGATCACACGGATCCGGTTGCGGACGCACAACGGCAACACGGCCTGCATCCGCTCTTCGAGCAGCGGATCGAATCCGGCCCCTGGATCGAGCCGCAGCGCCTTCTGGGCCAGCGCAATCGTCCGTTCGGCGAGGCACTCGAACACCAGGTACGAGATCGAGCCCTTCTCCGCAAGTTCGACCGCGGGGTCGATCCTGTCGCCGGAGTAGCCCGCGCCGCACCCGATCCGTAGATTGCGCACCGTTCTTGCTCCTGTAACTTCCTAAAGCGGAATAACGCGGAAAATCACCGCCGCCGCGGTCATCAGCAGCGATGCGGCGAACAACCAGGGGATGGAGAAGCGCTGGTGCTGCGCCAGCGTAATCTCCGAGAGCCCGACCACCAGGAACGTAGCCGGCGTCAGAGGGCTCACGGGAAATCCCGTGGTATGCATGCCCAGCAGCGCAGCCTGCGCCACCGTTATGGGAGCGACCCCCGATGCGGCAGCCGCGCCGGCGGCGATCGGGAGCACGCCGAAATAGAACGAATCCGGATCAAACAGCAGGCTCAGGGGCATCGACACCACGCCGAGGATCAGGGGAATGTGGCGTGCGCCATGGTGGGGCAGGGTGTGCACCGCCGCATCCGCCATGGCTCCCAGCATGCCCGTACCTTTCATGATGCCTGTGAAAGCGCCGGCGGCGAACAGGATGCTGGCCATCAGGATTGCCGCCGGAGCATGCCCCGTCAACGTGGCCTGCTGCGCTTTCAGTTGGGGGAAATTCACGGTCATCGCAATCACCGTGCCAAGCATGAAAATCACCACCGGGTCCAGTTTCCCGCTGATCATGGCGCTAACTACGATCACGATCAGGATGAGATTGATGTAGAAATGCCGGGGCAATGGAGCGGGTACGCGCGCGGCCTGGTCCAGTGCAGGCGCGCCCGGTGCGGGCTGCGCGAGTCTTCGCTCCTCCCGCCGCCCGAGCATCCACGCGACCGCGAAAACAAATGCAAGTCCCACGGCCTGCACTCCGATCATGGGAAGAAAGATGGCGGAAACGGGAATGTGCAGAGCGGCGGAGGCGCGGATCGTTGGGCCGGTCCAGGGTAGAAAATTCACCCCGGCCGCCATGGACACCACGCACGCCAGGAGGCGGCGATCGATCCCGACGCGCTCGTAAAGCGGCAGCAGCGCGGGAATGGTTACCAGGAAGACCACGGCCCCGGACCCGTCAAGATGCACCAGCAGGCCCAGCAGGGCGCTGCCCGGCACGATGCGCGATGGCCGATTGCCGATCACCCGCAGCAGCCACGCCACCAGAGGTTCCAGCATCCCCGCGTCGGTCATGATCCCGAAGAAAAGAATCGCGAACACAAACATGCCGATCACCGGCGAAATGCCCTGTATGCCGCCGAGAATGAAACGGCCTGTCTGGAGCCCAAAACCCGCGGCGAGGGAAGAGGCGACCGGAAAGAAAACCAGCGCGACCAGGGGCGACACGCGCCTGGTGAGAATTGCCGCCAGCAGCAAAACAACGGTAGCCAGCCCCAGCCAGGGCAACATATCGTCTCCACCCTATTTCCAGTTGCCTTTGCAGTATAGAGAACCTCCCCCAAATCTCGATGACACGCGTTTCGCAACCCCAAACCGGGGACGTCGGGCACCCAAGCGAATACAATTTGTTCCGCAGTCGATCTTTGATTGCGCGGACAGCTATGGAGAGTCAAGGTGAACACGTGATGGTTAAGAGGCAATGCGGCCTGCGCGCGATCCGTTGCGGTTTCTTTTCAGCGTTGCTGCCGGGTCTGGCTGCTCTCGTGCTTGGGGAAGTTGTGTTCCTGGTGCCGGTGTGGCCGCAGTTGAGATGTAACCGGAGTCAACTATGGATCGAAGAGCACTGCTGAAGTCCGCGGGAATACTGGCGGGGACCACTGCCGCAAACGTTCTCGCGCAGGATTCCTCCAGCCCCCAACCGGCGACGCGCAAGCTCAAGATCATCGTCGCCGGCGGCCATCCCGGCGATCCCGAATACGGATGCGGAGGTACGATCGCCCGGCTGACGGCCCTGGGACACGAGGTCGTGCTGCTCTATCTGAACGATGGCGCCTGGGAAACGTCCGCTGCCGTCCGGATCGCCGAAGCCAAAAGGGCCTGCGAAATCCTCAAGGCCCGCCCCGCTTATGCGGGACAGGCGAACGGCCACGCCATTGTCGACAACGCCCACTACGAGTCGTTCCAGAAGATCATTGCCAACGAGAATCCCGACGCCGTCTTCAACCAGTGGTTCATCGACAATCATCCCGATCATCGCGCCATCGCCAATCTCACCTACGAAGCATGGAACCGTCTCAAGCGCCGCTTCGGGCTCTATTACTACGAAGTCTCCGACGGCGAAGACACGATGCAGTTCAACGCGCCCACGCATTACGTGGACATGAGCGCGGTAGCGGACACCAAGAGAGCCGCATGCTTCGCGCACGCCAGCCAGAGTCCGGACCATTTCTACGCCTTGCAGGACACCGTTGCTCAGTTTCGCGGCCTGTCCATCGGCTGCAAGCGGGCCGAAGCATTCCTGATGCAGATCGGCAGCCCGTTCGATTTCTTCGTCACGGCCGGCCTCTGGCCCCGGTGAAAAAGCGTCGAAGCGTATCATCGAAGGTAGGGCGGGCTGTTTTCGGGTCGCATTGATTCCGCGGCCCGGCCTGCTGCCAATCCATTTCTACCAAGGCCTTCGTGACCGCTCATTCCCCCGCGCAACCGCCGGCACATCCCGCCGCAAAAACAGCGCCAGAATGGCTCACGGCGTTCGCGCCCCGCCGCGGGCTAATGAATGGTCACCTCCAGACCATCGTCGGCAACTTTCTTCCCCGTGCTCCCTTTTCTCTTCCGTTCGTCACCGATACGGTGGAAGTCGATCCGGCCGATGGCAGCCGCGTCCTCTGCCATGCCCACTGGCACGGCGGGTCGGACATGGCCCAGCGCCTTACCCTGGTGCTCGTTCACGGCCTCGAGGGCTCGACCGAGTCCCGCTACATCCAGGGCCTGACCGCGCGCGCCTGGGCCGCCGGCTGTAACGTCGTCCGCATGAACATGCGCAACTGCGGCGACTCCGATGCGCTCACTCCCACGCTTTACCACTCCGGCCTTTCCGGCGATGTGGGCGCTGTGGTGGACCACTATGCAAAGCAATTCGGTCTTCAGCGCCTCGGGCTCGTGGGTTACTCCATGGGCGGCAACCTGGTGCTGAAACTCGCCGGCGAATGGGGCCGTCGCCCGCCGCTGTGCGCCGTTGCCACCGTGTGCCCGGCCATCGATCTCGCCGCCGGCTCCGACGCGCTCCACGAGCCCGTCAATCGCATGTATGAGTGGCACTTTCTGCGCCGCCTGATGCGCCGCTTTCGCCGCAAGGCTGCTCTGTTTCCCGGCATCTATCGAACCCGCGGTCTGGGGCCGGTCCGGTCCCTCCGCGAATTTGACGACAAGATCGTCGCCGCTTACTGCGGCTTTCGCGATGCCGACGACTATTACTACCGCGCCGCCAGCGCCCGCGTGGTGGACCGCATCGTGACGCCCACGCTGGTCCTCCACGCCCTGGACGATCCGTTTGTTCGCCTTACGCCCGAAACCCGGTCCGCTATCCTCGCCAACGCTCACATTCGCCTTGTCGAGACACCCCACGGCGGCCACTGCGCCTTTCTCTGCCAGCACCCGGGCGACGAGATTCACTGGGCCGAATCCACCGTGGTTCGTTATCTGCTCCAGTTTGCTACGGAATCCTGATGGAAGCCGATTGGGAAATCGAGATTGGCAACCAAGCGCCGGTCATCGACGCCGGCTGGCAAGGATTCGTGGATCTGCGTCACGCGCCCGAACGCGCCATCGAGCTACCGGAAACAAAGGATCTCCCCGAACTTGCCGATGCTCTGACGGCTCTCAATGCCCCGTCCTCGACAGTTTGGAGCGCGAAGTGCGATGTCTGGCGCCCGGACACGCATGATCCCGATGAATTGGATGCACCGCACGGAGAAGGGAAATGCGCCGTTGCCTGCTACATCGATCTGCTTCCGTGCGCGGAACAGGAATGGCCCGACCCCGCCCACGCCGTTGCCTTCTGCATGCAGGTTTGCGCAACTCTCCACGATTTCTGCTTGCGCTCCTGCCGTGTCGACCTCATCGTGCGCCGCGCTTTGATGGAACCCGGCGAGCAGAGGCTGGGGATCACCGCCTATCTCACCGCCTGCGGACCCAACTTTGAAGCGGCCTACGCCACCCTTGCCTCGGCGTTGGCCGCCTTCGCGGAAACCCTAGCCGGAACCCGTCTCCCCGCCGACCGCGCTTCAAAGTTACAATGAAGGAGCGCGGGCGAGTAGCTCAATCGGATAGAGCACCGGCCTTCTAAGCCGGGGGTTGTGGGTTCGATTCCCGCCTCGCCTACTACAGATTCTAAAAGGGTTGCCGATTCCGGCAACCCTTTTCTATCGCATTTTTTCTTTGATTGCGGGGGATTTTGTGGGGATCCCAAAGGTACGTCAGGGCTACGCACTCACCGATTCGCCCAGTGCGCTGGCCGCCTTTACATATGAAAAGATTGCCGAGTGGAGGCGACAGCGACGGCCACCCCGATCGCGTAATCGGTCGCGACGAAATACTCGACGACATCACGGTGTACCGGCTCACGAACACCGGCGCCTTCGTCCCGCTTCTACTGGAAAAATAACAACAACCACTTCAGCGCCGCGGCACAGAAGACCAACCAGATCAAAGTGCCGGTGGCCATCTCCGTGTTCCCGCACGAGATTTATCGCCGGAAAGCTGGTCACGTCAGGCTTATCCGTCGTTGTACTACTTCCATGAACCCGCCAGGGGTGGTCACTTCGCGGCCTGGGAACAGCCAGAGCTTTTCTCCGAGGAGATCCGAGCCGCGTTCAGATCACTGCGCTAGTTGCGGAGGAAACGGTGCGCACGGATTCGCGCCGTCTTCTCGCCCCAACGCGCGACATAGACGTAGCACTCATGTGGTCTGCAGCGTAACTGAGGGAATTGAGGAAGGCCAAATTACGTTCTCTTATCTTGCAACTCCGGGCCCCCGGAGCCAAGTACCTGAACCGTCAATCCGGTCGAGCCGCAGGATTGCGCCTTCCCGGGCGAAACTTCATACATGGATCCGGTCCGCCCTTTCC
This sequence comes from uncultured Acidobacteriota bacterium, assembly GCA_963706455.1. Lineage (GTDB taxonomy): Bacteria > Acidobacteriota > Terriglobia > Terriglobales > Acidobacteriaceae > Telmatobacter. Next base: position 18,436 of record CAVPNO010000096.1, on the reverse strand, counting down.
CCGACTCGTACGTACGCACAACGCTCGTTATTTCGATGTCCCCACTTCTGGCGAGCGCGAATGCCAGACTGCCGGAAGCTTCACTGTAGACGATCCTGTTATGCGAAGCCGCGCGGCCATGTTTACAAGTTCGGCGAACGAGTCGGCTTTCATCCTTCGCATTAGGTTGCCACGATGGAATTTCACCGTGATTTCACTTATGCCCAGTTCTCCACCGACCTGCTTATTCAGCAAGCCGGAGACAACGAGTGCCATCACCTGCCGTTCCCGAAGAGTAAGTAAGGCGTAGCGGCTCTGAAGATTCTGCATCTCCATTTCCTGTTCGAGAGTCATGCGACTACGTGTGAGGCTTTGGCGGATTGCGCACAGCAACAAGTCGTAGTTGCACGGCTTTATGAGAAAATCCACGGCCCCGGCCTTGAAAACTTGTATTGTTGTCGGAATATCTGGGCAATCAGAAATCACAATGATGGGCAGCTCGGGGCGCGTTCGTGCGATCTGTTTTTGGATTTCCAGGCAGTTTGAGAACGGAGGGGTATACGAGAGAATCAGGCACTTTGGAGCAAGAGACCGAGGCCACATGAGAACGTCGCGAGCTGATTCGAAGGTCTGGGGTTCCCAACCTTGCGAACGAATCAACAGTTCAAATGATTCTCGAACACGGACGTCGTCGTCGACAACGAAGACGGCGGACGCGACGGGCAGTGCGGTTCGCGACTCGAAGTCGCGGCCAAGCACGTTTATTGGACCAAATTGACTCCCTTGGGGAATAGATGCTGCTGAAGTCATATTCCGCTCCTTGAACTGGCCGGCGTTGGGTGTCCCCGTGATCAAACAGGCCTTGGAATCGGCGACGTTGCGAAGTGCAATGACCGTCAACTGCCCATTTTTTGCTTCGAGCGTTTGTCTTTGACCGACCTGCACATCTCTGGGGTCAACTCGCGATAGGTGAATCTGGCTTGAGGGGAATGGCCGATATTCTGGCTCGATCTGATCCCAATCATGGACGTACTCAGTTTTAAGACCATCCCACAATCGGGTCTCTGCGGCGGTCCCAGATAATGGGCTTTGGATTCAACCCTATTGAGGGGGACGGGAGCAACTCGAGCGTTCTCAAACGTCAATCCGCTTTCTTCCGAAGAGACGTGCATCGATTGACTGGACTCCGGGCCCGAGCATTGCCAGTGCGGCACCGAGAGTTGCCAATACGATGCAATTGCGCACTTCACCAGCTCTCGAAGCTATAGACCATAGTTCGACAATTACGACCAAGACTCCGGTCATGGGCGTCCATAAGCCGGCGACGAAGAGCACTCCGGCCGCGGTCTCCAGGACGGGCCGCACGATGCCCGGCCACTGCGATGCCCCCAGTAGTTCAAAGCCGCCATCATTGATCAGGAAAACGGCTGCGACTAACCGCAGGAGTAAAAGGCCTCTCCCTGGCCATCCATTGGGGAACATCGGGAAGAGTCGTTGCACGGAAACCTCAACGACAAGCCTAGGTGTTCCGCTACGCAGGCCGAATCTCCAAAAACTGGCTTAGCGATACCCCCCTTTAGAGGGGTCACAGTTCGATGATTCCCCGTTTCAGCCCGATGGTCACTGCGTGCGTTCGGTCGTTGGCGCCTAATTTAGAAAGAATGCTCTTGACGTGGCCCTTGACAGTCTCTTCCGTAATCGAGAGTTTGTCGGCGACGATTTTGTTCGCATTTCCCGCGGCAATCAGCCCGAGCACCTCAATTTCCCGGGATGTCAGGGAGTCGTCCGCAAGATGCTCTGCAACTTGCGCAGCGAGTTCGGCCGGAATCCGCTTGTGTCCTGCATGGACCGCGCGAATGGTATCCAGGAGCTCTCTACGTAAGAGGCTCTTAAGAAGGTAGGCTCGAGCACCGGCCTTGAGTGCTCGTGCAATCTGGACATCGCCTACATACGTCGTAAGGACGATGAAGCGCGCATCCGGGAACTCATTTCGAATCGCCATCATCGCGTCGATGCCGTTCATGTCGGGCATCTGCAAATCGATGAGTACAACGTCGGGCCGGTGCTTCCGGAACTCTTCGATTGCTTCCAGGCCGCTGGACGCCTCTGCAACGAACTCCATATCGTCTTCATCCGCCGCAAGTGCTCGCACACCCTGGCGGAGTACGGGATGATCGTCCGCCAATAAAATGCGTATGGGTTTAATTGGGTTGCCCATCATTGGCTTCTTCCACGTCTCCAGAATAACCAAAGGCTGCTTTGTGAAGATACTGTTTCGTACGCGACAGGAGCGGGGATCGTCAACTCAATTTCAGTACCGGCTCCGGGTTCACTCCACACCCGGAATTCGCCACCGAGATGCTCGGCACGCTCACGCATGCCTCTCAGGCCCCAATGCCCGCTTCGTTCGGCTTTGAGCCTCTCATCAGAATCCATTCCCTTTCCGTCATCCCGGATCCGTATTCGAAACAGGCTCTCGGTATATGCCATTTCTGTCTCGATCTGGCGCCCCTGAGAATGGTTGAACGCATTGCGCAATGCCTCGCGCGCAATGCGGAAAACCTCGGCGTGCAGATTGGGGCGCAGTGCGTGTGCCGAACCCTCGATTACAATTCGAAATTCCATGGGTTCTTTTTGATCGGCGCCCGTGGCGACCAACTCTTCTCCGAGCGCTCTGATCTCTTCTTCCAGCGCTTTGGGGGCAGTTGTCGGAGATCGCAGATCGTGAATCGCATCTCGACCTTCCACGATCGCCTGTTCGGCTCCATCCAGCGCTACGTCCAGCGTTTGGATCGCTTCCACTGTGCGCCCAGGGAGAAGATTTCGGGCTCTCTGAAAATGAAGAGTTAACCCCTGAAAGCTTTGCAGCAATGTGTCGTGTAGCTCGCGGGCAATGCGCGTACGTTCATTGATGCTCGCTTCCAGGCGGATCTCAAACTGCTTTGCGATCTGAAGCATACGGTAGTGGTAAAGAAACCAAGTCAAAAGAAGCCCAGCTGAGATCCACAATGCTATAAACCACCGAGTCAACCACCAGGGCGGCAGGATAACGATCTGAAGTTCGGCTCCAGGCTGGCTCCATTGACTGCTGACCGTGGCACCCTGCGCGCGGAATCGATATGTACCAGCAGGTAGGCTGGTGTATGTCACGGTCCGGCCGTCGCTTCCGACCTCACTCCAGGAGTTGTCCAGGCCCTGCAGCGTATAGCGATAGCGGTTTGCCCGAGGATTGGAATAGGCGAGCGCCGCGAACGTTAGCGAGAACATGTTCTGATTGTGCGGGATGATGATCTTGGAAGTGTAAGAAATGACAGGATTCGGCGCTGATTGCTTGGTACGGGCTTGAGCGCTCCTGAACAGCCGGAACTCGGTAATTACAGTCTGCGGCGTGTAGCCGGTTTCAGACACTGCATCCGGAAAAAAGAAGGTGGCTCCGCTGAATCCAGCAAAAAACATCTGGTCACTTTTGGAACGCAGGCATGCTCCCCAGCCGGACATATCTGGCCCGGGAAGCCCATCTGCTGTCGAGAAGTTGCGGAAAGTCCTGGTTGACGGATCGAAGCTGGAAATCCCTTTGTCCGTGCTCATCCAGAGCTTTCCGCGACGATCCTCAAGCAGACCCGAGATACCGTTACTAGCCAAACCCTCTCGAACGCCAAATACGGTTGAACGTCCCGTTACTGGGTCGAACTCATTGAGCCCATTCTCCGTGGCGATCCACATCTTTCTGGTAGGCATAAAGCGGATGAAATTGATCTGGTTATTACTCAAACCGCTATTCCCATCGTTATAGACGGTGAACTGACCCGAGCGGGGGTTGAAATGCTGAAGCCCAAAACCGTAAGTTCCGAGCCAAAGATCGTGTTCATGGTCTTCAGTTATCACTAAATAGATCAGCTCTCGGTTATGAGGGTCGGCACGAAAAACTGTAAACCGCTCCGCCTCAGGTTCAAACCGATCGAGTCCATCCCAGGTGGCCGCCCATAGAGTTCCGTCATGATCGATCAACAAGTGTCCTACGTCGTCATTACTCAATGACGAAGGGTCATTCGGATCATGTCGAAATCGTTTGAAATGTCGCGTTGTTGGGTCGAGACGAAAGAGTCCATTATTGAACGTGCCGATCCATATCAGCCCAGAACGATCTTCGACGATGTTCATCGCATCGAGTGGGATACCAGGTCTCATGAGTGCGATCGTCGATCTTTTGCCTGAAGCGTCGATTCGGTACAGTGCGAGGTGCGTTCCTATCCATTTGTTTCCGTGACTATCCTCGAAGAAACAACCAATCGACTGATTTGGATTTTCAATTTTAACGAGATCGCCGATTGTGTGAAATATCGGAGGACTCGGTTCGAAGCGTTGAAGGCCTTTACCACGAAGAGCGACCCAGATGCATCCCTCGCGATCTTCAAAGAGAGTGTTGATTCGATCTTCTGCAAGGCCATCCGGGTTGCCGACGGCGAATCGATAACCTATGAACCGGTGATTTTCCTTATCGAGCTTCAACAAACCAGAGCCTTCCGTCGCGAGCCAAAGATCTCCCCGCCGATCCTGTAGCATGGCAGTTACGCCGCTAAGGGCGGTGGTCGATGGATTGTTGCTGTTGAAGGAATAGTATGTGAGCGCTTTCGATTTGCGATCGAAGCACGCCAGCCCGTTCCCCGATGAGTAGAAGATCCAGAAAACCCCAGATTTCTCCTCAAAAAACGAGAAGTCGCGGGACGGATTCCGGATGGGTACATGGAATTTGACGTGGCCGCTGTCACGATCGAACTCGTCTAAGCCGTCGCGCTCCGCGACCCAAAATCTGCCGCTGCTGTCTTCCGCAGATGACCGAATGTCATTGCTTCTGAGGCTCAATGGATCGTTTGTATCGTGTGTAAAGACGCGAATGTTACCGTTCGATTGATCGAGCCGGTACAACCCCCTTGCTGTGGAAAGCCATAGCGCGCCGTAACGGTCCTGGCTGATGTGTTTGACGAATGGCACTGGGTAATGGATGAAAATTTCTGTTTTCGGATCAAAACGATCAAGTGACTGCTCGGTGCCCATCCACAATTCGCTGTTGCGATCCTTGAACAAGAAAAGGATGTTTACTCCACTGAGACTGTTTGCATTGTTCGGTTCGTGGACGAAAACCTTGAAAGTGTATCCATCGAATCGGTTCAGCCCATATTCGGTACCGAACCACATAAAGCCCATATTGTCCTGGACGATTCCGCTGACTCGAATTTGTGACAGCCCGTCTTCCGTAGAGATATGCGTGAACCGAACATCGCTTGAGTAGTGAACAGGCAGCTTCGTGGGTATCGGATTAACGTGGGCATCGGGCACCTCTGCACACAGAGGTATCCCCATCAAACAGAGACCCAGACTCAACCATCTGAGGAATTCGCTTGGACTGTCCGGCAGATTTGGTTTGGTCTGGGCCATCGTGTCGAAGCCCCGCATCGTTTGCTATTGGCCTTTTTATTCTACCTATTCATTCAAGTACAGGTCAGTCTTTTTCCAAAAGCCACTCTACCGGGATAAGAACTGCGTGAGCGGGAGCCCTCTTCTCCTGGCATCGTCTGCAACCTTCCCAGAAGCCAAGTGTCCATTCCAAGTCGAACCCGGCACTTTGGCGCACGTATCAATAGGGATCGATCCTACGGAAGAGGGCAAGATTCACCGGCTATGCCTTGGTATGGGTTGATACCTTCGTCTAGTAGATTCGCCGCTACCCGCATGAGACGATGAACCGCGTCAGAACAGCGTTGGGAGTCAAACGCATTTTCGACAAAAGTGCGGCACCAGGAGTAATTACACATGAGATACAAACAGGTTTTCGCGTTTGGAGTCACCGATCATCAGCTGGTTAATTCGCTGACTGCCGAGGACGTAGAGCAATTTGAAGTGCGCATACTCAAATCTGACGACCTCGTCGTTGTAAATATTCCGAATGACGCACCATGGAACCCACCAAAACAAAACTTCGCGGTTGATTGACCGAATGATTTCGCTTAACTCGGGGAAAAGTCTCTCTCGCCCGGGCCGAGCACAGATCGGATCCGAAAGTAATTGCATTGAGGAACTTATGCCTGCAGAACAGCGTCATGAGCCCTTCGTCCAGTCGCCGGCGGGCGCCAGTATCACCGAGCTGCGCTTGGCGGATGAACTCTCTGCAGGACTCAGGCATGCTCTACGGGGCAAAGCGCAGAAAGAAGAGCGGGGATTAGAAGCAGAGTGGCAGGAGAAGCTGAGGAGCTTGGAGCAATGGATATGTGAACTGCTGATCAAGAATCAGCAGCTCAGAATGTCGCGGGAGCCAACTACGACGTCGGAACGGGGAGACCGGGATGCCAGCAATGTTTAAAGCAGCTTCACTGCTGTCCTCACTTCTACAACTCGCGCCGATAGTTAAGCTCTCACTCAGATCACGCGCGCCGAGGGATTTCCTCGCGCCACCAGAAGTGAGACCGAAACGGCCGGGAGCCGCTTCGTCAACGTCGCGAACCGGAACACTCCACACCACGAATCACTTCCCAGCTGACCATCGAACCAAGGAGGTTCATCTGTGAATTCAATCAAGGTATCTCAACAAATCGACCGCAACCGACGCAATTCGTCCATAGCGATCGCCATCGCTGTCACTATCATTGCTGCCGTTACATTGGCGGTGAGCGGCTTTGCTCAGGCACAACCCAGCAAGCAGAACGTACCTAGCTCGAATGGTTCCTTCGGGCTCATCAAGCAAATCGATGCAGGTCTCCTGAACGTCGGCTACGCTGAAGCAGGTCCCACCGATGGCGCTCCCGTGATTCTCCTGCATGGCTGGCCTTACGACATTTATAGCTATGTCGACGTCGCTCCTTTGTTGGCATCAAAGGGCTACCACGTGTTCGTGCCTTACCTCCGCGGCTACGGCACTACACGCTTTCTCTCTGATGATACGTTTCGGAACGGACAGCCGTCCGTGGTTGCTTTCGACATTATCAATTTCATGGATGCGCTGAAGATTGACAAGGCGATCATCGCTGGCTTCGATTGGGGCGCGCGGACCGCTGACATCATGGCGGTGCTTTGGCCGGAACGCTGCAAGGGAATCGTTTCGGTGAGCGGTTATCTGATCGGCAGCCAGGCCGCCGGCAAAACGCCCTTGCCCCCAAACGCGGAGCTCGAATGGTGGTACCAGTTTTATTTTGCGACAGAACGCGGCCGCGCTGGTTATGACAAGTACCGGCACGATTTTGCGAAGCTCATTTGGCAGTTAGCCTCGCCGAAGTGGAACTTCGATGACGTCACGTTCGATCGCAGCGCAGCGTCCTTCGACAATCCGGATCACGTCAGCATCGTGATCCATAATTACCGCTGGCGGCAAGGCCTGTCGGAAGGCGAGCCGAAATACGACGATCTGGAAAGGCGGCTTGCGGAAGGCCCGGTTATCACGGTCCCCGCCATTACCCTTGAAGGCGATGCCAACGGTGCGCCGCATCCGCCCGACTCGGTGTATCGCAACAAATTCTCCGGCAAATATGCATACCGCCTCATCAGTGGCGGCGTCGGGCACAATCTTCCACAGGAAGCTCCGCAAGCCTTCGCCCAGGCGGTAATCGACGTCGACAGCTTTTGATCTGTTTTGACAGGGGCCGACCGTGCGGACTTGCTTCGGCGAACCGCAGGACGCAAGCGGCATTACTGTCGCAGGAACTTTCTACTGCGGGGCGATGCGTAATCCGCGCCGAGAGTGAGATTCATAACCATTTTGCCTCCGGCCGTGATGCCGCGGGAGTTCCAACATTGTCCCCTCAGGTCCTGTGCGGCGCCGGTAACGCGTTGGACGTAATCAGCAACGGCCGATCTTGTGACGTGCCATTCTTGCGTCGCCACGCCAGTGCAGAGACCCGCACGCATATCAGGAGCCACGGCTGAGCGATCAGTCGAGCCCGACACTAACCGCAACTCAGACGATTTGTGAGAGAGGAGCAATATGAGAGACGACCAGAACGTGATCAGCAACCGTCAAAACCGCCGCAGCTTTCTGAAGACAGGATTAGCAACGGCCGGGGCCGTGACTTTGAGCGCCGGACTGCTTGAGGGGGCCCGGGCTTCGGCACAGAGCAGCAGCCTCACTGAAGGCGATATTGCCATCTTGCAATTCCTGGCGGCGGGAGAACTTCTTGAAGTCGACTTTTGGACCCAGTACAACGAATTGGGCGGGATCCAAGACAACGAAGTTCCAGGCGGACACGGAAATCGGATCTACACCGAAAGGCTGCAAGAAATCGATCGGAACTTCCCTCAATACATCCATGACAATACCGATGACGAGATCAGTCACGCGAGCTTTATCAATGCTTATCTTGTCTACCGGGGCGCCGAGCCTATCAGCTTGGAGCAGTTCAGAACGCTGGAGGGAAGCCAGGCGACAGGATCGAGCGGAAAGCTACGGCTGACGAATCTGATGCAATTGACGATCGACAGCAGTTGGTGGACGCGCTATCGCAGCAGTACAAATAACCCCGACGTGAATCCCACTCCGTTTGAACAGGCGGTTCCGGACTTACATGCCGGGCAGTTCACCGCTATCCCCAGGACAGACAAAGACCTGTTCCCCGACGAACACATCCAGGCGATCGCCAACACCGCAGCCTTCCATATGCCGACTGTGGAACAAGGTGGCGGCAGCCTGCGCATGGCGTTGGCTCAGAGGGCAACAGATGTGGAAGTGCTTCGCCTTCTGCTAAGCATGGGGCCAATCGAAAGCATGCACTTTCAAACCTGGCACGAAAAGGCGGGCCGAGTGCAGCCGCTCATCGATCCGACGAACGGTCTAACCTTCCCCGACCTCAACTGCGGCGTCGATCCCAACACCGGCGCAAAGGACGCCGCTGTCAGGCAGATGTTCCAGACCAACCTGATCATGCCGGAACCCTGTCCCTTCATCAGCGCAAGCCTTCCGCCATGCTCGGTGATCCGCCCGACGAAGACGACAGGCGCAGCCACCGGGGCGCTGAAGTTCTTGACGTCCATGGGGCTGTTCATCGGCCAGTCACCGGCTTTCTTCGACGTATCTGGATGGTCTGGCCGCAGCTGCGGACGCCGCACAGCGCGGGGTCTAAACCGGTTGCTTTGGCCGAAACAGAACCACAGTAGAGCTTTTCTGGGAAGTCGGAAACGAGAAAGAAGAGGAGTTAGCAATGACAATGAAGATGAGCGGAAACCGGATAGCCCTGCTGGGCGTGGCACTCGCCGGAGCCCTTGTGAGCCTTCCCCAGATCACAGTGGCGGCAGCCTCGGGCACGGGCGCGAGACCATTTGCAGGGGACGACAGCAGTGTTGCCAGCGAGGTGCAATCCAAGCTGAATAAGCCCCAGTTTAAGAATGTGAAGGTGGATGTGCAGGGCGGTGTTGCCACGCTGTCGGGCACGGTCGATCTTTACGAATACAAGCTCGACGCCGATAAGCACGTGCATAAAGTCAAGGGAGTAAACGCGGTCCGCAACGACATCGAGGTCACCGGTCCCATCGTTTCCGATCGGGAACTGCAAGCAAAACTGCAGGAAAAGCTGGTTTATGACCGCGTCGGCTACGGCAATGTATTCAACGCCATCACCCTGAGCGCTCAGAATGGCGTTGTGACCCTCGGTGGCCATGCCCGCACCGATGTGGATAAGGACTCTGCCTTGGCTCTGGTGAGCACCTATCCCGGCGTGAAGGAGGTGGAGAACGAGGTCCAAGTGGACCCTGTCTCCATCCTGGACGACCAGACCCGCGTAGCGGTGGCCCGCGCAGTCTACGGCTACCCTTCGCTCAACAAGTACGCCATTGACCCGGCGAAGACCATCCGCATCTCGGTGCAGAATGGCCATGTCGAACTCTATGGCGTCGTCGACTCTCAGGTCGACAAGGAAGTCGCGTTCATACGCGCCAATGCTGTGCCTGGCGTCTTCAGCGTGAAGAATTATCTGCAAGTTGCCAACCAGCCAACTGAAAGGCAGAAACAGGTTGCGAACCAATAAGGCTAGCCGCAACGGCGCACACGTGTAGCGCGTTCTTTAGCCTGACCGACCTGAGGATTTGTGTTGTAGGCCGGCATTCTCGTTGATCAATTGCGAGAGGAAGGAACTCATTCGCCGCGCCGTTGTGAGTTCCGGCGAGAAGAATCACTGGGACTGCGCGGCATTAAGTTCAATCAGAAAGGAACAACACGATGAGGATGAGATGGACACTACTTATACTTGCACTCGGCGTAAGTTCCTTTGGGCACGCTCGTTCAATTGCAGATGAGTTTATGGACGCGATGGGCGCGAGTATGTCGAAGATGCAGGAGGGCATGACCTCAGCTCACATGAGCGGAGGTGTTGATCATGATTTCGCAACGATGATGATTCCGCACCATCAGGGTGCCATCGATATGGCTAAGGCCGAGTTGAGCTTTGGCAAAGATCCTGTAATGCGTCGCCTTGCTCAAGAAATCCTGGTCGACCAGCAGTCTGAGATAGATGCGATGCAATTGTGGCTAGGCAAGACACAACAGCCAGATGCAAAGAAGGAGTAAACAACATGCGAGCCACCTTAGTCTCCGCGATCGTTCTAATCTGCGTATTAGCGGCGCATGCGCAACATGGAGATCGGGTTTATACAGCGGATCAGACCTCAAATACCGTCTCGGTGATCGATCCAATGAGCAATACGCTGCTCGGTGCCATTCATCTTGGAGAGGAGATGCCGGCAGCTCTGAGCCCGCTCTATCGCGGTCAACTATTGGTCCACGGTCTCGGATTTTCACCAGATCATAGAACCCTCGATGTGATCTCGATCGGGTCGAATTCCGTAACGTTGATCGATACACAAACAAATTCTGTGAAGGGAACGATCTATGTAGGCCGCTCTCCTCACGAGGGATTCTTCCGGCCGGATGGGCGCGAACTGTGGGTCGCGGTGCGTGGCGAGGACTATATCAGCGTGATTGACCCCGTAACGCTGCGCGAAACCCGTCGCATTCCGACCGCAAACGGACCCGGAATGGTGCTCTTCCGCCCTGACGGAAAGCTGGCATTTGTTCCTTCTAGCTTCACCACGGAGATGGACGTCATTGATACAGCAACGTACCAAGTCATTGCACGCGTGCCACAGGTCAGCCCGTTCTCGCCTAACTTGGCCGTGGATCAAGACGAGGTCTGGTTCACACTGAAGGATACCGGTAAGACACAGGTTGTCAGCGCGAAACCTCCTTTCCAGACTCTTGCAACTCTCGAAACTGGACCCATCTCAAACCACGTTACATTCATCACGAACTCGAGTGGGCGATTTGCCTACGTTTCCGTTGGCGGCACAAACCAGGTCTTGGTCTATCGGCGAGGTATCGGAATAGCTCCCGACACTTGTCGCGACAATCCCAGTAGGGGACTCTGCCGCATGGCATCTGGGGTTCCGGCGACGGAAGTAGAGTCTACGTAGGTCTGGAGAATGGCGACGCAGTCCAGGCAATCGATACGATAACGAACCAGGTTGTTGCTACTGTTCCGGTTGGACAATTGCCGCAGGCGCTGGTATACGTCCCGAACGCAGTATCGTCAGGCGCAGGCACGTCAAATCTGAAACCAATTGTTGTTGCCACCGAAGCACTCCACTTGGAACTGATGCCACCGGACCCCTCGAAGTCCTTCGCGCACGCCAGCGTCTCAGTAAATTCACTTGGGCCAATCGATAACCTCCAGATCGCCGCGACGGGTCTAACGCCCCGCGAGAAGTATACTTTGGTGTTGATTGGCGGTCCTGACCCTCTCGAACTGGTGACCTTTAGTGCAGGTATCGGGGGCGTCGCAATTGCACAGACCCTAGGACCATTGAAGCGCGCCGTTTCTCCCTCGCAGGCAGGATCGGCCATGAGGCTGGAGCTGCGGACCGCCAACGGTGGCGGTCTGACGGTGCTTCGTCAAGCCGTAAGCGAATGAAAAGCGCAGAGATTCTGATTTGGGCGTTCAACAATTCTTGTTTGGAGTCGAATTGGCTTCTGGGCCGCTTTCAGCACATATCGACCTGAACGTGACGGACGCCAAATCCGCGGCGACCGCTCAATCTTTGAGCAAGTTTACGAAAGCAGCATTCTCTGAAAGGAGGTACTTATGTCCAAAGTATGGGTCGTAACAGGGAGCGCAAGTGGTTTAGGCCGCGAAATTGCCGAGGCAATTCTCGCATCGGGTGATCGCCTGCTGGCAACGGCTCGCGATCCGCGGGGATTGAACGATCTTGTGGAGCGGTATGGTGAACAGGTGTGTACGGCCTCCCTCGATGTGGCCGATGAGGCAGACGCGAAGGCCGCAGTCGCCAAGGCTGTCGATGTATTCGGACGGTTGGATGTTTTGGTCAACAATGCGGGATATGGAGACACAGCCCCGTTTGAGCAGGTGAGTTCCGAGAGATTCCGCGCCTTGATTGAGACGAACTTCTTTGGCGTAGTTTCCATGTCGCGAGCGGCTATTCCAATCATGCGTAGGCAAAGAAGTGGGTGCATCCTGCAGATCTCATCGGTCGGAGGTCGGCTCGCGACCCCGGGAAGCGCTTCCTATCATGCCGCGAAATGGGCCGTGGGCGGCTTCACCGAAGCCATTGCTCTCGAGGTTGCATCCTTCGGAGTAAAGGTATGCGCGCTGGAACCGGGTGGCATGCGGACCAACTGGGGCAATCGCGCGGTTGCGCACGTTCCGAATCTGTTGCCGGAATATGAGCCGTCTGTCGGCGCGTTGGTTAGAACGCTTGCAACGTATTGGGGACATGAGAGGAGTGACCCTGCAAAGGTTGCTCAGGTCATCCTGCATCTCGCCTCCAAAGAGCAGCTTCCCACTCACCTGCTGCTCGGCAGCGACGCTGTGCAGTATGCCCGACTTGCCGAGGACAAGCGGGAGTCCGACGCCAAGGCGTGGCTTGACGTCAGCGTCTCAACTGACGCTGACGGCGTGCAGGGGCAGCCCGCTTTGAAGCTCTGATGCTCCCACACTGAGGTCGTAAGGCATTGCGCGGCACATTGCCGAAGTTGGTTTGTGGCGATCGTCGTCAGAGTCCGGAATAGACTCACCGGAACCATTGAAGAACTGCCCCTGGAAGCAGGGTTGGGAAAAAAGAATTCCAGAAGTGATTGGAGTGGTTGCCCAGCACGTCCGCCAGGACCTGGTGATTTCCTGTGCCGTTATACAGATCATTTGCCGCATTGTTATTGAACACGCTGAATGGAAGCCCAGAACGCCGCGATTCCAGGGCTGCGGTAATCGCCTCGGAACGGAGGACCTGCGGCCCGCGACAGTCCCAGCTGCCCAAAGAGTTCAGAGATGGCAGGCAGTGGGAACCCGCAGCATCGCCGGCAGTATTTGCACCAAACATATGCCGCTGTCATGCCAACTCCGTACCATGGTAATGTCTTTTCTTCACGCTGCTGGAGAACGTGGTCGTTTTCCTTTTGGTCGCCCGCATCGATCCAGTGATCGTCCAAACGCTCACGAAACGAAAGCGAAAAAAGGAAAATCGAATGGCAAATGCGCTGCTGCGGTGGATCGTTTGGCGCCCTTCACGCTTCGAATCTCAGCCGCCAGATCGGCGCTGAGAAGCCCGCAATCAGCTGCCTCGTACGCGAGTCTTCGCACTGCCGCGAGCCGCTAGATGTATAGTGCTGCTGTTCGAGTGAGATCCGGGACCGAGCCAGGACTTCAACTGGAGCTGTTCCAGTCAAATATCGATAGCGCTCCCGAGCTGCCATTTCATCTCATTCTCGAGCTCCACCATTTCCCGGGAGACGGCAGCCAATTCACAAATCGGGGAATTCTCCTTGACTTTACTAAGTCATCTATATATTAAGATATCTGAGTATGAAAAAGACAGACACATTTCAAGGCTCGCTTGACCTGTTGGTGATGACGATACTTTCGCGGCGGCCGAAGTTGCACGGATACGCGCTCATGACGGCGATCAAAGAAACGTCGGGCGAGGTATTGAGTCCGGAGGAAGGGTCGCTGTATCCGGCGCTGCACCGGATGGAAGAGGCCGGGTGGATAGGCGCGGAGTGGGTGGTAAAGGAGAACGGCAAGCGCGCACGAATCTATCGCCTGACGGCGGCTGGCAAGAAGCAGCTCGCAATGAAAGAGGACCGCTGGATGACCGTCAGTTTAGCGGTCAATCGGGTGCTGCGGGGAGGCTTGAAATGTCGGTTTGGACGCGGGTTTGGAATGTGTTTCGCGGAGATCGATTCAATCGCGAGTTGAATGAAGAGTTCGAGTCGCACATTGAAGAGGCGATTGCCGAAGGGCGCGATCCGGACGGGGCACGCCAGGTCTTCGGATCGATGTTGCGGCAGCGGGAAGCAAGCCGCCGCGTTCGCGTTTCGGGATGGCTGGATGGGCTCAAAGCGGACGCTATTTTTGGCTGGCGCCAGTTGCGGCGGAACCGGGTGACTTCGGCTGCAGCCATTCTCTCTCTGGCGCTGGCGATGGGAGCTTGTGTTTCCGCCTTTCGGTTGATTGACGCGCTGCTGTGGAGGCCGCTGCCGGTGGCTGCTCCCGAGCGGCTGTTTGCGGTGTCGCGCGCGGAGCTTACTTTTTGAGGGCAAACCGACGCACTTCGATGGCTGGGCGTACCCGGATTTTGTTTTGATGAGGGCGGCGGCGAAGGGGCAGGCGGAGTTGGTTGCGGTCTCGTACGTCGAACGCAAGGACTTGACCTATGCCTCGGATGAGGAGATGGAGAAGGGGATGGTGCAGTATGTCTCCGGGTGGATGTGGGAGAGCTTGGGCTGCATCCGGCACTGGGGCGGCTGTTTACCCAGCAGGACGACCGGATTCCAGGCGCACACCCGGTCGCGATTTTATCCTACGACTATTGGTCGCGGCGGTTTGGGCGTGATCCGAAGGCGATTGGACGAACTCTTCGGTTGGGCGGCCAACTGCTCGAGATTGTGGGCGTCGGTCCGAAGAGCTTCACGGGGACAGAACCGGGAACCGTCACGGAGATCTTTCTGCCGACGATGATGCACCGATCGGTGACGCGCGACGATTCGACGTGGCACCGAATTCTTGCAATCATCCCGCTGGGAGCGGGGATGGAACCGCTGCGAGCGAAGCTGGACACAATCAATCTGGGATTTTGAGAGGGAGCGCGCCAAGGGATTCACAGACGTGCCGCAGCAGAGCATCGACAACTACCTGCATCAGCGGGTGGAGTTTCTGCCTGCGGCTACCGGGGTTTCAGGGCTTCAGGCGGATTACCGGCAGGCGCTGGAGTGGCTGGGTGCGCTAGTGGTGCTGGTACTGGCGATTGCGTGCCTCAATGTGGCTAACCTTATGACCGCACTGGCGGCGGCCCGGAACGCGAGAGATGGCTTTGCGGGTATCCATTGGCGCGGGCCGCTGGCGGCTGGTGCAGATGGTGCTGGTGGAGAGCGCGATACTGTCTGGATTGGCGGGTGGGCTGGGAGCGATATTTGCGTGGAGGGCAGCGCCACTGGTGCTTAGCATGATCAGCTCTCGGGACAATCCGGCGCGGCTGATGTTGCCGCCAGACTGGCGGGTGCTGAGTTTTGGCGTGGTGCTGATCGTGGGGGTGATGCTGCTGTTTGGAATGTTGCCGGCAATGCGCGCTTCTGCGGTCGAGTTAAGTGCCCTGAAGGGTGGAGACGATCCGAACGCGCGGCAGCGGATGATGCATGGGATGATCGCGCTCCAGGTGGCATTCTGCTTCCTGGTGCTGTTTATGGCCGGTTTGTTTGCCAAGACGTTTCAACGGTTGTCGCAAATCCCGCTTGGGTATTCGCCGCAGGGTTTGCTGCTGCTGGAGTCGGTCGCACCGCATGGGAAATTTCCGCAGGGCTGGGAGGAGGTGGCGGATGTGCTGGGCCAAACCTGGGGTGGAGCGCGTTGCCGAGTCTGGATGGCCGCTGATGGCGTCGTCGTCGAACAATGCGGTAGCTGTAAACGGCGGGCCGCCCAGCGTGGACATGGTGTACTTCCTTCCTGTGTCGCCAGGTTGGTTTGAAACCATGCGCATGCGAGTCAGGGCAGGCCGGGAGTTTATGTCCACCGATGTGAATCCGGGCGCCGCGGTGGTCAACCGGACGTTTGCAAAGCGGTTCTTTAACGGAGAGAACCCGGTTGGGAAAAATTTCGAAGAAGTTGGTGACGAAGGCTTGCGGCAGCACTTCCGTGTAGTCGGCGTCGTAGCGGATGCGCCGTATCGCAACGTGCGCGAAGTGCAACTGCCAGTGGTTTTTGTGCCACTGCGCGAGGTGGATGCGAAGGGCGTTGTGCTGCCGGAGCAAAGCGCAACGTTCCTGGTGCGAATGGCTGGCAGCGATGCGGAAGGCGCCGATGGCGCGGGCCGGTGAACTTCAGAAAGGCTGTCGCGGCGGCAAGTGCAGGCATTCGGGTGAGCAATGTGCGAACGCAACAGGAACTGATCGATGGGCAGACAGTGCGGGAGCGCCTGCTGGCGATGCTGGGTGCGTTCTTTGCGTCTGTAGCGCTCCTGCTTGCGGGCATCGGTCTGTATGGGGTATTGAACTACTCGGTGTTGCAACGGCGGCGAGAGATCGGGATTCGGGTTGCCGTGGGCGCGCGAGGTGGCGCCATTGTCCAGTTGGTGACGCGAAGTGTCTTCACCATGGTTGTGGCCGGGCTTGTTGCGGGAGTGGGGCTCGGGCTGGCCTCGGCGCGGTATATGGACTCATTGTTCTTTCAGGTGAAGGCTTCGGATACGACCATGCTGGCGATTCCCTCCGTCGTGATTCTGGCAGCGGCGGCGGTGGCTACCCTCCCCGCGGTTTTGCGCGCCTTGGGGATCGAGCCGGTGGAGATTCTGCGCGCAGAATAGTTTCCTTCAGGTGGGCCGCTTCTGCGCGGCGTGCGCCGGTGGCATCGAGAGTCATCAGAAGGATGCGATGAAAAGGAGTATCGGCCGCGTCGATCAGTCGCGCGGCTTCCTCCTGACTGAGCACCCCGGGAAGGCGACGCACCTTCTTCGGATAGGGCGTCTCGGCAATGCTCCAGCCACGCTTCAACACGTGAATGTAGAAGAACCGGAGCAACGCCAGCCGCAGGATGACCGTGTTCGGGCTGAACTTAAACTGCGTGAACAGAGCTGCCTGATACTTGCGTATGTCCTCCGGGCCAAGCTGATCAGGGCCGGCGGCTCAGTGCTCAACACCGTGCAGGTATGTGCGGATGGTAGTTGCGGCGAAGTTGCGGCGATGCAACTCCTCAAGCAAGCTGGCAAAGAGCAGGCGCGCTCAACAGGAATCCCCACCTCATTGAGCGGCGGCATCGGCGTTGCGCGCCTGGAGCGCCGATCTAGAGGAACCCAAAGAGCGAGCACGTCTCTCGGACTAAGGAGAACCTCGAAACGGCGCTATTTCGTGTTGCCAACAGCGAGTTCAGAATCACGAGCGAAGGCAGCAGCCAACCCACATCCGTTGCAGCTCACTCCTCAAGCGGCGTTGCGAGCCGCGATCAGGCCCCGGATGAACTTCAGGTTACGGCGCATATCGGCCTCTACCGACGCAGGACTGTCGGTCTCAAGCTGAGCCCACCCGTCAAATCCCACGTCAGCCAGCGCGTCGATCACTGCTTGGAAGTCGATCTTCCCTCGCCAAGGTAGTGAGGGTTATCCTTCAAATGAACCTCACAAATGCGCGCACCGCCCAACCAGCGGATTTCTTTCACCACGTCGAATCCATTATTGGTCGAATTCCCTACATCGTAGTAGGTGAGGACGGCGGAGGACTGGGTACGATCCATGATTCGTACATTGTTGCGTGCGGAAATCGTGTCCTCAAGGCCGAGGATGACGCCGGCCTTCTCGGCAGCCGGGGTAAGTTCTTTCAGGACGTCGCCAACTTTGTCCATGTCCGCCACGGTCTCCAGCGAGCCCTTTCCGAAGAAGGGAAGGAGAACCACCCGCACGCCCATAGCCTTCGCTATGGGGATGAGAGTCGGCCACCCAGCGCTGTCCCAACGGGTCTGATTTTAAGTAGTTCTGATGCAAGATTTCGAGGCATAGCGATTCAATCTTCAGATCCACTCGCTTCGACTCGTCCAGAAATGTTTTCTGCAACGTGGGATCGGAAAGAGGAAGTTTGTCTTTCCCCTTGCCGATGCTCGGTGTAGCCCATCGAACCCCAGTTGCTTGGCCAGGGAGATGGATTCGATCTTGCCTTCCAGTTTCAGGTTCCAGTCGGTAACCCCAACTTTGAACCTGACCTTCGTCGCTGAGGCAAGCCCGGGCAAACTCAGGGCCGCGAGGGCTGTGCAGGCAGCCGTGCCGATGAAGGCACGACGAGTGACCAATTGCATAATCTGCTGATCGGTGATGTCATTCGCACTAAACGCAGCCATAGCAATCGGATTATATCGGTGGTGACCGTACATGCATAACGTTCATCTCTCTCATTCTCTTCGGCCTTCTAAGGTGGAAGGGTGGAGAGGTCACGCCC
>CAVPNO010000095.1:0-10394 GCA_963706455.1 uncultured Acidobacteriota bacterium | reverse complement strand
GGTTCAAGTCCTAGGCCATCGAATTGATAAAGTCAAGACTATATATGCTCTTACCCATCGAGCAGACAAAGCTATTCAGCCCTCCTACAGCTTCAATTCCGCAGCTGTGTGGCTTTCGGCGAAAAATCGATGGAACATGTGAAGACGATAATCGCAGACGAGGAGGTCGCGACTCAGAACACATGTCCGTAATCTGACCATAAAAAATTTGTCGGAAAGTCCCCCATACAGGACGACTACACCAATCTCCACGGACCAATGGCCTGAGGTCTTGCAAGCCTATCGGACACTGTGTCCCATTATAGCGAAGCTGTTCGGACACAGTCATTCAGCGGAAAAGGTACAGAAGAAGTTAGCTGCTCAAAACACGGCTATGCTATGGAAGGTTCAATCAACCTTACTTCTTTACAGAGCACGACAGAGTCAGTCACGGAACTCCTGATGTCCAGCCAGCGACCATACATCGTTTTATTCTCGTACCCTGCTCCGTTTATCATACGCCAAGAGGACAGGCAAGGTGACAGAGCTTTCAATCGGAGATGCGTATCTAGATGGCTGTATGGACGCGGATACAATGCCACCAGACGAGAGGAACCGAAGATGGTTCACGATTGGATTTGACTCTATTATCTGGAAAAACAGCCTGGTGCTTCGCGTCTACCTCTCTCACCCGGCTCATATTCGGCTCACCCAACTCCAGCGAATAGTGCGCAAGCGCTCAGGACGCTCGGCCTCTTGCTGTCGCCGCATCGCGTGAGCTCGGCGCAGATTTGTGAACTCTTTGCAGCAAAGAGAGCAGCTGTCTATATAGAGCTCATTTTTCACTCATCTCGTGTAGATTACTGATCATAGAGCGACAACATTCGGTTAGCCATGACGGCATTCCTGATCCAGCAGATAGTCATAAGAAATGTCTGACGGGTCAATTTGGATACAGAAGTGTAATGGAAGATTGCCCACCTACATCCAGCAGAGGAGATAGCTTCCTTCACTATGAGCTGGTGAAGACGATGCTCATCGTACCTAAACGGCCCGGAGCAAGTGACCCACTGAGAGATCCGAGAGATCGGTACATCGCCGACCTGTGGAGGAGGCTCACGAGGCGGAGAAACTGAGACATCTGCGAGCAGGACAGTGGGGGCCCAGAGACAAGCGAGACTTGATGATGGAAGCTACGAGTGGTGGATAATGTTCGAAGCACACTGTTGCTCGTGATGAATAACATAGGCATGGATTTGGGAGGTGGAAAACTGGATGATGGCTCACGATTGGCTGGCACCTCTCCTTTCTTTTTACCCCTGACCAATCTAACTAGCGAGGACTGGAAAGACGCAATGCGCCAAGCATAAATTCTTCAATGATGTCAGTTTCCAATCGCCTCAGATTCTCCGGTCTTGTCCTCAGTGCTTCGTTGTGAAACAATTAAGCCTCTCTTTCTACCGCAGAAGCTCTAAGATGCAGTCGTCACGTTTGCTACTTCGTACTGTCCGGGGCACCAACTTGGTCGCCTCAAAGTCCACGTCTCGCTTCCTTTCGACCTCCTTTCCCCGCTCTGCCGACACCAATACCGACAGGCGTCATGGCGATTCCGACGCGCATGCAGAAATTCAAAAGTCAAAGCCCTTGAATCCACATCTGACCAACACTACTTCGACGATGAAGAATGATGTACCCTCCGTTGGAGCCGACAAAGCCCCGCCGGAACTCATCTCCTCTGTTGATCCTAATTACACCCCCAAGGACGATGTGCCGGAGAACATGGAAAGGATGACTGGTGGTACGCAACCAGGTGATCCCAAGAATGTAAGCAAGGCAGACCTTGGCGTTGGTGAGATGGAGGGAGCCAAGTTCAAAGTCGAGCCACTTCGCCGTACGGGGGAAGATTCAACCACAATGAGAGCAAGGCTATTATGTTCGTTTCTTTTCCAAACAGCTGCCTTGAAATTTCGTCCAAGATTTCTTTGAGGCCGTACGTCAACGCAATGCTAACAATCTCATTCCCCAGACCAAAGCAGGAAGCGAGGAACGCTAGAGTCCGATCTCCTCCTCTCAACATTCGCGGCCGCCAACCTTCCAACCATGACAATGTCGCAACTCAAACAATACGATCTCTTCCTTGACGAAAACGACTGGGACATTTACTACTGGGCTACTCAGTCGGAAAGGGGGACGCCAACCTCCCTCGAGACCGCCGAGGGCAGCGTTCAGAATACATCACCGCAATCTACAGCCGGATACCAATCGCCTGCTGCACAAGCGCAGGCACAAGAAACGGACGGGTGGAGACAGGGAGCTCCTCGGAGCGGGGAGTGGGCACAAACGGTTGGGACATTCAAGCCTGCATATAGACCTGTACCACAACGATGGAAAAACAGTGAGATTTTGAGTCTTCTACGAAAGCATGTTTGGGAGCGAAGTGCAGGTGGTGTGGTTGAAGACGTGAAAATGGAAAAGCGGCCGAGGTGGCGGCCTGGGACGGATGCCTGAAATTCAAGTCTTTGATTCGTAGATGGTGGACAACTCTTCCCTTCCGACGTTCCAAGTGTTGAATTAGATGTACAAATATGTTTCTCCTGTTGTCTAATTTTTGCATTTTCGCGCTATGGCTACTGCCCATTCTTGATCTGCTCTTTGGATGCTTCCTGCAAACTTTGGCTGGTGGTGAAGCAAGAGGCAATATGACCAAAGTGCTCTGGCTTGACGGCTACTTCGAGACTGACTTCGACCAACGCTGTTCTGTCTAACTAGCCACTTTCGCGAAGAGCACGACAATGGCCATAGCCTCAACCCCCACCTCAACCACCCAGAATCTCAAACTCCGCCCCGGGATTCTCATAAGCACCTGCTGCAGCGAGGTCCATCGGACAGGCACTCATAACGACCACACACTCCACTACAGCCCGCATCACCACATACCCACCCTTCGGACACGTCGGCGGCGCCAGCCTCAGGCTCCCTCCCTTCTCCTCCTCCAACGCCGTAACCGGCATATTCATAAACAAGTTCACCGGGTCCGGCAGCCATCCCTCTGCGGCTACTCTCGCCGCCGAAGCCATCGCCTCGCGAAGCTGCCCTTCCGCCACCTTCTCGGACAACGATGCCAGCTCCGCCTTCAAATTACTCCCACAACTCGCGTGCCTCTCCGCCCCGAGCTGCCTGTACCGATGCGCATCACACGCCGCGAAGAGCATGCAATGCACTTCCCCCACACGTGTCTGTGACCACGCTCAGCATGGCTTCGCGCTCGTTGTCAGGTAGGCTATCGTCGACGGCAAGCGTGAGTTTACGAAGTGCTAAGCGTGTGTGGATCATGGAGAGGTATTTGAAGTTGAAGACTTCTCGCACAGAGGAGGCGTTGGTGGTGATGGCGGTCATCCGCACAACTCCGAGGAAAGCCAGTGATCACGGGAAGCAACCGGACCTGTCAATTGCGGAAGCCGATTAGACCCTTCTTGAGAGCTGCACCGAAAGCACACGGTCTGACGTTACTCCGAACAGCGCGTCTCAGCAGATTCGCCAACGATATGAAGCTTCACTATGCGCTCTGGTTATCGCTTCGGGATGCTGGGATGGCTATTAATGTCGGCCCTGGCCTTTGGCCGAACGACAACCCAGCACTCCGCCATCCGCTGACGCGCAGCCTACCGCCTCACAACCGGCCAGCCCGCAACCAGCGAACCCAAAACCGATCAAGCCCTCAGCGGTGGCATCTGCGGCCGATGCCTCGAGGCAAGCGCGTGAATCTGCTCCGCCGATCAAAGTAATAAAGTAATCAGGAACCAACATTTGGGTGCAGTAGGCAGGGGAGCTTGAGTATCTCGTCTCACGGCAAAGTCAGTAGGCGGGCGCGAAACTTCGTTCGACATCGCGTGCTACGAGCAGCATCATCTTCTCCGGCTTCATCAACTCGTCGAATTCTTCCCGTGAGATGTCCAAGCTTCAGTGCCGCCTGGCGTAGGCTCGTCTTGTCAACGTGGGCCGTGTGGGCGATCTTTGCAGCTTTGTCGTATCCAACCTTCGGGGCCAGTGCGGTCACCAGCATCAGAGAATTTTTCACGTACCAATCAACCTTTTCCCGATCAACCGTAATACCCTTGATCATGTATTCGACGTATCCGCGGCAAGCGTCAGTGATCAGGGTTACCGATGCGTGACTTGGATCACAGGCGATGGTCTGTTCCTCCCCTTTAATAGGGACAGCCATGTATCGCAGATCACATCAGTACAACTCCCGACGCTCGGCGGGAGACCTCGCTTCCCTCCCGGACAACGGGGAGCGCCGTACTGCTGCGAAGACAAGCCGTTTTGCCTGCGTAGGAAATGAGGTCGAACCGATGCCTGCCCGGAAAGTGCTGATCGTCGACGACGAGCGGCTGGTGCGGTGGTCGCTGCGTCAAAAATGCGAAGAATGGGGATATCGCGTCATCGAGGCGGACGCCGGCGAAGCCGCTCTGCGCCTGGCCGAACGCGAGTACCCCGACCTGGTTCTGCTGGATGTTCGTCTGCCGGATCTGACGGGCATCGAAGTGCTCGATCAATTAAACAAGAACGGTGACCCCCCGACGGTCATCATGATCACCGCCGATCCCAAACTGGATGACGTGAAGGCGGCGCTCAAGCTGGGAGCCTACGACTTTGTCGGCAAGCCGATCGACTTCGATGAATTGCAACTCTCCATGCAGGATGCGCTGGAAGCCGCGGGGGCGCGCAACGACTCCGAAGACCCGCGCGCCAAGACCCGCGGAGCCGGCTTCGAGAACGTAGTCAGCGTGTCCCCCAAAATGACGGAGCTGATGAATTTCGTCAAGAAGGTGGCCTCGTGCGAGGCCTCGACCATTCTCATCCAGGGCGAAAGCGGCACCGGCAAGGACCTGATCGCCAAGGCCATCCATTATGAAAGCTCGCGCCACGAGAAGCCGTTCGTAGCCATCAACTGCGCCGCGATTCCCGAAACGCTGATCGAAGCGGAGCTGTTCGGGCACGAGAAGGGCGCATTCACCGACGCCAAGCAAATGAAGAAAGGATTATTCGAAGCGGCCGACGGGGGGACGCTGTTTCTGGACGAAATCGGCGAGCTGTCGCAGGTGCTGCAGGCCAAGCTGCTGCGCGTACTGGAAGACCAGGTCATCCGCCGCATCGGGGGTATCCGCGACATGCAGGTCGACGTCCGCGTGATTGCCGCATCGAACCGCGACCTGGAAAAAGCCGTGCGCGAGGGCCATTTCCGCCAGGACCTTTATTATCGCCTGGCCATCATCGCCATCTTCATCCCCCCCCTGCGCGAGCGCAAGGAAGACATTCTGCCGCTGGTCGATTTCTTTATCGACCGCTATAACCGGCGCTTCAAAAAGAACATTCGCGGCATCACCGAGGAGACGCGCTATTTGCTGGTGAACCACAACTGGCCGGGCAACGTGCGCGAGCTGAGAAACACCATCGAGCGCGGCATGATCCTCGAAGAACAATCGTTCCTGCGGCCCGTGTACCTGCCGTTTTCGGTGGGCGACTCCGGCGGCCGCACCCTGTTCGAGCGCACTTCTCCGGCCGACGGCGGCCAGATGCTTCCCAACGGTCGCATGCTGCCGCGGCTGTATATCCCGGAGTGCGGAACGTCCCTCGAAGAAGTCGAGCACTCGATGGTCGAACTGGCCATGGTCCAGTCCGGCGGCAACCAGACCAATGCCGCCAAGCTGCTCGACATCAGCCGCGATGCCCTCCGTTACAAGCTGAAGAAGTTCGGCCTGGCGCGCGGGGAGGAAGAGTAGCTTTCGGCTTCCGGGTTCCCCGTTTTGTTATCCTCCAGCACCGTGCCTAGCCGGCCGCGTTTCACGCGGCCGGCTGACACGCATGGGTGTGAAGAGTTGGCTGGCGGTTCTATTCGTCGCCTTCAGGCGCCAGCGCCACGCCGCGGAACGCCTGGCCCGCTCGGGCCGAGCGAATGGTGACGAACCGGTCGAGCTCGCCGTGGGCTGCCGGCTGGGTCGCGCTGATGCGATCGGTGACCCTCACCAGCTTGTTGGGATCGGCGCCGTTGTCGCCGTTGTTGCTGATGGTGGACGTAATGGCATAGATGGTCGCCGTGCCGTCGTGGTTGACGTTGCCGATGATGTTGCGGCAGCCGCCCGTCGCCGGCTCGATCGATGCCGGATAGTCGCGAACTCCGTAGGGCACGCCTAGGTCGAGTCCCCTCTGGATCACGTACTGCCGCACCCACGTCGGGCTGCCGCCTGCAGGCGTGGTCAGCACCCACTTTTGCAGGCCGGCGGTCGCCAGTGTGCCGGCATCGGCAACGTTCACTTGTCCGTTGATCACCTGGTTCGGCGTGTCGATCAGGTCGCCTTCGTCGCAGACATACAAGGTGGTCGGGTTGGCGAACCAGATCCCGAATGGATAATCGCCGCCCGGGCTGGCGGTGCTGGCATTCGTGGTGGGGAATCCGGGCAGAATCGTCCATGGTTCGTTGACGGTGCCGCCTGCGGGAGCGTTCTGTGGCGTGGGCAGAACACCCGGCGTCCCCAGTTGATAAACCGTATTGACGCCGTTCCCGCCGCTGCCCTTGGCGACATACAGCGTGTTGTCGAAGATCGTGATGCCGCGGAAATTGGTATCCTTGCCCGGCTTGTCTCCGGTCACCGAAAGGAAATACGAAATCATGTTATTGTTCGGCGGAACCAGCGGCGCTGCTCCGGGAACGAACAGTTCGGCACCCGTCGAGTGGGAGAGATTGAAGCCGAGCTGGGTAAGGCCGACTTGCTTCTTCGACAGCCCGCCGCTGTTGTCGTTTCCGACCGAGTAGTACAGCTCGTTGTCCGCCTTGATCACCGCGCGGGAGTTGTCGCCGCTGTAGGCATCGCCGTTGGTGAACCGGATGCGGCCTTCCCCGTTCACCTCCGCAACCGCGCGGTAGTACGCGGTGGGACCGGGTGCGCCGGCGAAGCTTGCCACGGCTGCATTGGTCGGGTCGCAGAGCCCCGGCGTGCTGGAGGCAGAAACGTCGATCAGGTTGGCCGCCGTCGGGGATATCGGACCCACGTTCGTACCCTGCGTCAGGATATTGGTAGTCGGGTCGAGGGTAAGCGTGGGGCAGCCGGGGCCGCCGCGGTAGCCCATAAACGTCAGGCTCCTGCGATCCGCCGACCGATTCAGCGCCAGCTCCGATTTGGAGCTGAAGCTGGTCACGATCTCGTCACTGGGAACATTCAGCGTTCCCAGCAGAGCCCCATCGGTCGAGAGGTTCCAGAGAACGACAGGAGAGGAGACGCCGAAGCTGCCATCGGTGCTCGCATTGTTCCAGACATTGTGGTTGTCGTGGAGATTGGGGGCTTCACCGTTATCGCTGGCGTAGCCGCAGCTCACGGTCACGGGCGTGGTGCCTCCTGCAAGAAGCGGGACATTCACGGTGGCGGCGTTGGGGCTGGTCACCGCGCCGGTGTTTTGACAGCCATGAGGCAATACCTCTCCGGGGGTCACGGTGTCGGCCTTGCCAACGTAGACCGTGCCGCTCAAAACGATGCTGCCGGGTACGAATCCAGGGAAACTCTCTGGATCCTGGTTGTTCCCGGAATTCTGCGCATTCAGGTTGACTGCAAAGGATGCAAGAGCCAGGCTTGTGGACAAAGCTGCGGCAACGACCATCGGAACGGGTCGATTCATGTTTTCGGGGCCTCCAATGCCATCAGGGGAATGGCAGCGGAATGGTAGAGGGCGCCCCATCACCGGCTGTTAACAGGCAGGTCAAAAAACGATGAACGATCCGTGACTGATGAGAAGTGTGCGCGGACGCGGAAGAGAGTCAAAGGACCCGCAGTGTTTTTCTTCAGGGTTTCCCCAACCTTCCAAGGCAGCCTCCGGCCCGTAGCCAGGACTGGTGGGTCATTCATATCGAATGGCCTGCACCGGGTCCAGGCTGGCGGCCCGGCGCGCGGGCAGCCACACGGCAAAAACGCCGACCGCCACCAGTACCCCTGCCACCGCGAGGAACACCGAGGGATCCGACGTAGACACACCCATGGGCACCGTTCTCATCAGGCGCGCAGCGGGAACGGCTACTCCCAGCCCCAGGACGAGTCCCGTACCGATCTGCCACAGCCCCCGCCGCATCACCAGCATCAGAATGTCGCTCATCCCCGCGCCGAGAGCCATGCGCACCCCGATCTCCTGCGTGCGGCTGCTGCTGGCCTGCGCGATCACGGCATAGATGCCCACCGAGGCCATCACCAGCCCGATGAACGCGAAGCTGCCGAACAGCTTGCCGAACAGCCGGAGAAACCAGGTTTCGTCTTCGATCGCCTTGCTCAGGGAGGCGGTGTCGCGTACCGGAAGCTCAGGGTCGAGGCTCTGCACGGCCGACCGCACGGCGACGGAAGGATCGTTCGCGGATTCGACCACCACCGTCATGGAACTCATGCCCTCCTGCCGGTAGGGAACAAACAGCATCGGGCGAGGCTCGTCCGTGACGACTTCCTGGACCATGTTGGCGGTGACGCCGACGACCGTGATCCACGGAGTCGGCTTGTTCTGGTCGTCGTAAAGGCGGAAGCGTTTCCCGATGGGGTCCTGGTTGGGCCAGAATCGGGCCGCGCAATCGCGCGTGAGGACGGCGCTTTCGTGCTGCGACGCCCCGTCAAGCTGGTTGAAATCGCGGCCGCTCAGCAGAGGCACATGAATCGTTTCGAAGTAGCCCGGAGACTGGGCGATAAACGACACCCACGGACGGCGCGCCGCTTCGGCAACCGGAGCGTGTTCCAACTCGATCTGCTTGCGGGCCGCGCCCAGTCCCGGCGGAATAAATGCCACCGCTGCATGCGTGACGCCGGGGATAACGCGTAAACGGGGCAGCAGCTGGTCAAAGAACCGCTGCCGGGCGTCGGTGTCCTTGTAGCGCGCATCGGGCAGGTCAATCCGCCCCGTCATCAGGTGCTCCGCGGGAATTTGGGGATTGATGGAGAGGTTGTTGAGCAGACTGCGCACAAAGATGCCGGCCCCGGTTAGCAGCACCAGCGTGAGCGCAAACTCCGACACCACCAGCACCGCGGAGAACCAGCCTTCGCGTTGACGTCCGGCGCTGCGGGCGCCGTCTTTCAGCACCTCGTTGAGATCGGGGCGCGAGGAACGCAGCGCGGGCATGATGCCGAACAGCAGGCCGCTCATGATGCACAGCGCGGCAAAGTACCCGAAGACCGCGTAATCCATGGTGAAGAGAATCCAATAGGGCCGCACGCGCTGGGTGGAAAGGTCGAACCAGTGCACCCCGATCGCCGCCAGCCCCAGGCCGGAGAGCCCGCCAAGGCAGCTCAGCAGCAGGCATTCGATCAGCAACTGCCGGATCACTCTCCATCGCGAAGCGCCCAGCGCCGTGCGGATGGAGATTTCACGGCGGCGGAGCAGCGCGCGGCTCAGCATCATGTTGGCCACGTCGGCGCAGGCGATGACAAGTACGAAACCCACCGCCGCCAGCATGAGCAAGAAAATCACCCGGATCGGCCCGCCGTTGAAGCGTTGATGGAAGGTCTGGACGCTAACGCCGATGTCTTTATCCACCGCCGGATATTGCTTCGCCAGGCGTCCGGCGATCGCGTCGAGCTCGCTCGAGGCCTGCCGCACGCTCACGCCCCGCTTCAGAATGCCGTACAGGAACACGGTGCGGTTGTCCCGCTTGGCCAACTCAGGAGTGGGCACCAGGGGCATGTAGAAATCCACGCCGGTGGGGAATTTGAAGCCCAGGGGGAGCACGCCGACGATCGTGGCAGGCACGCCGTTGACGCGCACCGGGCGGCCGATCACGTCGCGCGCGCTCCCGTAGCGATCCTTCCACACGCCGTAACCGAGCACCACCACGGGCGCAGCGTCCGGCTTGTCGTCGTCGGCGATAAAGCCGCGGCCGAGAATCGGCGCGGTGTGCAGCATGGAGAAGATGCCCGAGGAGCCGCGCAGCAGATGATATCCCTGCGGCGGAAGACTGTTCTCGCTGAGGATGCCGGCTTCATCCGTGGCGCCTTCGAGCGCTTCGAAGGTGGTCGCCTGCGCCCGAAAGTCCCGGAAATCGGGATACGACATGGGCAAAAATCCCTCGCGCGCGGACACGTTGCGGCTGATGACCGAGACCAGCCGCTCGCCTCCGGGCACGGGCACGGGCTTGAACAGCACGGCGTTGATCAGGGTGAAGACCATCGTGTTGAGACCGATGCCGAGAGCCAGCGTGGCTACCACGGCCGCGGAAAACCAGCGATGGGAGAAGATCATGCGCAGGGCAAACCGGAGATCGTGTCTCATGACGGTAAATACGCGCAAGTTGGCATTTCATTAACGCCATTCGTCACAAATTTCAAACTATGATTTGCGCGGAATATCGGGTACCCGCCTTCGCCGAATCGCCCTTGCGAAGGGGCGAGGCG
>CAVPNO010000094.1:0-201588 GCA_963706455.1 uncultured Acidobacteriota bacterium | reverse complement strand
GCTGCGTTACGTACATATCAAGGATATTAATGCGCGGGTACTCGACGAATCGCGGCGGAGCAAGTTCGACTTCGAACAAGCAGTCGGCGCCGGAGTGTTTTCATCGATCGGAGAAGGCTGCATCGATTTTCTGGGATTTCTGCGATTGTTGGAGACGAATCAATATTCCGGCTGGATGGTTGTCGAGCAGGACGTAATTTACGGCAAAACGAAGATTCCGCCGGTGGACAGGATGCGCGCCAGCCTTACCTACCTGAAAAACACGATGGCGCAGTTGTAGATCTCGAATGAGTCCAGTTCAGCGAAAGACTGAACCAATGTTGCTGCCTGAAATCTAGCCATGGTCACGCGGCTTGCAAGTTCATTTGTTGGCCAAACGCCTCAACATATTCCGCCAGCACTTGCTGTGCGATTTCGCGACGGCCGATGAGAGGATTTTTCACCAGGGCGGCGATTGCTGCTTCGCGCGAGTGTTCCGTCGCAGCACGAACGGTCAGCCGCTCGAATTCCTTCACCTGCAGTAACAGGGCCCGCGTGGCTTCCGGTGCGTGTCCGACTGGCGGCACGTAAACTCCCTTCGACGAAACCTGGCAGGGGAGTTCCGCGGCGTCGTTTGCGTCCAGGTCTGCCAGAGCACCACCGTTACGAACGGTGAGCGGAATCAAAGAGGGCTTGTCCGCGTTCAGGGCCTGGAGCACCAACACAGCGATCCGCTCGTAGCCGGAAAATTCTGAATAGAGTTCCTGACTTTCCCTTCGTTTTTGGCCGGCTGTGGCTTCGATGCTGAAATAGGATGCGTTTCGTTCGCGTAGATAGTTTTCGTAGATATCGACTAACTGCGATTCCGGAGCCTGCGCCAGTTTCTGAAACAAACGACCGTTCATCCCGGCGATGGCTTGGCCACGCGATTGTCCACTTCGCTCGGTATTTTTATACGCCGCCTCAGGAAAATAATAGAAGTAAAGGTATTCGGTGGGGAGCAGTCCGAGTTTCTGAATAAATTCGGTGGGGAAAAGGCCGTGCCGGTAGCATTTTTGGATTGTATCTGGAGAAGCCAGCACTTCGGGCAGCAGTTCCACGCCAGCTTGATCGCGGATGGAACGAACCCAGCCCAAATGGTTCAGGCCCAGATAGTCGAAGCGCAATTCAAACGGATTCCGGCCGAGTGCATGGGCGATGGCTTCGAAAGTCTCCAGAGGCGTGTCGCAAACGCCGAGAAGTTTTACCTGGGAATGATTTAGCAGACCTTGGGAAATAATTCCGACGGGATTGGTAAAGTTAATGACCGTCGCGCGAGGAGCAATTCGCTCGATGAGTTTTGCATACTCCAGCATAATCGCGAGGTTCCGCATCGCGCAGGCAAAGCCACCGGCGCCCACGGTCTCCTGCCCCACCAGTCCGTGAGCGAGGGCAATGGATTCGTCCTTCACTCGTGCATCGATACCGCCGGCGCGAATGCTGGTGATCACATAATCCGCGCCTTCCAGAGCACCCTCGACGGTGGAAGAGGTTTTGATGCGAGCACGCAGTCCGCTGCGCTTGCCCATCGCGTCGGTAACTCTCCCCATGACTTTTAGGCGCTCTTGGTCAGTGTCCCAGAACGCCAACTCTTCCAGTTTCACACTGTCTCCGGCGGTTGCCAGTCCGTGCACCAAAAGCGGGGTCCTAACACCTGCAGCGCCGATCACCGTGATCTTCATGATGTGGTCCTCTATCGTTCCAAACGATGCTTACCGCGCGACTCCCACTCGCCATGGGATGCGCGGTCTTGCTTTCATGTTCAGTGAATCTTCTTCATCAGCTCCCTAAGCTTCTTTTGCGTGGGAATCGCAGAAGATCCACCCGCCTTGGTTGCAGCCAGTGCGCCACACACGTTGCCCGCCCGCAGGCAGTCCTCCAATGGCCATCCCGCCAGATGGCCATGCAAAAACCCGCCATTGAACGCATCTCCGGAACCCGTCGCATCCACGGAGCGAACCCGAATCGACTTTACGCGTAGAACCTTTCCATCGGCGACGGCTAAACATCCATCCACACCCAGCTTCAGAACCGGCACGCGAACCCACCGCGCCAATTCTCTTGCTGCTGCTTCCACTGTCCGCTCACCGGTCATGGCCTTCGCTTCCGATTCATTCGGGAACGTAAATTCCAATTCCCTCAGTAGTGAGGGCAATTGCGGCGACCGAAGCGTCTCTGGATTCCATCCCAAATCCGCCGAAAGACCGATTCCGGTGTGCCGCAATTTGCGAATCAAACGCGCCCATTTTCCGGGCGGGGCCATCGCGCACGCAAGATGTAAATGTCTCGCGCTCCGAATCTGCGCCTGCGCAGCTTTATGCGACAAAAGCGCTTCCAAATTTCGGTTGATCTTGTCGTAGGTGATCATCATGCGGTCGCCATCAAACGCAGCGCAGACCGTCATCGCCGTTGGCAATGTGGGATGGAATTCACAGCCGCGAGTGGAGACACCGCTCTGCAGCAGCTTCTGCCATTCCCGAGTGGGAAGTGCATCCTGGCCAACGATGGTTATGATTCGGGTCGGTGTACCGAGATGGGACGCCACCAAGGCGGTGGTCGCGAGGCCGCCTCCAGGAAAGCGGGCGAAACTCGTCGTCTTAACCTCTTCACCTAATCGGGGAACGCTCGGAAGGTCGTATAGCACCAAGTCGAGAAAAAACTCGCCAAAAACCGCCAGTCCCCTGTCGTTTGGAGCGTTGGCAGGAGTTATCACGTCCCAAATAATAGCAGAGTTGCGGACGGGGACAAAGCGGTTAGCAGAAAACACCGAATCGTTATGGTGCCAGTGTTTACAGGGGTTTTGGCGATTCGACGAGTTGTTCAAGCGGCGCGAACTGCCGATTTTCGAGGGCCCACCTCGATAACGGAGCTGGAACGGCACTTTAACTCGAGCGCCAGCCGAAACGCAACCGCCAGCGTCCTGACCGCTATCGTGCGGCTGCAGCACCACCGAGGGCGCCCACCACCCCTCGCAAATATTTCAAGCTTGCGGCGATACTTTCTGCGGGCGGGATCTCCGTTGCGCCGAATTTGACATCCTGCTCAACAACGGACCAGCCGGAATAGCCGTTTTTCATGAGCGTGGCAAAGAATGCAGGGAAATCGATGTTGCCTTGCCCGATGATGGTGAAGACTTTGTGTTCGATGGCTTCTTCAAAGGTCCACTTGTTCCGGCGCGCTTGTTCGAGGACCTTTACATCGCAATCCTTGACGTGCACGAACCGCAATTTGCTCTTGTATTTTTCCGCTTCCTTGACGGAGTCGCCATGGCCATAGACGCAGTGGCCTGTGTCCAGGCACAAGCCGACGTTGGTGTGGGACGTCGCGTCAAAGAACCGCTCACACTCCTCGGGTGTCTCTACATAAGTTGCGACATGGGGATGAAATACGAGGTCCAGAGCAAACTCGTTCGCGACCCTTTCCGCGTCGGCCACGATGTTACCGACGTGTCTCCATTGGTCAGCGCTCAATGTGAGACATCCTTTGTCGTAGACACGCCCGGAGAAGGCGTTCCGCTCCGGCGATTGATCGTCTGCCATCACCAGGAAGGGAGCTTTCAATGTCGCAAGCAGGTTGCCGACTTTGCGGATTCGTTCGATGACGGTTTTTCCGGCGGCCGGATCCGTCATTTTGACGGGGACGAAAGCGCCAAGCAACTTCAACTTCCGTTTTTCCAGTTGCGGCTCGAGAATCTTCGGGTCGGTCGGGAAAAAGCCGTAGGGCCCGAGCTCTGATCCGCTGTAGCCAGCTTGTACCATTTCGTCCAACATTTTCTCGTAGGATTGTTCCCAGGAAGGTCCCCGGTAGTCGAGTACTCCCCAGCTGTCCGGTGCCGATGCAAATTGGAACCGCTCTCCAATTCCGTCCATTCTTTTCCTCTTTCCGTGAAATTTGAGACTGCCTGTCACAGATCTTGCGCGCTTACCGCCACGGCTCCAGGACGACCTTCATGGATTCTGCTTCGACCGATTTTTGCATTGCCGCTTCGACGTCCCGCAAGCCAAACCGGTGGGTAACAAATTCCCGCAACGAGTAATGTTTCATGTAACGCGCCATCTGCCGCATGCTGGGACCATAGGCTGCTGGTTCTTCGCCGCCCACGGCAAGAATGCGGGCGTTTTTCGCGCAAACATGCCGGTGCGGGCTGAGCGATACTTCTCCTAAGTCAGAGAAGTTGCCCGCTTCGACGAGCAAGCCACCCACGCGCAGCATCTCGAGCGCCTCGGGAACCGTTTGCGGCACGCCAGCACATTCAATCACCACATCCGGCCCGCGGCCGTGGGTCCATTCCTTTATCATCCGCAAGCGTTCCGTTTTCGCTACCTTTCCGGCGTTGATCCCGTGGTCCGCGCCCAGTCTTTTCGCAAAGTGACGCCGGTAGTCGGACAGGTCAACTGCGATAATCGTTCCCGCCCCCAGCATGCGAGCCTTCACGATGCGTGCCCGCCGGCGCAGGTGACTTAACGCGATCCTCAGGTGTCATGCGCGCTGCAAAGCTTTGCCATGCAGGCGTTGCCGGCTCGCGATCCCAACCGAATATCCGACCGACGGCAAGACGGATCCTGAGGAGAGCACTGACAACGAACGATGGCCTCAAACAACGGGAATTTGTTGTCTTCAAAAACTCATCCAACGGGATCCCGGAACGCGCTCGCGGCAGATCAATCGCCCACACATCGTGAAGCGGAACGCCGGCAAGAAAGTCGTGTACCCGTAGTGGGAGCCATTCGAACTCTTGTTTCGAGATCTGCTGCAGCCGGGTTTGCCTCCTTGCATTGTTGTTGAGCGGTAAACCCAATCCAGCACTGATCGGATTGCTTCAGGCTTGCAGAAGACCGTTGTTAAGAACTCGTTGTGCCGATGGGACCAGTCACCCGCAAGTCTTCGGCATGATGAACTTTATGGCCGACTCGCGGGCGGCACGATTCCGTTCATTATGAGGTATTCAACAATCTAGCCGTAATGGTCACAAGCGTGAATCATTGTTGAGATTGCTAGCGTTAACAAGGGCATACGATCCCCCTTGAAGAATCCTAGCACAGCAGTTCGGCCAAATCGTCCTTTCCATACGCGGTCCCCTGCCCGAAATCATCGACTCTTGCCAAGTTCTGCAAAACGCGGCAACACTCCGGTTTTGCAGTAAAGCGCGCGCATTTAGCGAGACTTGCAGCGACGTGTCTGGTGGCACATTGTGTCGAGGCGAAGAGAGGAGTACGATGCGCACTTAACACGACTCGCGAATGGGGCATAAAGTCGCGAAGAAGCCCGATAACTTGAATCCCCTCATCATCGAAAGTCTGTCCGAGCGTTCGCGCCAGCGTAAGCTTCAGGCGCTCGGAATTTTCTGCGGTTTCTCTGCCGCACTGTGGCTCGCGGCGGCTGAAGCGCCGACAAAATTGGTAGCCGTGGCCGTCTCTCCCTTCGTGATTTCCTTCATGATGGTGCTTGGAGCCTTCGTTTCGCGGTGGAGCTTGCCTGCATTGATCCGCGGAACTTCGGACATCGGTGCCGACCTGCGGCAGGTGCCCCACCTGGTCGTCTGGGGAGTGTTGGCGGGGTGCCTTTGGGCGGTTGGGAATACCTTAACTATTTTAGCGATAAAAGATATCGGCCTCAGCATTGCTTTCCCCTTGTGGAACTCTAACAGCCTGGTCGGCATCCTATGGGGTATTTTGTTCTTCAAGGAGTTGCACCGTGCGGGCTGGCTCCGTTGGGTTGGAGTTGTCGGAGGAGCGTTGGTACTTTTCGGAGGCGCGATATTGTTATCTTTAGCTTCCACCTCTCAAGCCGCTCACGGGCACGCCATGCGCGGGGTGGTGGCCGCAATAGGAGCGGGCATCGTCCTCGGTTCGATGTATATCCCCTATCGAAAGGCGTACATCACTGGCATGAACCCGCTCACCTTTATTACCTTCTTCACGGTTGGTGAGTTGGCGACAATGACTGTACTGGCCGTCAGTTTCTCGGGCGGGTCAAAGGCTTTCTGGCACGAGCTCGTCGAGAGTCGGGGAGTGCTTTTCTGGCCGCTGCTGGGTGGATTCATGTGGGTGGTGGGCGACTTATTTCAGAACTACGCCGCCAAATACGTAGGAATTAGCCGCGGCATTCCTTTGTCAAACACCAATCAGCTCTGGGGATTGCTTTGGGGAATCCTGGTTTTCGGTGAATTGCACGGTCTGGCGCGTGGCGTGTATGCGCAGGTGATAGGAGGGTCGCTATTGATGGCCGCCGGCGCGGTCGCGATTGCATTCTCGTCCGCCACGGAAGGAGAGTACTTGAGTTGGAAAGAAGCGGCCCAGCGGGAGAGCGATCGTTACAACATCGAGCCCGCCTACGTAGCCGCGCGCATGGAGGGCAAGGAAACTAACGCGAAGAACCATACGCGCACCTTGATCGATTGGCTCCTAATCGGAGGGGCCACCCTAACATTCGCTGCTTTTGGTCTCATGGCCAGCATTCCCGAAATGGAAATCCACTGGGGCTGGCTCGCCGCGCTCACGTCAGCGATGCTGCTGGTCTTGGTGGCCGGAGGAGTTGCTCTTTGGCGTATCACACGGTTCAATTAGGTGCTGTTCCTCGCCAAAACCTCATCCGTTCCAAAAATAGTGCGATTTGTACATGCGCCACGGCCAGCAGCCTGAACTCAGACCATCGGTACTTTGTAGCCCACGTAGCCCAAATGAGCCGAGGGAATGCACAGGCAAATGCCGTCAATTCAACGGATTTGGCTTGGTCCAGGCTGGTTCGGGACCAGGAGGTCGGTGGTTCAAATCCACTCGCCCCGACCAATTATTTTACAATCAATAATTTACAGAGACGCAAATAGTCGTTGAGTGCCTGGTCCGGCGCGAGGAAGTTGGTGGTTCAAATCCCCCTTGCCTCGGCCATTTATCTCTCTTGAATCAAACATTTACAGCCATCTCCAAACTGGCTCGGATTTGATTGTCGGTCCCTTCGGTCCAACAACGGCGTTCTTTGGACGGAAGCTCGAAGCCCAAGGCAATTCTCTCAGCAACTTCTTTGCAGAACTCCACCTCATGCCGCATATTACATCATACGGGTCTGACATAGCTTGGCGTACTGGCGTACGTCCATGCCACCTGTCCACCCGAAAAACCTCAGGGAAGGCTGATTGTGGAGCGGCCGTTCAGCGTGGTAGCAGGACCGAAACTGCGCGTAAGCTCAGCGAGCAAGGGTTAACTGCGTTTGTGTGGTCCCGATGAGTTGTCTTCATTTTATTTTGTGGTCGTTTGGTAGAGTAGGAGATTAAGCGGCCACTCGGACGTAGCGGTGATGTAAACCGCCGACCACGGGAATCGAAACCAAGCGGGTCACCTCGGCCGCAGGCTCAGGCTTGCCGCTAGGAACAGGAGTATCGCCGTTCAATCCTTGATGCGGCCGAGCCAGATGGTAATACTCTTCAATGAATTCCTTTAACAAGCGGTTCAGGTGTTCTTCATTAAGGACAATCACGTGATCCAACAGCTCTCGCCGCAGGGTGCCTCCATACCTTTCCACGAATGGATTTTGCCACGGGCACCGGTGGGCCGTTTTGACTTCTTCAATCCCAGATCCCGCTAGAAACCGGTCCACCTCGACTCCGAAGATTCGGTCATTGTCACGGAACAGATAGGTGGGTTGTTGACCAAAAGGCATCGCTTCCCGCAGTTGCTGGATCACCCAGGCCATCGTCGGATGCGCCGTCACAGCAAAGTGCACGACCTGGCGACGGGAATGATTCAAAATCACAAAGATATAGAGGGTTTGTAGGCGAAGAGTAGGAACAGTGAAAAAGTCCATTGCCCAGGACACCTGCAGGTGATTTCGTAGGAAGGTCAACCACGTTTGGGACTTGTCCGTTCCTCCCCTAGGCTTGGCCATATACTTCCTGATGGTGTCCGGGCAGGGTGGATCGAAACCGAGTAGCAGCAAATGTCCATGGATTGTTTCAGAGCTCCAAAGGACATTCTCGCGACTCAAACGTCGGATCGACGCTCGCATTTCCTGGCTGATGGTTGGACGGCCTCCTTTGCGTCGAGATTTCCATCGCCACCATTTGAGAAAGGCATGCTCATGCCACTTGAGCACCGTCTTGGGTTTCATCAGCTCGGTCGCAGATTTCCATCCGCTCCACACGCTTGACAGCAACACCCACAAGAGGCGAAACGCCGGGTTAAACCGAGGGCGGGGCTGTCTCTTCTGGCGGATGCTTTCTTCGTAGAAGGTGAGCTGACTTCGCATGGCTACCATCTCACAGCCCAATGAGGCTCGTTGGCGGAAGAAGGCCGAGACAAAGATCAGGGCATAACGGCTGACCTGCCAGGCGAATTCGAAAGATTCGAGCACCGGCAGAAGGAAGAGTTTCAGTGTTTTCATGCCCCAAGATAGCCGGAGGCGGGCAGGCATCACAACTTTTCTAAATTGTTAGAAATCAAAGGAAACCATCGCGAGGCCATTGTGGCGATGGATTTCTTCACTGTCCCAATGCTCACGTTTGGTGTTCTGTACTGCTTTTTCGTCATCGGCCACGACCGGCGTAAGATCCTGCATTTCAATGTCACGCGAAATCCCCATGCTCTTTGGGTTGTGCAGCAACTGCGAGAAGCTTGGCCCTACAAACAGCCGCACAGATTCTTGCTATTCGACCGCGACGCAAAGTTTGGAGCCGATGTGGTTTCGGCTGTGAGGGACATGGGAAGCGAGCCAACGCGCACGGCTTTTCGCAGTCCGTGGCAAAACGGTGTTGCTGAACGCTGGGTGGGAAGTTGCCGACGCGACTTGCTGGAGCACGTGATCATCCTGAACGAGCGGCACCTCAAACGGCTGATGTCTTCGTACATACTCTACTACCATGAGGACCGGACACATCTTGGACTCGCGAAGGACACGCCAACAGGTCGGCCTACAGTAAGTCGCTCTGAGCGTGGAAGCAAGATTCAATCCTTCCCGAGAGTCGGCGGGCTGCACCATCGTTATGCGGTGGCCGCGTAGATTCGCAGATTCAAGCGCCCTTTTCTGCAGACCAAATGCTTTTTCTTGTAACCCAGCCGTGGCGCAATTCACGTGTTCTGCGAGCACTTTCGCCGGTCGACGAATTAGCCTGCAATCCCTAACCGAAGAGCTTACTTCAAGTGGAATGAAATCCTTTTAAAGTAGGGCGCAACGATTTGGCGAACTACAATGCCCACTAGTCTATTTAGACGTCTAGATATACACCGCGAGTGACAGCGCACTCGTTAACTTTGGCGGCCGACCACCCTCGTTCAATGGCCAATTCCTGGACCATCCCCGGACCGAACTATGATCTCGTAGATGGGCGTCCTACAGCCCTTCCTTATGCAAACACAGATCCACAGTCGTTCCTTGCAAGCTCGCAGAACGAGCTCCCCGATCGAGGCTTCACTCGATTGGAAACGATGGCACTCTCCGCATGTCTCCAATACGAACCCCTCGAAGTTGCCAAAGCAGTTGAAGACCACTTCGGACACTTTGCCGCTGTAGCAATCCAGTCCTTGCTTATGACCATGACCTGGTATGCCGGGATCATCAGCCGACGGGGGGATCTGAGCTGGATTGACGCCCAGCCCCTTCACTTGGTCGCCGAGCTGGCCGATATAGCGCTCGAACACGGGGTGCCAGCTGTCTGTCACCGGGATCGCCTGAAATATATAGCGCAGCACTGCCAGGTTGCGAACGAGCTTGCTCAGAAGAGGCTCACCGCTGCTCACAACGGTGCTCATTCGAAACGCGCCCAGTACCTTGCGTCGAGAGAGTGTATAGTCCTGTCGCGAAAATGCCTTGCTTTTTCCACTTCTGCGTTCGGAAAACGTCCTCAGATACGTGAGTCCGGAATGCTGCTGCACATCCACATTGAATTGCTGGCCTTCGCGCACGGATGACGGCAACCGCAGCGTCATCAGGCCGGGGATCGGCCTTTGCACTCGCGCCGGTATCGGAATGTACGTGATATCCCAAACCGGACAGGTAATTGTATTGGCATCGACCTTCATCAGCGTCTGTGGCCCGGGTCTAAGTGTGGCGGCAAGCGCCAAGATCTCGTCCGCACTCCAATCGGGAGAGTAAAAGTTCGCAATGGTATCTCGCGGCAGGTTGTTCCAGCGAATTACCAACTCATCGTACGGCGTGCGCGGATCGCTCTGCCCAACGGCCGATGCCAACGCTCGCTTCGGGCTGGCCTGCGATGGTTTCACCAGCAGCGTGTGCTGCACCACGTGAGTGGCCGGGGTACCCGGATTATCCGATTCCACGATCGCCAGATTGCGCTGAGCCAGTCGATCGCTCGATGCCGGCGTAGCGCCGTTGGGAATCGGATCGGTGGTGCCCGGCTGGAAACGCACCTCTGCCACCAGGCATTGATGAATTCCCCTCACCAGTTGAGGGATCGGCAGCCGCCCCGAGAACGGGCCATCGCTGCCCGCCGGAACCTGAACCGGAAACTGGGGATCCGTCTGGTTGAAGTCAAGCCAGCACCCAAAATACTGTAGCCCCTCCTGGTTCCCATTGTGTAGTAGTGTCGCCTGGTTCCAGTTATCACTTTGCGCTGTCATGCTCTGCGCGCTCGAATTAATCCTCGGCGCGGCAAAATACGGGATCGACGTGATCTGATCGCCGGCGCCGCTGAAGAACGTGTTCAGACCCAGCAACGGAATCGTTCCATCAGTCTTGCGCCGGTAGTTCTGCACATTAGCCTCGGGATTGGTCGTGTAGCTCAAATCGGAGACCATCGTATTAAATGTTCGGAAGAACAGCCGCACACCCGTGGCGTCCTGTGTTTGCGCGCGGTACCTCACCTTCGCTACGGCAAAGTTCATCACCCTTGCGCCGCCTACCGTTCGCGATAGCTCGAGTTGGCTGGCCTGTTCGTCCTGCGAAATGTTTTCGAATGGCGGCGCAGGACTATTCCCATAACCTCTAAGCTCGGTCAGCAGTCCCTGGATGTATGCGAACGCAGCAAAGCTGTTGGTGTTTGCGTCCCCCAGTACTACATTGCTCGAACCGTTGACCTTTTGTCCCGGCCGCAATTGGAATACCCGCACGTCGGTGCTCAGCCAACTGATCGCTCCATCCACCATGTAGGGATTTGGCTGCTTCACTAGCTCAATTGGTGCCACATCCTGCATGCCCGCAAGGCTCGCCTGCACGTAAATGCCCCGCGTTTCCGCCGTGAAGGCGCTGCCGTCAGTGAAATCCACCTCGACCGTGAAAGACACCCGCTGCGTGGTATTGAGCGCCCCGGAATTCTCCAGATCGACTCCGGTGATCTTGCCCGTGATGGAACTGATCGTGTTTCCACCGATCGCATCCAGAAACATGATCGCTGGCACCGCGCCAGGAACACCCAGCGAACTAGGTGCCAGACCGTCGTAGATTACGTAGAACGATTCCGGATACGCGAGTGTTGTCTCGACTTCGTACGAAGAGAATGTGTCTCGGTTCGTAACGATATAACTGTCGATGCCGAGCGCCTCCAGTCCTAAGCCGATCAGCCCGGAAGAGACGTCCTTGATGATCTCCCCCATTTCTGGAAACAGGGGCTGGAAGGTCGTGCCCCACTCCACGGTGAACGCCAGCGTATTGGGCCGCAACGAATCGGTATAGTGGCGGCTGTATGCGTAGTCGTCGTTCGTTCCCGACGTGGCATAGAGAGAGAACCCCGGTTTCGCTACATAGGTCGTACCGCGCACTTCCGAAAGCGACTTAGTGAATGCGTTTGCCAGGCCTTGCAGCGTGGATAGGTCACCATCCGGTATGTACTCGCTGTATCCGTCGCCCACCAATCCGCGCTGTCCGTCGTACGCCGGATTGCGAAAATTCTTGTTGGTATCGCTCACCTGCAACTCGTCGTCACCCCACACGTACAGGATGTCCTCCGAGTAGCTGTGCACGTCGACGTACCAGCGAATCCGCTTATACGTATCGTGAATGTAGTTGATGTTCTGCGTCTCGAACTCGCTCACCGGAGAGTGGCCGTGGTATACGTCGTCCGATGGGTTGTTCGAGCCCAGGTACGAAGGATTCTGGGCTCCGGGGGCAAAAGTGCTCAGGTTCCATAGAAAGTCCTGGTTTCGATTGATATCGATCCCAATATTGGAAGCCACGCCCCCGCTGTCCGCAGTATTTCGATTTTTCCGCCAAAGCGCGTAGCTATTCTGTGAATAGAACCGCCCATCCGGATTCACACACGGATAGATGATGATGTTGATTTGTTCCATCAGCGCCTTCACTTCCGGCGCCGCAAAGTATTTTCCTCCGTACTCGATGCCTGTTCCCATCGCGTAGGCATCGCACAAATCGGTTGCCATGTTGACTAGTATGTCGCTGCTTCCCCATTCCCTTGCATGCACGCCGCCCGTCAGGTAGTAGGCGTCCACTGTGTTCGCTGCTTGTGTGCCCAGCACCACCGCATGCGTCGTCCTTCCTTCCACCGTTGCATTCGGCAGCTGGACTAGCTTGCATATCGAGGGATACGCCGCGGACAGACCGATTAGCGCCGACTCAACTTCGACAACGCTCAGATACATCATGGTTAGTTTCCCATCACACGCCGAACCTGTCGGCCGGGGATTTTACGGCTTTAAAATCTAAACAGCTATCGCTTGACTCCTAGACCTTCCGGCTTGATCTCGCCGCCCTTGAAACGATCTGTCTTCGAGACTTGCTTTTGAGCCTTCCTCAGCTCGTCTCCGTAGTTTTCGTCCACTTCGTGCCGATAGCTCAGCGCCGCGATCTTTTGCGCCTCCGCGGGCGTTCCATAGAGCGTGACTACAAAATTTCCGTCGCTGTCTCGCTTCGGGCTGCCGCACTCCGTCACGACTTTCGCTACGGACAAAACCTCGTTCAGCGCCTTCTGGTCGGGAATCCACACCTTGATTTTTGCGATTTTGTCCATTGCGGACTTGACTTACCTTTTCTTAGGTGGCCGGGCAGCTATTCGTCGTCGAATGGCGGGCACAGCTTGTCCGCCTGAACGGCTAATGTCAACCAAAATTTCTTTTGACACCCGCACCAAGCCGCTCTGCGTCAGACTGTGCCTCTCGAAAATCTCGAAATCTCTGAGCGGATGGGGGTTATATTTCTTTCATACGTACGACATCGCGCAATGGCCAACAGCACTTTGACATGCCTCCAACGGATCCACCGGCGGTTTCGCTCGACGGGTCACTGGAGCATCTCCTCCCCAATCGTGACCAACACTTATATCAAAACCGCTTGGCAATCACTGCTCCGCTCGCTCATCGTAGCTTCCGCCGCCGGGCGGCTACGGCCAAACGCGGTACTCATCAATGTGCCGTTTTCTTGGTGCACTCTTGGTGCACTATAACCTGCAAATGAGGCCATCGGGGTGCAACTGGGAGCAGGTTAAACCACTGAAAAGGCGTGAAAATCGGCGAGCGCAAACGGGGCAAGTGGGTTTAGCAAACCGCCGCCTTCAGCCTATTCAGCCAAGCTCTGCGCGTTGCCTCCTCCGCCTCTCGTATCGTCCAAACTTCGAGGCTATACGGAATTCTTCCTCAGCGCACACGTTTCGGTGGAACTTCGGTGCATTTCGAGG
The DNA here is from genome assembly GCA_963706455.1 of uncultured Acidobacteriota bacterium. GTDB lineage: Bacteria > Acidobacteriota > Terriglobia > Terriglobales > Acidobacteriaceae > Telmatobacter. The sequence goes on along the minus strand of CAVPNO010000094.1, from coordinate 187,997 downwards.
GGGTGATTGCACCGTGCGTTTCCGCGTAAGCGACACCAGCAGCGGCACTTAGTTAATTTGCATCGACTTGTTAGAAGGCAGACGCTCTATCCTAGTTTACGCAGTGGCTCACAGGTCTCCCGAGTCACATTAGACTTCATAGCGAATTGCGTCGCATCGCACGAACAAAGATGCGTGGTGAACGCCCAAATCATACTGTCCCTAACGAAAATTCCGTGCGGCCAGCCTCAGATGCCATTCCCCGAGGCGAAGCGAAAAGCGTTAGCAGATCGCGGCCCCGTCTGAGTCTAGCGAATGAAATTCGCCGATACACGCGTGTGCAAGTGAGCACAGTCCGGACACTGATTTCAAAACCCCGAGGGGAGGCAGCTCGCAGCCTGGTAGACTCTGGCTTGTCAGGCAGCCCGTCGTTCGTAGCGGTGATGTAACCCACCGACCTGCGGTACCGCCGCGACGGACCCCATTTCCGGCGGCTGAATCGCTCGTGGCTCCGGTGAGTCCTTCCCCAACGATAGATGTGTTCGCGATCGGTGATAATAATCGAAATACGAATTGAGGGTTCGTCGTAACGAATTTTCATTGAACACGATCACATGATCGAGGCACTCGCGTCGAATGGATCCAATCACTCGCTCCACATAGGCTCGTTGCCAAGGCGAGCGCGGTGCAGACAGGACTTCACAAATGCCCATGTCTCGCACTTGTTCTCGGAAGTCATCGCCAAAGATCCTATCGCGGTCCCGCAGCAGGTAACGCGGGAGTGGTCAAAGGGAAATGCCTCCCGCAGTTGCTGCCCCGTCCACTCAGCGGTTGGGTGGGCGGTCACATTAAAGTGCAGAATGCGACGCCGGTCGTGGGCCAACACCAAAAACACGTAAAGGACGTGGAAGCGGATAGTGGGCACCGTGAAGAAGTCGATGGAGACCAGTTGCTGCGCATGATTCTCGAAAATGTGCGCCACGTTTGAGACGGCGGTATGCGGTTGCGCACCATGTATTTGCTGACGCTGCTCGCACCGATGTCGATGCCGAGCTTGAGCAGCTCACCGTGGATCCGTGGTGCACCCCAAGAAGGATTCTCTCGGCACATCTTGCGGATCAGATCTCGCACCTCACGGGAAATGACAGGTCGTCCCGGTTGGCCGTGCCGCACCTTCCAGGTCCAGAACAAGCGAAATCCGGCACGATGCCAGGCAAGGACCGTTTCGGGCTTGACGATGGCCAGCGCCGAGCGCCAGTCATGCCAGAGGCGGGACAGGCAGACCCACAACAGGCGGTCGGCGGAGGTCAATTTCAGGTGTTTTGCTGCAGTTCTCTGAAGCACAACGATTTGGTGGCGCAGAGCCAGGTTCTCGAGCTCGAGGGCGGCACCTGATCGGAAGATCGAGCGCAGAGGCGCAAGGAGTGTCATGAGAAAAATGAGCATGAGCGAGAATTATAAAGGATGTGTAACCCCCTATCCGCTCAGATATTTCGACATTTTCGAGAGGCACGGGTTATGGCAATTTGGCGTATTCGGATTTGGCTTGCTTCAGGAGAGGGATGTCGGAATCGGCGTCGTGCCAGAGTGCGAAGAAGTTTTCGTAGGCGGTTCGTGCCTTAGTCGTATCGCCTTGCCGGCCATAGGCACGAGCCAAGCCCACCGGGGCGAGCGCGCCGTAGAGCGCATTCTGGACCAAGCCTCGGTGATCGATGACTTTCTGGAACTCCTGAGCGGCCTCGGCCCGCTGACCGGCCGCAAGATAGGCCTGACCACGAAGGTAAGCGGCCCAGTAAGAATCGATCCAGCCTTCTTCGTAACGTTTCACGGGCTCGAGGAGTTCGATAGCTCTTGTGGGATTCCCGCGCTTGATTTCTATGACGGCCAAGAGTTCGGGAAGGCGAACGTCCCGCAGGTTGGGGTCGGCTTCGGCGCGAGCGGCCAGAGGCTTGGAAAGGCGCAGGGCTTCGGAGGTGTTGCCGGCAAGGGCAAAGGCGAGCGCGGCACCCTCCGCGCCGTAGCGGGCTGCGGCCTCGGCGTTTTGTTGGTTGGCGAAGCCGAGCAGCGCATCGTCGAGGGCCATCCTGGCGTGAATGTTGCCAAGAGCATCGTTTTTCTTTTCGCGTTGGGCGGTGTCGAGTAGCACTCGCGAAAGCGAGCGGGAATCGCGGACACGGCCGTAGTAGGTTTTGGTCTGCGCTCTGATCAGGATGGCGGCGTTTTCGTAACCGGGCTGATGTTGCAGGAGATCGGCCGCCTGGGCCATCGCAGCATTGTCGCCTTCCAGGAAGGCCAGGAGAAAGGCGATGCGGGTTACTTCCCCAGCATCCACGCCTTGCGCTTTCGCTGCTTCATACACGGAGCGTGCGTCGGTTAGTTTGTCCAACGCCATGTAGCCGCGCATCTGACCGGCATAGGGAAGGGCTTGCGACGGGTTCAGCAGCGAAGCTTTATGGAATTCCTCGACCGAGCGAGTCCATCGGCCCTTGTTGGCGTATTCGAATCCGAGAATGCGGTGCGGGGTGAAATCGGCGGGGTAAGTTTGCGACCAGAGTTCGCAAACTTCGATGGTCTTGTCGGTTTCCATAGCGACGAACTGGTAGTAGACGGAGGAAATGTCGAAGTATTCGCGCTGGCTGGCGCGATTGCGCCGTTCGAAGGCCTTGCGCAGCGCGTCAAACATGAGGTCATATTTGTCCAGGACCTGATACGAACGGCCGAGGTTTGCGTAGGCCATGGCGAAATCGGAGTCGAGTTCGATGGCTCGTTGAAACTGGGGGATGGCGGCGGGCTGATCGCCCTTGGAGTAAAGGGAAAGGCCGAAATTGTAGGCCTTCAGTGCTTGCAGGGAAGAAGTGGTCGCTTGCACCAGGGGCACATCATATTTTTGGATGGAGCTGAGAGACTCGCCAAGTTTGCCGCGCAAGTTAGCCGCGATCTTCCCGAGCGCAGGCAAGACTTGCGGTTTTCCGGCAGCTTCAGTTTGTTCGCGGGCCAAGACCTCGCTTGTGGCGCAATTCACGGCGTTGAGGCCAATCACGTAATCGCCGCCGAGGTTGGCGATAGAGCCAGCGATATAGGCTTTGCTTCCGCTGCGTTCGCAGACTTCGCGTGCTACGTCTACGATAGTGGCGTGTCGGTTGGGCGGGTCATCTCTGCAAGCACGGACTTAACCTTCTGTTCGGGGAGGATGTTGAGGAGCGGCGATTGAGCGAGCTGGACCGCGAGGCCCTGCTTCAGCGTGTCGTCGAAGACTGAATCTCCGGTGGAGTTCGAAAAATCGGCGAGAACCACGGTATCGGAAGGCGCGAGCCTGGGAGTATTTCGGCTGGGGAAATAGCGCAAGGTTACCGCGGAGACCACAAGGAAGAAGATAAGCGCCGTGAGCGAGGCCAGTAAATAGCGAGAACGCCAGGAAGGGGAAAGTTTTTTTGTGGCGAACGATGCCTGCAGACGGCCGGAGTCCAACAATTGCCTAAGGTCCTGGAGCTCTGCGCGCATTGCCGCGGCAGTTTGGTAGCGCGACTGGCGATCCTTCTCGAGTGCCTTGAGGATGATGGTTTCCAGTTGTACCGGGAGTTGCGGATTCCATTGCGTCGGAGGAATGGGCGCGCGATTCAGAATGGCTTCGGCGATAACGCCGGAGGTGCTGCCGGCGAAAGCGCGATGACCAGTAGCCATTTCGTAGAGCACCAAACCGAAGGAGAAGAGATCGGTGCGCGCATCGAGTTCTTCACCGCGGACCTGTTCCGGAGACATGAAGGCGATAGTGCCGAGCGCCGCGCCGGGAGTGGTGATGAGGGGATCGTGGCTCACGGTGGGCAGGGAAGAAGCGCCGGTTTGTTCGAGGGTGCCGTGAGCGGGGGGAAGCTTGGCGAGGCCGAAATCGAGGATCTTGGAGTGGCCGCGAGAGGTAATGAACAGGTTGGCGGGCGTGATGTCGCGATGGACAATGCCCGCGGCGTGAGCGGCATCGAGGGCGTCGGCGATTTCGATGCCGGACTTCAGGATTTCGTCGGTGGGCATCGGCTTATCGGCAATGCGCTGCTTGATGGTGTGACCCTCGAGATACTCCATAGCGATGAAGCGCTGACTCTGGAACGAGCCGATGTCATAAACGGTGCAGATGTTGGGATGATTGAGCGCGGAAGCGGCGCGGGCCTCGCGCTTGAAACGTTCGAGAGCGATGGGATCGCCGGCAAAATCGTGGGGCAGGAATTTCAGCGCGACAAAGCGATCGAGCCGCATGTCCCGGGCCTTGTAGATGATGCCCATGCCGCCGCCGCCCACTTTGGCGATGACGCGGTAATGGGAAACTTCCGTGAATTCCGGGAGGGGGCCTGGGAGTTCACTACCGTGTGCGTCGGATGCGTTGGCGTACAGACGTCCTGCAACCTCAAGCGCGGGCGATTCCATGAAGTGTTCGGCGTGTCCATCGAACTCGAGAAGGGAGTCGATTTCGCGGCGGAGTTTCTCGTCGCCGGAACACTGGGCATCGAGGAAAGCACGACGATCGCCGGGCTCGAGAGCCAGAGCGCGGTGAAAGAGTTCCTCGGCACGACGCCAATGCTGAGAGGGCATTTTGCCTTCACTCACTCAACTCGCGAAGAAGCCACGCTTTCGCCAGGCGCCAGTCGCGGGCCACTGTTTCCTTGGAAACTTTGAGGACTTCGGCCGTCTCTTCTACGCTCAAACCGCCGAAGAAGCGGAACTCTACGACGCGACTCTTTCGCGGGTCAACCCGGGCGAGAGCCTCGAGTGCTCGGTTCAGAGATTCAACCTCGACCTTGGCGTGTTGTCCGACACCGAGGGCTTCGTCCAAAGAGACATGCGGCGCGCCGCCGCCACGCTTTTGGTAATGAGTCGAGCGTGCGACATCAATTAAAATCCGGCGCATCAATTGGGCGCACACCGCGAAAAAATGCGCGCGATCCTGCCAGCTCAGCTCGCGGCAATCGATCAGACGCAGGTAGGCTTCGTTAACCAGCGCACTGGTTTGCAGAACGTGGCCGGAGCGTTCACCAGCCATGTAGCGATGAGCCACATGGCGCAACCGGTGATAGACGAGGGGTGTGAGTTTTTCCAGAGCCCCTTCGTCACCCGAACTCCAAGCCCGGAGCAATTTGGTGACTTCCTGGGATTGTGCAACCGTCATGGCACCTCTAGCCCCTTGCGGATGTGCTGTTTCCGGTCTTAAGCGCCCTGGCTCTTACTCTTAACTGATGTTCTTTTAGAAACCGTTACAGTTTTCCGGCCGAATTCCCGCTTTCTCTAGTGAAGAAGGTTCTCAGTTCCGGTTGGCCCTGAGCTTACCAGATTGTTGGTATGGCGCGTTGACGCGCCAGAAATCCCTGTGTTCAGGTGTCTACCAGCGGCGAACCCTCTAAGCACTTCCCTGTGTCCCGAGAGAAGCTTCGTGCGCTCACGGAGGGAATCGGAAGGAGAATCCAGGTGAAATCAAAAGAAAAGGTTTTCGTGATTGGTGCAACGTTGGCATGTGCCGGGCTGGCGCTCGCTGGAATGCTGATCGGTTCGCCTCGAGGACGAGCACAAGACCAGGGAGATAACTCCGACTCAAGGATCCAAGAGGGATATCAGATCTTATTTGAGATATTCCCGAACGGTCTGAATCTAGTGTAGTGTCCGAAAAATAACTGGACAACTCAACGTTTCGCTCTTCGCGTACGCGGCAGAGCGCAACCCGGCTGAATCTTTTCCAATGTCTGCCGACAGCGCGATAGCTTGTCTACAATGGCATCCACTGTGGCGGTCCACACAAAAGGTTTCGGTTTCTGGTTCCAGGCCGTCAGGAACTCCTCAATCGCTTTCTCAAGGTCTTCCACGCTACCAAACGAGCCACGACGAATTCGCTTGCTGGTTAACTCGCCGAACCAGCGCTCCACCAGATTTAGCCAACTGGAACTGGTAGGCACAAAGTGGGTGATGAAACGAGGGTGTCGCTTCATCCAGGCTTGGACTCGAGGATGCTTGTGTGTGCCATAGTTGTCCATCACCAGATGCAAGCGGATCTCTCCCGGGAACTCTTGGTCGAGGCGACGTAGAAACTTCAGGAACTCCTGGTGTCGATGTCGTTCGTAACACTCTCCGATCACCTTTCCTTGCAGGACTTCCAGAGCAGCGAACAAGGAGGTCGTTCCGTTCCGCTTATAGTCATGGGTCATGGTTCCGCAACGGCCTTTTTTCAAGGGCAGGCCCGGCTGCGTACGATCCAGTGCTTGAATTTGGCTCTTTTCATCGACACAGAGCACCATCGCCTGTTGCGGAGGATTCAGATACAGGCCCACGACGTCGGTCAACTTCTCGAGAAATTTGGCATCCCGCGACAGTTTGAAAGTTTTGACCCGATGCGGTTTCAGATTATGACTCTGCCAGATATTGTTAATCGTGGACTTGCTGACGCCCTGGCTGGCGGCCAGGAGCCGGCAACTCCACTGCGTCATGCCCTTGGGTTTGCTGCGGAGCGTGGCATCCACAATCGATTGGATCTTTTCCGGCCCGTAGGTGGCTTTGCGGCCCCGCCCCGGCGCCACTTCCCACAAACTATCCAGCCCCTCCTGCGCAAAGCGGGCTCGCCACAGCGTGACCGTCTTGCGATTCACGTCCAACTGTTGAGCGATCGCATTGTCAGATTCCCCTTCGGCTGCCGCTAACACAATCCGACTTCGCAAGGCCACCTGCTGCGGTGTGCCGAAGGCAGCCAGCCACTGTCGTAGTTGCTGTTCGTCAGCATCTTGAAGGTGCAGGGCTGGCGTAGGTTGCGGCACCACCGCAGCATAATAGACCATGGCTCGGTTGTCCAGTTATTTGTTGGACCAGGAACGAACCCGGCTTTGGTCGGGTTGGGCAGCTACATTGTAAACACCGAGGGATGCAACGATTGCCACTCCGCTGGTCCTATGACGGAATACGCGCGCGGCGGTGACCCCTACTTTGGCCAGCCAAAGAAGGTTAATGCTGCGATGTACCTTGGAGGAGGACGTGATTTCCTTACCGTTTCAGGACCACCTTCTCCGCACATTATTTCGCGGAACTTGACACCAACCCCAAGCACGGGACTGCCGGGAGGGGACATCACTCTTGAGCGATTCTTCGAAATCATCAGGCATGGAACGGATTTTGACCACCTTCATCCGACGTGTTCTGCGGCTGTTACCACAAACTGCTTTCCGGTGCCGTCCCCCGCCAATCCCGTCATCCCTCCTGTCGACGGCGACCTTCTCCAAGTCATGCCGTGGCCCAATTTCAAAGACCTGACGGACCACGAGATTCGCGCGATCTATGAGTACTTGAAAGTTGTTCCATGCATCCAAGGAAACTATCCAGGTCCAACCGGAGCAGCGTCCGGCATTCCAGCGGAGCCCGCTGACCGCTGCACGCCGTGAGCCGTTCCCGCTGATCGCTAGGGAGTCCTAATAAGGGATTTCCGCGCTCTCATATCGATGCCGACGCACTCTAGCCCTGACTGCGGCCCGGAGACGAGTTTGGGCAAGTTGACGCGAATCGCCGTTGCGGTTCTTGGGAACACAAGCAACATAAACCCCGCTTTAAGTGTTTTGTTGGACTACACTGGCGGTGCTGTCTCTTAACGGCCGATTCAAACGCTCTTCTGTGTTGGCTATTTTAGGTGAAATTCGTCATCTGCGCTAAGGCCGTGTCAGATCACGCGGACACCTTGTGACAGCTCATCTGGCGACAGCTACCCCGGATGGTCAAAAAACTCAAACGAGTTGAAATAGCGTAACTTGAAGCTTTCCACAGGCTCACCTCGAATGGGCTTCTCCGACTGAAAAACAGCGTCTACAATTTCGCTTTCACGGGGTCGTAGATTTGGGAAGGTTGCTCCTATCCGATGCCGAAAAAACGACGTGGGCTGAGATCGCCCAGCGGCTCGGACGGAAAGCCTTGGAAGAATTGGGGGCGGTCGCGAAGCCGGATACGCTCCGAAAGCTCATCGCCAACAGGTTCGACGGATCGAGAATTCGCCAACGAGTCGGTCGACCGCGAATTGATGAGGAAGCAGAACGGTTAGTCGTGCAGCTGGGAAGATCAAAACGATTCGCTTGTCAGCGAGGAGCTCGAACTTGAATTCGTTTGCGGAGCGCTGAGATCGGTGAAAGAGGAATGCCTGTCGAAGCTGATTCTGTTTGGGGAGCGTTCAGTGCGGCGAGCATTGCAGCAATATGTGGTGCATTATCACGAGGAGCGCAACCACCAGGGCAAAGAGAATCTGATTTTGTTTCCTCTGAAGAGGGAAGGAGCAAGAGATAGAAAGGCAGCGGTGCGGTGTCGGGAGAGACTAGGTGGCCTCCTGAAGTACTACGAGCGGAAGGCGGCGTAGGCATAGAGGTAGGGACAGCGGGTCATGTGTGGCAATCTCACGTACATATATATAAGGATGCGTGCAGACTGGCCCAAGCAAAGGGTCTAGCGCGCCTGATTTATCATGAACCTACGCTTGAAGTAAGGTTCATGCGTAGGGCAGCGGGCACGACGAGAATTTTGACCATTCGAGATATAAAAGGTGCTGCGGCGCAAAAGTCTGACCGGGTCAAACAAAATTCACGCAGCCTTGCCGAAAGCACACGATCGCAGTGCGGCGCTAGCTTCCTGGCACTATCTAAATGGAATGCAATAAAAACAAGCCAGCTCCCGCGCAGGGTCCCGGTCCGTCAAGAAGCAGGCGGCCGAAATCCCACGATTTTCCCTCGACGATATCAATGGTCAGAGTTATAGTGCGCCGCACCTCATCCATTTCGGCCGGCAAGGGCCTAGCATCCCAATGCGGATCTGACACGCTTTCCGAGAGACATTAAACGTTCAAGTGGCTCGTTGGCAAAGACAAAACGAATGTACTGTGAACCGTGCTCCACACCCCAGCCTTTCATAGCTGTCGCACAGACGCCAGTATCAAACAGACGCACGGACATCGCTTCGCCATCAATTCCGAAGTCCGACACTCGCATGAGAAGCGACCATCCACCGCCTGGGACACCAATTGGTAGCCCCTCCAGTTGCTGGATCACCGCGTCTCGACGCGCGCACAACTCGGAAATGTATGACGACATGGTGGAAGCGGAGCGCTCGAGTGCGACGGCAACCGCATCCTGTGCAATACCGACGGGCACCACAACGTTCGCCAATGAAACGGCAGTCACGTCCGGCATGAAGCGCTCGGGCGCAACGATCCAGCCAACGCGCCATCCAATCATTCGCAATTCCTTGGCGGATGATCCGACCGTAATGGTCCGCTCCTCCATTCCTGGAAACCCAGCGGGGTGAATAATGTCCCTGCCGTCGTAGACGAGTCGCTCCATTGCGGCGTCAAGGATCAGGAGCAGATCATTGGCGATACAAAGATCGCAAATCAACTTCCAGTCGCCCTCATCGAAGCAAGCGCCGCTCGGCATTGACGGCGACATTAGCAGCATTGCCCGGACTTTAGGGCCGATGGTGGCTCGTAGGGCTTCGCGATCCAGCACCCAGGGTCCTCCCACATTGAATTGAAATGGAACGAATTTAGGAATGCCCCCCGCCAGGTGAATTCGGTTTACAAGACCGATGTACGTCGGGTCTGTAACAACCACCTCGTCGCCGGTATCGACCGTCGCCAGAAGGACATTGAGTATTCCGGATAAGCCCCCAGCCGAGATAATGCAGTTTCGCTCACCGCTATACGAGATCCCGGATACAGCGGACACATGCCGGGCAACAACGTCACGAAGGTGCGGTTGCCCAATAAACGGCAGGTAACTGTTATCGGAATCTCGCGTCGCACCCTCGCGCGTGCGCGCTATGGCTTCGGCATCGGGAGGAATGTCGATATCAAGATTTTCTAACCGTAAGGAGTCTTTACCGGACTCATCCGCAAGGGAACCCATCCGATCGACACCGATTCCGGCGATGTGCGTCAAGCGAGCCGGACGCCGAAGGGACATATGGGTTATCCTCCTACACGTGGAACAGGATGTAATGTATCAGCTTCCAGATCGATCGAGCCAGCTGGCCCAATTGGGACGACTGTCCCTAACGAAAATTCCGTGCGGCCAGCCTCAGATGCCATTCCCCGAGGCGAAGCGAAAAGCGTTAGCAGATCGCGGCCCCGTCTGAGTCTAGCGAATGAAATTCGCCGATACACGCGTGTGCAAGTGAGCACAGTCCGGACACTGATTTCAAAACCCCGAGGGGAGGCAGCTCGCAGCCTGGTAGACTCTGGCTTGTCAGGCAGCCCGTCGTTCGTAGCGGTGATGTAACCCACCGACCTGCGGTACCGCCGCGACGGACCCCATTTCCGGCGGCTGAATCGCTCGTGGCTCCGGTGAGTCCTTCCCCAACGATAGATGTGTTCGCGATCGGTGATAATAATCGAAATACGAATTGAGGGTTCGTCGTAACGAATTTTCATTGAACACGATCACATGATCGAGGCACTCGCGTCGAATGGATCCAATCACTCGCTCCACATAGGCTCGTTGCCAAGGCGAGCGCGGTGCAGACAGGACTTCACAAATGCCCATGTCTCGCACTTGTTCTCGGAAGTCATCGCCAAAGATCCTATCGCGGTCCCGCAGCAGGTAACGCGGGAGTTGGTCAAAGGGAAATGCCTCCCGCAGTTGCTGCCCCGTCCACTCAGCGGTTGGGTGGGCGGTCACATTAAAGTGCAGAATGCGACGCCGGTCGTGGGCCAACACCAAAAACACGTAAAGGACGTGGAAGCGGATAGTGGGCACCGTGAAGAAGTCGATGGAGACCAGTTGCTGCGCATGATTCTCGAAAATGTGCGCCACGTTTGAGACGGCGGTATGCGGTTGCGCACCATGTATTTGCTGACGCTGCTCGCACCGATGTCGATGCCGAGCTTGAGCAGCTCACCGTGGATCCGTGGTGCACCCCAAGAAGGATTCTCTCGGCACATCTTGCGGATCAGATCTCGCACCTCACGGGAAATGACAGGTCGTCCCGGTTGGCCGTGCCGCACCTTCCAGGTCCAGAACAAGCGAAATCCGGCACGATGCCAGGCAAGGACCGTTTCGGGCTTGACGATGGCCAGCGCCGAGCGCCAGTCATGCCAGAGGCGGGACAGGCAGACCCACAACAGGCGGTCGGCGGAGGTCAATTTCAGGTGTTTTGCTGCAGTTCTCTGAAGCACAGCGATTTGGTGGCGCAGAGCCAGGTTCTCGAGCTCGAGGGCGGCACCTGATCGGAAGATCGAGCGCAGAGGCGCAAGGAGTGTCATGAGAAAAATGAGCATGAGCGAGAATTATAAAGGATGTGTAACCCCCTATCCGCTCAGATATTTCGACATTTTCGAGAGGCACAGTTCTCGGTAGGCACAATCGGTGAAGGTGGAGGGGAGCATTCGCACTTGTCACGCGTAACACCCTGGACAACGATTACTGTGCCCAGTGCAGTGCACACAACTTTTGGGGGTTTCGTTGGCACGACCGCGGATCAACATAGTTAGGAGCGTTCATTCAGCCCGCTCCCCGATTTGCGAGTCCTCTCAGTCCTAGTTGCTGGAGCAGTGCCTCTCGAATAACGCTTTTTCGTCCTGCGTCGCTTGGCTAATTGCTTCAACAAGTAGCTTGTGGAATGCGTGACGACCAATAATCGATTGTTCGTTTTCATGGTTGCGCATTCCTCGCTCTACGAATCATGTTAGATAATTGTTTGTTGGCGTTTACAAACTGCAAATCCACACTGGGGTGACGGCTTGCGAAGACACGGAAAATCTCGTCGGCGAATGCCTGCCCAATTTGCTCGACGTCTTCAAAGTCAAGCACAACCGTTCGAAATCTATCAATGCGCAGGAGCAGCCTCTTTGCTTGTGAACGAGAGACCAAATCGCCTTTGTTATGTTCTGCCATTTTCACTGGCACGACTGTCCTGTCAAATGCATAATCGTTCTCGGGAGAGGCGAAAGCGTCGACCGAGCCCATCCCCTATGTCGGCGTCGACACCGGCATGCTGAGCGGCAAGACTCCGCGTAGCCCAATGGAACGACGGCGAAGAGCCCTGGCTGCAGGTGGACAAGCGCGGCCGCTTCATCACCAACATCGCCTTCGCCAACTTTGTCACCGCCGCGGTCAGCTCCGACGACCCGCGCATCAAGGGCAGTTGCGTCGTGATCCTGGAAGAAGGCGACGAAGGCATCTTCGATCACGGCACGCCGACCAAGAAGCTGGTGCATCAGCTGTCTTCGACGGGCGACCCGATCTTCAATCTCAAGGTTCCCGCCAGCCGCATCGTGGGCGGATACACCGTCAAAGACGGCGTCATCGTTCCCAACTTCAACTCACGGCGAAGTGATCGAAGCCGTCTTCCGCCGCACGCGCGTGACCGTCGGCCTGATGACCGCGGCCAAGATGCTGTCCGCCATCGAGCCGGTGATCCGCTACCAGCGCAGCCGGTTCCGCGGGGCTGAAGGAGCCAGGCCCGGCAGCGTTCGCTACGAGCAAGGCATCCAGCAACGCCAGGACGCATTGCATCGCCTGGTCGATGTGTGGGCCTGCGGCGAGGCGGCCGCATCGCTGGGCTTCGCCACCGCCCGCCTCTTCGATGAACTCGATCCCATCGAAAAGCAGAAGACCGCCATCCTGAAGGAACGCGGTATCGCCGGCGGCCGCACGGAAATGAAAGCCCTCCGCGAAAGCGAATCTCGCGCCATCGCCCTTGCCGGCACGCGCGCCGACGATTCCGCGCGCGCCGAACTCGAAGCCGATCCGCTGGTGCAGTTCGTTCTCAAAGACGCCGAGGCCAACGTCCTCTGTCCCGCCACCAAGCTCTGGAACACCGGCCACGGCGCCAACGTGATGCGCGAAGCGGTGAGCCTGATGGGCGGCTACGGCATCACCGAGGACTGTCCCGGCTTCCTGGCCAGCAAGTGGATGGATGCTCAGCTCGAGGCCACCTATGAAGGCCCTGAAGCCGTGCAGCGCCGGCAGCTTTCCGTCACCATGACCAGCGACGTGTTCCTGGCGCAATTCCGCGCCTGGACCGGCGGGATGCGCCGCGTTGCGTCGAGACATCCCGACACAGGCGCGTGTACTCTGGCGTCAGCCATGCAGATGTGGCTGTGGACCCTGAACTACCTGCAAAACTCCACCGACGCCGCCGGCGACAAGCTCTACCACGGCAACCGCCAGGGCGTAACGTTCCCCATGGCCGACGCGCTTTGCTGGCTGCTTGCCTCGCGCAGCCAGATACTCGACGTCATCGAACTCGGCCGGCAAGGCGAGCGCGACCCAGTGCTAGCCGAAATCCTGCCCGGCACCCTGCAATTCTTCAGGGACCTGTGCCACGTGCAGGCCGCCCAGGCCGCGGGCGAAGTGAATCGCATCTGCGCGGAACTGGTCTTCGGCTACAACCAGCATCCATCCTGGAACGATCAAGGCCATTGCTTCTCCGCCTGCGAACTGGGCGAATTCGAGCAGACTATGCCCGGCATCACGGCGTTCGCCGTCGACGTGGTCGGCGACGATGGCAGCCACCCGCAAAAAGCCGGCCCATGCGCGGGCTGCGAAGGGGCAACGGGATTCCTCGCGTTGCAGAACAAGCTGTCTCGCTGTCTGAGCGGCTCGCGTCTGGCCAAGGACCGCGCCGCCGAAACCGTAAGCTCCGTCATGATTCCTGAAGCCCTGGACTACCCGTTATGAGCGAAGAGTCAACAAGAACGGCGGCGACCACCGGTTCTCAACCCTGGGTCGGAGCCTTGTGTTCCGAAGTGGCGGAAACCTGGGAGCCTACCCCTTCCGAATCGCCCTCTCCATTAACGGATGGCATCACCATGGACGTCGACATCGCGTGCGTGGGCTTCGGTCCGGCCATGGGCGGCTTTCTGACCACGCTCACCCACGGTTGGAGCGAGAACCCCGGAGACCCGGCCTTCGAAAGCAAGGTCCTCCCGGGCACGCCCATCCAGGTGCTCTGCTTTGAGCGTGCCGACGACCTGGCCGCCGGCGTGAGCGGCGTGGTCACGCGCGCCAGGGGAATCCGCACCACCTTTCCAAAGCTCAAGCCCGAAGATATCCCCATGGCCGCCGCCGTAAAGCATGAGCGCGTGCTTTATCTGCTGGATCCCGTGGGCGCCAGCCGGCGCTCGGCGGTCTTGCGTTTTGCCGATTTCTTCCTTGGCCTGGGGCGGGGAATGTGGGCCAGGGACTACGCGTTCGAGCTGCCCTGGACGCCCGGATTCCTGCGCAAACACGGCGGCCTGGTGCTTTCCATCGGCCAGTTCAACCAGTGGGTCGCATCGCAACTGATGTCCAGTGGCCTGGTCCAGATCTGGCCTGCGAGCCCGGTCAAGGGGCCGCTGGTTGCCGGGCGCACCGTCGTCGGGCTGCGCCTTGTCGACCAGGGTGTGGACAAGAAAGGCATTCCCGCCGATGGCTTCATGCCGGGCATGGATGTGCACGCGCGCCTGACGGTGGTGGGAGACGGGCCGGTCGGCGCGGTCAGCCAGGTGATCGATGAACGTCTCGGCATGCCCGATGCCCACGCGCGGCGCGATTGGGCCATGGGAATGAAATTCGTGATCGAACTTCCCCCGGACGAAAACAATCCTGAGGCCCTGGATCAAGGATCGCTGGCGCGCGACGGCGTGATTGCAGGCTCCGGCACCGAACTTGCGCCCCTCCAGCCTGGCACGGTATGGCACACGTTCGGCTATCCCGAGCCGGAGATCTTCGGCTTCCTTTATGTGCATCCCGACCGGCTTGTCTCGGTGGGCATCTTCGTTCCCTCCTGGATGGGCAATCCGGCGCGCACCTGCTACCGCTACCTGCAGCACTTTATCCAGCACCCCGCGTTGTGGCGCTACCTGAAGAACGGGACGCTGCGTTCCTGGGGCGCCAAGTCGGTGGAGGAATCGGGCCGCCGCGGCGAGCCCTTCCTCACCGGCAACGGCTACGCGCGCATCGGCGAGGGCTCGGGCTCGACCAACATGCTCACCGGCTCCGGTGTGGACGAGGCATGGACCACGGGCACCCAACTCGCCGAGGCCGTCATCGAGCTTCTACGCGCCGGCAAGCCCTTCACGGGGGACAATCTTGCCCAGACCTATGCGCATCGGCGCCGCGCCAGCTGGGTGGAAACCGCAGCCCGCGAAGCCGAGGATGCGCGCAACGGCTTCCACGGCGGCATCGTACGCGGCCTGTTCGGCATGGCCCTGGCCGGCCTCACCGGCGGCCATCTCCATCTCAAGCCCAGGCTGATGCCGTCGCATAAGCAGATCAAGCATGCGCAGTCGGGCACCGAGTCCATCGACCGCAAACGCGCCGCCGAGATGGTTCTCGAAGATGGGCGCCCCTTCCATGATGCGCTGATGAGCGCGCGCGGCTGGCCCGAGATTCCCTTCGACGGACGACTGCTGGTCAGCCAGCAGGATGCGCTGCTGCTGGGCGGCAAAGTGCAGGCCCTGCCCGGCTTCGCGGATCATGTCGTGTTCCGCGATCTGCGCCTGTGCGCCGCATGCGACGAAAAGACCTGCATCGCCATGTGTTCCGGCCAGGCCATTTCGCTGGGCGCCGACCATCTGCCTGTATTCGAGCGCGAAAAGTGCGTGCACTGCGGCGGCTGCTTATGGAATTGCGCCAAATCCGCCGACGGCGCGCACAGCAACCTGGAGTTCCGGGCGGGATGCGGAGGGCTGCATTCGGCGGAAAACTGAAAGAGCAGCTTCTAGCTTCTAGCTACTAGCTTCTAGTTCAAAGCGTTCGGAGCGCACAGATTGGGGAAGAATCGCAGCATGACACAGGATTACCGGGACCTGATTGTTTGGAAGCGAGCCATTGAATTGACGCTGTGCGTTTATAAGCTCACGGCAACCTTCCCCAAAGATGAACAGTACGGCCTCACATCACAAATGCGACGAGCCAGCGTCTCCGTGGCAAGCAACATTGCAGAAGGTCGAGGGCGATTGAATGTCGCAGAGTTCCGGCAGTTTCTGGGACTAGCGCAAGGCTCAATTTACGAGCTTCAAACTCAGCTCATCGTCGCGAGGTCCCTTGGCCTGGGCGAGGTTTCGGAGGTGGATCAAGCTCAATCGCTGAGTAACGAAGTATCGAAGATGCTCACCTCATTGATTCAAAAACTCACTGCTGGAATCAGCAGGAGAAAATTAGTAGCAGGAGCTAGAAGCTAAGAGCTATGCCTCTCCACATTGTTGTCTGCGCCGGGATCGTGCCCGACCCACTGCAAACTCTGGAACCCCTCACCGGTCCCAACGGCCCCGGCCTGAAGAACGAAATGGTTCTGCCCGCTGTGCTCGACCCCTGGGCCGCGAGCGCGCTCTACGAAGCCGCCAATCTTGCCGCGAAGAATCCCGGCAGCAGGCTCTGGCTCGTATCGCTCGGCCCCAAGGCCAAGCTGCAGCAGGTCATGATGACCATCGCCCAGAAGGTTCCCTTCGAACTCGTGCCGGTAGACGGGCCTATTGGCGGCTTTACCGACGCGCACTCCACCGCGGCCGTTCTCGCCGATGCCATCCGGGCAGTCCCCGGCATTGACATGCAGAAGCTGCTGCTCTTCGGCGGCTGGGAGTCGGCCTCGCGCGGCGCCGGCGTCACGCTGCAGATTATCGGCGAGCGCCTCGGCATCACGGAGCAGTTCCAGGGTGTCGATCAAATCGATCTACGCAGCGACGGATCCTTCGAAGTGCTGGAACGGGTTGAAGGCGGCAAGCACCAGGTGTCGGTTTGCGCGGGCGCGCCCGCGGTGCTTGGCTGGGCCACCGGCGGTCTGCCCGAGCCGCGCAACAACCCCCAGATCGGCATGACCAACATGCGCACGCTGATGCCCGCACTGCAAAAAGCGAAGCCCGCAACGCTGAACGGCAATGGCCTTCACTACGCGTCTGTGAGCCTGCCCAAACAGCAGCGCAGCACGCGCATAGTCAAAGATATGACGCCTGACGATATCGCCGCCGAACTCGCCGCCTGGATCAATGCGCAATGATCGCGTCCGTATCCGCCCGCGTAGCGGGCACCAGACGGTAGCCCCAGGCGTAAGCCTGGGGAGAAATGACCCAAGGATCACCAGCCCCCGGAGGGGGCGTAAGAATGGCTCACACTTTTACGAGCTTGCTTGCGCACGCTGTCTTCTCCACCTCGGAACGCAGGCCATTCCTTTCCGAGGCGATCCGCCCCGATGCGCACAGCTACATCGGTGGAATTCTCAAGCAATTGCGCGCCGTTCCCATCGCCATTGGCGGGCCCTCGGATCACGTTCATCTGCTGATGCGCCTGCCCGCCGACCTTTCTGTGGCTGATTGCCTGCGCGTTGTGAAGACGAATTCCTCGCGGTGGATCAAGGAGCGATGGCCAGACCGCAGCCTTTTCTCCTGGCAAGGCGGATACGGAGCTTTTACCGTGAGCGAATCGAACCGTGGCGCCGTGATCCAGTACATCCAGGACCAGGAGGAGCATCACCAACGCATTTCCTTCCAGGAGGAATTCGTCCTCTTGTTGAAAAAGCATGGAGTCGAATTTGACGACCGGTACATGTGGCAATAGATCTTCCGCCCGCTGCGTGGGCTGGCCAGGTAAGGAGATCACGCACACCCCAGGCTTACGCCTGGGGCTACCGTATTTCGCCCGCGTAGCGGGCTATCGGATGAAGCCTTAATCAATCCAGGAGTTGGGAAACATCAACATGGAATCCATCCTCGTACTCACCCACGCCGACGAATCCGGCGCCGCTCTCACCCGCGCATCGCTCGAAGCCGTGACCGCGGGCAAGCAACTGTCTGCAAAGCTTTCCGCGACGCTGGCGATCGGCATTGTCGCCGCGGATGCCGCGACCGCCGCGACATCCATATCCGGCGCCGCCCCGCGCATCCTCGCCGTGGCCGGCGAGGCCTTCGCACAGGCGCGCTACGCCACGGATGCCGCCGCGTGCGAAGCTCTCTGCCGCGCGGCGCAACCAACGCTCGTGCTCGCGCCCTCCACTTCGCGTTTCGCACGCGTCGCGGCCGGGGTAGCGCACAGGTTAGGCGGGGTCATCGACACCCACATCACCGGCGTCGCCGCGGCCGATTCGATCGAAGTCACGCGCTGGTTCTACCGCCAGCGCATGGAAGCCGCACTCACGCGCCAGCAGCGTCCCTGGTTCCTGCTGCTCGATGCGGGCACGCATGGGCCGTTCGCCGCAGAGCCCGCACCCGCATCCATCGAGCCGGTCACCGTCGAAGTTCCCGACACGCGCACTACGGTGACTGGTTTTCGCGCGCCCGCGCAGGATGCGCAAACCATCCGCCCTGACGCGAAACTCCTCTTTGTGGCGGGAGCGGGCTGGACCAAGAAGCAGGGCGACAGCCAGGTCCATGCCGAGGAAGCGGCGCACCTCATCCGCGATTTCCTGCGCGCTTCCGGCGCGTCTCTCGGCTCCAGCAAATCGCTCGTCGACCAGGGGGGAGACGGCCTGCCCGTTCTTCCGTTTCTCACTCACATGAACCAGGTCGGCCAAACTGGCGCCACGCCGCGACATCCCAAGGGCCTCTCCACCTGTTGCCACGGCGAAGAACCGCACGTCGTGGGCTGGCGATTTATTGGCGAGCGTCGCGCCATCTCTCTCGATCCCAACTGCGGCTGGACGCGCGGCAAAGCCGACGTGGTCTACATCGCCGACGCGTTCAAGGTGATTGCCAAGCTCAATGACTTGTTGGCGGTGAAATAAGACAAGCATAGCGGGCGTAATCAGCGGGGTTAAGCGGAGCTGGATGCGTCCTCATGGCAACCATCCGCTCACTTCGCCGTTGTGGTAATCTTTTTTGAGCAGTTCCGACCGGCGTGCCCCTCAGATGCGCGCCCGCTGCCTCTCGCGTGAGGAAGGAAAATCCGCGGGAGAACTCTCCGGTAAAAAATTTCATCGGAAATTCACGCTCTTTTGAGGAGTGAGGAAACTGCCATGTCCGCCATCACCTCGTTTATCAAGCACCACTATCGCCACTTCAATGCTGCCGCGCTGATCGACGCGTCGCAGGGCTATATCGATCATCTGGCTTCCGGAGGCAAGATGTTCATGACCATCGCCGGCGCCATGAGCACCGCCGAACTCGGCCTCTCGCTCGCCGAAATGATCCGCCAGGACAAGGTGCACGGCATCTGCTGCACGGGCGCCAACCTCGAAGAGGATGTTTTCAACCTGGTTGCGCACGACTACTACGAGCGCGTTCCGCATTATCGCGACCTGACGCCATCCGACGAAGCGGGGCTGCTCGCGCGCCACATGAATCGGGTGACCGACACGTGCATCCCGGAGATGGAAGCGATGCGGCGCATCGAAAACGAAGTGCTGAAGGAATGGGTCAAGGCCGACCAGGCCGGCCAGCGCTTCTTTCCCCACGAATTCATGTACAAGATCCTTTGCTCCGGCGATCTTGAAAAGTCTTACCAGATCGATCCCAAAAACAGCTGGCTGCTCGCCGCCGCGAAAAAGAACCTGCCCATGTTCGTTCCCGGCTGGGAAGACGCGACGCTCGGCAACATGTATGCCGGCCATTGCATCTCCGGTGACGTGAAGAAGGTGCACACCGTGCGCACCGGCATCGAATACATGATGGAACTGGCCGAGTGGTACACCGACACCACCGCGAAGACGCCCCTGGGCTTCTTCCAGATTGGCGGCGGCATCGCGGGCGATTTCCCCATCTGCGTGGTGCCCATGCTGCACCAGGATCTGCAGCGGGAGAGCGTTCCACTGTGGGCCTACTTCTGCCAGATCAGCGATTCGACCACCAGCTACGGTTCCTACTCGGGCGCTGTGCCCAACGAAAAGATCACCTGGGGCAAGCTGGGCGAGAAGACGCCCAAGTACATTATCGAGTCGGACGCATCCATCGTGGCGCCGCTGGTGTTTGCCTACGTTCTCGGCTGGTAGTCCATCAAACCCGGATGCGCCGCCCTGCCGGGATCCCGATCGGCGGATCCTTGTCGATGGGGTGGCCTCGCTCGGTCAGGGCCGGAATGGCATCCGACACCACCAGCGTGAATTTCAGGGTCGCGGTCTGCCCGGCCGAATCCACCGTGACGAACGGGGTGTAGGTTCCCGCGGTCGCCGAGACGGCCGCCGTGAAGGTCAACAGGCCGGACGGACTTGTGTCCGAGGCCGCATAGGCGACCTTCACGCCGCCGGGCAATCCGGTAAAATTCACCAACGCCGTCTCGCTGGTGGACCGGATCGCGATCTGAATCTGGACTGGAGAGCCGCCCCGCAATACGGTGACGGTGGGCGAGCTTAGCGATACGGAGATCGGCAGCATCGCGGGCGAGCCACTTCCTCCGCAGCCAGTCAGTGCCCACGCCGCAGCCAGAACGACAGTGGCCGCGCCAGGCCACTCAAACTCGCGCATGACCTTCTCCAGAAAAGCGGGAAATTCGAGCATGGACGAACGAACGCACCGATGGGCGACAGCTTTGACGATTCAGGTTACAGCTTTTACCGTCTCCGGTGTTCGGTTCCGGACGACGCCTTGCGCCAGCGGACATGGGCGTCCGGCGTCCCGCCGGCCGTCGTCGCCCAACTCCATGGAATCATGCGGTTTGAAGCAGTCACGGAATGGCCGCAGGAATGCACATCCCAGGCTTGCCGATACGGGCCAGGAGCAGGAATGAACAGGCTTAAACAAGACATCCGTTACGCGCTGCGCCAATTGCTGAGCAACAAAGGATTCGCGGCGGTGGCGATTCTGACCCTCGCGCTGGGCATCGGCGCCAACACGGCCATCTTCAGCGTGATCGACTCCATCCTGCTCGAGCCTCTGCCTTTCCCCCACCAGAACACCCTGGTCAAGCTCAGTTCAAGAGACGATCACGGGGGCGATACCGAATACTATACGTATCCCAAGGGCTGGATTCGCGCTTACCAGCAGCGCTCGAAAACGCTGTCGAGCGTGTCCGGCTACACCCTGAACACCGAGTACAACGTCACCGGCGGGGGCAGCGCCGACCGCGCGTTCGGGAGCGCCGTGAGCATCAATTTATTCGATACGCTGGATGTGCGGCCGGCGCTTGGCCGTTTTTTCGCGCCGGAGGAAGAAAACTCCGGACAGGACGGGGTCATTGTCCTCAGCTACGGTTTCTGGCAGCAGCAATTCGGCGCGGACCCCAACGTTATCGGCCGCACCATGCTTCTTGACGGCGTGAGCCGGCAGATCATTGGCGTCGCGCCGCCGCAAACCAGCTTTCCCAGCACCGAAACCCGCTTCTGGATTCCCATTTCCTTTAAAGCAGGCGATCCCTACGATCCCTGGGTCTCTTTCATCTACAACGCCATCGGCCGCCTGCGCGACGGCGTCAAGCCCGATCACGCCGCTTCCGAGCTCAACTCGCTCCACCGTGAGATGCTCACGCTCTTTCCCTGGCGCATGCCCGACAGCTGGGCGGGAAATGAGCGGGTGACTCCGCTGCTGAACTCCATCGTCGGCGATGTACGTCCGCGCCTTCTTCTTCTCTCGGGCGCCGTCGGCCTGGTGCTGCTGATCGCCTGCGCCAACGTGGCCAACCTGATGCTGGCGCGGGCCAGCGCACGGCAGAAGGAAATCAGCCTGCGCTCGGCACTGGGTGCAGACACACGCCGCCTGGTCCGCCAGATGCTCACCGAAAGCGCAGTGCTGGCCGTCATCTCCGGCGGCCTCGGCATCCTGCTCGCCGCGATGAGCCTCAACGCCCTGAAGCTGGTTCTGCCGGCCGATACGCCGCGGCTCCCGAACCTGGGACTGCATCTCGGGGTATTCCTGTTTGCCGCCGGCGTCTCCGTTTTGACCGGGATTCTTTCCGGTCTCGTTCCGGCATTCCAGTCGGCCAAGCGTGATTTGCAAGGCGCACTGCGCCTCAACGCCGCCAACGTGTTTGGCCATGCCGGCCGCTTCCGCACCTCGCAGCTTCTGGTCATCGGCCAGATCGCTCTCGCGGTGGTCGTCATTACCGCCGCCGGCGTCATGCTGCGCAGCCTCTACAAGCTGGCCAACACTGATCCCGGCTTCCGCACCGCGCAAACCATCACCGCCCAGGTCTCGCTCGATCGCAGTGCATGCTCGCAAAAGGGCGCCTGCGCCGGCTTTTTCGATACGCTGCTCAATGAGGCGCAGGGCCTGCCGGGGGTTCAGACGGTAGCACTGGTTGACGCGCTCCCCATGACCGGCGTTGACAGCTGGTACAACTTCGACGCTGAGGATCATCCGCGCAGCCCCACGCAACTCGGTCTTATGGCCACCAGCCGCATGGTTTCCCCGGGCTACTTTCAGCTCATGGGCATCCGCCTGCTCCGCGGCCGGCTCCTTGACGACTCCGACCGTTCCGGCGTCACCCACGCCATCGTGATCAACGCCGAGGAGGCTGCGCGCCTCTGGCCCAAACAGGACCCCATCGGCAAACACCTGATCGACGTTGGCGACGAGCCCCAGCCTACCGTGTGGGATATGAGCAAAGCCGCCATCGTCGTGGGAGTGGTGAGCGGCACACATCACCAGGGCCTCGACCAGGACTCCGGCTGGGAGAACTATCTGCCCATGACGCCCCAGAGCGAAAAGCCGGTGATGAACATCCTGATTCGATCGACCACAGGCCCGGCGGATCTGGCCGCCAGTCTGCGTCAACTCGTGGCGCGCATGAACCCCAATGTGCCAGTGACGCGCGTGCGCGCTCTCGAAAGCGTGATCGTTTCGTCGACGGCTGCGTCGCGTTCCCTCACCATGCTGCTTACCGCATTCGGCGCGCTGGCCATCCTCGTCGGCGGCATCGGCGTCTACAGCCTCATCTCGTACACGGTGAGCTGGAGAACGCGCGAAATCGGCCTGCGTCTCGCGCTGGGCGCCAACCGACTGCAGATCGCCAAACTGGTTCTCAAGCAGAGCCTGACACTGGCCGTTCTGGGTTCGGCGCTGGGCATTGCCGGCTCGGTGGCCGTTACGCGCCTGATGAGCCGCTTCCTGTTTGAGACCAGCCCTCTCGATCCGCTGACCTATTCGATCGTGCCGCTGCTGTTCTGCCTGCTCGCGCTGCTGGCGGCATGGTCGCCGGCCCATCGGGCCGCCGCGGTCGATCCGATGGTGGCGCTGCGCAACGAGTAGCTTTCCTCGTTCGCTCGTGCGGCTCGGTGTCGCTTATTTCTTTCCCACGTACTCGCCGATGTGCAGGCGTTTGAACTGTTTGTTCAGCCCCGGTCCGTATACCTTTTCGGAATCCTCCATGAATTTGGAGCCGAAACGCTCCACGTTCACGAGGCGGGCAAAGGCAAGGATCTCACCGGTTTTGGCATCGGCCATGGTCAAGATAAGTACCGCTGCCGGAAGGGCACCGCCCACAAAGAGGGTCATGGTTGCCTTGCCGTTCGTAACCACCTGGCCTTCGCCGCGGACGAAGACGATGACGTCCGCCTTGGCCGCACATGGAAGCAGCGCTACGTCGTCCCCCAGCGTGTACCGGGACTTGGCGATGTCTTTCGGATGACGGTTGATCTTCGCCGAAATGCCGTCGTATTTCTGCTCGATTTGAAGCACCACCTGGCGGACCTCGTCTTCCGAAGCTCCGCTGGCGCCGGTGCTCAGGGCGGGCACCAGGTCGACGCTGGCAGACTTGAGGTGGCCTTCCACCAGGTTCTGGAGTGCCGTGTTCCACTCTTCAGACTCCTTGGACATGCTTTCGCCGCCCTTCATGCCGATCTTCGTCAGCTTTCCCTCGGCAGGCATCATGCACGCACTGCGGATGGGGAACTCGCCTTTCGTGATTTTGGGGTTCTCAAACGACCAGGAACCGGTCGCGGCAAACGCCGGCGCAGCCAGAACAAGGGCGATCACGGTTGGAACGGCGAAGATGAATCTCGATTTCATGGTGTCCTCTGCATGGATGAACGCTCGCGCGATGGGGCGGTTAATTGTTGGTGACGGCGGCCAGCTTCTTCGCAGCGGCAAGGCGACGTTCGATGCGCAGCCGGTCCAGGCTCGTCCCCGATACCGTGTCGAGATAAGCCTGGTACTGTACTGCAGACTCGGCATTCCGACCCTCGTCCTCATAAAGAAATCCGAGGCCCCTGTGAGCCGGGGCATAGTTGGAGTCGGCGTCGAGAACCGCCTTGTAAAGTGACTCGGCCTGGGCGCGGTTCTGCGCCAGAGCAGCCTTCCCTTCCGGCTTCTCGAGCAACTTCTTCTGTTCTTCCTGCTCCGTCATCTTGAAATACAGCTTGCGGTGTTCCGCCTGCCCGTGACTGTCGCGCTCCTCATCGGTTGGCCGCGGCGTGTTCGCTCCCAACGACCGGTACGAGTCAGCCAACAGGGTCCGGTAGCGAGAGTTATCAGGGAAGTTTTTGGTCAGGCGGGTCGCGCGATCCACCGCCGTGCGCTGGCGCCGGCTCTGCAGGTCCGATTCGATGTCGGCGCAGATCGCAGGCGCCACCTTCGCCAGGAAGTCCTTTTCTGAACCGGCGGATTGATGTTCCGACTTATGCGAGGCGGCAAACTCCTCGGCAAATGCGCGCCGCTCGGTAATTTTCGGGTGGTCGTGGTAGAAACCCTGGATGGGCTCGAACTCCAAACGGCTGTCGTCGTCGAGGAGCTGGAATGCCCGCCCCATGGTGGCCGGATCGTAGGAGGCAGCCGTCATCGCCACAAGACCGTCGCTGTCGGCCTCGTGTTCCTTTTCGCGCGAATACCCAAACACCGATTCCACCAGGGCGACCGATGTGAGCATGGCCCCGGCCTCCATGGCCGCACCAAAGATGTTGACCGCCTGCGGCACATTCGGCCCATAGGGCACAGCCGACGCGGCGATCGAAAGGATGTTGATCGTCAGCGCCTTTTTGCGAACCGAACGGTTTTCGAGATACCCATGCCGCTCGAAGACATGAGCGGTTTCATGACCCAGAATCCCGGCGAGCTGATCTTCGTTCTCCAGCAACCCGAGCAGGCCCGTGGTGATATACACCGACCCGTTCGGCAGCGCAAAAGCGTTCACCATCGGATCGCAGAGTACACGGTACTGGAATTTGACATTTTCCGGAACCGGGCGATTTCCGAGAACGCGCCCGGCTACCGAGTCGAGGTAGGCCTGCACGCCGGGATCGTGCAGGATCAGGCCTTTCTTTTCGTACGCCTCGTCGACAGCGTCAGCCTCGGCAAGGAACTGCCTGTCCACATCGTTGAACTGGAACTCAGCGGCCGCCTTGTCCACCTGCTGCGCCGACAGGGGCGCGACAGGCCAACAGAGTGCCATGACCAGCGTGCAAAAGACAATCGAGGTTCGCCCCATAAATCGTCCGTGGGTGAAAAATGTACCGCCCCGAGTGATGAGAGTCGTGATTCTGACGGATTCTGAATACCAATATACGCGCGAACCTGCAGCGCGGCCAGAATTCTGAGGAAGCACCTTACCCCGACCAGTGGTAAAGCCGGCGAAGCGGGCGGGAGATCGCAGCCCCAGGGGCAATCCTGGGGAATGCGGTTGAATGGAGCAGATCCAGCTCTGCGTACCGGTCACGGCACGACACACTGCGCCGGCCGTTCGCGCAGGGCGTTTTCGTGATGCAGAGCATATCCGGACGACCATAGACGGCCGTCTACCGGCCCGAACGTGATCTGGTGCAACCCCAAGTCAATAAATTGCTTGTGTTCCTGGCTTATCGATTGTGACTCGGGTCACCGCATTTTTTGCGCCATAGGCATTTCCTCGTAAGAGCGAATCCCGTAAGACCGACGACTTCCCCGTACGGGCTGAAGCACAGGTACGTCCTGAGAGACCGGCAACCGACCCGTCTCCGGGAGAAGGAAGACGCCAGGATGAGCAGAGCTGGATTTACAGCCTCCTCCTTTAGATTTTTGTTGGCTTGCGTAGCCTTGGGGTGGATGGCATTGACGCCGGGAGGCGTAACGGCGCAAACGGACTGCCTTTCCTGCCACGCCGACAAAGGCATGCAGGATGCGTCCGGCCACAGCATCAGCGTGGACGGCGATGTCTTCGGACAGAGCATTCACGGCAGCCTGGGTTGCAATGCCTGCCACGCCGACATCAAGGAATATCCGCATCCGGACAAAATTGCCAAGGTCAACTGCCAGACCTGCCACGCCGGGGAAGCATCGGAGCTGGCGGGCAGCGTGCATTCCAACGCCGCCGAGCATCCCTGCACAAGCTGCCACGGCGACGCGCACGCCATCTTCACCAAGGATGACAAGCGGTCGGCGGTGTACGCGTTGAACGTGCCCAGGACCTGCGGCGCGTGCCACG
This sequence comes from uncultured Acidobacteriota bacterium, assembly GCA_963706455.1. GTDB lineage: Bacteria > Acidobacteriota > Terriglobia > Terriglobales > Acidobacteriaceae > Telmatobacter. The sequence continues at coordinate 161,790 of CAVPNO010000094.1, read as the reverse complement.
GCAACAATGGCATGGCGGAGAAACATGGGCTGCCGACAGTCTTCGCGTCGTATCTCGATTCGATTCACGGGTCGGCACTCAGCAAGGAAGGCCTGCTGGTAGCGGCCAACTGCAAGAGCTGCCACGGGTCGCACCACATCCTGAGCCGCAAAGACCCGAAGAGCCCCACGTTCAAGGCCAACATTCCGCAGACCTGCGGCAACTGCCACGCGGGGATCACGGCGAACTACTTCGAGGGCGTGCACGGCAAGGCGGTAGCGGCCGGCAAGATGGGCGCGCCAGTCTGTTCGGACTGCCACACGGCGCACTCGATCGTGCAGCCGACAGCGGCGGGGTTCCGCATGCAGTCGACACCGATCTGCGGGTCGTGCCACAAGGACAAGTTCTCGACCTACCGCGACACGTTCCACTCGCAGCTGGGCGCGCTGGGCGGCTACGTGGAGACGGCGCGCTGCTGGGATTGCCACGAAGCGCACGATGTCCGGCCCAAATCCGACGCGCGCTCAACGGTGAACCAGGGCAACCTGGTGGCGACATGCGGAAAGTGCCATGCGGGCGCCAACATCAGCTTTGTGCAGTACCAGCCGCACGCCAACGCGCGGGTGCGCAAGCTGAACCCGGCGCTCTATTTTGTGCGCCTGTTCATGAACCTGCTGCTCATCGGAGTGCTGACATTCTTCGTGATCCACACGGCGTTGTGGCTGATCCGTTCGCGGTACGACTTGAACAAGAAATCTGCAAACGGAGGTCCCCATGCCTGAAGTTCAGGAAGCACCGGTCCAAACCCAGTCATCGGCCAAGCCCGCGGGACGCTTCTTTGTCCGCTTCACCCGCGCGCAGCGCATCATGCATGCCGTGCTGTTTTCCACCTTTCTCGGCCTGGCGGCCACGGGCCTGCCACTGCGTTTCAGCCAGAGCATCTGGGCGCGGCGGCTGGCCAGCGAAGTGGGCGGATTCGGCGCCATCCTCTTTTTTCACAAGCTATGCGCCATTGTGCTGACCATCGCGTTCGCGCTGCACGTGAAACAGATTTTCTCCCGCGGCGTTTTGAAGCGCGAGAAGGGCATCTTCTGGGGGGCCACATCGATGGTGGCCAACTGGAAAGACGCGAAGGACCTGTTCGGGCATTTCCGGTATTTCCTGGGCCTGGGACCGAAGCCAAAATTCGAGCGCTATGCCTACTGGGAAAAGTTCGATTACTGGGCGGTGTTCTGGGGCATGATCGTGATCGGCTTCTCCGGCTATGCGATGTGGTTCGCGCCGTTCTTCGCGCATTTCCTTCCGGGTTGGGCGCTGAATGCGGTGTTGGTCATCCATAGCGAAGAGGGCCTGCTCGCCATCCTGTTCATCTTCTCCATCCACTTCGTCAACACCCACCTGCGTCCGGGGAGCTTTCCCATGGACATGGTGATCTTTACCGGGGTGGAAAGCGAAGAGGAGTTCAAGCACAAGCGGGCGATTGAATACCAGCGCCTGGAAGCCGCAGGCAAGCTGGAAACGCGGCTCGGAGAGAAACCAGCGTCGTGGCTGGTGAACTTCGGGCGCGTGGTGGGAACCATCGCGATCGTGATTGGACTGGTGCTATTAGTCCTTACGTTGACGGCTTATTTCGGGGAATAGGGAACAGGGATCAGGGATCAGGGATCAGGGAACAGGGAAGTGACCGTGGCGGTGACAAAGAAAACCGATAAAAGGAGCATAAGACTCCTCGCGATTCTGGCGGTTCTGGTTGTGCCGGGCTGGTCGGTTTCAAGCTGGGGAGCCCAGAAGATCAAGGACGCCGACTGCCTGACCTGTCATGGCGACACCACGCTGACGACGGAAGAAAACGGAAAGCAGGTCAGCCTCTTCGTCGACCAGAACAAGCTGAAGCACTCCTTCCACAGCCGGCTCTTCGGCTGCGTGGACTGCCACACCGATGTGAAGAGCCTGGCGCACGACGCTCCGCCCAAAAAGATTACCTGCGCCGGATGCCACGAGGCCGCCGAGCGGGACTACCTGCGCTCCATGCATGCGCGCACGCCCAAGCCGGGCGCGGCTGCCGGGGCCACCTGCGTGGACTGCCACGGCGGAGCGCACGAAACCCTCACGCCCGGCAATCCTGCCTCGCCGGTCAATCACGCCAACATTCCCACCACCTGCGGCCGCTGCCACGGGCAGAGATTCATCACTTCCTCCAACGGCGACAGCGCGCAGACGTTCCTTTCCTACCAGGAAAGCGTCCACGGGCGCGCCGTTCGAGAAGGGCTCGCAGAAGGCCGCCGTCTGCACCGATTGCCATGGCGCGCACGACATCCTCGCGGCCAACGAGCAGCAATCGCCTATCTACAAGTTCAATGTGCCGGCCACCTGCGGCAAGTGCCACGGCGACATCCAGCAGACCTTCATGGCCAGCATTCATGGGCAGGGAATTACGCGCGGCAACGGCCTGGCCCCGGTGTGCACTGACTGCCACGGCATCCACTCCATCGCCAACATCCGCGACCCCAACTCGCCCGTCGCCGAGCAGAACCTTTCCCGCAGACACCTGCGCGCACTGCCATGAAGGCGTCCGCCTCTCGAAGGAGTTCGGGCTGCCCGGCAATCGCGTCGAGTCCTACATGGACAGCTATCACGGCCTGGCCGCCGAAGGCGGATCGGTGGTGGTTGCCAACTGCTCGAGTTGCCACGGCGTGCACAACATCCTGCCCTCGAGCGACCCCCGTTCCACCATCAACCGCGCCAACCTTGGCGCCACCTGCGGCCAATGCCACAAGGGCGTCACGCAGAAGTTCACCCTGACGCGCGTGCACCTGACCGCCGGCGCCCAGGCCAGGGACATCGATTCCATCGTCGTCACCTGGGTGCGCCGCATCTACGTGCCGCTGATCGTGCTGGTCATCGGCGGGATGTTTCTGCACAACCTGATCATCTGGCGCAGCAAGCTGGCGGCACGGCGGCGCGCGCATCCGGCCATGGTGGTGCGCATGACCCTGAACCAGCGCTGGCAGCACGTGGCGCTGTTCACGAGCTTTATCATCCTGGTCATTACCGGCTTTGCGCTCAAGTTCCCCGACTCCTGGTTCGCGCACGCCTTCGGCATGGGAGAGCATCTGCGCGGCATCATTCACCGCATCGCGGGCGTGGCGCTCATCTCGGCGGGCATCTATCACGTTTTTTATGTGTTTCGCGCCCGCGAAGGCCGCCGCCTGCTGCGCGATCTGGCGCCCCGTCCCGCAGATGGATTCGACGCACTCAAAGCCATGCGCTACTACCTCGGTCTCAGCAAGGAGAAGCCCGACTTCGGCCGCTTCAACTACGCCGAGAAAGCCGAATACTGGGCCCTGGTGTGGGGTACGGCGCTGATGGGCCTGACCGGCGTGATGCTGTGGGCCAAAGTGTGGGTGGGCAACCTGCTGGCGCGCTGGTGGGTGGATGCCGCTACGGCCGTGCACTACTACGAAGCCATCCTGGCCACGCTCGCGATTGTGGTGTGGCATTTCTACCAGGTGTTCTTTGATCCCGACGTGTACCCCATGAACGGCGCCTGGTGGGACGGCAAAATGCCCACGGACCACTACCGTGAAGAGCACGCACTCGACGCGGAGGCGCTCGAGCAGGGCGGCGGGAATCCGCCTCCCGGCGCACCAGCAGACTAGCCCTGGTTGCTTAAATCCCGTCGGGCCGGTTGCAACAGGGCAATAAGACGGTTGACGCACATGTGCTACAGCGCCTCGATGGACACGTTGCCATCGCTGGTGTGAATGCTGAGGGGCGTCCCGCCGGAGTTGAGGCGTCCGCGGATATTGTGCCCGCCGCCGGAGTTGTAGCCGCTCATGGTCAATGGCAACTGGCAGTCGATGTGGCCGTCGCCAGTGTGAATGTCGAGGTCGGCCGCCAAGGTTTTCGGTACCCGGATCTTGACACTTCCATCCGAGGCCTCGATGCGCGAGGACGTGGTCAGCTGCGAGCCCTCCGCCAGGGTGAGTTCGAGCGCGCCGTCGCTGGTGTGCACCTGGAGCCCGGTCAGCTTTCCGTCGATGGAGACGTGGCCGTCGGAGGAGCGCGACTCGAGCGTTCCGGTCACGTTATGGATGCGAATGGAGCCGTCGCTGGCCACCAGCCGGACCGCGCCGGAGATATCGGACACATCGACCGCGCCATCGCTGGTGTGCAGGGCGATGGTTCCGTTGACGCCGTAGACCTTCAGGCCTCCGTCGGAAGTGCGGGCTTCGAGGTCCAGTTCGGCGGGAGTCTCGACCATGACGTGCGGTTCACGGTGCATGCCCATGTGGAAGCCCAAGCGCGGCTTTTCCTTGAGCTCGAAATTCACGTGGTCGCCCGACTGGAATTCGGTGATGTTGTAGTCATCCGCATGCCGGTCGTTCCATTGGACGCGAACCCGGATTTCGCGGCAGCCGCAGGAGTGCACCTCGGTGGAGGCATCGCCGGTGCTCACCGTAAGGGAAGGCTTGCCGGAAACCGGGTAGGACTTCTGCCAGTCGGAATCGGCCAGGGCGGCGGTGGAGGCGAGGGCGAGGACGGGGACTGCGAGGGCGAACAGGCGCAGGGATTTCATGGCGTACCTCTCGCGGAGATGATACGCGCGGGCGGCGGGGATGGTTCCGCAGGATCTTGTGGTCCCAGGGCGGTGGCAAAAGAGGAACGGCAGAGAGGCGTGCCCGCCACGTGGATCGGGAGGGTGGTCATCAAAACGAGACTGCACACCTCCACTGTGTGGCTGTGTGGGTGATTGGCTGTATCTCATTGAATGCATTCGGGTTGGGTTGCATTACACAGTCACACAGTCCAGCAGCGAGGCGAAACGGGTGGTTTTGGAGGTAATCGGATGATTCCAAGTGGTTTGCGTGAATTTTGCAGGAGCGATGGATGACGCGAACCGGGTTGTATGGCTCCGGCCACCCACGGACGAAGAACTTTCCGCGGGGACCACGGAATGGTTCCATTTCCGGCGAATCGCCGACTGCGGGATCATCGTGCCCATGGTTTCCATTATTCTCCGGAAGGGGATAATTTTCGGCAACGCAAACCGGGAATAAGGGGCTTAGATTCAGGCCGGTCATAATTTGCGCTCTTGACACGAGTTGGCCGATACTACGGGCAGTGTGCGACAGGGCACCACCGGCCCGCGGCAAGGGAACACTCCCACCTGCTTCCGATTCAAACAACGTGCTTTGAATCTTCTTTCAGCCTGTATCAGCGGGTCACAGGCGCTCAATGAAAGGAGATTACTGTGAGCCTGTCGAAACTTCCTGCCCGTCCATCCCTTGAATCCCTTCGCAAGCAAGCCAAGAAACTGGCGCGCGAGATCGCTGCGGGAAACGCAGGCGCCATTGCCCGGGCGCGTGCGCAGTTGCCCAAAGCGGAGCCGCCGTTGTCGCAGCGGGATGCCCAGTTGGTGCTGGCACGCGAATATGGGTTTGCGGGCTGGAAAGACCTGGTGAAAGAAGTAGAACAACGGCTGGGAAGGGGACTGGAGTGGGCCGTATCCGACGCCCGCCGCATCATCCATGACAATGACATCGACGGTCTGCGGCGGTTGCTGGCGGAATATCCGGCGCTGTTGTTGTGGAAGGCGGATGAAAACGACGGTGGGCTGCTGGGGATGGCGACTGGTTCGTTCGGCGACAGCGGCGACCCGTTTCGCGAGGAGCGCTTCACACGCAAGGCATGTGCCGAAGTGCTGCTCGATGCCGGCGCGGTGGTGTCGCAGACAGTATGCGACGGCCTGATTGAGTCGCGGGCGAGAGGTCTGATCGACCTGTTCCATCGCAGGGGCCTTCTGCCGCGAACGCTGAAGTTCGCCTCCGCGCTCGGGGATGTCGATGGGGTTCGCGCGCGTCTCGAGAGGAAGGCCGACGATTTTGTCGCGGTGAACGAAGCATTCATGTATGCATGCCATTTCGAGCACGCGACCATAGCGGCGCTGCTGTTGGATCGGTCGATCGCGCTTGACGCAGAGTTGGGCGGGCGGATCGATGGTGGGCCGGGACGCAGGGGATTTGTCCAGTACTTCATGGAGAACCGGCCCGACGTCCACGACCCCGACCCATTCCGGCCCTGGGAGGCTTTTGCCAGGCAACACGTGCTGCGGGCGATGGATGATGGCGACCTGGCATCCTTTGCCGGCTTGTTGCGGCGCGACGCCTGGCTGCTGTCCGACTCATCGGTGAAATTCCAGATTGCCATGATCGAGAGGACGGCGGCGACGCTCGAGGATCGCGCGCCTTTTCTCGAGGCGCTTCTCGATCTGGACCCGGCCGTGGTGCACAGTCCGGCGCCGCCGCCATCCTCCGGTCTGTCCTTTGATGGGACATCGAGGGCCTTCGTCCACGCATTCACGTACGCGCAGGCACATCTGCTTCCACTGCTGGTGCGAATCTGGTCGATACCTGACGATCTGCCCCACGCAGCCGGGAGCGGGGACCTGGTGCGGGTGAGACACTGGTTCGACGCGGCGGGCCGGCCCGCACTGCGCGACCTGGCGCATCATTTTCCCGCTAACGATGCGTGGATCCGCCGGAACCTGAACTGGGGCGAGCCCGCGGTGCAGCAGGTTCTGGATACCGCGCTGGCCTTTGCGGTGATGAACAATTACTTCGAGATCGCCGACTTTCTTCTCGCACACGGGGCCGATATCAACACCAACTGGAGCTCCCACGAGCCGGCCAGCATCCTGCATGAGCTGGTGTGGCACAAGAATTACGAGGCCATGCGATTCCTGATCGACCGCGGCATCGACATGACGATTCTCGACTATCGCTGGAACGCCACCGCGGTGGGTTGGGCAGCGGCGGCTGCGAAGGACGAGCAGATGGCGCAGTGGATGCGCGATGCGCAACGGCGGAGGGAACAGCGGGAAACGTGACCGGAACCCGGGGACGAAGGATCTTCAAAAAGGGACGAATGCGCGACTACACGACCGCAACCGGGCGGTGCTTGGGTTTCGCGCGTCCGGTTTATGATCAACGACTGGTGCGTATCAGGCAGGGGTTATAATCCGAGCAGTTTCCATGCCCGTCAAATCCGCGCTCGAAAGCTACTATGGCACCCTCACTGACCAGCAGCTTTTGCAACTTCGTTCCGAGGGTGGTTTCACTGCCGAAGCTGAGCGTGCGCTGAGCATCGAACTGGCCCAGCGCCATCTCGGGGCCGAAGATGTCAACAAGCACGTCGCAGCAGCCGAACGCAGCAAACTCCGGGACGAAGTCGTGGAACGCGGCGGAGGATACAGGCGCCTCGGGCTCCAGTTCTTTGGTAGAAGCTTCCTGAATGAAGCCGACAGATCGGCAAACGTTGAAGTCAGGACCAAGTGGTTCACGATAAGCGGCATTCCAGTCATACCGCTGGCATCGTATCGTTTTAAACGCGCGAAGGAATCGGGCGGTCTATCTTCAACAAACACCCGGCGAAACGTTCTTAGCCGCGTGCCGCTTTGCTGGCCGCAGGTATTCCTGACATTCGCAAAGACCGCCGCTGCAATCATCGGCGCAGGCCTGCTCATCGTCGTTCTGGCTGAATGGTGGATGACCCTGAAGGGGCGCAAATAGCAGGCCACAATCCGCTCGGAAGGCACATCGAAACTCAAATTCATTCATTTGCCGGTGGGAAACTTCTGCCATAACGTCGCGTCATACAGGCGATCCGGATAGAGCACTCCGAGAACTTCATCGATCATCTCGTGCCCCACATCCGGGCCATTGGTGAAGATCACCGCCCCCATCTGCGTTTCCGGAATGAAGAACGCAAAAGTCTTCACGTCGTTGTCGGCCCCTGTGTGATCCACGATTGTTCTGCCATTGATGGCGACAACTCGCCAGCCCAGGCCGAAACCGGTTGACACAGTGCAATGATCTGGATCTTTCGCTGACTCACAAAGCACGGACTCCATTTCCGGTGAGATCAGGTCTCGGGAAATGCGCAGGCGCTCGGCTGCAATCTCCGGGCTGACTCCGGCGTTGTGCATAACGCTGATCACAAACTTTGCGTAGTCCTCCACAGTGGTTCGCACCAGATCTGCCGCAGACCATCTGGTACGCGGCTCAGACTCGACCGGCTTGGCCTGCCGCCCGCTCCACCAGGGGCGTGGTGTATAGGAGGTATCATTCATCCCAATCGGAGCGAAGATAGACTGCGTTGCAAGTTCTTCAAAGGGAACACCGGTCTTGCTCTCCGCGAAGTGAGCCACAAAGTCAAAGCCTTCTCCGGAATAGCCAAAGCGTGTGGCGGGCTGCCATTGAAATTTCAGGACATTGCCAGTTTCGTAACGCCAATTCGGAAATCCCGTTTGATGGGTCAAACAAATCCGGGGCGTCAGCAGCTTTGTCCACGGATTGTCTTTTACATCTGGGTCTGTCCAATAAGGAGCAATAGATTCATCCAGGGATAGCCTCCCGGCCGAGGCGAGCCGCAAAAGAATCTCTGCCGTAATTGGTTTCGTCAGGGAAGCTATGCTGTAGAGCGTCTTGTCATTTGCGCGAGGACCACCGGGAACCTGATCGCCGTAAAACGCAGTCCAGGCTAATCTGCCATTTTCTATGAAGGCAACGCCCACGCTCGTGACATGGAAGGCCTTGAGCCATACGGGCATTCGTTCCTCCAGATGACGTTGCATGGCCGATTTGGCAGTCGGTTGAGCGAATCCAATCCGTGCACCGACGCCTGGAAGCGACAGAACCACGATCAGCAGGACAAATCGCAGCGATTTGTACCGTCTCACCGATTCGAACTTATGGCAGGCTCGGATGACGATTCCCCGGATGCCCCTTCCCGAGTCACCCGCACTTATCCGGGATGGATGGCAGAAACCGCTCTGGATGAACGCACGATTCTTCATTGTGGGCGTTAGATCGGATTCGTGGCATGCGGTTAGGAACATTCTCAGACAAAGATATTGGTTCTCGAATCGGCTGCCCGGCGGGCGCCTTAGAGCCTGCCCTGTGCGAAGCCGAAGGGTCTCCTGGTTTTGGAGACTGGGATACGACAAACCGGAATGGACGGAGGGACCGCCAGCCACCCGTTTCAGGGAGCGGGTTGGGGGGCAGGATTAAGATCGTCCCCGAACACAACGTCTCCGAAATTGGCGAGTGACCGTCTGCACTTCCCCAACACCCGACGGGGCAGTGCCGGAGCCGGGCAGACGAAGGGCTGGCAAAGGGACGAGTCGGCCACAAACCGACCGCAATCGAAGATTCAGCCAACAACTACAATGATTTGAGATATGAACACCATATTCCGCCCATTGAGGACAACAAGAAAACAGGGCATACTTCTGGTGCTGTTATGTTCCTGCGGACTATCGAGTGCGCAAGGGCCGTTGTCACAAGACGTAGCATTGAAGCAAATGTACGGAAACTACGACGCTGCTGCACAAACAGCGACGCTCAATTGCACAGATGCGCAGAGAATTGAAAACTCAAAATCGCACGGATCTTGGTGGCCGTGCTACAAAGACGATTCGATAGTCTCTGTTCAAATTATTCTCATGGCAACTGTGGCCGATCAGACATATTTGGTCACAAGTGCTGTACCCGCACATGATCCATCGGGATTTGATTGCCACTCCTGCGAACCGGCGATTGGCGTCGCTAAATTTGCGTGGCAAGACCACGAATGGAAATTGGAATCCGCGAATGCGACCGTCGGTTTCTATGGGGCATGGGGTGATCCCCCCGTTGTAAATTTAGTCGCGATTGGTCCGTCTGATTACGGGGTTCTGCTTTCGAAAGATGACGGGGGACAAGGTTATAGGTTTGGGTCCAAATGGCTGTTGGCCGCTGTCCGAAGCAATGTTGCCGAACTTTGGAAGATGCAGGATGAGCAGGACGATTTTGGAGCATACGACCCAAAAGGCATCGATAGACCATCTATTCGGTACCGCTCTTCCGCCGCCATTCGGTTTGGGTGCATTTTGGACGACAATTGCGGGAACGGAAAAGATTATTTTGATATTCAGGTGATTTCGCGGGGATCGGATAGGAGCGGGGCAAACGCCTCGTTGATGGCCCAGAATTGGACGGATGTCTATCAGTTCAAAGATGGGAAATACAAGCTAGTTCGGCACCAGAAGTTTATTGAATCGAAAGCGGTCGTAAATCGCTAAGGGTACGGATGACCGCCTCTTCGAACATAACGAGAAGCAACCGCGGATCCTTCGTCGCTGCGCTTCTCAGGATGACAACGTGATAGGGTAGCGCGAAGCGGGAGAGTCACCGCCTGGCGGGCCCTTCGAGATAACCATGCAGGTGCTCAGGAGGGGTCGAGACATTCCGGCACCATGGGTTATTACAATCGAGACATGATCCTCGAGACGTTTCCGGTCGGCCCGCTGCAATGCAACTGCACCCTGCTCGGTGACGAGGAGGCCGGCGAGGCGATCGTCATCGATCCGGGCGACGAGGTAAGCCGCATTTATCGCCGGCTGCAGGACCTGGGGCTGAGGGTGAAGCAGATCCTGGTGACGCATGCCCATATCGATCACGTGGGCGGAGCGCTGAAGCTGAAGCAGCTGACCGGGGCGCCGGTACTGCTGAATGAGAACGATCTTCCGCTGCTGAAAATGATGGAAGCGCAGGCGGCGTGGGTGGGTGTGCCGACGCCCGAAGTGACGGCGCCGGACGCCAGCCTGGCGGATGGCATGCAGGTGGGGCTGGAGCGTTATCCCGCGCAGGTGCTGCATACGCCAGGCCATACCCAGGGCTCGGTGTGCCTCCACTTTGTGCCGCTGAAGATGGTCATCGCGGGGGACACGTTGTTCGCCGGCAGCATCGGCCGGACGGATCTTCCGGGAGGCAATTCCCGGCAGATTCTGGCTTCAATTGAATTGCAGCTGATGGTGCTTGGGGATGACACAAGGGTGCTCCCGGGTCACGGACCGGAGACGACCATCGGTTTCGAACGTAACCACAATCCATTCTTAAACTTGCGTTGAGTCAAAGAATAGACATGTGGCTAACATAATTTAAATCAATCATTTGTAAATGATTCTTAAACCAGTGATTGAGCTGGTCGCGGCGTACTGTTACCTTACCGAGAGATACGCAAACAGTCGAACATTGTGGTTACCCCGGTACTGAATTCTTGCTCAGGGCAGAGGAGGCTGAGGACCAGCCATCCCGACTCCGGCAAGCCGAAAAAGTAGCCGGGATGGACCCAGACACCCTGATCGAGAAGAAGGCGGACGGTGGCCTCGTCAGGGCGCAGGGCGGGAATCCGCAGAATGGCGTACCAGCCGCCCTCGACCTGGAGGCGCCTGATCGCGTCGTGCGGAGCGAGTTGCCGATCGAGTTCGGCGAGGTTGGTCGAAACCCGATTTTGGATTTGGTGCTGGATGGGCAGGCGGCCGGCCAGCCAGGCAGGTAGCGCGCACTGCACGGGAGCATTCACGGAGAGGAAGGTGTCGGCTATGACCTCGAGCCGGTCAAGGGCGGCGGTCCGCTCCGGCCCGGCGGCGACGATCCAGGCGGCTTTCATCTGGGGCAGGCCGGCAATCTTGCTGAGCCCGCTGACGACAAACACGGGGATATCTTCCAGGCCGGCGGCGAAGGTCGGGATGGGGTCTGGGGAAGGAGGAGTGAATCTGTAGTCGAGAAAGACCTCGTCCACAATGAGCGACAGGCCGAACCGGCGGCAGATCGGGGCCAGCTCGGCGGCTTCCCAGCGCTTGGTGAAGTGGCCCGTGGGATTGTTGGGGTGGACAAGGACAAGTGCACGGGTGCGCGGCGTGACGGCGCGGCGGAATCCTTCGGGATCGATCTGCCAGCCATGATCGTAGACGAAGGGGGCGGTGGTGAGGCGGACGTCGTCGAGCCCGGCGAGGAAATCGAACAGCGGATAGCCCGGCTGGGGCACGACGATTTCATTTCCGGGATCGCACAGAAGGCGGAACAGATAACTGTAGGCTTCGCTGGTGCTGGTGGTGAGCACGACTTGTTCGGGAGCCACGGCGACGCCGTGAGCGGCGTAATACGCGGAAACGGCCTGGCGCGCGGGAAGGAGTCCGCGGGGCTGAGGGTCGTAATCGAGGGCGAGGGGATCGCGCAGGGGCTCAAGCAGGCCGGCTGGATACTGGAATCCGCAACGCGTGGGATTGGAAGCGGTGAGGTCGGCGAGGGGAAGGCCGGCCTGGACACGCAGCCGATGCGCGCGCGCCAGATCGGTTTCCTCGATATTCCAGTTGGCGCGTTGTGAGAATCGCATTGGCCGCTGCCGGAAAAGTGAAGGTAAGTGACAAGGGCGTACTGTACCCGAAGTTTGTCGCGATTCAAAAGCAGGTTGCTCGTTGCGCCCAGGATGACAAATCAAAAGCGACACAGGCGCCAATCAAAAAAAAAGGTCACGACCTTTCTGGATGACCAGATTTCGGATCACTTCTTCACTCTGCACTTCCCCGCCTCCCGGACCTTGTCAGGCACAATAAGAACAGGCGCCCTATTCACCATACACGGGTGATCACGGAGGAGGAGTTTTGGTTCTGCAGGCGGTGGTCTTCGACTACGGGATGGTGTTGTCGGGTTTGCCGAACCGGGCGGCCCATGAGGCAATGGTTCGCATCAGCGGGCTGGCAGCGGATCAGTTCGAGGCACTCTACTGGTCCGATCGCCATGCCTACGACGAAGGGAAGCTGAATGGGGCAAGGTTCTGGGAGAAGTTCGCGCGCGATGGCCGCCTGTCGCTGACTGCAGCGGAAATCGACGAGCTGAACCGACAGGACGCGCGCATGTGGACCACGCAGAACCCGGAGATGGTGGGCTGGCAGCGCCGCCTTAAAGCGGCGGGCATCCGCACCGCGATCCTTTCCAACATGGGCGACACGGTGCTGGAGAATATCAAGCGCGAATTCCGGTGGATTGAGAATTTCGATGTGCTGGTGTGGAGCTTTCAGTGGCACATGGCCAAGCCCGACCCGGAGATCTACCGTCACACACTCAAGGAACTGGGAACGCGGCCGGAGGAAACGCTGTTCATCGACGACAAGCGGGTGAACGTTGAGGCTGCGCGGGCGCTGGGGATGAAGGCCGTGGAGTTCACGACCGTCGAGCGGCTGCGCGAGGATCTTGTTGCCGGGGGGTTCGACTCGCAATTGCCGCTGCCGAGCGAGTAGCGGGAAGCGTCATTCGATTGCCGATGATCTTGGTCGAACATGGAGCATCGGGATGTGGTTCTTCCGCCCCCTGCGGAGGCTGGCATCTTACGTTCGCCCGCATTCCCCAGGCTTGCGCCTGGGGCTACCATCTGGCGCGCGCTCCGCGGGCTTTACGTCTGAGGGTCGCATGCCTGTGGGGATCGCGCATATCCGTGGAGATTGCGACGCCGTGCACCGGTTACTTCCCGAGGCGGCATGTCAGGCTCCCGGTGAAGTACATGAAATCGATGCCGGGATTCCGGCGGCCGATGTTGCCGTTGGATACATGGAAGTCGCTGAAGCCGACGCGATATCCGAGGCGGGCATTGACGGCCTTCTGGACGCCGAGGCCGATTTCCGAGCCGAACTGCAGGTGTGTGCCCTGGGTGGAGAGAACACGATTCTGGAAGTAAAGGATATCGCCCTTGGCGATCCCGTAGGGTTGGAAGAAGCCTCGCCGGCGCCAGATCAGTCGAAACCCGAGGGGGGAGATGCCGGCCCCGTATTGCCACTTCCGCCCGGAGGTAAGGGAGCGGCCGTCAGGGCCGTACTTCGCCGGCTCATTCAGCAGGACAACCGGCAGGGCCTCGCTCACGTAATCGAGCTCGGCGCGGAACAGGCGCCCGAAGACCGGGTGGTTCATTTCCACACCGAAGGGGAGGATGTGCCGGTTGTCGTCGTAGGCAAATAGGTGATAATTGCCGACCGAATAGCCGCTTTCGATCTGGATATCGGTGCGGGCCGGAGGCCGGGCCCCAGTGGGTTCGGCGCATTGAGCAAGGGAAGCCGCGACGAAGTGCATCAAGGCAACGAGAACTATCTGTGCGACAGCACCGGTCAGCGGGTTGAGATCAGCGATAAGACGCGACCTGGAGGGAAACATGAAGCCTCATGCCAGGCATCGCGAGGCCGGGCACAGGCCTGGCACCGGTACCGCTGGATGAATTGGAACGCTGGTTGTAAAGCCATTAGAACTGAGAGCGCCTGATTGCGCAACAGTACCGGAGGGCAGGCGAAGGCGGCGGTGGACGACGTGATTTCTTGCCCGTTGATGTTTTTCCCGCTCCGCCCGGATGTACTACACTGCTTGCCGATAAGCGGGAACATGCTCAACCGTTTTATAGGCGTTGTCTCGAAAGGCACGAAGGTGCGGCGTTCGGGGCGGCGAGGCAGACCCGCGTTGTGGCTTTGAGAGGACAGGCAATGCGCGCATTCAAAGAAGGATTCATGATCGGAGTGCAGGGGTTGCTTGCGCTGGCTGCAATGGCTGTGGGGATCGCAGCCGCGCAATCGGTTCCGGTGGTGACGGGGGACGCGCGGGTAGACAAGCTGCTGAGCCAGATGACGCTCCGGGAAAAGCTTACGCTGATTCACGGCACCCATGAGGATCCGAAGGTGTACCAGGGCCAGGCGGGGTACCTGGGCGGGATTCCGCGGCTGGGCATTCCGGGATTGCGCTTCGCCGACGGGCCACCGGGAGTGCTGACGCGGCATCCGTCGCAGGGAGAACCGGCCACGATGGGCGTGGCGGCAACCTTCAGCCTGAAGGATGCGGAAGACAACGGCATCGAAATTGGCCGAGATGCTCGCGCGCTGGGGATCGACGTGGCGCTGCAGCCGTTTGTGAATATCGATCGCGACCTTGAGTTTGGACGCGGGTACAACACGTTCGGCGAGGATCCCTTCCTGACCGCGGTGATGGGAGCGGCGGAGATCAAGGGAATTCAGTCGCAGCATGTAATGGCGCAGGTGAAGCATTACGTGGGTTACGACTCGGACAACGAAAACACGTTCATTGACGACCAGACGCTGCACGAGGTGTACGTGGCGCCGTTCGATGCGGCGGTGAAGGCGGGAGTGGCGTCGATGATGTGCTCCTACAACCGACTGAACGGGACATTCGCGTGCGGCAACGAGAAGACGATGACGAAGATCCTGCGCGACGAGATCGGCTTCAAAGGGTTTGTGACGTCGGACTGGGGCGCGACCCATGGCGTGACCTTCATCAATGCGGGGCTGGACATGGAGATGCCGGGCGAGCCTGAGCCGGGCGCGAAGTTCAGCGGTCCGACGTACTTCGACACCCAACCGGCGCTTCCGCCTCCTCCGCCGCAGGCGATGGAAGAGATCGCCGATATGTTCGGCGGACATATTCCGGAAGAGCCACCCGAAAAGGAGGAAGGCGGCGGAGACTGGGGCGCCAAAGTGGACCACAAGAAAATGCCGGCGGCGCTGAAAGACGGCACGGTGACCGAAGCAGCCGTGACGCGCGCCGCGGGCCGGGTGCTCTACGAGATGGTGCACTTCGGCTACCTGGACGGGGTTTCGAAACACAGCGTGACTCCGGAGGCGATCGAGGAGAATGCGAAAGTCATCGAGCGCACCGGAGAGGACGCGGCGGTTCTGCTGAAGAACGAAGGCGGCATACTGCCGTTGAAGGCCGAGGATCTGGATTCGGTAGTGCTGATCGGGCCGACGGCGGGGCAGGTGGATTCCATCGGCATCAACGGCGAGCGGTCGGTAGGATTGCCGGAACGGCAGGTGGGGCCGCTGGCAGCGATGCAGCAGATATCGGGCAACTCCGATATCGGCTTTGCCGTGAACGACGATATGACGGGCAGCACGATTCCGGCGGGCGCGCTGAGCCACGATGGTCAGCCGGGCCTGTCGCGCACCGGGTCGACCGGCGGTCATACGGATGCACAAATCGACTTTACGAAGAAGTCGGGCGAGGCGCTGCCGCCGAATGCGACCGTCACGTGGAAGGGCGCGCTGACGGTGCCGCACGAGGGCGACTACTGGATCTACCTGCAGGCGCTGGGGACCAACGCGTCGATGCTTCTGGACGGGAAGAAGTTCGCGGCCACGGGCGCGTTCCAGGGCGGCGTGCATGGCGACATTCTGCAGGCCAACCAGGACAACGTGGTGCCCACGACCGACGGGCTGGACAACGTGCGGCGGTCGATCCAGCTGAGCGCGGGGGCGCATCAGGTGGAGATCGAGACGTCGCCGGACACATCCAACGCGCCGGTGCAGGTGCGGCTGAACTGGTACACGCCCGAGCAGCGGCAGGCCGACCATGATCATGCCATCGCGGCGGCGAAGAGCGCGAAGGTGGCCGTGGTGTTTGTGTGGACGCGGCTGGAGCCGGTGTTTGGTTTGCCGGGCGAACAGGACAAGCTGGTGGAAGAAGTGGCGGCGGCGAATCCGAACACCGTGGTGGTGCTGAACACCAGCCAGCCGGTGGCGCTGCCGTGGGTGGAGAAGGTGAAGGGCATTCTGGAGATGTGGTGGCCGGGCGACGAGGGAGGCTGGTCCACGGCCAAGCTGCTGCTGGGCAAGGTAAGCCCGGCGGGGAGGCTGCCGGTGACGTGGGGCAAGAGCCTGACCGATTATCCGGCGACCGATCCGAAGCATCCGGAACGCTCAAAGAAGCCGCCGAACAAGGAGACGCATTATTCCGAGGGCGTGAACGTGGGCTATCGGTGGTTCGACAAGGAGAACATCGAGCCGCTGTTCGCGTTCGGGCATGGGCTGAGCTACACGAAGTTCGATTACTCGAATCTGAAAGTGGATAAGGCAGCGAACGGCGGAATCGATGTGACGGTCGAGATCAAGAACGCCGGCGGCATGGATTCGGACGAGGTGCCGCAGGTATACCTGGGCGCGCCGGCCGAGGTTCCGGAGGGCGTGCAGTTCCCGGTGCGGTCTCTGGTGGGGTTCGATCGGGTGCACCTGGCGGCGGGGCAGTCAAAGACGGTGACCATTCACGTGCCGGAGCGGCAGTTGCAGTACTGGTCGACGAAGGACGGGAAGTGGGTGCTGGCCGGCGGGAAGCGGACGGTGAGCGTGGGCGGGTCGTCAAGGGATCTGAGAGTGAACCAGGCGATCGACTAAGCGCGTGGTTTCCCAGGTTTCAAAATCGAGACCTGGGGCACGCGACTGGTTTGGAAATATGCGGGCGCGGCCTTGGGCTGCGCCCGCATATTCTTGTTCCTGAGTGTGTGAAGGCGACATGGAAATGCAACTGCAGTCGGGCATGGAGCGTTTCCCGCACCCGAAATAATGAAAATGCAACTGCGGATCCTTCGCCTGCGGCTCAAGGATGACGGTGCCGGGGGTGGGCAAGAGTTACTTTCAGGGCAGTCATGGATGGAATATGTTCCACCCAGAAAGCATGAAAATGGGCCTGGTTCTTACGTCCCTCCGGGACTGGGGTTGATTTTTGGCGCGAACCCAGGGTTCCGCCGCGCTCCACCCTGGGCTACTTTCTTGCGTTCCCTGCGGGAACTTTCATGCGCGCTCGCCTGGCCTCTGTGACCTGCCCGGCACAATTTTCACGGCAGATCCTTCGACTGCGCGCCGCAATGCGGCGCTACGCTCAGGATGACAGGCTTTTTTCCATTCGACCTACAGCCTGAGATAGAAGCTCGCGATCCAATTCTGCAGCAGCGACGGGAAGCAGCCCATGACAACGATCGCGGCGGCGATGGCCAGCAGGACCAGCATGGTGATGGGATGCGAGGTGATCTTTTCGGTGCGGTCGTCGGCGGCGGGCATGACGAAAGCTCGCTTGAGCACCTGCAGGTAGTAATAGAGTGAGACGGCGCTGAGCATGACGGCCAAAGCGACGAGAGCAAACGGAATTTTTCCGCGGCCCACGCTGAGCACGACCGCGAACAGGTTGAACTTGGCCCAGAAGCCGACCAGCGGCGGGATGCCGGCGAGCGAAAGGAAATAGACCAGCAGCACGGCGGCGAGCAGAGGGTTGCGCTTGCGCAGGCCGAGGAAGGCGTCCATGCGATCGCTGCCGGTGGCGCGTTCAACCACGCCGACGACGCCGAAGGCGCCGATCGTGGTCAGGCCGTAGGTGAAGATGTAGTAGAGCAGCGCGTTGGCGCCGGCGTAATAGGCGGGACCCTGGTAGGGAGCCGATTCATCGATTTTGAAATAGGCGAGCGCGAGCAGCATGTATCCGGCGTGGGCGATGGTGGAGTAGGCCAGCAGGCGGCGGACGCTGATCTGCGCCAGCGCGGCCAGGTTGCCGAAGAGCATTGACGCCAGCGACATGACTGCGAGTGTCATGGTCCAGGGTCCGCTGAAGCCTTCATGAGGGGAATTCCAGGCTTGCTGTGCTTCAGCGCCGGCGATGCCGATGGAGATCAACAACGCGAAGCTGGCGACTTTGGAAACCGAGGCGATGAACGCCGCGGCGGGGGCGGGCGCGCCTTCGTAGGTGTCGGGCGCCCAGAAATGGAACGGCACGGCGGCGACCTTGAAGCCCAGGCCGGCGGCGATCATCACCATGGCGACAAGCAGCAGGGGATCGAGGCCAGGGCCGTTGGAGTGATGGATCGCCTGCATCACCTGGTCGAGGTTCGTCGAACCGGAAATGCCGTAGAGATAGCTGAACCCGAAGAGCAGGAAGGCCGCCGACATGCCGCCGAAGAGGTAGTACTTGATGGCGGATTCGGCGCTGCGGCCGGATTGCTTGGCGAATGCGGTGAGGATGTAGAGGCCGAGCGAGAGCAGTTCGAGGCCGAGGAAGATGATGAGCAGGTCCTGCGCGGCGGAGATGAGCAGGCCTCCGGCGGCGGACATGAGGACGACGGCGACGAATTCGCCCACGTGGCGGGTGAAGCGCGTATCGATCAACAGCAGGAGCGTGAGCGCGGTGAGAACGAGGATGCCAGCCTGCGCCGCGCCGGCTGAATTGATGTTCGCCAGCAGCACGGTGTGGGTGTCCGCGATGCCGAAGTCCCAGACGCCCTTTGTTCCGGTCGCAAAGAATTGCGCCCAGAGCGCGGCCACGCACCCGAGCACGCCGAGCAGCGAGGCCGACAGGGCGCGGATCTTCAGCTCGGCCTTGCGCAGAAATCCAAGATCGACGACGAGGACGAGAAGGGCGGCGATTTCGAGAACGGTTTCCGGCAGGGTGGCGTAGAAGAGCTGTGCGTAGTAATTCACTGCGCACCTCCCGACAGGAACGGCAGCGCTTTCACCGCCGGCTCGATGGCATCGAGAAGGATGCGCGGATAGAGGCCAACCCACAGGCTGGCGAGACCGAGGAGCGCGAAGCCAGTCACTTCGGGCCAGGTCATGGGCGCGAGCTCATGGCCATGCTCGTGGACGTGGGCGGCGGCATGCGTATCGCTGAAGAAGGCCCGCTGCAGCGCGCGCCAGGTGTAGGCCACGCCGACTACGATGCCCACGCCCGCGGCCGCGGTCCACCAGGGATTGGCGCGCCACGAGCCCGCGAGCACCTGCAACTCGGCGACGAACCCGGAAAATCCGGGCAGGCCCATCGAGGCCATGCCGGCAATCAGGAATCCCCATGCGGCGAACGGAAGGCGCTTGGAGAGATGCATGCCTTCCAGTTCGGCGAGTTGCCGGGTGTGGGTGCGCTCGTAGACGATGCGGCCGACGATGGCGAACAGCAGGCCGGCGAGCACGCCGTGGGAGAACATCTGCAGCACCGCGCCGGTGAGGCCGATCTGGTTGAGGGTCATCAGGCCCAGCAGCACGAAGCCCATGTGGCTGACGCTGGAGTAGCCGATGACGAATTTGAAGTCGCTCTGGACCAGCGCCACGAGCGCGCCGTAGACGATGCCGATGACGGCGAGCAGGGCGAAGACATCGCGCCATGAGCCGATGCCGAGGAAGGAGAATCCCCAGGGGTCCATGCCGTGGGGGAAGAGCGCCATGGCAACGCGCAGGCAGCCGTACGCGCCGAGTTTCATGATGACGCCGGCGAGCACCATGGATGCGGCGGTGGGCGCGGCTACGTGGCCGGTGGGCGCCCAGGTGTGGAGCGGCCACATGCCGGCGAGGATGCCGAAGCCGATGAAGACCAGGGGGAACGCCCACATCTGGAAGTGGACGGGAAGGTTCGCCTGGCCCAGTTGCACGAGCCCGGTGGAGTGGCTGCCGGCGGTGCCATAGGCAGCGAGCAATCCGATGAGGACCATGGCGGAGCCGACGAAGGAGTAGAGGGCCAGCTTCATGGCGGCGTACTCGCGGCGCGTCGATCCCCAGATGGCGATGAGGAAGTACTTGGGCACGATGGCGATTTCGTAGAAGACGAAGAGCAGAAAGAGGTCGTAGCTGAGGAAGACGCCGTAGACGCCGCCGATGAGGGCGAGGAAGAAGGCGAAGAACTCGTTGGTGCGCAGTTCGATGTTCCAGCTGAAGAGCACGCCGGCGATTGCCGCGAGGCCGGTGAGCAGGACGAGCACGAGACTGATGCCGTCGGCGGCCAGGGTGTAGCGAACGCCCATGGAGGCGACCCAGGGAACGTCGGTGATGGTCTGGAGGCCGTAGCCGCGGCCGGCTGCGAAGCCCGCCGCTGCGACGAGGAAGCCTGCGACGGCAATGACAAGCGCGAGTCCGCGCGCGAGGCCGGATCTGCCCTTGGGCAGGATCGCCTCGATGAGCGCGCCGGCGAACGAGAGATAGATGGTCCAGGCAAGCATCTCTAGAATCTCCAGTGCGCCAGCAGGTTGAGGACGGTGGGGTTCACGCTGTCCACAATCAGTTGCGGAAGCAGGCCGATCAGGAACATCAATCCGATGACGGGCGCCATGGCCATGCGCTCGCCGGTGTGCATGTCAGGAAACTTGGCCCAGCGCTCGGGCACGGGGCCGGTGAAGACTTTCTGGATGACCGTGAGGAGGACGACTGCCGTAATCAGGATGCCGAGCACGGAAACGGTGGCGGCGACCCAGGAGAGAGGAAATACGCCACGGAAGATGAGGAACTCGCCGGGGAATCCGTTGAGGCCGGGAAGGCCGAGCGACGAGAACAGCGCGATGCCCATGAGGCCGGCAAGGACCGGAGCCGGTTTGCGCAGGCCGCCGAAGTCGTCGATGCCGCGAATGCCGCCGGTACGCTCCTGGATCATGGCGATGAACCAGAACAGCGCGGCGGCGGTGATGCCGTGGTTGAACATCTGCAGGATGACGCCGTTGAGGGCCGCGGCCTGGCTGGTCTCCATGGCGGCGCTGGTGGCGGGCACCGCGAGCGCGAAGATTCCCAATTGGCAATAGCCGAGGTGATTGATCGAGGAGTAGGCGAAAACGCGCTTCAGGTCCTTTTGTGCCGCCGCGGCCCATGCGCCCATGACGACGGTCAGCGTCGCAAGGACCAGGAGCGGCGTGCGCATTTCGGAGATCTCGTGGCCGAACATGGGCAGGGCGATGCGCAAAAGGCCATAGACGCCCATCTTCGACATGGTGCCGGTCAGCAGCATGGTTACGGGCGAAGGCGCTTCGCTGTAGGCGGCGGGCAGCCAGGTGTGGAACGGCATCAGCGGGACCTTGACGGCGAATCCGGCGAGGACACCGATGGCGAGCCACTGCATGACGTGCGGGTAGGGCAGATGCTGGGTGATGATCTGCTCGAGCTCACCGGTGGAGGCCAGCAGGCTGAGATGAGTGAAGTCCATGCTGCCGGTGGAGAAAAAGACGGCCAGGAATGCGACCAGGAGTGCGACGGAGCCGGCCATGGTGTAGACGAAGAATTGAGTTGCTGCCGGGCCGCGCTTGGCACCGCCCCAGAGCTTGATGAGGAAGAAGGCGGGGATCAGGCTCAACTCCCAGAACAGGAACCAGTGATAGAAATTGAGCGCGGTGAAGGTGCCGAAGAGACCTGATTCGAGCAGGAGCACGAGCGCGAAGTAGAGGTTCGGCTGGCGGTGGACGTGGTGCGCGGCGTCCATCGACATCAGCGTCACGACCGCCGAGAGCACCAGCATCAGGGCGCCGAGGCCGTCGACTCCGAGGTAGTACTCGATGCCGAGAGAAGGCACCCAGGCACGCTGCTCGACGAGGCCGATGGTTCCGTCGGATGGCAGATTGGTCCACACCAGCAGCGCGACGGCCATGGCAGCCAGGGCGGCGATCATGGCCACGGCACGCGCGTGCCGGCCGGCGAACAGAACGAGGAGCGCGCCGACGATGGGCAGCGCGATGAGCAGCGTCAGGATCGGAAAGTGGCTCATCCGCGGCTGCTCCAGATGAGGATGGCCGCCAGCACGACTACGGCAACGGCAAGCAGGCGCAGGTAGTGCTGGACTCGGCCGGTCTGGATGCGCGCGAGCACGCCTCCGCCGGAGTAGATTTCTTCGCAGCCCTTGTCGAAGCCGCCGTCGACGAATTGCTGATCGAAGAAGCGGTCGAAGTGGGCGAGGCCGCGGAAGGCGAGGGTGACGAGGGAGACGAGTCCGCCCCAGATGCGGCGATCGAACCAGTCGGCGACACGGGCCCACCAGAAGTAAAACGCGACGACGGTCGCGCCATAGAGTTCGTCGATGTAGAGCTTGTCGCGCAGCCAGCCCCAGACGGTGGGGACGGCTTTTTCAAGGGCATCGGGCGCATCGGCGCGGGGCGACTTGTTGCCGTAGAGCCACCAGCCGAGAGCGAGACCGATCGCGACAACCAGCGTCGAAGTCACCATCAATGCGGCGATGCCGGATTCACCAAAGCCAGCCCACTCAAACGCGACGGATTGATCGGTGAGAAAGCTGCGGAACCATGGCCATGCAGGCGTACCCAGAATCCCAAGCGTGGCAGCAAAGAACGCGAGGATCCACAACGGCACGGTCATGACGCGCGGGCTCTCGTGGGCGTGTCCGTGGCCGCGATATTCGCCGAAGAATACGTAGCTGACCTGACGCGTCATGTAGAACGCCGTGAGCAGCGCCCCGAACACCAGCAGAAAGTAGGGTCCCTGACTCGATTTCCAGGTGTGCGCTGATTCCAGAATCGCGTCCTTGCTCCAGAATCCGGCCAGGGGTATGAAGCCTGCCAGCGCCAGCATGCCGATGGCGTAAGTCGCAAAAGTGAATTTCATTTCTTTCCGCAGCCCGCCCATGCGGCGGATGTCCTGCTCTTCGTGACAACCGTGGATGACCGAGCCCGCGCCCATGAAGAGGAGCGCCTTGAAGAAGGCGTGGGTGATGAGGTGGAACATGCCCACGGCCACTCCGCCGATGCCGAGGCCGGCCATCATGTAGCCGAGTTGCGAGACGGTCGAGTAGGCGAGGATGCGCTTGATGTCGTTCTGGGCGACGGCGATGAGGGCGGCGAAGACTGCCGTCAGGGCCCCGACCCAGGTGACAACGGTGAGCGCGACCGTAGTGCTGCCTGCGAGGAGGCCGCCTCGGGAGAGCATGCCGCCTGCGGCCATCAGCGGATAGACGCGCGCGACGAGGTAGACGCCGGCGGCGACCATGGTGGCGGCGTGAATCAAAGCCGAGACGGGCGTGGGGCCTTCCATGGCGTCGGGCAGCCAGACGTGCAGGGGAAGCTGGCCGCTCTTGCCAGCGGCTCCGGCGAAGATCAGCAGGCCGATGACGGTGGCGGCGCTCAGGCCCAGCGCGGCGTGGCCCGCAAGCATGGTGGCGATCGCGTCGGGCTCGAGTGCGCCCGCGCCGTGGTTGTAGAAAAGCAGCGTGCCGCTTTCGGCGAACAGCCAGACGATGCCGAGGAGGAAGAAGATGTCGCCGACGCGGGTGGTGACGAAGGCTTTCTTGGCGGCCGCGGCGGCGGAGGGTTTCTGGTACCAGAAGCCGATCAGCAGGTAAGAGGTGAGGCCTACGATCTCCCACGCCATGAAGAGGAGCAGAAGGCTGTTGGCGATGACCACGCCCAGCATCGCGCCGGCGAACAGCGAGAGGAAGCAGAAGAAGCGGGTGTAGTTCTCGTCGTGGGCCATGTAGCCGGTGGAGTAGATGAAGATCAGCAGGCCGACGAAGGTGACCATGACGACCATGATGGCGGAGAGCGGGTCGAGGACCCAGCCAAGGTCGACCGTGCCGGCGCCCATCTGCAGCCAGGTGAAGTTGACCGTCTCGCGCACCGCTAAACCGTGCGACCATCCGGCGAGCACGTGTCCGAAGGCGGCCAGCGCGAGGACGAGCGAGACGGCGAGCGAGCCGATGGCCAGCGTCGAGGCCAGCTTGCGCGCCGATTGCTTGAGCAGCGCGATCACGCCCGAAGCCACGATGGGCACGGCCGGGATCAGCCAGAGGATCCCGGCGAGGGAAGAGGCAGTGAGTTGTGGAGTGAACGCTACACTTTGCTGCATTCGCGGCTCACCCTTTCATCCTGTTCATCTCATCGAGATCGGTGGTATGGGTATGCCGATAGATGGAGATCACCAGCCCCAGTCCTACAGCGGCTTCGGCCGCGGCGACAGCAATGGAAAACACGGCGAACATCATGCCGGTCAGCAACTCGGGATGCGGGCCGTAGCGCCAGAAGGCGATGAGGTTGAGGTTGGCGGCGTTGAGCATCAGTTCGATTCCGATCAACACCAGGATCGCGTTGCGCCGCGTGAGCGCCCCGGCCAGCCCGATGGCGAACAGCAGCGCGGCAACCAGGAGGTATCCGGCGAGCGGCGTCACTTGCTCTCTCCTTTTTCGTGCATGGCGACAATAACCGCGCCCACCAGCGCCGCGGTCAACAGCAGGGCCACAATCTCGAGTGGAAGCACGTAGCGGCCCATCAGGGCGGTGCCGATCTGGTTGACGGTCACGGCGGGCGTCTCGGTTTGATGCGGCAGGACCTGGATGCTCTGAATGACGGCCCATCCCAGGACGGCAAAGACGCCCGCTGCGATCGTCATTCCGGTGAACCAGGAACGGCTGAAGATGCCTTGCCTGGGCGTTTCCGAACCGCGGGTGAGCAGGATGGCGAATACGACCAGGATGGCGACGGCGCCGATGTAGACCAGGATCTGCGCGAAGCCGGCGAACTGGGCGTCGAGTTGGAGGAACAAAAGGGCCAGGCCGGCGAAGGCGACGGTAAGCGCCAGCGCGCAATGCACGGTGTTTTTCAGCGTGACCGCGGCGAGGGCGCCGAGAACGGTGAGCGCGGAGAGGATCCAGAAGGCGGGGGTCATGGGTGGACCGTCCTTCCGTGGCGGAACGGGCGGGCGCGAAAAGCAACCGCAGATCCTTCGCTGCGCTCAGGATGACACGTGTGTTCTATTTTCGCGAGGTGTGCAAAAGCGGGTCCTTCGCTGCGCTCAGGATGACACGTGTGTTCTATTTTCGCGAGGTGTGCAACCGCAGATCCTGCGCTGCGTTCAGGATGACAAACGGAGTGGTGACGCGCGGGGATGGAGGAGTTAGTCGGCATAGCGGTAACTCCTGGGAGCAATTTTTCGGTTGCGCATGCCGATGCGGCCCATGGCTACGTAGGCGATGACCACGATCGCGGTGCAGACGACCCAGCGTGCCCAACCCTGGCCCAGGAAGCGCCAGACTGCGACGTTGACCAGGTTGAGAAGCGTGAAGGGGATGACGAATTTCCAGGCGAAGTTCATCAATTGGTCCTGGCGCAGGCGGGGCAGCGTTCCGCGCAGCCAGATCAGGACGCAGATGGAAAGCATGACTTTGCTGAAGAACCAGATCCACGACGGAATGAACTGGAGGAACGAGAAGGGCGCCGACCATCCGCCGAGGAAGAGGGTGGCTCCGAGGCCGGAGATGGAGAACATGGCCAGGTATTCGCCGAGGAAAAAGAGCGCGAACTTGAAGCCGGAGTATTCGGTGAAGTAGCCGGCCACAAGCTCGGATTCGCCTTCGGGCAGATCGAAGGGGGAGCGGTTGGTTTCGGCGGTGGCGGCGACGGCGAACATCACGAAGGAAGCCAGGCCCCAGGGCGTGAAGATAAACCAGTGCGGCAGTCCCCAGGTGTACCGGTTCTGATGGTCGACGATCTGGGAAAGCGAGAGCGAGCCGGTGATCATGACCACGCTCACGGCCGACAAGAGGAGCGGCACTTCGTAGGAGATCATCTGGGCCACGGCGCGCATGGCTCCGAGCAGCGAATACTTGTTGCGGCTCGACCATCCGGCCATGAAGACGGACAACTCAGTGGACGCGCCGATGGCGAAGAAGAAAAGCAGGCCGGCGTCCATGTCGGCCAGCACCATGTTGCGGCCCATGGGCAGGACGGCAAAGCCCATGAAGACAGCGACCACCAGCACCAGCGGGGCAAGGAAATGCACCACGCGGTCCGCGCCGACGGGAATGATGTCTTCCTTGGTGAGGGCCTTGATGCCGTCAGCGACGGGTTGCAGGATGCCGAACGGGCCGGTGCGATTGGGGCCAATGCGATTCTGCATTCGACCGAGGCCCTTGCGTTCGAGAACGGTGGTCAGGGCGAACAGGGCGGGAAACACGGCGATGATGCAAACCACGCTGAGCAGGACGCCGACCAGCGGCTGCAATGCGGCGGGCATCAGGCCGACAATCCAATGCTTGAGGAGGACGAATACCTGGTCCAGCGTGCTGACCATCGACTAGTCTCCTCCTTCTTTCCCGGGTGTGGGATCAGCTGACGGAGCGGGGCCGGGCGCGGGTTTTGTTGTTTCGGCGGCCGGAAGGCTGGTGGC
This sequence comes from uncultured Acidobacteriota bacterium, assembly GCA_963706455.1. GTDB lineage: Bacteria > Acidobacteriota > Terriglobia > Terriglobales > Acidobacteriaceae > Telmatobacter. Next base: position 135,266 of record CAVPNO010000094.1, on the reverse strand, counting down.
GCCCGCCGCCGGAGTGCCTGTGCCGCCTTCGGGTGTTTTGGCGGGAGCGGCGGCCGCCTTGGCCCTGGCTGCGGCGTCGATTTTGGCCTTCGCGTCCGCCTTGGCCTTCTCTTCTGCCAGGCGGGCGTCCACTTCCGTGGCTTCCGTGGGGTGAATCTTGTGGTAGTACTCGTTCGACTTGGCAAGTTGGCGGCGATCGAGGAGCAGGCCGCCGAAACGATCGTCGGTCGACAGTTCGTATTCGGTGTCCATTTTGATGGCTTCGAACGGGCACACTTCGACGCAGATCTGGCAGCTCATACAGACCGAGATGTCGATGTCGAAGCGGGCGGGATAAATCTGCGGCTTGCCGATGAAGTCGGGCTTCTTGTCTTTGCTCTTTTCGATGTAGATGCACTTGGGCGGGCACTCTTTTTCGCAGATCTGGCAAGCGACGCAGCGCATGCCCTTCTCCCAGTCGGCGCCGTCGTAGACAAGGAACGGAAAATTGCGCGCGGCTTCGGGCAGGGGCAGCCGCTCTTCGGGATACTCGACGGTGGTGAGCCGCTCTTTGGAGACGAAGCTGCCGGCGAAATTCTTCGCCGTCTCCGCCAAGCCCTTCAGTATGCCTTCACCCAGCATCACAGCTCCTAGCTTCTAGCTCCCAGCTCTTTCGTGCCAGACTGCAGCTTCCGGCATCGAAAACTTCGTTCGCTCCCCCAACCCGGCATCGTGTTTCTCCGATCAAGCTAGTAGCTTGCGACTCTGGCTCATCGGTCCACTTCTCCCAACACAATATCCACGCTTCCAAAAATCAGCACGACGTCGGCGACGTTGTGACCGAGGCACATGTCTTCAAGGACCGTCAGGTTGACCAGGCTTGGCGGGCGCACGCGATAGCGGTATGGATTGGGGCTGCCGTCGCTGATCAAGTAAAAGCCGAGTTCTCCCTTGGGCGCCTCGATGCGGCCGTAGGCTTCTCCCGGCTTGGGGCGGAAGCCGCGAATCTTGGCCTTCGGATCCATGATGGGGCCGGGGGGAACTTCCTTGAGCGCCTGGTTCAGGATGCCGATGGATTCGCGCATTTCGAGCACGCGCACCATGTAGCGGTCGAAGACGTCGCCGTGTTCGCCGAGCGGCACGCGGAAATGGAAGCGGTCGTAAATGCCGTAGTGGTCGACCTTGCGGATGTCGTAATTCACGCCCGATCCGCGCAGCATGGGGCCGGTTATGCCGGCGTTGACGGCCAATTCGGGCCGAAGCACGCCGACTCCCTGGGTTCGCGCCATGAGGATTTCGTTGCCGCTCAACAGCGCTTCGAATTCGTCGAGAAACTGGGGCAGCCCGGCGACCACCTTGCGCGCGGCGGCGAGCCAGGGGCCGGAGATGTCCACGCGGCATCCGCCGAAGCGCATGTAGTTGCACATCATGCGCGAGCCGGTGAGGCTTTCGAACAGGTCGAGGATCTTCTCTCGTTCGCGGAAGGCGTACATCAAAGGCGTACCGCTGGCGCCCATCTCCTGGATGAGGAATCCGATGGCCGAGGCGTGATTCTGGACGCGGGTCAGCTCGGCGAGGATGACGCGGATATATTCGGCGCGCTCCGGGACGGCCTGACCGACGAGCTTTTCGACCGCCAGCGCGTAGGCCCAGTTGTTGGTCAGCGAGCAGAAGTAATCGAGCCGGTCGGTATAGGGCATGGAGGCCAGGTAGCTCTGGGTCTGCCCAAGTTGTTCGTGGTTGCGGTGCAGGTAACCGAAGACCGGTTTGAGCTTGACCACGCGCTCGCCGTCCAGCACTACGTCCATGCGGAAGACGCCGTGGGTGGAAGGATGATGAGGCCCCATGGAGACTTCGAGGAGCTCGCCTTCGCCTTCGGTATCGAATGCGGGCGGGCGGTTCCAGTTCTCCGGGGTCTTCGTTTTGTGATCCGCTACGGTCATCGAGTTGTCAGTTCTCAGTTGTCAGTTGTCAGCGGCCGGTTCCGAACCGAGTTATTGATTCTCAGCATTCGGTTCTTCAAGGGCCCGCGGATTCCCGGTGAGCCTTGGCGCGGGTCAGCACGTCATCGTGGGCGGTGGGCTCGTACTCGAAGTCGTCGGGCTCGACGTAGTCGCGGCGCATGGGATGATCCTTGAATTCGGGCCACATCAGCAGGCGGCGAAGGTCGGGATGGCCAGTAAAGACAATTCCGAACAGATCGAAGACCTCGCGCTCCTGGAATTCGGCCGAGCGCCAGATGGGGGTGAATGAAGGCAGGTCGACCTGGTCAGAGCGGTTCATGGTGCGCATGCGGAGAACGACCGGGCCGTGCTTTTGGGCCATGGAGAAGAGATGATAGACGGTTTCGAGGTAGCCGGGCTCGGTGTGTTTGCGCGTTTCCTCCACGGTTTCTTCCACCGTCTGCTCGACACCATCCACGGTCTTTGTAACCGGCCGGGTGGCTTTCACTTTTTCCGAAACTTCCTTGTCGAGGTAGTCGACGCCGGTGACGTTGGAGAGGAAATCGAGGGCCAGTTCCGGGTCGTCGCGCAGGAAGCGCGCGACTTGGACCGCGGTGCGCGGGTCGAGCAGCAGGGAGTGCTGACCCGACGGGCTGGGGTTGGGGATGAGCTTCACTCCCGCTCCGGGCACCGCGGCGTCGATCGCCGCCTGGATTTCCTCGACTGTCTTCAAATCGGCTTCCAGCTCCTTGCTCCTGGCATCGCGACCGGGAGCATCGATGTAACCTCAGACTTACCTCAGGGGCTAACGCCTGAGAGTTCTTAGGACCATTTTTCGGCACGGCTGAAGTCGTGCCTTGCTACAAAGCTCCGGAAAGACTCCGATCCGGAACGGGTGTTCTGATCACGGATAACTGATCACTTACTTGATGACTACCAGCGGGGGGCGCCACACGTCAGGGTTTGCCGGAGGTTCCAGATCGTGTTCGCCTTGTACCGGCACAGGAAACTCGCCCGGCGCTTCGGCGTCGAGATGCGGCGGACGCCCTTCGCCGGTCAATTGCTGGCCGTCGATCTTCTTCTGCAAAGTGATGAATGCCTGAAGGAGCGCCTCAGGGCGCGGCGGGCATCCGGGGATGTGCACGTCCACCGGGATGTAGCGATCGATGCCCTTGAGCACGTTATAGCCCTGCTTGAACGGGCCGCCGGAGATGGCGCAGGCGCCCATGGCTATGACGTATTTGGGCTCGCCCATCTGGTTGTAGAGCCGGACGACCTGGGGCGCCATCTTCTTGGTCACGGTGCCGGAGATGATCATCAGGTCGGCCTGTCGCGGCGAGGGGCGAAAAACCTCCGCGCCGAAGCGCGCGATGTCGTAGCGTGCCATGGTGGTGGCGATCATCTCGATGGCGCAGCAGGCCAGCCCGAACTGCATGGGCCAGACCGAGCTCCGCCGGCCCCAGTTGTAGAGCTCCTCGATGGTCGTGACGAAGATGCCCTGCTTGCCGAGCTCGATCTTCAGGTTTTGGTCAACTGCCATTGTCAATCCTTTTGACGTTACCCGCTTCGAGCTGCCAGCTGGTTCGATCTCCGCCCACTGGTCAATGCTGAATCTCACCACCACAAGCCAGAGGCTCGAAGCTAGAAGCTGCCCTGTCCTCACTGCCCACGTCAGTACGCCCTTGGCCCAAGCCCACGCCAGTCCCTCGATCAACAGCAGCACAAAGACCAGCATCGACAGGCACGCCGCCACGCCGAGGCCGGTAAAGGCCACGGCAAAGGGCAACAAAAACACCGCCTCCACGTCGAATATGAGAAAGATGATGGCATAGAGGTAGTAGGCGGAGCGGAACTGAATCCAGGCATCGCCTTTCGACTCCAGGCCGCACTCGTAAATCGCGTTCTTGATCGGATTCGGCTTGGCGGGCGAAAAGACCATTCCCCAGAGGCGCGCCAGACCGAGCGGCGCCAGTCCGAAAGCCAGCGCGGCGAAAAAGAGCACCGCCAAAGAAAAATAAGGATTTGCAGCCATTTGTGGGAGCAGGTCTTTCCTATTAAAGGTAACAGTCGGGACCCTGTTTTGGCTAAGTCGAAGTCGCTGGGTGGCGCCGTCCGCCCGGCTTTCTTCGCCGTTCGTCTCACTTTTTGAACCGCTCGCTGAAAGATGCATGGAACAAGGAATGAGGGAAGTGGCTGGAGTGTCCATCTTTCGGTGGAGACAGGGCCTGTGGTCGGCCTGATACGGTTTTAATGTCCCCGGCGACGGCCGTCCGGCTGTCCGGCAAGCGGGACTTCCCTGGGGGTCTTCGAGATGTGGGCGCTTCCACTTAACTCCGCGCTGCGCCGCTGGATGCTGGCCGGATGGGTGTTGGGTGCGTGTCTGAGTCTGACCTTTGCCGTGCGCGCCGCCAGCGGACCGGAAGCGGATACTCCCCCGAATCCCGATCCGGCAAAGGCCGGCGCGGCTTACACGGCGGCGATCAAGCTGACCGGACCGACGACGCAGTTTCATGACGCGGTGGCCTTGAAGTACAACTACGCGTTTGGGAAGGACTCGCCGTTCCTGCCTTCGAACGCCACGTCGGTGAACGGGCAGTTTTTGAGCCCCAAGAGCTTTCCCACGGCGGAATACTGCGGCCACTGCCACAAGGAGGCTTATAACCAGTGGCGGCAGACGGCGCACTCCAACAGCTTTCGCGCGCCGTGGTACCTGAAGAATGTGAACCTGCTCATCGATGAGAAGGGCGTGCAGTACTCGCGTCACTGCGAGGGGTGCCACAACCCGGTGGCATTGCTGTCGGGGGACCTTACGCAGGGCATGCCCAAGACGCGGCCCTTTGAAGACGAAGGCGTGACGTGCTCCACTTGCCACTCCATCGAATCGACCGACGCGACCGGGACCGGCAGCTACGTGATGGGAATCCCGGCGGTGATGGTGGATGAAAACGGCGCGCCGATCACGCGGCCGGTTTCCGATGCGGAGATCCTGGCGCATCTTGACCGGCATTCGAAGGCGGTGATGCGGCCGCTGTTGCACACCGCGGAGTTCTGTGCGGCGTGCCACAAGGCGGCGATTCCGGCCTCGCTCGACGAGTACAAGTTCCTGCGCGCCATCTCGCTGTACGACGAATGGCAGGCGGCGAGCTTTACCAAACAATCACCCTTGCCCTTCTATCGCAAGGACACGGCCTCCACGTGCCAGACGTGCCACATGCCGCGCGAAGCGCTGACCGGCGGAGCCGACGATCCGGGCGCCAAAGATGGAAAGCTGGCCTCGCATCGATGGCTTGGGGGGAACACCCTGATCCCGGCCTACTACAAATACGACGAGCAGGCCAAAAGGCTGGAGGACTTTCTCAAGCACGGCTTCGATGGAAAAGGCGTGCTAAACGTTGACATTTTCGCGCTCGAAAAGGAGAGCGCCGCTCCGGGCAAGGCCCTGATCGCGCCGCTGGGCCTGACGCGTTTTGACATCGCGGGCGGCGAGACTCTGATCGCGGATGTCGTGATTCAGAACAAGGGAATAGCCCACTCGCATATTCCCGAGCAGCGCGACTTCTACGAGTCGTGGGTCGACTTCACGGTCAAGGACTCGGCGGGAAAGACCTTGGCGGAAAGCGGCTTCATCCGGCCCGATGGTTCTCTCGATCCGTCGGCGCATTCGTTCACGAACCGCCTGGTGAACATCAAGGGCGAGCTAAACGACTTGCACCAGATCTGGCATAACCGGGTGCTGGCCTACAACAACACCATCCAGTCGGGCCGGTCCCAGCTGGTGCGCTACCGCTTCCGCCTGCCCAGGGAGTACAAGGGGCAGTTCACGCTGACGGCCACGGTGAAGTACCGCCGTTTCAACCAGCACTTCGTCGATTACGCCATGGACCAGAAGGCGGGACAGCACTTCCCCATGCCGGTGATCGAGATGGCCACAGAGACGCGCACATTTTCGATCGGAAACAACGACCCGGTCGCGCCCGGGCCGGAGGAGAACCAGGAGTGGATGCGCTGGAACAATTACGGCATCGCCCTGCTGGACGCGCAGCAGTACCAGGAAGCGGTGGCGGCGTTCCAGCATGTGGCCGATCTTCGCCCTGACTACGCGGATGCGTATACGAACATGGCGGTGGTCGAGATTTCGTGGGAGCGGTACGACGATGCCAAGCCGCACCTGGCCAAAGCGCTTTCGCTGCTGGCTGGCGATCCGCGGGCGCTTTACTATCGCGCGTTTGTGGAGCGGAACGCCGGACAGGTGCCGGAGGCCATCGAAGACTTCAAGGCGGTACTCGACAAGTATCCGCGAGCCAAGGACGCGCTGCGCGAACTGGGCTTCAGCTACTACCAGCAGCACGACTACGCAGACGCGCGCGATATGTATGAAAAGCTGCAGGCGATCGATCCGGACGACCTGGCAGCCCATTACCAGCTGGCGATTCTCTACCGGCGCCTGGGCGAGAAAGGGAAAGCCGCCATCGAATCGGAGAAGTTCGCCGACCAGAAGGACGACCCGACGGCGTCGACCTACGCGCTGGAGTTTCTCGCCAAACATCCCGAGGTTGCCGCGGAGAGCGTGGTGTGGCACGAGCACGACCTCACCGGCGACCCGATCCAGCGGCCGAAGGAAATCCAATACAAATACATCCCGGGTGCGGGGTAGTAGACCAGTTTTCAGTGGTCAGTTGTCAGACCGTTACATCTTGTGCCAGGTCATGTCGACCTTGATGGGGATTTCGTTCTTGATAGGAACGGTCAGGAACGTGGGGCGGTCGATTTTGAAATCCGAGCAAGTGGCGGGAATGGTTCCCGAGATGTGCACTTCGTTGCCCTGGGTGGTGCGCTGGAATTGCACGTGAGGATAGTGCGCGGTCTGGCCGGCGAACTCAACCGTCAGGTCGGCATCGATGGACGGTGCAGCGGTCTGCGATTCGGGAAAGCTGGTGCGCACGACGACCATCGGAAACTGCGCGCCCCGGGTGGTGTCCAGCATATGCAGGTCGCGGTTGGTGTCGCCGGAGTCGAAGGACTTCACCGGTGCGGCGATGAGAAAGTTGCACTGGCCGGCGTGGCAGGTACCCTTGCCCTTGGCGGCGCGGCTTACGCCGTCCACCTGATGCATGGGGTGGGACATGTGATAGCTGAGCGTCGACTGATCGAGGACCCATTGCGCGTCGGTCTGCGCGGCGAGGATCGGCGGGAGCAGGAGGCAGGCAAGAGAAAGCAGGGGCCAGTGGCGGCGGCGTCTGCGTTCCCTGGCTATTGGTTCCTTTGAAACAGATCGCTTCGTTCGACAGGGAAAAGCAACTGCTGATTCTTCGACTCTGCGCCGTTCCGGCGCTGCGCCCAGGATGACAACGCCTGACATGGAACCCGTGGCATGACGGCTGCGCTTCATTTCTTTTCCCAGAATTTAACGTGGATCGGCCAGGAAACAGCGATGATGGACGCGCCATAGGCGGCGGTCGTAATCCAGGCCACGGTTCCGTGCTGTGCGGCAATGCCGGTTGGTTTCTTGCCGGAGTTCTCCTGGTTGTAGGCCATGATCCCGAGCACCGGGGTGAGCACCATGCCTGGCGCATGCACGAAGGCCAGCGCCTCGTGCCAGCGGATCCCGCCGTGCTTGGGATTGTTGGGGATGCGGGGGGCGAAGATCGAGTAGTAAGCCGTGGTGAAATACATGGCCGTCGTCAGGCCGCCCAGGGCGGCATGGAAATCGAGATTGGCGTCGGTGGGCACGCGGATGGTGCCTCCGTTTTTGCCCTTGGCTTTAGCCATGGGCCCGGTGATCACCGCCGCGGCCATGGGGATGGTAGTGAACAGCCCAAGCTTCTGATGGATTTTCAGCATGCGGGTTCGCTTCTCGAGCGTGGCCTGCAACTGGGCGTTGCCCTGCGTCTGCTGGTTTGAGAAGCCGAGGTCTTCAAGCGAGGGCTGCGTGGAAGGCGCGGGAGCCGGGGAAGGCGCATTGGGAGGCTGCTGTCCGGCGGCGGGCGCAAGCAGCAGGTCTTCGGTCTGCTGGGGCGCCGTGGTGATGGTCAGCGGGATCGGCTTGGCGCCGAGGCTGTCGGTGGATGCCGAAATTGTGTAGTCGCCGGGCGCGAGGTTGGCAATGGTGTAACTGCCTTTGGCATCCGAATGGACTTCGATGGGCGCTCCCTGCGCCGGCTTGAGTGAGACGGTGGTGTTGGGGATCGGGTTGCCTTTGGCGTCGGTTGCGGTGCCGGAGAGAGTGACGGTCTGCGCCGCAAGCGCGATGGGAAAAAGCAGCCCCGGCATCAGTATGCGCAACAGGAATTCCGGCACCCTGAGAGTCATGGAAGAATTATCCTCGATGTTTCTTTCATCGCGCTCAGTGTATTTTGATGACGTGTCCGCCGTATCGTGAGCGACAATGAAGTTTTCGTCATTGCGCACCCGCGCCTGATCCCCGTTCCTGATCCCCGATTTCTGGATTCGACATGGCTCTCACTCGAAGTGTTCTGGATATTTTGTTTGGCAGGCCATTGGCCACCAGCGAGGAGCGCGCCGAGCATATCGGCCCCATCGCCGGCATTCCCATCTTCGGGTTGGATGCGCTCAGTTCCGCGGCGTACGGTCCCGAAGCGGCCCTAACCCTGCTGATCCCGCTGGGAGTTGCCGGGGTTCACTACATTCTTCCCGTAAGCACGGCCATCGTGGTGCTGCTGATCATCGTATTTTTCAGCTACCGGCAGACCATCGAAGCCTACCCGCAGGGCGGCGGATCGTACACCGTGGCCACGGAGAACCTGGGCGACAAAGCCGGCCTGCTGGCGGCCGCGGCGCTGATGATCGACTACATTCTCACCGCGGCCGTGGGCATTTCCGCGGGGGTGGGCGCGCTTATTTCGGCAGTGCCGTCGCTGCAGCCCCGGACTCTGGAACTGTGCCTGGGCGTGCTGCTGATTCTCACCATCGTGAACATGCGCGGGGTCCGCGACACCGGCGTGGTGTTCATGATCCCCACCTATTTCTTTACCGGCACGCTGCTGATTGTGATTGCCGTCGGCCTGTTTCGGGCGTTGCACGCCGGCGGGCATCCGCATCCGGTCACCTCCATCCCGCCGGTGCCTCCCGCGACCGCGGCATTCAGTCTGTGGCTGATTCTGAAGGTGTTTTCTTCGGGCTGCACGGCAATGACCGGCGTGGAAGCGGTGAGCAACGGGGTGATGGCGTTTCGTGACCCCACGCGCAAAAACGCCAAAATCACGCTGACCATCATCATCGTTCTGCTGGGCATCCTGCTGCTGGGGATCGCGGTCCTGTGCCGCGCCTATCATATTGCCGCCACCAATCCCGACGGCCCCGGGTATGAGAGCGTGCTCTCCATGCTGACGCGGGCAGTGATGGGCCAGGGGTGGTTTTATTACGTGACCATCGGATCGGTGCTGCTGGTGCTGGCGCTGTCGGCCAATACGGCGTTTGCCGATTTCCCCCGGCTGACGCGCGCCATCGCGCAAAACAATTACATGCCGCATATCTTTTTCATCCGCGGGCGGCGCCTGCTTTACTCGTGGGGAATCTACGTGCTGGTGGCGCTGACGGCGACGCTGCTGATCATCTTCCGCGGCGTCACGGACCGGCTGATTCCGCTTTACGCCATCGGCGCCTTTCTTGCCTTTACGCTGTCGCAGGCCGGGATGGTGATGCACTGGAAGCGCCAGGGTGGGCAAGGCTGGCGACTAAAGTTGTTTCTCAACGGGCTGGGCGCGGTGGCTACCGGGATCACGGTGGTCGTGGTGCTGGTGGCCAAGTTCATCGAAGGCGCGTGGATCACCGCCCTGCTGATCGCCCTGATGATCCTTTTCATGCGCCGGGTCCGGCACCATTACGACCGGGTGAAAAAGGATATCGACCTGGACCGGCCGATTCGCCCGGCCGACGTCACGGAGCCGGTGGTGGTGGTCCCGATCGACCGCTGGAGCCGCATCTCGGAAAAGGCCATTTCGTTCGCGCTTTCCATGTCCAACGACATCCGGTGCCTGCATGTCCAAACCACTGACACTCCCGACGAAATCTGCACCGAATGGGAAGAGAAGGTGGCCGGTCCGCTTCGCGAAGCGGGCAAGTGTGTTCCCAAGCTCGAAATCCTGCAATCGCCGTTTCGCTACGTCGTGCAGCCGGTGATCGATTACGTGCTCAAGGTGGAGAGGGAGTCGAAGTTCGCCAAGATCTGTGTGCTGGTGCCGGAACTGGTGGTGCGCCACTGGTGGGAGAATTTTCTCCACAACCGGCGCGCTGACCTGCTCAAGGTGGTTCTTCTCGTTCGGGGGAATCGGCGAATTATCGTGATCAACATTCCCTGGTACCTGGAAAGGGATTAGAACAGGGGTCAGGGATCAGGGTTCAGGGGTCAACTCCGCGGACCCCGGGGACCTGGATATTTGTTGGCAGGGATGGATTTCCTTTCCCTGCTGCTGCCCGTCACAATGAATGGTGGATGTTCCCCTGATGCCTGGCAGCTACCCGATCGAAACTTCCTGCTCCTCCCCGCAATCATCGCCTGCACGGCGCGGGCATTGTATTGCGGGGTTGGCGGTGCTGGTTTTGCTCGTTTGCGGGGCGGGAGGGCCAGCATGGTCCCAGGAAGAGCCGCCCCCAAACCCGGCTCAAGAGCAGCCGCAGCCGAATGAACCGGCCAACGGGGCCGGAGAGCCGGGCACGCCTGAGGTGTTGCCATTCAACGGCGCGCGGGCAGCTGTGCATGGGGTGGTGAAGAACCAGGCTACCGGCGAGCCGATTCCGCGCGCGCTGGTGCGGATCGAGGGTGATGCTGTCAGCGGCGCGCTCACCGACGGGGAGGGCCGCTTCGAGATTGCCAGCGTGCCGGTCGGTCCGCAGGCCTTCCAGGTGATGAAGCCGGGGTTTATCGACGCGGCTTCGTCAGGGGCCGGAGGGCCCATCAGCATCATCAACGGCAACAGCAATTCCGAGCACAATGTGCAGGTGATCGCGGACATGCCGGACCTGGTGTTCACGCTGTCGCCGACCAACGCCATTCGCGGCGAGGTGGAGCTTTCGAGCGGCGACCCCGCGCAGGGCATCGCGGTTATGCTGCTTCGGCGAGTGGTGCAGGACGGCCGCGCCCTCTGGCAGCCGGTGACCAACGCCCGGACGAACAGCGAGGGGGCGTACCGGTTCGCGGGGCTCACCGACGGCGCATATGCCGTCTACACCGAACCGACCATGGATAGCGAAGTTCCGGCTGTATTTGTGGCGGCGGGCAGCGATCAGGCGGTGGCGCGGGCGGGGTACGCGAGCGTGTTTTACCCCGATACGCGCGACCTGGCGGGGGCCTCAAGAATTCAGGTCGGCGGCGGACAACAGGCCCAAGCCAATCTTTTGCTGACCGAAGAGCCATTTCACCTGGTACGCGCCACCTTGACGCTGCCCGGCGCCGGGAGTCTGCCGGCGGGTGCGCCGCTCAATGTGAGCGTAACGGTTCTAGATGGTAAAGGCCGTCAACTCCCTTACAGCGGGGTGTACGATCCGGCGACCCGGGGAGTACAGGCCTTTCTCCCGGATGGAACGTACATGCTGCAGGTGACGGCCGCGAATGCTCCGCGGGTTTATATCATCGGCGGGCGAAGGCCCATGACCGATCGCGACGACGTGACCCACGGAGGGGAAGGACCGCTGGTGGGGCAGGTGGAGTTCTCCGTGGCCGGCCATGCCGTGACGCACCTGCAGATTCCGCTGGCCGAGGAGCACAGCAACACGGTGCAGGTCTCGCTGATCCGGTCGGGCGCCGTGAAGCAAGCGGCGAATTCGAATGCGCAACCCATCGTGATCATGGTCAGCCAGGCGAGCGGCTGGATCAGCGACGGCATGGTGACCAGCTATGCCGAGGGATATGCTACCGGCCCCATCGAGACCTCGGCGAACATGGGGCCCGGTCCGTACTGGGTGCACACCAGCATTCCGCAAAGGACCTATTGCGAGGGATCGTTCACGGCCGGAGCAGCCAGCCTGGCACGGGAACCGCTGCTGGTGTCACTGACCGGGGCGACGGCACCGCTGACGCTCACGTTGCGGGACGATTGCGCCCGGCTGGAACTTTCTCTGCCGCCGGACGCCGCGGTTTCAGCGGCAGGAGATGAGCGCTACTACACCATTTATGTGGTGCCCGATTTTGACTCGACCGCGGACATTACGCCCGTGACGCTGCGTCCATCCTCGGGGGGGAAATACACGATGGAAGGCCTCACGCCTGGTTCGTACCATGTGTACACATTCGCGAACGGGTTCGAACTCGAGTATCGCAATCCCGACGCGATGGCGGCCCTGCCGCATCCGGGCCAGGCGGTCACGCTGGCGCCGGGCGGATCGGCCAGCCTGGTAGTGGAGGTACCGGGAAACTGATGAAAAGCGTGTTCTTCGCCGGTCGCCGCGACCTCCTGATGATGACGAGCCCGGGGGAGGCGTTGTTTGTGGCGGGCGCATTGTGGTTGGTGCTGCTCACGGTTTGCCGGGCGCAGAAAGTGCCGGCGCCGGGTACCGGTCCGGGTCCATACAGCATTGCGGGCCGCGTGGTGGACCTGAAAACGGGCGAGCCGGTGCGCCGCGCCACGGTGGCCGCGCTGGCGGAGGAAGACAGCCACATTGTGCGCTCGGTGGAGACCGATGCGGAAGGGCACTTCTTACTCGACCATGTGCCGGCGGGCAAATACCCTTTGACGGCATCCCGGCGCGGGTATCGCACGGCGTTTTATGACGAGCATGAAGAATACAACTCGGCGATCGTGACCGGGCCTGACCAGGACACCACGCACCTGGAATTCCAGTTGATGCCGGGCGCAGCCCTGCGCGGTGTGGTCACAGACGACAGCGGTGATCCGGCGGAGAACGCCTCCGTCATGCTCTTCAAGCGTGACAGCGTGCCGGCTCATGGAAGCGGAACGGGCGAAATCAAGCAGGTGGACGGCGCCATGACGGACGACACCGGCGCGTATGAATTCAGCAACCTGGCGGCGGGCGAATATTACGTTGCCGTGGATACGGCCCCCTGGTATGCGATGCACCCGCCGTCGCGGGGGAACGGCGCGAATGAGGATACGCCGCTCGATGTCGCCTACCCGGTGACGTATTTTGACTCCACCGCGGACGAGGCCTCGGCTACGCCGATCGCGCTTGAGGCCGGCACCCGCCAGCAAGCCGACATCTCGCTCCACGCCGTTCCCGCATTGCGCCTGCAGGTGGCGGCGCCGCGCAGGGAATCGGGGGTGGTGCCGCCGGAGTTGCGGACCATGGTGTTCGGCACGCCGGTTTCGTCAGAGAGTTCAGGCAGCTTCGTTTCTTCGCATCCCGGCACGGTGGAATTCAGCGGCGTTGCCCCGGGGCATTACGAACTGGTGCAGGGAGACCCGCCACGCATTTCGGAGATCGACGCCTCGATCAGCCAGGCAGTGGATCCGAATGCCGGCGCGCCGGCAGTGAGGGTTTCGGGCGTTCTGCAAAGCACCGGGACGCCGCTGCCCGAGAACGTGAACGTACTGCTGGCGCCGGCGCCCGGAGGCAATCGAAACCCGATGCAGATGAATGCCGTGAAGGGAGGGTTCTCGTTTGACATGGTCCCGCAGGGCACCTGGACGCTGTCGGCGTTTGCGGAGGGAAATGCGCTGCCGGTGATCGCGGTGTCGGCCGGAGGAGCCATGATCGCCGGCAACCAGATCACAGTGAAGGACCGGCCGGTGTCGGTGGTGGCGAGCGTGAGCACGGCCGTGATGCGCGTGCAGGGCTTTGCGCGCGACGGCAGCAAGGGAGTGGCGGGAGCGATGATCATGCTGGTTCCGCGGCAGCGTTCCGCGTACCTGGCGCTGCTGCGCCGCGACCAGTCGGACTCGGACGGCAGCTTCAGCCTGCGGGACGTGCCCGCAGGCCAGTACACCGTGGTTGCCATAAGGGATGGATGGGGAATCGACTGGACCGATCGGGAGACCATTGCCCGCTACCTTCCGCAAGGCGTGTCCGTCAGAGTGTCAGACCAGGCCGGAGGGGTGGTGCGGCTGGTTGCGGGGGTGGCGGTGCAGTGAGGCAGGGGAACAGGGACCAGGGACCAGAGGGCTAGGGGCTGGCGGGGGAGAAACGATAGCATAGGAAGGTACCAGATTACAGTCAGGGCGCCTGCGGACCGAGGGGCGCAGGAGTACGCATCATGGCGAGGAGATTTGCACATTGAAGAGGACGTGGTTGCTTTCAGTTTTGGCCGTGCTTCCGGCCGCTGTTTGGTCGCAGGTTGCCCCGGATCGCCCGCCGCGCGCCGACCGCGGCGAGCACGTGTACAACTACACGCTTCATGCCGGCTTTGCATATACCAGCCTCAACCAGGTGAACCAGTCGCGCTATGGGCTGATCGGGGTGGATATCCAGGTTTCGCGCCAGTGGGGGCGGTACTTCGCCCTGGTGGCGGATGGCGCGTACTTTCCCACGTCGTTTGCGAACGGCAACCCCGGCAAGCCGAGCGTGGATATGATCCTGGGCGGACCTGAACTGCGCGCGCCTCTCTATGGCAAGGTGAATGGCTTCTTTCATGGGCTGCTGGGTGGCGAGCACACCGGCGGCGAGGGCATCACTCCGCGGGTTTCGTTCGCCGGCGGTCCGGGCGGAGGGCTGGAATACGTGATGTCGCCGCGCCTTCTGATTCGCGCGGAGGGGGACTACATTTTGTCGTCGTTTTCGTTGACCAACAATACGACGCAAAATGCCTATTCGCCCCATATGCGCGGCAATGCGCGGGCGACGATCGGCGTTGCGTACCGGTTCTGAGCGTCAAGAGGATTGGTGGTTTCACACCTTCGCGACAGAGCACCCCAACGACGAAGACCTGTTGTCGGGGACTCGGCCAAGTCGCGAAGATGGGCACGCAGGGCTTTGGTTCTTCGTGACGTTCGGGCGGACTAAGCCACGTTATATTTCAGCATCACCACACCGCCGGTTTGAGTTTTACACTCAGCCAATTTGAGATTCCCGCGCTTTCCTTCGGGAACCAGGGGCACGCCGCTGCCCAAAAGCACCGGCACGACCGCAACGTCGATGGCGTCGACCAGGCCTGCATCGAGAAGGTGGCGGAACAGCACCGCGCCTCCCATGAGCCATATGTTCTTTTCCGGTTGGGGTCCGGTCCCGGACTTCAATGCCGCGATCACCTGCGGCACGTGGCGGCTGATAATCGTCACCTCGGGATGCTCGGACGGAACCAGCGTGGTCGACACCACGAATGCATTCATGCCCATGCCTTTGGGAGACAGGCCGCGTTCGCGCATGGTGTTGTAGGTGCCGCGGCCCATGAGCAGCGTGTCGAACTGACCATACAGCCCCTTCCAGTCAAAGTCGGGATCCATCACGATCCAGTCGTACTCGCCCCTGGGCCCGGCGATGAAACCATCAAGGCTCATGGCGACGCCGTATCGCACAAGCTTCATTTTTAACCTTCCTCGGTGCGCGAAGCTCACGGTGATCGTATAACGGCGCGACCCCGGAGCGCTCTCAGCGATTTCGAACCTGGACCTGCATTGCGATGCAGGGGTGCCGCTCAATCGAAAGCCAAACTATTCGTGATCCGATTTAAAGGTCTGAGCAACCTGGCCGCCAGGCCGGAGTCAGCGTGCCGCACCTCATCGAGCAGGGTGTCGACGGTGATCCGAAAAGCGCGGTTGAGTTCAATTGGATCGAGGGAACGAGCCAGGCAATCCGCAGCTCGAACTCTTTGTTCCTGGGGAAGATCGTCAAGCCCTCTGCCCTGCACGGCAGCCACACCATGATGCCTGCAGATCAGCGCGAGCACGTTATCGCGCATTCCGCTCAGCATATATTCAGCCTGCAGCAACCGAGAGCGCGCGATACTCGAACGCACATGCAGTGCGTACAGCCATGCCATCCCGATCAGGTCGATTGAATCGGGCACCGGCGCAGGAATCGACTCTGCGGCGACGCCAAAGATCAGGCTGAATTTTGGGCCGAGCGCGCGGAATTCGGCCGATGGCCAGAAGGAGAGATCCACTTGCAAAGTATTGTCGAGCAGGAATACGCGATACAGGATGTCGCCATGTTTGACATCATGGGTTGCCGCCGCCGCGTAATCGCGATGCAAACGCGTGGTCCAATCCGCCACCACCTGATTCAAATCCGCATCGGGCGCCAGGCAGAGAGCGAGATCAATGTCGGACCAGCGGTCCAGCAGGCCAAGTGCCGCTGAGCCCAGATGGGCAGCGCCGCGAATCCGGGGGTCTGCCCTGGCCGCGGCAACCAATTCCGCGCGCATCTGCTCGCGATTCTGAGGGGAGAAAACCGAGATGTCATCCATTTGCCAGCCTCTTTGCAGGCCTGTCGAGCTTTGCTTCATGCAATTGGAGAATTCCGAATGACTCCGTTCAGGATGACGTCGCTTTGGGGAGCAGCACGGGTGAAGGCGGGCTGCGGTCAGCCTTCTTCGGCCTCGCGCAGCTTGGAGATGACGGTGAAATCTTCGAGGGTGGTGGTGTCGCCCTTGATCTCGCCGTGGGTGGCTAATTCGCGCAGCAGGCGGCGCATGATCTTGCCGCTCCGGGTCTTGGGCAGAGCTTCGGTGAAGCGGATGTCATCGGGCCGGGCAAGAGCGCCGATTTCCTTGGCGACCCAGGCCCGGAGCTCGTCTTTTAATGCAGCGCTGGGTTGATAGCCGCTTTCGAGAGTGACAAAGGCGGAGATCGCCTGGCCTTTGAGTTCGTCGGGGCGGCCGACAACCGCCGCCTCGGCGACCTTGGCATGGGCCACCAGGGCCGATTCCACTTCCATGGTGCCGAGCCGGTGGCCGCTGACGTTGATCACATCGTCCACTCGTCCCATCAGCCAGAAGTAGCCGTCGGCGTCCATGCGCGCGCCGTCGCCGGTGAAGTAGCAGCCGGGCACATCGCTCCAGTAGGTCTTCTGGTAGCGTTCGGGATCGCCATAGATGGTGCGGGCCATGGAGGGCCAGGGTTTGCGAACCACCAGCAGCCCGCCGCTGCCCGCGGGGACAGGTTTGCCTTCGGCGGTGACCACTTCGGGATGAATGCCGAAGAACGGCCGGGTGGCGGAGCCCGGCTTGGTGGGAATAGCACCCGGAATAGGAGTGATCATCATGCTTCCGGTTTCGGTCTGCCACCAGGTGTCGACGATCGGGCAGCGGTTGTGGCCGATCTTTTCGCGATACCACATCCAGGCTTCGGGGTTGATGGGCTCGCCCACGGTGCCGAGGACGCGCAGCGAATCGAGCTTGTACTTGTCGACGAATTGGTTACCCCACTTGATGAAGGCGCGGATGGCGGTGGGAGCGGTGTAGAAGATGGTCACGCGGTGATCGTCGATGATCTTCCAGAAGCGGGAGAAATCGGGCCAGTTGGGCGCGCCCTCGTACATCAGCACGGTGGCGCCGTTCTGGAGCGGCCCATAGACGATGTAGGAGTGCCCGGTGACCCATCCGATGTCGGCCGTGCACCAGTAAATATCGTTCTCCTGAAGATCGAAGACATACTTCGTGGTGAGGTAGGTCTGTACGGCGTAGCCGCCGGTGGTATGCACCAGGCCTTTGGGCTTGCCGGTGGTGCCCGACGTGTAGAGGATGTACAGCATGTCCTCGGCATCCATTGGTTCGGCCGGGCACTCAGCGGGGGCGTTGGCGACGAGGTCATGCCACCAGAGATCGCGGCCCTCTTCCATGTGAACCGGCGAGCCGGACCGGCGGTAGACCACGACGTGCCTGACGGTGGGACAGCCTTTCATGGCTTCGTCGACGGTGCGTTTGAGCTGGATCTCGTTTCCGCGGCGGAAGGCGGTGTCCTGGGTGAGGATGGCCACGCAGGCGGAATCGTTGACGCGATCGGCGATGGCGTTGGCGGCGAATCCGCCGAAGATGACGGAGTGGATTGCCCCGATGCGCGCACAGGCCAGCAGGGCAATGGCGAGTTCCGGGGTCATGCCCATGTAGACGGCGACGCGGTCGCCTTTGCGGATGCCGAGGGCCTTCAGGCCATCGGCGAAGCGCTGGACTTCGGCATGGAGCTCGGCGTAGGTCAGGCGGCGGACTTCGCCGGGCTCGCTCTCCCAGATGATGGCGGTCTTGTCGCGCCGGGCGCCAAGGGCATGGCGGTCGACGCAGTTGTAGCAGAGGTTCAGCTTGCCGCCGACAAACCACTTGGCCCAGGGAAGGTTCCACTCCAGCACTTTGTCCCAGGGCTTGAACCAGTGCAGTTCTTTGGCGGCCTCGGCCCAGAATGCCTCGGGATCCTCGATCGAGCGCCGGTACATCTGTTCATACTGCTCGAGGCTCTTGATGTGCGCCGACCGGGAGAATTCTTCGGGAGGCGGAAACACTCGATGTTCGCGCAGCATGGAATCCAGATCTTGCGAGGAAACAGCGGCACCCGGAATAGAAGGCATGATTTCAGTCCTTTAAGAGCGGAGATCCATGGAGGCACACAAACCCTGAGCGCTCCAGGAGCTGCCGTGGTGTCACTTTAACGAGCACGGGGCAGGGAGGGCAAGTGGGCCGAAAGCAGCGGAGCCGGCGTGGTGCGTCGTGCAGAGCGGCGATGATCGTGTGAATTGCGGCAGGATGGCAGACGTTCTTTCGCCCCTGCGGGGCTGGACCGGCTCCAGCTGCTTCCCCAGGCTTGCGCCTGGGGCTACGATCTTCGCGCCCGCTTCGCGGGCTGCACGGCGTGCCGGCCGAGATTCGCTCGCGTTGCGTCAGAGCGCGGATTTTCCTGATGCCAGGAGGGCCGCGGCTGCGGCGGCCTGGCCGTAGCTGAGGCCGCCGTCGCCGGGGCTGACGCGCCGATGCTGGAAGACCTGGAAGCCGTCGTTTTCAAGGTGTAATCGCAGGAGCCGGGAGAGGCGGCGGTTGTGCATGACGCCGCCGCTCATGGCGACGGTGGTGATGCCGGTGGTGGAACGGGCGGCCTGGGCAACGCAAACAAATGCGTGCACCACGGCGGCGTGAAAACGGGCGGCGATGCGGGGCTTGCTCGCGCCGGCGCGCAGGTCGCGGATCAATTCATTCCACAATGGGGCAACGTCTATCTGAAGAGGCTCGCGGTTTTGCCAATTTCCGGGGAGGAGCGCGATTTCGTACGGATCGACGTCGTCGGGCTCGTGAACGGCGATGCCTTCGAGTTCGATGGCGGCCTGGGCTTCGTAGTCGACGGCGCGGCGGCTGAGCACGACGGCGGCAACGGCGTCGAAGAGCCTGCCGAGGCTCGAGGTGAGGGGCGCGTTGATGCCGCGTTCGATCATGCGCGAGAGCAGGCGGGATTCCTTATCGGCGGCACCAAGGAGCGACAACATTTCCAGGGAAGCGACATCGAGACCCGCGGTGCGGAGATGGGAAAGCGCCATCCGCCATGGCTCGCGGACCGCGGCGTCCCCGCCGGGCATGGGCACGTAGACGAGATGGGCGAAGCGATCGAATCCATCGAGGCGCGCGATGAGCACTTCGCCGCCCCAGATGCGGCCGTCGGTGCCATAGCCGGTGCCATCGAGGGAGAGCCCGATGACCGGCCCCGGGAGCGCGTGCTCGGCCATGCAACCGGCGATGTGGGCGTGATGATGCTGGACGCCGATGAGCGGAAGGTTACGCCGGGCGGCCCACTGCTTTGCCCAGGAGGTGGAGAGATAGCCGGGGTGGAGGTCGTGGACAACGGTCTCAGGCTGAATTTCGAAGGTGCGCATGAGGTGGTCGAGCGCGTGCTCGAAGAACTCGAGGCCGGTGAGATTTTCGAGGTCGCCGAGGTGCTGGCTCTGGTAGGCGTAGCGGCCGCGGGCCAGCGCGAAGACACTTTTAAGATGACCGCCGACGGCGAGCAGCGGCGGGGCTTCCACGGGCAGATCGATGGCCAGCGGCACAAAGCCGCGGGCGCGGCGGATGATCTGAGGGACGCTGTCGATGACGGCCTGGACGGAATCGTCGCAGCGCTGCAGGATTTCGCGGTTGTGGAGCAGGAAGGCATCGGCAATGTTTTTTAGACGTTCCCGAGCTTCCTGGTTGTCGATGGCGATGGGTTCTTCGCTGAGGTTGGCGGAGGTCATGACCAGCGCCTGCATGCGGGGATCGGCGAAAAGCAGGTGCTGCAGCGGTGCGTAGGGAAGGAAGATGCCGAGCCATGGAATGCCGGGTGCGACTCCGGGTGCGACGCCGTTGGCGTCGCGGGCGCGGGCCAGCGCGATGGGGCGGGCCGGGGTTTCGAGCAGGGCTTCTTCTTCGGCGGTCAGGGCGCAGAGTTCGCGCGCAGCGGCGAGGTCGCGGACCATCACCGCCAGCGGCTTGCCGTAGCGATGCTTGCGATCACGCAGGCGCATGACGGCGGATTGGTTGGTGGCGTTGACGGCCAGATGGAATCCGCCGATGCCTTTGATGGCCAGGATGTCGCCCGCGATGAGGCGGTCGATGCAGGCGGCGATGGGATCGGCGGCGTGGATTTCGTCGCCGGCGATGTTTGAGAGCCAGACTTTGGGTCCGCAGACCCAGCAGGCATTGGGCTGAGCGTGGAAGCGGCGGTTGAGGGGATCGTCGTACTCGGCCTGGCACTGCGGGCACATGGGGAAGACGGCCATGGAGGTCTGCGGGCGATCGTAGGGGATGCGACGCGTGATGGTGAATCGGGGGCCGCAGTTGGTGCAGTTGATGAAGGGATAGCGATAGCGGCGGTCGGCGGGATCGAGAAGTTCGCGAAGGCAGTCGGAGCAGGTGGCGGCATCGGCGGGGATGCCGGTGCTGACCTGGCCGAGGACCTGGCTGGTGACGATGCGGAAATCCGATTCGCCAGTGGGAGCGAGGTCGTGGACGGCTACCGAGTCGATGCGCGCCATGGGCGGGGCGTCGGTGCGCAGGCGGGCGAGGAATTGTTCGAGGTGCGACGAAGGGCCTTCGATCTCGATGGTGACGCCGTCGGTATTGTTTCCGATGAAGCCGGCGAGGTGGGTTTCGTGGGCCAGGCGGAAGACGAAGGGGCGGAAGCCGACACCCTGGACAACGCCGCGCACGAGAACGGCGCGACGTTGGCGCATTTCGACTGGGCGATCAGTCAATCGGACCTCCGTCACAATGCACGATCAGCTTAGAACATAGGCGTGGCGGGAGGCAGGGGGCGCTGGTATGATCCGCAAGCGTGGTGGGTTGTGCGGATTGCGAATTTTCTTTTGTGGCGGGGCGGTGCTTCTTTCGCCCCCTTCGGGGGCTAGACAGCGTTTGTTTGCCCGCATTCCCCCAGGCTTACGCCTGGGGCTACCATCTCGCGCCCGCTTGGCGGGCTTTACGTGGTTGTCGCATAACGATTGGGAATTGCTTGCGCCCGCTTGGCGGGCTTTGCCGTGGTTGTCGCATACCGATTGGGAATTCCGACGCGCGGCAGTAGCACGGGCTGGTTCCCGTGACGGAGGTCTACGATGTCCAGAACTTTTCCCGCAGTGGCGAGCTTCGCTTTCATTCTGAGCGCGGCTCTAGCCGCATCTCAGAGCGCGACCAGATTTCAATTCACGGAAAAAGCCGGACCTTATCCTGTCGGGCTGAAAGTCATCCACCAATACGACTATTCGCGAACGTGGCACGGCAAGGTGGATGAACTCGGGCAGCCGTATACGGGAGAGAGGGCACGTCCTCTGCAGACGCTGATCTGGTACCCGGCCGACAAGGCGTCGGGATCGGCGATGACGTTGCGGGATTACGTCATGCTTCGCGTGACGGAAACGGACTTCGACGCGAAGCCGAAGACGGGCAGCGTGTTGCCGCCTGACGAGGGGCGAAAGGCGGCGCTGGACGATCATCTCTGGGCCTACCGCGATGCGCCGCTCAAGGGCGGCCATTTTCCGGTGGTCATTTACGCTCCCAGCTTTTCCAATACGCCATGGGAGAATGCCGATCTTTGCGAATTCCTGGCCAGTTACGGCTATGTCGTTTTGGCCAGCCCTGATATGGGAGCGACCACGCGGGATATGACCGGGGACCTGGCCGGGATTGACGCGCAGGCCCGCGACATTTCGTTTCTGATTGGCTATGCGTCGACGCTGCCGGACACGGACATGTCCGAAATCGCGGTGGGCGGATTCAGCTGGGGCGGGATCTCAAACCTGTTTGCGGCTTCACGCGACAGCCGCATCAAGGCGCTGTTCGCGCTGGATGGGTCCATGCGCTATTTTCCCGGGCTGATCAAGCAGTCGGGATACGCCCGCCCGGACCAGATGCGCGTGCCGCTGCTGTTCTTCACGCAGGGAGACGTTTCGCTGGAAGAGCAGGAGGGCATGTTGAACGATCCCGATCGGATGAGCGGAAAGAACGCCCTGAACGCGTGGACTCACGGCGACCTGATCACGGTGCGCATGCTCGGTCTGACTCATGGGGAATTCAGCTCGATGTTCCAGCGCGATGAGAACTTCTGGAAGGGCAGCGCCAAATACATGAAGGCAGACTACACGCGGGCCGACGGAACGACCGGCTACGGGTGGGTCGCGCGCTACACGGAAATGTTCCTCGATGCCTATCTGAAACAGGACGCGGCGGCGAGGGATTGGCTGAAGAAAACGCCGGCGGAAAATGGCGCTCCCCTGCACTTTCTCACCGCAAGCTATCGGGCGGGGTCCGGGGTACCGGCGACGTTCGACAGCTTCCGCGAGGAACTGCATAACAAGGGCTTCGATCATGCGGCGGAGGTCTATGCCGCGTTCCAGAAGCAGGATTCCGGGTTCAAGCTGGACGAGGGCGCCATCAATGGCTGGGGATACGGGTTGCTGACCGCCGGCCATGTGCCGGAGGCGATCGCCGTGTTCAAGCTCAACGTGTCGCTGAATCCGGATTCTGGCAACGTGTACGACAGCCTGGCCGAGGCGTATATGAAGTCGGGCGACAAGGACCATTCGATCGAGAACTACAAGAAGTCTCTGGAAAAGGATCCTTCGAACGAGAATGCAAAGGAAAAGCTGAAGGAACTGGAGCGGCCGCAGACGGCGGCTTCCGGGACCGGGATTTGAAGGTCAGGAGAAGGGAAAACTGCCTGTTTTTTGTTGAGTTTTAACGTTCCGCGGATTATTGTGCAGACTGCAGGCGGGCAACCAAAAGAGTCCGCGTGTCATTTAATCAGACAGCAGCGAGGTCGGGTTGGTGCCACGCCTGAGTGCTCCTGTCCCTGGCCGGCAGATACAGTCGGCCGAAGAGAAGTTTCCCGGAGTTGAATCGAAAGAAGGTGGGCAGATGAACAAAAGATTCGTTGTTTTGGGTGCGATGTTGGGTGTCGCCACGCTGGGCTGGGCGGACACCAAAAAGGAAGACGCGGCGGACCGGCTGGACAACGCGGCCAAGGTGCTGCACGAGATTATGGGCACGCCCGACAAGGGCATACCTTCCGAGGTGCTGGAGCATGCCAAGTGCATTGCCGTGGTTCCGCATATGGTGAAGGGCGGGTTCGTGCTGGGCGCCGAGGGCGGAAAGGGCGTAGCGACTTGTCGCACGGAGCATGGGTGGAGCGCGCCGGCGTTTTTTACGATCGAGGGCGGAAGCTGGGGCCTGCAGATTGGCGTAGAGGGCATCGACCTGGTGATGGTGGTCCAGAACGATCAGGGGATGGAGCACCTGATCAACAGCAAGTTCAAAGTCGGCGCAGACGCATCGGCGGCGGCCGGCCCGGTGGGTCGTCATGCGTCCGCGGAAACGGACTGGAAAATGAACGCGGAAATTCTGACGTACTCGCGGGCCAAGGGTGCGTTCGCGGGGCTGACCCTGAATGGGGCGGCGGTCAAGCAGGACAAGGATTCGATGACCGCCGTTTATGGTCCTGACGTGACTGAGCGCGCGGTGCTGACCGGCAGGGTTGAGGCTCCGGCAGCGGCGCATTCGTTCCTGGCGGCGGTGCGCGAGGCGCGGACCCAGTCGGCGGATTCGAAACCCGGACAATAAACGTAATTACCCCGTATAGCTGCCGTTCGCGGCACAACAGGCTGCCCCGGTTTCCTCGATTGAGGCCGGGGCAGTTCCGTTTTTTGGCGTCTACCTAGCTAGAATCCGTTTTTGGCGTCCACCCAGTCCCCTGAGTCATTGATTTCTTGTACAAAGAACGAAAAGCAACCGCAGATCCTTCGCTTCATTTGGCGCAAGAATGCGCCAAATTTCGCTCAGGATGACAGCCGTGCAACTCAGATGACAGCCGTTTCATGGTGCGAACTTCAGACTCAGGAGACTAGTTGCGACCCGCGGCGCGATGAAAATATATGCACTTTCAGCGTTGGAGGACTCCCACCTTCGCGACGGAGAAAAGTCGCGAAGATGGGGCACGGACCTTTGCTTCTAAATGACGTGTCTTTGAGTGACGATTGACGCTCATCGGCAATCACGGCTGCCTTATACTGCAGTCGTGACGATCGTTCCGGGTGACTGGAGACTCGCGGCGGCTCTGGGCTCATGCCTGCTTCTGGGGCTGAAGCACGGGTTTGACTACGATCACCTGGCGGCCATCTCCGACATTACGGCGGTGCAGCGCAACTGGAGGAGCGGATTGCGGCTGGGCATGACCTATGCCCTGGGACATGCGTGCATGGTGGGAGCCCTGGGGGTGATGGTGCTGCAACTGCACATGGGTCTGCCGCAGGGGCTGGATCACTGGACAGAGCGGCTGATCGGGCTGACGCTCATTCTTCTGGGACTGGGCGTGGCGGCCGGCATTCTGCGCAAGGATGCCCACGGACATTCGCATGCACGGGTGGAAAGCCGCCTGGCGATCGCCATCAACGGCGTGCTGTGGGCAGGCTGGCGGGTCCGGCGGCTGTGGAATGCGCAGGCTCCGCGACCGGAGCGGTTCCAGTGGATGTATAGCGGAAAATCGGTCTTCCTGATCGGGGTGCTGCACGGGATCGGAGCCGAGACGCCGAGCCAGCTTGGACTATTCTTCTTGACCGCAAACCTGGGTGGAACCTCGCGCGGGATGGTGGGTCTGGCGGCATTCGCGGTGGGTCTGGTGGCGATGAACGCGCTGATGACGGCCGCTCTGGGAGGCGCTTTCAACGCGGGCGGGCACCATCCGCGGTTCTACCACATCATTGCGTGGACCGGCGCGGCTTACAGCTGCATCATCGGGTTCATCTTCCTGTTCGGGATCTCAAACCACCTTCCGGCGCTGGGATAAGCTGACAATCGATATGGCCCATGCGTCGTCCGTACGGGACTGGCTGCCGAAGGGATCGTGTTCCCAGCGCTGAAAGCGCTGGGCTAGAGCATTTTAATAAATAGTGTAGACTGTATTTGGCGATTCTCCGTGACCCAAGCGCGTATGGCAAAGGCATACGAGGATGATTTGCGCCGAAAATTCTTGACCGCCTATGAGGACGGTGGCGGAACCCTGGAAGAGCTGGCTGAAGATTTCCATGTGAGTGTGGGTTGGGCCAAGAAGATCTCGGCAGCGCACAGGCGGACGGGGTTGATGGAACGAGCGGTGCATCGACCCGGTCGGAAGCCGGCGGTGGACGAAGGACAACGGAAGCTGTTGTTGTCCTGGATTGCCACGGAACCCGATTTGACCCTGGCGCAGTTGCAGCACAGGCTCGACCATCAAGCCGGGGTAGCTGTGAGCCAGGTAGCCATCTGGCGCTGGTTGAAGCAGCTTGGTTTGCGTCTCAAAAAAAGTCACTCCACGCCCGGGAGCGAGACACGGAAGCGAACCTCGAGCGACGCCGGGAATTCCTCCAGTTAATCGCTACCATCGACTTGGAGCGGCTGCTTTTTCTCGATGAAAGCGGCATCACCACGACCATGACCCGCCTCTACGGACGCGCGGCCGCGGGCCAGCGTGTGCATGAAGCTACGCCCCAGTCGCACTGGACGGTGGTGACCCTGATCGGCGCTCTACGGGTATCCGGCATGGTAGCTCCCATGACCGTCGAGGCGGCCACCGATGGAGAGATCTTCCTGGCCTACGTGGAACATTTTCTTTGTCCCGAACTGCGACCCGAAGACGTGGTCGTCATGGACAACCTCAGCGCTCATAAGGTCGATGGAGTCCGTCAACTGATCGAAGCCACGGGAGCAAGGCTGCTCTATCTACCGCCCTACTCCCCCGATCTGAACCCAATCGAAAAGGCCTGGTCCAAGATCAAGCAAATCCTCCGTGCGATCAAGGCCCGCTCTACCGAAACCCTCGACCAGGCCATCACCGAGGCTCTCTTTAATATCACCGCAGACAATGCCAGAGCGTGGTTCAGGCTCTGCAATGCAGTCTACAGTAAAAGTTAAAATGCTTTAGTGACCGTTGCGCCTCCGGCGCGCGGGGCTGGTGGGATATCCCATGTCTCCACCATGTAAAAGCAAGGGATCGACTGGGCAGTCGGGCATGGAGCGTTTCCCGCTCCCGAAACAATGAACATGCAATCGCGGATCCTTCGCCTGCGGCTCAGGATGGCAGTGCCAGGGGTGGGAAAGAGTTGTTTTCAAGGCACATGAATGGCGCTACTGTGATATGAGATGACTTACCGCATTGTGAACGACCCGGGATGGGAGAGGTGCGAACCATCACATATTGCTGATTTGGAACGCTCCTAGAATCGTGGGCATGTCAGCCGTGAACCTGATTCTGGTTGCGACATGCTCGCTGTTTCTGGGCGCTGCGCTGCAGCTTCCGGCAGCCAGGCTCATTTCCGCACGGACCAAGGGAATCCTGGCCGCGCTGTTCTGCCTGCTGTCGCTCGGAGGGGTGGCGGGGATGGTTCGCCTGGTGGGGTCGGGGCAGGCGATTGACGTCAACCTATGTCCCTGGGACGGGCCGTTGTCGCTGGCACTGCACGTGGACGCGCTGAGCGTGCTGTTCGGGCTGATGGGCACGGGCATTGGCGCGTTCGTGCTGCTCTATTCGATCAGCTATATGGCGCACGACAAGGCCGCCACGCGGTTTTACGCCACGATGCTGGTGTTCATCGGCGGGTTTGTGGGACTGGTGTACAGCGCCAACCTGTTCATTTTTTATCTGTGCTGGGAAATGGTGGGGCTGTGCTCGTTCAGCCTGGTGGGGTTCTGGTACACGAACCGGGAGGCGGTGAACGGCGCGCGCAAAGTCCTGCTGATGACGCACATTTCCGGATACGGGCTGCTGGCGGCGATCCTGGTGATCTTCCATCGCACGGGCAGCGCGCTGTGGACCGACCCGGCGGTGGCGCATGCGTTTACCGGCGGCGTGTTTGTGCTGATGGTGGTGGCGCTGGCGGCCAAGTCAGTGCAGGTGCCGCTGCATACGTGGATTCCGGAAGCGATGGCAGCGCCGACCCCGGTGAGTGCGCTGCTGCACGCGGCCTGCTATGTGAAGGCGGGCGTGTACCTGGCCGCGCGCATGCACAGTTTCGGCGCCTGGCCCGCGGCCTGGGGCGAGACGCTGATGTGGGTGGGCACGGTGACCATGGCGGTGGGTGTGATGTACGCCATGGTGCAGACCGACCTGAAGCGCATGCTGGCTTTCTCGACGGTGAGCCAGATCGGGTACATGATGATGGGCCTGGGAATTGGTACGCCGCTGGCGATCACGGCCGCCCTGCTCCACTGCCTGAACCATGGATTCTTCAAGGGCGGCCTGTTCCTGACCGCGGGCTCGGTGCAGCATGCAGCGGGCACGCGGGACATGAACCAGCTTGGCGGGCTGGCGGCGCGGATGCCGCGGACGACGCTGTCGTGGCTGATCGGTGTCGGGAGCATGATGGGCTTCCCGCTGATGAGCGGATTTGCGAGCAAGTGGATGCTGTATGCGGCGGCACTGCAGGCCGGACAGGTAGCGCCGGCGGTGATTGCGTGGGCGGTGAGCCTGGGCACGGTGTTCCTGGGCGTGAAGGCGACCAGCGCGGTGTTTCTCGGGCCGCTGCCGGAAAACGCGAAGGATGCGCACGAATCGCCGGCGAGCATGGTGTGGGGCATGGGACTGCTGGCGGCGGGCAGCGTGATTCTGGGTGTGGCGCCGCAACTGGCGGTGAATACGCTGCTGAACCCGATCCTGCGCGCACTCTCGCTGGGGGCCGGTGTGCATGTGACGTGGTTCGGGCTTTCGTCGGATGCGGGAACATTTTCGACCACCGGCGGATTGGTCCTGGCGGTGGTTTCCCTGGTGATCGGCGGAGCGATTTACGGGCTGGCGTACGTGGCGCGGCCGGTGACGGTGACGGCGGGTGGCGGCGCGGCGATGGCCGGAGCGGGCGGCGGCGTTTTTACGGGAGGCGAGCCCCTGCCCGGCGACGACCGGCTGAGCGCCGGAGACTTCTCCAAGATTTTTCAACAGAACTGGAAGTCGTTCTTCCGCTGGACCAATGTGGACAAGGCTTACCTGGCGGTAGGGGATGGGCTGCAGGTGGCGTCCCGCGGGCTCGGGTTGGCTGTGCGGTGGATGGAGGGCAAAGGCAGCGCGCTGCTGCTGGGGCTGGGGATCGCCGTGCTGGCTTTTCTGCGGTGGGTAGTTCCAGGGGTTCAGCCTCCCGGCCGCGGAGTTCCGCTGGGGCCGGCTCTCACCGTACCTGCAGTTCTGATGACGGCATGCGGTGTGGCGGCTGCGGCGCTGGTGTTAGCCGCGCTGAGCGCGGAAAAGAACCGACGACTGGTTCCAGGGATGGTCTTGACAGGGGCGGTTACCGTGGCCGGTCTCATGGTTTCGCGTCCGGGATTGCGGTTGGGGCTACTGGAACTTGGCGCGCTGCTAACCGTGGTCCTGGTGTGGCAAACGGCGCAAACCAAAGCTGCTCGATTGACGTACCTGGCGATGGTGGTCCTGTCGGCGGTTTCGATGGCGGCCAGCGAGTTCGCCTACGATCCGCAGAACCAGGCCGCGGCGCGGGCTTTGATCCTGACCTCGATCCTGGTGAAGCTGGCGGCCGTGCCGTTTTGCTTCTGGTTGCTGAGCATCGCGGATGAAGTGCCGGCTCTGGTGCTGGGCCTGGTGATCGGAGTAGTGGACATGGCTGCGTTCGGCGAGTTCTGGACGCGGGTGGGCGAGATTCCCATGGTTCTGCGGCCGCCGTGGCTGCTGCTGGGAGCGGCGGGCGCAACATCGCTGGTTGCCGCGCTGCTGATGCTGACGCAGCGAAGCCTGAAGCGGCTGCTGGTGCTTTCGACGATCGAGGACGGCGGATTTCTGCTGCTCGGTATCGCGTCGGGCACGCGCCTGGGAATGGAGGGCGCGATGTTGGCCGCTTCGACGCATGCGATGGCAAAGGCGGTTCTGTTTGTGTGCCTGGCCGGCCCGGAAGCCGCGAATGAGTTTGAGACGGAGCCGGTTGGATTGGCGACGCGCTACCCGGTGAGCGCTTTTGGATTTCTGTTCGGGATGCTGGCGATGCTGGGCGTGCCGCCGCTGGTGGGATTTCTGGGGCGCTGGAGATTGTACGAGGCCGCGCTGCAGATCCACCCGGCATTGGCGGCGGTGTTCCTCTTATCTTCAATTCTCGCGCTGGTTTCGTACGTACAGGCATTGGTCCGCAACTGGTGGGGTCCGCCGGGGGATGGCGGCGCTGAGGCGCCGCCCGGACGCATGGAACCGTTCCTTCTGCAAGCCACGATTGCCGGGGCGGCCATGCTCCTGCTGGTTGCAGGCGCATGGCCGGGGCTGCTGCTGCTGCTCAAGAGAGGGCGCCCATGAAGCTTTGGAGCAAGTTGATGTGCTACTGCCGCCGTCGCAGCCCGTGGCTCTTCCACATGAATTCGGGAAGTTGCAACGGGTGCGACATCGAGCTGATCGCGAGCCTGACGCCGCGCTACGACGCGGAACAACTGGGGGTGCGGCTGGAAGGAAGCCCGCGGCATGCTGACATCCTCTGCGTCACGGGTCCGGTGACGCGCAAGGCGGTGGGCGCGGTGAAGACGGTGTACGACCAGGTGTGCGGGCCAAAGGCGGTGGTGGCAATCGGATCGTGCCCGGCGACGACAAATGTGTTTATCGACAGCCGCACGCTGGAAGGGCCGCTGAACAGGCATGTGCCGGTGGATGTATTCGTGCCGGGCTGCCCGCCGCGTCCAGATGCGATTATCCAGGGGATTGCCAGGGCGGCGGAGATATTGGCGGAGCGGGGGGCCGGTGCGCGAAATGCAGGCCCTTCGACTGCGGCGGCTGACGCGGCCTGCGCTCAGGATGACAGGCATGTCGGGGCGGAGGTGCGGCAATGAACTTAATCACCGCGCTCGCGCGTTTGCTGATTTTCCCCGGCCTCTTGTTTGCGATTCCGTTTGCGTGGTTCTTTCTATGGGTGGAACGCAAAGCGGTAGCGCTGATGCAGGGACGCATCGGTCCGCCATTCATGCAGCCGTTTTATGACTTCATCAAGCTGCTGGGGAAAGGGAATCCTCCGCGGACAGGAGCGGCTGGAGCGCTGATGAAGATCTGGCCGCTGCTGGCGGTTTCGTCGGCGGCCGGGGCGGTGGCGCTGCTTCCGGTGCTGCCCCATTACGGCGGATTCCAGGGCGACCTTATCTTCCTGCTGGCGCTGCTGGAGCTGCCGTCGGTGTGCATCATCGCGGCGGGGTTCTCGTCGCGGTCGATCT
This sequence comes from uncultured Acidobacteriota bacterium, assembly GCA_963706455.1. GTDB lineage: Bacteria > Acidobacteriota > Terriglobia > Terriglobales > Acidobacteriaceae > Telmatobacter. Next base: position 104,840 of record CAVPNO010000094.1, on the reverse strand, counting down.
TCGGCGAGATCGGGTCGGCGCGCGAGGCGGTGCTGAGCGTTTCGTACAACATCGTGTTCCTGCTGGCGATCGTTTCCATTGCCGCCTCGCAGCATACCTTCAGGCTTGACGCGCTGGCCGCGCTGCCGGTTTCTCCCCTGCGTTGGCTTGGGCGTGGCGGCGGTGCTGATCTGCCTTCCGGCGAAGCTGCACCTCAATCCGTTCTCGCTGCCTAACGCGGAGCAGGAGATTTATGCGGGGCCGATGACCGAATATGCGGGACCGGAGCTGGCCATGTGGGAACTGTCGCACGGCCTGGAGTGGGTAGCGGCGACCGGGCTGGTGGCCACGCTGGCCGCGCCGCACATCACGGTTTGGTGGCTGGCGGCAATTGTGTTCGTGTCGCTGTGCTGCGGGATCGTGCTTCTGCTGTCGGTGGTTGCTTCGGCGACGGCTCGATTGGCAATTGACAGCTCAGTGCGGTTTTACTGGCAATGCACGCTGATCTTCGCGGTGCTTGCCATCTCGTCCGCGCTCTTGATGAGGTTCCGGTCATGAGAATGCTCAGCATGTTGTGGAAGAACTTCTGGGGCGGGCATCGAACGCTTCCGTTCCCCGCGCGTCCGCAGATGACCGAGAGATTCCGGGGCCTGGTGGAATTCGATGCGTCGCGCTGCTCCGGGTGCGCCATCTGCAAGTTCCGCTGCACGTCGCGGGCCATCGACTTCAAGGGCGGGAAGGGCGAGTTTACGTGGAGCTATGATCCGGGGCGTTGCACCTTCTGCGGACGCTGCGTGGATGGCTGCAAGGAAAATGCGCTGAGCCAGCAGGAGGATACGCCGCCCGTATACACGGCCGTGGGCGAGTTGAAGAAGTCGTACACCGTAGCACGAAAGGCGACGGTGAAGCCGGCCGGATATCCGGCAGCCAAAGCACAGGCTCCCCAGAGTTCGGCTGTGGCTTCTTCCGGAGGTGCGGAATGAGTTCGGTGGAGATGGATCAGGAAGTGCTCGAATCGGTCGAGCCCTGCATCGAGGACAACGGGACGTATTGGTTCACCTACGAGAATCTCAATGTGCGCGAGCTGGCGAGGGCGATGAATGCGGTACAGGCGCGCTTTGTGACCATTACCGCATACGAGCTCGCGAAGAACGAAGGGTTCCGACTGGAATATCACTGGGATCTTGCCGGGCGGCTGCTGGGCTTCACGTTTCACCTGGCCGGCAATTCGATCGAGAGCATTTACGACCTGTGCGAAGCGGTGGACTGGATCGAGCGCGAAGTGCACGAAGGTTTCGGGATCGTGTTTACCGGGCGCGAATACGAGCCGCTGCTGCTGCGCAAGAACGACGCGCCGGGCGTGAACATGCGCGAATTCACAGGGCCGGATCGCATTGTGCAGGAGGCCGGGAAATGAGCTACAGGATTCCCATGGGCCCCTTCCATCCGGGGCTGGAAGAGCCGTACAAGCTGGATATGGTGTGCGACGGCGAGACGGTGATCGGCGCAAAGCTGAATATCGGTTTCAATTTTCGCGGCATCGAACACCTCGCGGAAACACGAAATTACATCCAGGTGATCGCACTGATGGAAAGGGTGTGCGGCATCTGCTCGTTCATCCACACGCTCACGCTGTGCCAGGCGATGGAGAAGCTGACGGGATTCGAAGCGCCTCCGCGGGCCAGGTACATCCGCGTGGTGATGGCGGAGCTGGAGCGGCTGCACTCGCACGTGCTGTGGGCCGGGATCGCGGCCAAGTTAATGGGCTTCAAAACCATGTTCATGACGTGCTTCGAGCTGCGAGAAAAAGTCATGGACGTGCTGCAGGCCATCTCCGGCAATCGCGTGAATTATTCGATGAACCGGGTGGGCGGGGTGAATCGCGACATTGCCGATCCGGCGGCGCTGGTGGGCCTGGTGGACGCGTTGGAGAGGGAGATGGTGAAGACCGTGATCCCGATCTTTACCACCAGCAGAACCGCACTCTCGCGCTGCGCGGGTATCGGCGTGCTGACACGTGAGAAGGCGCTCTCCTGCGGCGCGGTGGGGCCCACGGCGCGCGCCTCCGGCGTCGACCAGGATCTGCGCCGCGATGCGCCCTATGCGGCGTATGAAGAGATGAAGTTTGAAGTGCCGGTGCAGCCGGATGGAGACGTCAAGGCGCGGCTTTTGGTACGGGCGCTCGAAATTCTGGAGAGCTGCAAGATCCTTCGCCAGGCCTTGACGAAGATGCCTCCGGGTGAGCTGGTCTGCGGGGATGGCAAGTTCAATTTTTTGAAGTTGAACACGAAGACCGCGACGAGCCGCGTCGAAGCGCCGCGCGGCGAGGTCTTCTACTCGGTATCGTGGCGCGACGGAAGCAGGACGCCGGCCAGGGTTCACGTACGCACGCCCACGTTCGCCAACATGCCGGCGATCCAGTACATGGTGATGGGTGCGCGGCTTGCGGATACACCGCTGATCCAGGCTTCGATCGATCCGTGCTATTCGTGCACCGATCGATGAACCTCATCCTCTACCGGGTCTCGAAATCGAGAGCCAGGGTACCGGCCTCGTCCAATCAGGCACGGAGCACGGCACACCGGCCAGATTCCGTGGCTGGCCCGTGGTGCGCAGGATCACTAAGTTCCCTATAATGCATCCATTACATTCTCTCGTGACCCGTATCACCGCCAACTGTCCAGTTTCGCCGCTATAACGAAGTTGGTCCGGAGGAAGTTATCGCTAGCGCGGCCGGTCGATGCTGCGCAGGTCAATCCGCAAACTGCCGTTCTCGGATGAGCGCCGAGGGAATCTCACTGCAATCCAGGAACCGCGCCAGAGGGAGGAAACGTGCCTGCTTTCATACCCCCACCGTTACCCAGTGACGACAAGCGCTGGAAGATCGTGAACGGCACCATGCGCAAGAATGGGTTTGCCCGCCACGCGCTGATCGAAACCCTGCATACCGTGCAGTCCTCTTTCGGCTATCTCGATGATGAAGCCATCAAGTTTGTCGCACAGTCCCTGCGCGTGCCGCTGAGCCAGGCGTATGGCGTTGTGACTTTCTATCATTACTTCAGCCTGAAGCCGCCGGGCAAGCATACGGTGACGATGTGCGCGGGCACGGCCTGCTATATCAAGGGCGCGGACAAGCTGATCGGGGCCGCGGAGCAAAAGCTGGGGATCCACCAGGGTACGACCACGCGGGACGGCAACGTGAGCCTGATGGTGGCGCGCTGCGTGGGCGCCTGCAGCCGGGCTCCTGTCATGCTCTGTGATGGCGAAGTGCGGGGCGAGTCGACGACTGAGCAGATGATCGAGCAGCTGGAAAGGTGGAGCGTCGAATGACCTTAGAAGAGCTGGAGCAAATAGCCAAGAGCGTTCACCGGGAGAATGAGAACTACGATTACGAGGTGAACGTGTGCATGGACCTGGCGTGCGCCAGCCAGGGCGCCGACAAGTTGCGCGACGAGCTGGTGAAGGCGGCGGAACACTCAGGCAAGAAGATCCTGATCCGCAAGACCGGGTGCATGGGTCCGTGCTCTTGTGGTCCGCTGGTACGGGTGGATCCCGACGAGACCCTGTACGGCAAGGTCGCGGGCGGCAATGCCGAAGCGATCGTCAACAGCCTCGGCGGCGAGCCGGTAGCCGGGTTGCAGTGCGACCTGAACGAGCACTTCGACAAGCAGGTGCGGGTGGTGCTGGAGAACGCGGGCCACATCGATCCGGAAAAGATCGACGACTACATTTCGCGCGACGGCTACAAGGCTCTGATGACAGCCCTGCTGGAGATGACGCCCAACGGGGTGATTCACCGCATCATCGAGAGCGGGCTGCGCGGGCGCGGCGGCGGCGGCTATCCCACCGGACTGAAGTGGAGCACGGTGGCCAAGGCCGGCGGCGACGTGAAGTACGTGATCTGCAACGGCGACGAGGGCGACCCGGGCGCGTTCATGGACCGCAGCGTGATGGAAAGCGACCCGCACCGGGTGCTCGAAGGCATGGCGATCGCGGCCTACGCGGTGGGCGCAAGCAAGGGATTTATCTACGTGCGCGCGGAGTACCCGCTGGCGGTAGCGCGGCTGACGACGGCGATCCGGGAAGCCAGGCGGCGCGGGCTGCTGGGCAACAGCATCGGGAATACGACGTTCAATTTCGATATCGAAATCCGCCTGGGCGCAGGCGCATTTGTGTGCGGCGAGGAGACGGCGCTGATGGCCTCGATCGAAGGCCAGCGCGGCACGCCGCGGCCGCGGCCACCGTACCCGGCGGTCAGCGGGCTGTGGGGCAAGCCGACACTGATCAACAACGTGGAGACCTTCGCCAACATGGCGCCCATCGTCCGCAACGGCGGCAAGTGGTTCTGCCAACATGGGCTCGGAGCGAAGCAAGGGCACCAAGGTCTTTGCGCTCACCGGCAAGATCAAGAACACCGGTCTGATCGAGGTGCCGATGGGCATCAAGCTGCGCGAGATTATCGAAGACATCGGCGGCGGTGTTCCGGAGTGCCACAAGCTGCAAAGCCGTGCAGACCGGCGGGCCTTCGGGCGGCTGCATCCCGGCCGACATGCTGGACCTGGGTGTGAGCTACGACGCCCTGATGGCTGCGGGCTCGATCATGGGCTCGGGCGGCATGATCGTGATGGACGATACCTCGTGCATGGTGAACGTGGCGCGATTCTTCATTGAGTTCTGCATGACCGAGTCGTGCGGCAAGTGCATTCCCTGCCGCGCGGGGACGGCGCAGATGCACACTCTGCTGACGCGCATCTGCACGGGAACGGCGACGCTGGCCGATCTGGAGTTGCTCGAGGAGTCTGTGCGACACGGTGAAGAGCGCCAGCCTGTGCGGGCTGGGCCAGACCGCGCCCAACCCGGTGCTGAGCACGCTGAGTATTTCCGCAACGAGTACATCGAGCACATCGTGCACAAGCGCTGCCCGGCCGGCGTGTGCGCCATGGAAGCTCGCGGTTTCCGCCGAACCCGCCGTGGAGGTGCATGGCATGAGCGACACTCGCCGAAGTCAAAACCCTGGTCATCGACGGCAAGGAAGTGAGCGCGCGTCGCGGGCAGACCATCCTGGAAGTGGCGCGGGAGAACGACATTCGACATTCCCACGCTGTGCCACCTTGACGGGCTGACGGATGTGGGCGCGTGCCGGCTGTGCCTGGTGGAGATCAAGGGCTCGCAACAAGCTGCTGCCGGCGTGCGTGACGGCGATCTACGAGGGCATGGAGGTGAGCACCGATACGCGAGCGGCTCCAGCGCTATCGCCGCACCATCCTGGAGATGCTGTTCGCCGAGCGCAACCACATCTGCTCGGTGTGCGTGGCCAACGGCCACTGCGAATTGCAGATCGCTGGCGCAGGACCAGGGACGTGACGCATGTGCGCCTGCCCTATCGCAATCCCGACCTTGCCGGTAGACGCCTCGCACGAGCGCTTCACCATCGACCACAACCGCTGCATCATGTGCACCCGCTGCGTGCGGGTCTGCGCGGAGATTGAAGGCGCGCATGTGTGGGACGTGATGGGCCGCGGAATCGACGCCATGATCGTTGCCGACCTGCATGAGGAGTGGGGCAAGTCCAGTTGCACGCGCTGCGGCAAATGCGTGCAGGTGTGTCCCACGGGGGCGCTGTTCGACAAGAGCAAGATCGGTTCCGATCATCCCAAGTATCCTGATTTTCTGCCCTATCTGAACCTGATGAGGGAAGCGCAATGAGCAAAGTGAAATTGGCAACGGTGTGGCTGGACGGATGCTCGGGATGCCACATGTCGTTTCTCGACATGGACGAGCGGCTGCTGGAACTGGCCGAACTGGTCGACTTGGTCTACAGCCCCATCGTCGACACCAAGGAATTTCCCGACGTGGTGGATATCGCGCTGGTCGAGGGCGCCGTGTCCTCAGTGGACGACGAGAAAAAGATCAAGAAGATCCGCGAGCACTCCAGGCTGCTGGTGGCGATGGGCGACTGCGCGGTGGCCGGCAACGTGCCTTCGATGCGCAATCCCATCGGGCCGGAAGCGATCCTGAATCGGGCCTTCGTGGAGAACGTCACCGCCCAGCAGCAAATTCCGTGCATCGTGGTGCCGCAGTTGCTGAAGAAAGTCCGGCCCATTCATGAGTTTGTGACCGTGGACCTGTTTCTTCCCGGGTGCCCGCCGTCCGCCGATACCTTCCATGAAACGCTCACCGCGCTGTTAACCGGCAGACCGCTGGAAGTATCGGCGCTGACCCGCTTTGGAGCCTGATCATGAGCCAGACCATCACGATCGATCCCGTAACGCGCCTCGAGGGACACGGAAAAATCACCATCCAGTTGAACGGGCAGGGAGAGGTGGAGGACGCGCATTTTCATGTGACGCAGGTGCGCGGCTTCGAGAAGTTCTGCGAAGGGCGTCCGTTTTACGAGATGCCCAGCCTGATGGCGCGCATCTGCGGCATCTGCCCGGTGTCGCACCTGATTGCATCGGCGCGCGCCTGCGAAGAGATCATGTCGGTGCGCATTCCGCACACGGCCGCGCAGCTGCGCTCCATGCTGAACCTGGCGCAGATGGTGCAGTCGCACGCGCTGAGCTTTTTCCACCTGTCGTCGCCTGATCTTCTCCTGGGCATGGATTCGGATCCGAAGATGCGGCACATATTCGGCGTGGCCGCGGCCAAGCCGGAACTGGGACGGGCCGGGATCGCTCTGCGGCGCTTCGGACAGCACATCATCGAGTTGCTGGGCAACAAGCGGATCCATCCCGGCTGGGTGGTGCCCGGAGGAGTGACGGAGCCGCTGAACGCGGGCAAGCGCGATGAGATCCTGTCGATGCTGCCGGAGGCCTTCCACAACATCAAGCTGGCGCTCGAGGCCTACAAGCAGGTCGCAGACGCGTTCCGGCCGGAAGCCGAGGTATTCGCGAACTTCCCGACCAACTTCATGAGCCTGGTGAACGAGGACGGCTCGATCGAGTTCACCACCGGGGCGCTGCGGCTGATCGACCCCAGCGGCAAGGTGATCGAGGACGGCATGCTGGCCGACCGGTACAGCGAAGTCGTCGGCGAAGCGGTGGAACCGTACAGCTACACCAAATTTGCCTATTACAAGCCGCTCGGCTATCCCGAGGGCAGCTACCGCGTGGGCCCGCTGGCGCGGTTGAACATCGTGAAAAGCATGGGGACGCCGCTAGCCGACGCCGAACTGGCCGAATTCAAGCAACTGGCCGATGGCCTGGTGCAGAGCTCGTTCTACTACCACCATGCGCGCCTGGTCGAGATCCTGTACGGCATCGAGAAGATCGAAGCGATCCTGAACGATCCGCAGATTCTGGATAAGCATGTGCGGGCGATGGCGGGCGTGAACCGCCTGGAAGGCGCGGGGCAGGCCGAGGCGCCGCGCGGCACGCTGCACCATCATTACAAGGTAGACGACAACGGGCTGATCCGGTGGGCGAACCTCATCATCGCCACCGGGCAGAACAACAACGCGATGAACTTGGGCGTGGCGCAAGCCGCGAAGCACTACATCAAGAATGGGAAATTCACCGAGGGTATTTTGAATCGGGTGGAGGCGGTCGTGCGGACTTTCGATCCGTGCCTGAGCTGCTCGTCGCACGCGTTCGGGCAGATGCCGCTGGCGATCTCGCTGGTGAACGCGGACGGAGAAGTGGTGGACCGGGTGGTCCGCTGATGGATTGTGTGCCAGGTTTCGATTCCCGGACCTGGGGTTTTGTTGGGTTGAGTGCTGGTGTGAGCCTGGTTATGTAGTTGCGCTGTCTACGAGTCAAATCCCACGGTCTTCCGCCCCCGGCAGGGGCTGGACCTCCACAGCCGCCGCATTCCCCAGGCTTTCGCCTGGGGCTATCCTCTGGCGCCCGCTTCGCGGGCTTTACGCCGCTTTTGGCGTAGCCGTCGAAAATTTACGACGGCGCCACCAGCGTGGAGTTAGTGAAGTTCGTTGAACAACAACCGCGGATCCTTCGACTCCGGTCGCCGCGGCGACTTCCGCTCAGGATGACGGCGATCATGATGAGGCGAACTTCAGTTAGAGGACGCAAAAGCTTCTGTTACAGGACGAGCGGATGATGCCTCCGTCGGAACGAAATCGAATCCGCTGCCTGATTCTGGCATGCGGCAACACGCTGCGCGGCGATGATGGTATAGGCCCATGGCTGGCCGTCTGGGCTGAAGAGCGGTACGCCGCGGAGCCGGCCGTGCGGGTGATCGCACGCCACCAATGGACGCCGGACCTGGCGGAGGACATCGCGCAGGCGGAGTCGGTCATCTTTGCAGACTGCGCGGTGGATGCGGCGCCGGGCCGGGTGCGGGTGGCGCATGTGCAGCCTGCAACTTCAGACGCGGGACTGGCGACCCATCATGTGGGAGCGGCGGAACTGCTTGCGTTGAGTCAGGAACTTTATGGTTCCGTGCCAAGGAACGCGGTGCTGCTCACCGTGGGCGCGGGGTCGACGGAGTTGGGAGAGACGTTCAGCGAGAGCGTGCTGGATGCTCTGCCGGAGGCATGCGCGACTCTCGATCGGACGGTGAGAGGATTCCTCGTGAGCGAGTAATCGCTCCGATTTGCAAACGCCGGCGATGGGAACCACAAAGGGTCCCGGGAGCATTCTCGCGGCGGAGGTGCGATCCTGGTAGCTCCGCTCCTCCGGGACTTCAATTCCAAGAGCGATCCTGATCCCCACGCTGAAGCGCGGGGCTAACTACGATTGCGCCTCCGGCGCATCTCGCTGGCACAATAAAGCGCCTACACGTCCGTTTCGAGTGGAGCTAGCAATCGCATACTACGACGGCCGCATCGGAAGATGCGGCCGTCGTCTTGCCAGTCCGGATTGAAGAATGCCAGGTCTCAAAATCGAGACCTGGGGCACCGTGGTTAGAAGGCGGCGACGGTCTGGCGCAGGCTGTAGGAGCTGAGCGTCTTGATGTAGTTGCCGCGGTCGAAGGGCGAGGTGTCGGGCACGGAGCGGCGGCTGAGGCAGCCGCGCGTTTCGGCGATCGAGGTGTACTCGCGCTTATCGAGCCAGTAGCGCAGGTCGGCGAGCACGCGGCCGATGTGTTCGATGCCGTGGATGTGGAGCGCCGAGCACATCATGGCGACGTTGCCGCCGGCCATGACGCATTTCAGCACGTCCTCGGCGGAGTGCACGCCGCCGGTGATGGCGATGTCGAGGTTGACGTGGCCGTAGAGGATGGCCGCCCAGTGCAGGCGCGGCAACAGTTCCGACGGAGTGGAGAAATGCAGCGTGGGCCGCACCTCCAGCGTCTCGATGTCGAAGTCGGGCTGATAGAAGCGGTTGAAGAGGACGACGCCGCGGGCGCCCGCATCTTCGAGTTGCTTTACCAGGTGCGGAATGCTGGTGAACGACTGCGAGAGCTTGACGGCCACCGGAATTCTGACGGCGCGGCAGACGCCATCGATCAGTTCGAGCAGTTGCAGCTCGACATCGGCCGAGGTCTGGCTGGCGTCGGTGGCGAGGGCGTAGGTATTCAGCTCGATGCCGTCGGCTCCCGCCTCTTCCGATTCCTGGGCAAACCGTACCCATCCGCCCGTGGTAGCGCCATTCAGGCTGGCGAGGATGGGGATGCCGACCGCGTTCTTGGAGCGGCGAATGGTGTCGAGGTAGCCCTCGTGAGTCATGCGATAGTCGCCCAGGTCGGGCAGGTAGTCGAGCGACTCGGGAAACGAATTCGTGCCGCGCGAGAGGTCTTCGTCAAGGGCGTGCGACTCGAGCGCCAGTTGTTCTTCGAACAGCGAGGTGAGCACGATTGCCGATGCGCCGGATTCCTCGATGCGGAGGACGTTTTCGATCGACTCGGAGATCGGGGTGGACGAGACCACGATGGGTCCGTTCAGCTTGAGACCAAGGTAGGTAGTGGAAAAATCAATCATTCGTCGCCTCCGGCAGCTACCGGTTGGAGCTTTTCTTCCGGTTTTTCTTCAGGAGCGATGTGGGGCGTTTGGCCGCGGCCCGGCATGGCCGCGCGGGCCGAGTAGACGCGCCATTGGCGCTCCACGTCATCCTGTGCTTCGTTCAACAATTCAGCCGCGAGGCCGGGATTGCCGCGGGCCAGCATGGTGTAGCGCGCTTCGCGATAGGCGTATTCCTTGAGACGAATGGACGGCGCCTTGGAATCGAGCTGGAAGGGGTTCTTGCCCTGCTCGCGGAGCACGGGGTTGTAGCGCATGAGCGGCCAGTAGCCCGACTGCACGGCCAGCTTTTGCTGTTCGAGGCCGTGGACCAGGTCGTAGCCGTGGGCGATGCAACTGGAGTAGGCAATGATGATCGACGGTCCTTCGTGCGCTTCGGCTTCCTGGAAGGCCTTGATGACGTGGCTGTCGTTACCGCCCAGAGCCACCTGCGCGACGTAGACCGAGCCGTAGCTGACGGCTTCCATGGCGAGGTCTTTACGGCTGTTGGGCTTGCCGGCGGCGGCGAACTTGGCGACCGCGCCGCGCGGCGTGGCCTTCGAAGCCTGGCCGCCGGTATTGGAGTAGACCTCGGTGTCGAGGACGAGCACGTTCACGTTCTTGCCGGAGCCGAGCACGTGATCGAGGCCGCCGAAGCCGATGTCGAAAGCCCATCCGTCGCCGCCCAGAATCCACACGCTCTTGCGAACCAGGGTGTCGGCGATGGCGAGAAGGTTTTTCGCGTCCGAGGTGTCTACGCCGGCGAGCTTTTCGCGCAGGATCTTCACGCGTTCGCGCTGGGCATTGATTTCGGACTCGGTTTTCTGGGGCGCGCTGATCAGCGCGCTGACCAGGTCTTGGCCGGCGGCCGGAGCCACGCGGTGGAGGAGCGTTTCGGCGAAGGCTTTTTGCTGGTCAAGGGCGGAGCGCATGCCGAAGCCGAACTCGGCGTTGTCTTCGAACAGCGAGTTGGCCCACGTGGGGCCGCGGCCCTGCGTGGTTCTGGCTGTACGGGGTGGTGGGCAGGTTGCCGCCGTAGATCGACGAGCAGCCGGTGGCGTTGGCGATGTAGAGGCGGTCGCCGAAGAGCTGGGTGAGGAGCTTGATGTAGGGCGTTTCGCCGCAGCCGGCGCAGGCGCCGGAGAACTCAAACAGCGGCTGCAGCAGCTGCACATCCTTGACCTGGCCGTGGGAGAGCCTGTTGCGGTCGACTTCCGGAAGTCCGAGGAAGAACTCCCAGTTTTCGCGCTCGGTCTCGCGCAGCGGCGCCTGCGGCGCCATGTTGATCGCCTTGTGGCTGGCGTCGCTCTTGCTCTTCACCGGGCAAACTTCCACGCAGACGGCGCAACCGGTGCAGTCTTCGGGTGCGACCTGCAGCGTGTAGCGATCGCTTTCCATGCCCTTCCACTTCGGCTTGGCCCACTTGAAGGTCGACGGGAGCGTCGCCGGCGAGATCGCCGCTGTAGACCTTCGAGCGGATCACCGCATGCGGGCACACCATGACGCACTTGCCGCACTGGATGCACAGGTCCTTGTCCCACACCGGGATGAACTGCGCGATGTTGCGCTTCTCCCACTGCGCGGTGCCGGTGGGGAAGGCGCCGCCCGCGGGAATGGCGCTGACCGGGAGCAGGTCGCCCTTGCCGCCGGCGATCTGGCCGAGCACGTCGTGCACGAACTTGGGCGCCTTGGGCGAGAGCGAGCCGACGATGTCGAATTCGGACGTGACGGCCGGGGGCAGCTCGACCTTTTCGAGATGGGCCAGCGCCGCGTCCACGGCAGCGAAGTTCTTCTGCACCACCGCTTCGCCGCGCTTGCCGTAGGTCTTCTTGATGGCCTTCTTGATCTGCGCGATGGCTTCTTCGCGCGGCAGCACGCCGCTGATGGCGAAGAAGCAGGTCTGCATGATGGTGTTGATGCGCGTTGCCCATGCCGGCCTTGCGCGCCACGGCGTATCCGTCGATCACGTAGAACTCGATCTTCTTGCGAAGGATCTCGTCCTGCGCGGTCCTGGGGAGCTTGTCCCAGACTTCAGCGGCGGGGTAGGGCGAGTTCAGCAGGAAGACCGCGCCGGGGATCGCCGGCTCGAGCACGTCGATCTTCTCAAGGAAGCTGAAGTTGTGGCAGGCCACGAAGCTGGCCCTGGTGATGAGGTAGGTGGAGCGGATCGGGTTGGGGCCGAACCGCAGGTGCGACGTGGTCATCGAGCCGGACTTCTTCGAGTCGTACACGAAGTAGCCCTGCGCGTAATTGGGCGTCTCCGCTGCCGATGATCTTGATGGAATTCTTGTTGGCGCCCACGGTGCCGTCGGAGCCGAGGCCGTAGAACAGCGCGCGCACGGTCTTCGGATCCTCGGTGGAGAAGTCCGGATCGTAGCTCAGGCTGGTGTGGCTGACGTCGTCGTCGATCCCGATGGTGAAGTGGTTTTTGGGGGAGGGCTTGGTCAACTCGTCGTAAATGCCCTTGACCATGGCGGGCGTAAATTCCTTCGAGGAGAGGCCGTAGCGTCCGCCGATGACCGTTGGCATTGCCGCAAAGGGCAGATTGGCGGCGTTCTCGGCCAGCACGGTCACGATGTCCTGATAAAGCGGCTCGCCGGACGCGCCGGGTTCCTTGCAGCGATCGAGCACCGCGATGGACTTGACCGTGGACGGGAGCGCCTTGAGGAAGGCCGAGGCGTCGAACGGCCGATACAGGCGAACCTTCAGGAGTCCAAGCTTCTCGCCCGACCGGTTCAGCACATCGACGGCTTCTTCGGTGGCTTCCGCGCCGGAGCCCATGATCACGATCACGCGTTCGGCATCGGCCGCGCCGTAGTAGTCGAACAGGCGATAGGAACGGCCGGTGAGCGCGGCGAAGCGATCCATGACCTGCTGAACGATGGAGGGCACAGCGTTGTAGAAGGGGCTGCAGGCTTCGCGCGCCTGGAAAAAGACATCCGGGTTCTGCGCGCTGCCGCGGAGAATCGGCCGGTCGGGACTGAGCGCGTTCTGGCGGAACTGGATGATGTACTTGTCGTCCACCATCGAGCGGATGATGTCATCGGTGATGGGGAGGATCTTTCCCACTTCGTGCGAGGTGCGGAAGCCATCGAAGAAGTGCATGAACGGGATGCGCGATTCCAGGGTGGCGGTCTGCGCAATGAGCGCCAGGTCGTGGGCTTCCTGCACGGAATTGGAAGAAAGCATGGCCCAGCCGGCCGAACGGCACGCCATCACGTCGGAGTGATCGCCGAAGATGGACAGGGCATGGGTGGCCAGGGTGCGGGCGGTGACGTGCATGGTCGCCGGGGTGAGCTCACCGGCGATCTTGAACATGTTGGGGATCATCAGCAGCAGGCCCTGGGAAGCGGTAAACGTGGTGCTAAACGCACCCGCCTGCAGGGCGCCGTGGAGGGCGCCGGCGGCGCCGCCTTCGCTCTGCAGTTCCTCGACGATCGGCAACGCGCCCCAGATATTCTTCTTTCCTTCCGAGCGCCACTGGTCGGCCCACTCTGCCATCGGGGACGAGGGGGTGATGGGATAGATGGCGACAACTTCAGAAAGGCGATAGGCAACCGAGGCCGCAGCCTCATTCCCATCCATGATGACCATGTCTTGTTCACTCATTCGCATTTGCTCCAGGCGCGGCGAAAGGCAAAGAAGCCGCTAGGGAAAGTCTCGTCTCTGGGGCACCAAGCCGCTGTGATCGATGACACAGGGTGGTCGAGAAATCCCATATGGTGGTCAGATTTTGAGCCGGCGGGGCGGTGGTTTGATGGAGCGAACGAGAGGTCAGGCCAAATATGAGGAGGGATTCAGCGAGAGGCCCAATGGCGCCAGGCGTGCCAGGCAAACCAGAGAAGGAAGCCCGCGGCGAGGTAGAGGATGAGCATGAAAAGCAGAGCGCGGAAGACGCCGAGACCTTCGCCGATTTCGGGCGAGGGTTCGCGTACCGGCAGTTCCTCCTGGGCAGGAAAAGGCTCAGAACGGGCGGCGGACGCGTCTCTTGGATCGATGCTCATGCCTCGGCTTTCCTGTGAGTATGCGTCCGTTCTCGTCCGGTCCGCTTTGCGGAGCAACAACAAGGGGTGCTCCAGCGGGGAGTGAAGCTGCCAGACGAGTCTCAGGAAGTGTGGAGTCACCGTATTAGATCGAGTGCGGGATCGCCGGCGGTGAGATGTGCGGAAAACAAGGGGCAGGTGGGATGTGCGTTCCCCCGAGGAAGAAGGAAACACAAACCCGGCAAGTCAGCGCCGTTTACGGAGTAACAGGGTCGAAAACCAGATTCCGGAGCCGGAAATCCGTTGTTTAGGTCAGGCCGTCCACAAGGGCTTCCCATTCCGCCTCGAGCGTGGGCCGGTGGAAATGCCGACCGGCGCGCGCGTACCAGTAATCGGCGTTCGACAGCGCGCCTTCTTTGCGGTGCAGATAGGCGTGCACGGCCATGCCGTTGGGGGTTTCGAGTTCGTCTACCAGGCCGTGGGCCTGGGCCCAGTCGCCTTTCGCATCCCACCAGAGAGCGGCCAAAGTCGGGGCGAAGTTCGGTGGCGGAGCTTCGTTGTCAAGAGTAGCCCGGAATGCTTTTACATCCATGCCACTCTTCTAACACCTTCCACGGACGGCATGATTCCCAGGTTCGCAAAAATCGGGGATCTGGGGGGCACTCAGTCTCCCAGTCGGGGTGATTTATGTCACATACCGCAAGGGTTGTCGCTGGTAGAAAGGAATCACCATTTTCAAGGAAGAGGGTCCGCGAGGGGGCATCGGAGGGGGCCGGCAAGAGAATGCCGGCGATTCCTCCGGGAGGTCGACAGAGATGGCATCGCCCGAGGTTTGCAACTCAGACCGAATTGGTCGTATACTTAATTCAGACCTATTTGGTCGTAGTTCCAGGGTGCTGCCATTCCGGCGGTCCCAGGGAGTCCGGCAGGTGCGCGTGCTGAGCCAGTTAAATGTGGGCGAGAGCGGCATTCTCGTCGCCCTGGACCTACCTGAATCCGTACAAAACCACCTGATGCATATGGGATTTGTCCCCGACGCTTTGGTGACCGCGCTGCGCCGGGCTCCGGCCGGCGATCCCACTGTCTATAGTATTGATGGCATGCAGATTGCGCTCCGCCATGAAACGGCGGAAGCGATTCGCGTTCGCCCTGCCGACGCGGACACGGAAAAGACTCACGACGACCTGGCCGAGGCTACGCGATGAGCAGTAGTTGCTGCGCTCCGCCCAACTTTCAGCCCCCCGAGGCGCGCTCGAATGGAGCGCTGCGGACGGTGGTCATCATCGGGCCGCCGAATGCCGGGAAGTCCACGCTGTTTAACCGGCTGACCGGGTTGCGCCAGAAGGTGGCCAACTACCCCGGCGTGACGGTGGAACAGCGGATGGGCCTGATGTCGGGCGTGGGCCGGGACGATTTGACGCTGATCGATCTGCCGGGCGTATACAGCCTGACCCCCTACTCCGAGGATGCCCGGGTTGCGGTGGATGTGTTGAAGGGCAAGATGCCGGGCACCCCCAAGCCCGACGCTGTTCTATTAGTCCTGGACTCGCTTCATTTAACCCGCCAACTGATGCTGGCGGCGCCGGTGCTGGCGCTCGGGCTGCCGACGCTGGTGCTGCTGAACATGAGCGATCTGATGGAAGCGCGCGGCGGCAAAATCGATCCGCTGAAGCTGGCGCGGGAACTGGGCGCCCCGGTGGCGCAGGTGAGCGCGGTTCGCGGATCGGGGATGGAAGCGGTTCCGCTGTTTCTCAATCAACATTCGAATGGTGCCAGGCACGCCGCCAACGGGAATGGCAATGGGGCGGTGCCGCAATCGCTGATCCTTCCGGTTCTGGGCAATGCGGCCAGCACCCACTCGTGGGCGGCGCAGGTGAGCCACCGGACGGGCTACCGCGCGCCGCTGTCGGCGGAGAACAGCCGGCGACTGGACAATGTTCTGCTGCACCGGGTGTGGGGACCGCTGCTGTTCCTGGTGGTGGTCATCGCGGTATTCGAGGTGGTCTTCTCTATAGGGCAGCCGCTTTCGGATGGATTTCAGGACGTGCTGGCGCGAGCTGGGGAACTGGTGCGCCCGCTGCTGCCGGCGGGGTGGCTGCAATCGCTGCTTCTGGACGGCGCGTGGAAGGGCATCACGTCGGTGCTGGTGTTCCTGCCGCAGATCCTGCTGCTGTTCCTGTTCATCGGAGTTCTCGAAGATTCGGGCTACCTGGCGCGGGCGGCGCTGATAGCCGATCGCGTGATGCGCACCACCGGCCTGAATGGCAAGGCGTTCATCCCCCTGCTTTCGGCGTATGCCTGCGCGGTGCCGGCCATCATGGCTTCGCGCACGATTGAAAACAAGCGCGACCGCTTTGCGACCATCCTGGTAACGCCGTTCATGACCTGCTCGGCGCGGCTGCCGGTGTACATGCTGCTGATCGCGGCCTTCGTGCCCAACATTACGTATCTGCACGGATTTCTTGGGCTGCGGACGCTGGTGATGCTGGGGCTTTATCTGGCGGGCTTCGTGGCTGCGATGACCACGGCGTTCCTGCTGAAGAGCTCGATCCTGAAGTCGAACGACACGCCGTTCATCCTGGAGCTGCCGCAGTACCGGATGCCGACGGTGCGGTCGCTGGCCATGCGGCTGGTGGACCGGGGGCGGGTGTTCCTGCGGCAGGCCGGTACCATCATTCTGGCCGTCACCCTGGTGCTATGGGTGGGCGAGCATTTGCCGCTGATACACACCCAGAGCGGAGGTTTTACCCCCGCCGCACTGGCCGACAGCATCGTCGGACGGATCGGGCACTTCATCGAGCCGGCGATTGCGCCCCTGGGATTCAACTGGAAGGTCGGCATCGGCCTGATCTCCAGCGTGCTGGCGCGCGAAGTGATGGTCAGCACCATGGGCACGCTCTATGGAACCGACCCCACTACGCAGGCGCTCAGCCTGCAGAACGCGCTGCATCACGACATCACGCTGGGGGGCGCGCTGGCGCTGATGATCTTCTTCGCTTTCGCCATGCAGTGCACGTCGACCATGGCGGTGGTTCGGCGCGAGACGAACAGCTGGAAGTGGCCGGCGTTCCAGTTCGCATACATGCTGGTGCTGGCCTATACGGCGGCGTTCGTGGTGAACCACGTGGTGCAGGCGTTTTTCGGGTAGGCGGCGCGTCCGGTTCGTTCCCTCCCCACAGGATTTCCAATCAGGGTTCGTCCGGCGGATTGGTCGATCCCCGGGCGTTCACGTGATTTCATTGAACCGTGCGTACCAATAGCTGGTAATCGGATTGCAACCTTTCCCGCGGACCGCCGGTCCTATACTATTCAACATCCAAGAGGGAGAGGAGCAAGAAATGGCAGATACAGTAATGGGCAGGGCGGGCGAGCACCTATCGGACACAGCGAAAGCGGCATCGCGCTTGACATCCGCCATGGCGGAAGCGGTGGAAGATGGCATCGGCGCAGCCAAGCGGGTAGCCAAGCAGGCCGGCGATGCGGCCGAAGAGCTGTTTGACGATACCACCAAGCGCCTGCAGCGGCATCCCGTGGAGACCGTCGTTGGCTCACTGGTAATTGGGATCGCGCTTGGCGTTGTAGTTGGGTGGATCATCGGGCGAAAGTAGCCGACAGATGCGGCCCTGAAGACCGTCGAGGCGGCTTGGCCGGAGCCGCCCCGATCTGGTTCATCATGCCGCAAGGCCGGCCGGCAGCGGCAACGGCCAACATCCGCATCCAGTTTCACATCGTTGACCTTACATTCCCCCCGACGCCTTTCGAATATGATGGCGAGGCGATCGTGTGAATGGCTGCAACGCGCTGCACACCGGATACGGGTGCGCGTGTGAGCGGCGAATGGCGGATCGAAACAGACCGTCTCGCTGGGGGAAACGTGCGAACAACATTGCGGATTCTGGGCCGGGTTGGGATTGTGATCCTCCTCGCGGTTTTGGTTGGGTTTGTCTACCTTTGGGTGAGAGGCGGATTTTACCCCAGCTACGCCGCTGCTTCCTTCTCCGGCTTGTCGGCGCCGGTTGCGGAAGG
The DNA here is from genome assembly GCA_963706455.1 of uncultured Acidobacteriota bacterium. Taxonomy (GTDB): domain Bacteria; phylum Acidobacteriota; class Terriglobia; order Terriglobales; family Acidobacteriaceae; genus Telmatobacter. Next base: position 86,957 of record CAVPNO010000094.1, on the reverse strand, counting down.
CCATGCGGAAGGCGACCCGGTGGCGCAGACGGATGCGGGATCCCTGCGCGGGGCGTATGTGGGACCGGCGGTTGCGTTCATGGGAATTCCATACGCGCGTCCTCCCGTGGGCGCATTGCGCTGGGAGGCTCCGCAACCGGCAATGCCCTGGACCGGCGTGAGGGATGCAACCCGGCCGGGATCCCCGTGCACGCAGGACTCCGCCGGACTGGTTCCGTTTCTGGCCCCCATGGCCAAGGCGTACGGTTCGAGCTATACAGAGCCGCCGCTGCAGTCGTCGGAGGACTGCCTCTATCTGAACGTGTGGGTGCCGGGGTGGCCGGCAAAGCAGGCTCTTCCGGTGATGGTCTGGCTGCACGGAGGCAGTAACACAGCGGGAAGCGGGGCGCAATCCACCTACAACGGCGTTTCCCTGACGGCGCGCGGCGTGTTGCTGGTGACCGTCAATTACAGGCTGGGCGTGATGGGGTTCTTCTCGCATCCAGACCTGACGGCAAAATCGCCGCACCACGCCTCAGGGAATTACGGATTGCTGGACCAGATTTCCGCGCTCGCGTGGGTGCAGAAGAACATCGCTCAGTTTGGCGGCGATCCCAAAAATGTCACGCTGTTTGGGGAATCAGCGGGGGCGATCGATGCCGCCATGCTGATGACCTCTCCGCTGGCGGAGGGACTGTTTCGGCGGGTCATCTCCGAAAGCGGCCCGGCATTCGGTCCGGCGCAGGCGTTGCCGCAGGCTGAGGCGTTGGGCAAGGCTACAGGCGACCTGGCGCCCGGAGATCCGCATGCAACTCCCCTGGACCGATTGCGTGCTGTGCCTGCAGCCGAGGTGGTGAAACTGGTGGCGCAGGCCAAAGCGCGCTACGGCGGGGATACGTCTTCCTTCACCGTGGATGGCTGGGTGCTCCGGCAATCCTCGCAGAGAGCTTTCCTGAGCGGATCATTGCAAAAGGTCGATCTGCTGATCGGCATGAACGGGCGCGAACTGAGCGCCTTCCGCCTGGCGGCGGCGGCGCCGGGAAATCCGGTGAAGAATCAGAAGAGCGGAGGAAGTTCTCCTTCGCTGAAGCAGTTCACGGATGCGGCACGGCCGTTTTTTGGAATCTGGACCAGGCCGGTGATTGCGGCTTACGTTGGAGAGATACTGTTGCGCCGAAGCGCCGGCGTGGACCAGGCTGCCAATAACCTGGTGGCGGCCTGTCCGGTGGGTGCGATGGCCGCGCTGACCCATGCCGCCGGCCAGCACGTTTTCGTCTACCGCTTCGATCGTTCCATCCCGGGCAAGGGGCAGGACGAGCTGGGCGCATTTCACAGCCTTGAGATTCCCTTTGTGTTTGGAGCCCTGCGCGACCCGACCTGGCAATGGCTGCCGTTTACTGCCGACGACGCGGGGCTTTCGAACCTGGTTCAGACGTACTGGACCAACTTCGCGAAAACCGGCAATCCGAATGCCCAGGGCCTGCCCGACTGGCCGGCATGGAGCGACGGCAAAAAGGAGTTTCTCGAAATCAGGAAGGACGGAAGAATCTCAGCGCAGCGCAACTTTCCTCCGGTCTTCAGTGACCTTTCGGCCGCGGATCTGAAGAAGAGGTTCGGGAGCGAATAGGCCGGGCGTGCTCATTGACCCATGGTTCGGTAAGAAATCTTTCCGATCACCAGGATCTGGAAAGAGCCGGGAATCATGGGTGGGCGAGGGCCGCGCATCCATGCGGGAGGGCCGGAGGCCGGGGCGCCCGGCGGCGGCGGCGGAGGAGGGGTTTCCGCGGCGGGTTCTTGAGGCACGGGACCGTATTCGGCGGTAATGCTGAGGATCTGGTTGGTCTTTGTGTCCAGGGTCAGCGTTTTGGCTCGCGCGGGCGTGGGTACGGTCTGCTCAACGGAGAAACTGGTGGGCGAATCCTCCTTGATCACGGTAAGCGTTCCGTCGCCCTGGGAACTGAATGCTTCCATGGTCGCCGGGTTGAACACGGCGCCGTCGCAACCGTTGCCGATGGGCAGGTCGGTGAGGATGTGGCCGTCGGTTGCCGAGAGGATGATCATGTTCTTCTTGTCGCGGCATGCGGCGAAGAGGATATTGTTCTGGGCGTCCAGGGCCAGGCCGGCGCATCCTCCACCCTTGCTGGAAAGGTCGTATTTGCCGACCATCTTCATGGTGCCGGCGTCGATCACGGCGATCGCGGACTTGTCTTCGATGTCGACATAGATCTTGCCGCGGCCGTCGGTGGCGGCCTGTTCGGGGGCGCCGCCGATATCGATCGTGCCCAGGATGGAGCCGTCCTTGTCGTCGAGCACGGTGATATTCGGCGCGGCGTGGCTGAGGACGTAGAAATGGTGGTTGTAGGGGTCGTTGAGGTAGCCGTCAGGGTGACCCTGCACGTCGATTTTCTTCAGGATGACAAACGTTTTTGCGTCGAACATGACCACCGGACTGGAAGTGGCGAAACCGTGGCCCGTCGCGGTGTCGACTGCCGCGCCGTGGGCGCTGGTGCCGGGGATATCTCCCACCTGGACCAGGGTGTCGAGGTTGAAGACTCCGATGTGCCCGGCCTGGCCCGACCGGGCAACATACAGGTTTCGGCCGTCGGGATCCGCAGTGACATAGTCGAATCCCCCATCGCCTCCGACCAGCTGAATCTTGAGCACGTTGTATGGGCCAGGGTTCTGCGCACCGGCAGGAGAGGCAAACGAAATTGCAACGGCGAGGGTGGCAGCCGCAAGCGCCTTCCAGGCCATGGGCCGGCGGGAGGCTGCCCACATGTGGTTCGCGCGTTCTTCTTCAAGCTGTGCCGGATGGCCGTTGCGCCGGTTTCCCATATTCGTCCTTTCCATTGCGACGCAAATGAACATATCACGATGGGCGGGACAGCCGGAATTCCGCCCGGTTCATTTCTGCGCTGCGTCGACTTTTTTCAGGTTGTCTTCGGGCAGGCGGTCCACCAGCAGGAGCAACGGATCGATCCCCGCCTTATCGGGCATGGAGTCGGTCGCGAAGGAGTATTTGCCGCCTTTGCCGGTCATGTGAACCAGTTGCCGGGCGAGCACTTTGCCGTAGCGCTTACCCTTGTCGGGGGCTGCGAGCGCGCCCACTTCGATCCAATCATCGACGGGTACCTCGGTCTCCGCGCCCTTGGCATCGGCGTTGTACTTATGAGTCTCCACTTCCACCGTTACGTCGAATTTGCCGTCGGTGCGCTTGCGGGCGGTGGCGCTCAGGGTGCGATTGGAGAACAGCGTGATGTCTTCAAAAAGGTCCTTGAGCAGGTATTGGTATTGGGGAGGAGTTTCGCCGCGCAACGCTTCGACGAGCGCCAGTGAGGTCGGATAGGGCGGCTGGGCATAGCGATACTGAGCCAATACCTTGCGGAGCGCGCGGTTGATGGCGTCTTCGCCGATCATCTGCCGCAGGTAGTACATCACGACGCTGCCCTTGCGATAGTGAATATACCCCTGGCTGGCTTCAACCCGCATCAATGGCCGCTCCTTCAGCCGCTCGGTGCCGCGCGAACGCAAATATCTGTCCATCTCGTATTGCATGAACTTGCGCATGGTCTCGGCGCCGTATTCCTTCTCCATCACCATCAGTGCGGAATACTGGGCAAGCGTCTCGGAGAGCGACGTCGCGCCCTGCATGTTGGCGCCGACCACCTGGTGGGCCCACCACTGATGTCCCATTTCATGCGCCACCACATAGAAGACCATGTCGATGTCGTCAGGCTTCTCAATGGAGGCGATGAATCCGATTGACTCCGAGTAGGGCATGGTTCCCGGAAAGGCTTGCGCGAACGCTGCCACGCGCGGGAACTCGATGATCCGCGCCTGCTTGTCGTAGTAAGGCCCGTAGTTGGCCGTGTAGTACGCGAACGACTTCTCCACCGAGTTGACCATCTTGGGAACGTTCCAGGGATGCTCCTTGAGGTAATAGATTTCGACGTCGAGATCGTTCCACTTGCGCCGCTCCACCTGGTACCGCGCGGACATAAAGGAGTAAAAATTCATGGCGAAGTGGTCAAGCTTGTATTCGTAGAAGTTGCGCCCGTCCTGTTGCCATTGGCGGATCAGGGATCCCGGGGCGATGGCCATCTGGTCGCCGCTGGTGCTGATGACGGTGTCCACGTTGACCCAATCGGAATTGTTGGTGATATAGGTATTCATGCAGTCGGCGGTGCAGGTGTCCTCGAGCGACGGCATCAGGTCCTTTTCTTTGAGCTTGAAACGCCTGCGATCGTTGGGATCGGTAAGCTCGTTGCCGTCCTGGTAGCCGATCTGGGGCACCGAAAAGGAGTTGAGGAAGCTGCCGTTCTCGACTACGCCGGTAAGGGTAAGCTGGTTCTCAAAACCCCGCGGATGGGATTCCACATCGAAGGTCAGCGTTCGCACCTCGCCGGGAGCGAGAGGCGGGGAAAGCTTGTAGATGCGATAGTCGAGACGTTTGTCCTCCTGGGCCGGTTGTGCGCCGGGCAGCTCGACGGTGGATGTCAAGTTGTGGGCCACGGTCAGGTGCAGGGCGTCGATCGGATTGGCGGTCTCGTTCTTGATCTGTTCCGCGCCCCGCATCACCAACTCACGCGTGGCGGGGTAAAGGGCGATGTCGTAGCGGACGTCTGTCACTCGCGGCTGGGGCAGATGCTGATAGCGCTTGTAGGTCTTCTCGTAATCGGCCTGCCGCCGAAGGCCGTCGTTTTCGCTCTCGACCTGATTGAGGACTTCGGTGTTGTAGTAGACCCAGCCGGCAACCGCGGCGAAGGCGATTGCGGAGGCCGCGGTCCAGACACGGACGCCGCCGCGGAAGCGCAGCTTCGCGTTGTCGATGCGCGCCTTCCAGCGCAGATCCTTTCCGCGCGGCCACAGCAGGATGGTAACCGCCGCGAGAAGGAAACAGAACAAGGTCCAGTACAAGGCAAACCAGTTCCAGCCTTTCATATACGGTTGGTAGCCGAAGAAGTCGGAATACGTCATGGGGGGCAGGCTGGCGAAATGTACCATCCGGGTGCCGATGTGCAGAGGGCGCCACACGAACGCGTTGGCGATCATGACACCGATAAACGCGAAATAGCCCACGTACTTGTTGGGCGACAGAACGTGGATCAGGAACGCCAGCGTGGCAAAGAAGGCAAAGGTGAGCAGATCATGGCCGAGCAGGGTTTCAATGTAGAGGCCCAGCTGGAATCGCGTATAGCCGTGCGCGGCCTGCACGCAGAGAGCGACCAGCATTACGAGAACTTCAATCGAGGCGATGGCAGTGATCAAGGCGATGAACTTGGCGAGATAGCCGGGCCACTCGGGGACGGGCAAGGCGTCATTGACCTCGGCGGTTCCCGCATCGCGTTCTTCCCAAACGAGCACGCCGGCAAAAAAGGTGATAAGCGCGATCAGGAACAGGTAAAGGGTGCCGGCGATGATCTGAAGCAGGGCGTAGGTGACCGGGCGGGTGGTCAGTCCAAAAAAAGACTCCGTGGCGCTGAAGATCAACGCGGTGATGCTGTTTACCAGAGCCGCACAGGTGACCACGATAAATGTGACGGTCTTGAGCAGGCGGCGGTACTCGATGCGGATGGAGGCGAGAAGCTGCTTTAAGCGCGTGCCGGCGCCGAAACTCAGGGTGGGCAGGACGGGCACGAGCCCCTTCGCGTCTGGCCGGACCGCATCGGACGCTTTCCCCTGCCGGCTTCCGGCGCGGCCGGCGCGCTCAGCGAAACTGAATCGCCAGCAGCAAAAAGCAAAAACCAACAACCCGGCGGCGACCCATAGCAGGCGGTTCCAAAGAAGGATCCCGGAGAAACCGAGCGCGCGAGTATTTCTGTCGGCAACGGTCCAGTACTTTGTCATGTAGGCGAACGCGTCGTTGCCGAAGGGATCGAGCATGGCTGCCAGCTTCTCGTTTTCGAGTTTTCCGGTGAGCACGCCCGCGATGATATCGGCAACGAGCAGACAGAGGCCGCCAAGGAAGGAGACGACGGTGCTGCGGGTGAGGGCGGCAATGGTGAACATGATGGCCGCGATAAACAGCGTGTTGGGCAGGGCGAAAACCAGGACGCCAAGCCAGTGCGCCGCACCCACCACGGGGCCGAATCGGTCGGCGTCGGCCCAGGGCATCCACTTGGCCAATAGAGCACCGAGGGATATGCCCACCATCGGTATCGTTGAAATGACCACGGAGCCCAGAAACCTGCCCACCAGGAAATCCATTTTGCGGATGGGCTTGGTGAACACGATCTGGTTCATGTTGTATGCGAACTCGCGCGCCGCGGCGGAGTTGGCAAAGGCCGTTACCATGAGCAGGGTGATGAACCAGAAGATGGAGTAGTACTGCTCCACGACAAATGGCGCATTGCGAAACGTATTGCCGATGGCGTCGCCCACCGTCACGTTGTCGGTGCTCATGGACAGCAGCACCAGCAGCATGACGATGCCGGTGAAGACCCACAGCATTACGGAGCGCAACCAGTAACGAATCTCAAACCAGAAGAAATGACCCATGGGGCGCTCCTAGTTCAGGCCGGCAAGGCTGGCGAAGAAGACATCTTCCAGATCGGGGCTTACGGGGACAAATCCGTCTCCCGGGGGCGCATCGGCAAACACGTGGATTTGCGGCCGGCCGCCGACGAGCTTGTTGGAGATGACCGGCAGGCGGCTGGTGTAGTCCTTGATCTCGTCGCGGGCCACCGACTTGCGCCACACCTTACCCTCCAGACAACGCACCGCGGCATCAGGGGAGCCGGCGAAAAGCACTTTGCCGAGGTGAATGATGGCCATGTTGCTGCACAACTCCATGACGTCCTCGACGATGTGCGTGGAAAGGATCACGATGACGTTGTCGCCGATCTCGGCAAGCAGGTTGTAGAAGCGGTTCCGTTCGCCCGGATCGAGGCCGGCGGTGGGCTCGTCCACAATCAGCAGTCGAGGATTGCCGATGAGCGCCTGCGCAATTCCGAAGCGCTGCCGCATTCCTCCGGAGAACCCGGTAAGCCGTTTGCGGCGGTGCTCCCAGAGATTCACGCGGTGGAGCATTTCGTGCACCACTTCCTGGCGCTGTTTCCGGCCGGCGATGCCTTTGAGGAGGGCGATCTGGTCCAGCATCTCTTCGGCATTTACGCGCGGATAGACGCCGAAGTCCTGGGGCAGGTAGCCCAGCATCTTGCGGACATCGTCCTTGGAGCGAAGCACATCGAGGCCGTCCATGTGAATGGAGCCGGAGTCGGGTTCCTGGAGGGTGGCAATGGTGCGCATCAGCGTGGATTTGCCGGCGCCGTTCGGACCCAGCAGTCCGTAGAGGCCCACCGGGATCATAAGGTTCACATTGTCGAGGGCGCGAACGCCGCCTTTGTAGACCTTGTTCAGGCCTACGATCCTAAGCTCCATGGGAAATTCATCCTCCAAGGCCGGGCTGACGCGGGGAACCGGGGAAGCGAACGCAAACACAGAGACGCGCAGCCCGATCCGCCCCTACGCGGCGTCGTCACGGCAAATACCCGCGGTTACGGTACGGAAAGAGTAACAAGCATTTGGCTCCAGCGCGACTATCTTTTGCGAGGGGCGGGGGAATTCAGCGAAGTGGTGGATTAAACTATTCACTCTACAGACAGGGAACAATATGGCTCCTCAGCCCGCAGTATCGATGAATGCCAACCCGCCCGTCCCGATCACTTTGCACGGACGTCCGCTGGAATCCAACCGGCGCATTGCGCTGAATCTGGACTGGGTGGAGGAAGTGCGCATAAACACGAGCGCCGTGGAGCGCCGCGCGACGACGCATACGGCGCGCCGGACAGTGAAGAAAGAGCACCAGGCGGCGTGGCTGCTGCGCGCCATCTCCTGCATGGATCTGACCACGCTGAGCGGGGACGATTCGTCAGAGCGCGTGAAGCGGCTGTGCGCGAAGGCCCGCAATCCGCTGCAGCGGCAGCTGGTGGAGAGCCTTGGCATTGAAGAACTGAACCTGACGGTGGGTGCGATCTGCGTGTATCACACGTTTGTCGAGACAGCGGCGAGGGCGCTGGAGGGGTCGGGCATTCCGGTGGCGGCGGTTTCGGCGGGATTCCCGGCCGGTTTGTCTCCCCTGCCGGAACGGGTGCAGGAGATTCGGCGTTCCATCGACGCCGGCGCATCCGAGATTGACATTGTGATTACGCGCGCGCATGTGTTCAACGGCGAGTGGCAGGCATTGTATGACGAGGTGGCCACGTTCAAGGAAACCTGCGGCCCGGTGCACATGAAAGCCATCCTGGGGACCGGCGACCTGATGACCCTGCGCAACGTGGCGCGGGCCAGCTGGGTGGCCATGATGGCGGGTGCGGACTTCATCAAGACGTCGACCGGGAAGGAGAGCGTGAACGCAACCTTGCCTGTTTCGCTGGTGATGGTGCGTGCCATCCGCGAATATGGCGAACGGACCGGGATGGCGGTGGGCTTCAAGCCTGCGGGCGGCATCCGCACCGCCAAGCAGTCGCTGGACTGGCTGGCGATGATGAAAGACGAACTGGGGCGCGCGTGGCTGGAGCCGTCGCTGTTCCGAATCGGCGCCAGCGGCATGCTGGGCGATATCGAGCGCCAGTTGGAGCATCACGCGACGGGCCGTTATTCGGCGGCGTATCGGCATCCGATGGCGTGAGCAGGCGAATGGAGGCCCGTTTGTCCCTTTCCGGAATACGACAAGCTCTCGCTGAGGCAGGATGTTGGTGTCGAATGCGAACGTTGACTGCTGAACCACCGTTGACCGAAGAGGATCGTCGGCAGCGGGCGCTGCTTTCTGAAGCATGGAAGCTTAATGGAGAGTCATATCAAAGAACCGGCAAGCCGGATCGACGTGCGACCGAGATTTTTAAGAATATCGACTACGGATCGTTCACCAAATTGCGCGGCCAATTACGCAGCCCATTGCTAAGGCCGAGCATAGATATTCATGAAAAATTCGAAGAGCCGCCACAGGAACTTGCCGTACAGGAACTGGTGACTAGGCGTTCTGAACTATTAGCTCAGCAACTCAACCGAGAGGAATTATCGCTCCCCATCGAAACAGAAGGTTCGATTCTGACCTATATGCCCAATGAGACCGTATTCGATGGAGCGTCGGAAGTTGCTGCGGAAGGCTTCTTTGATGATCACGACGCTCCGCCGTGGGACACGTGGTTTTATTATCGCAAGGGCAAGCTGTTCAGTTGGGTTCCTTCTGTCCTGGTCCCACTGGCACAAGCGGGTATCGATGCAAATGCTGTGCAGTGCATAGATTGGGCAGATTGGTCGATTCTGAATCAGCTTGAGTCGCAGTGAATTTGGAGAACGAAAATGAGCAGCATCGTCGATAAGTTCCGCACCATGGAATACGGCGCCGCGCCGGAAGATCCGAAGGAAGCCGTGCAGTGGCTGGAACGGCATCACCGCAGGTTCGACGCGTTCATCGACGGCGCGTGGGTGAAACCGGCGAGCGGTGAATACTTCGAGACCAGCGATCCCTCGAGCGGAGACATCCTCGCCGAAGTCGCGGTGGCCAACGCGGCCGACGTGGAAGCAGCGGTTTCCGCAGCGCGCCGGGCTCTCACCGCATGGCAGGCTTTGAGCGGGCACCAGCGGGCCCGTTATCTTTATGCGATCGCGCGGCAGGTACAGAAGCACTCGCGCCGGTTGGCGGTGCTCGAAACGATGGATAACGGCAAGCCCATCCGCGAGAGCCGGGACATCGATATTCCCCTGGTGGCGCGCCACTTCTACTATCACGCAGGCTGGGCTCAGCTGGTGGAGTCGGAGTTCCCGAACTATACGGCTTGCGGCGTCGTTGGCCAGATCATTCCGTGGAATTTTCCGCTGCTGATGTTCGCGTGGAAGGTAGCGCCGGCGTTGGCCGCGGGCAACACGGTGGTGATCAAGCCGGCGGAGAACACGCCGCTGACCGCGCTGGCTCTCGCAGAGCTGGCGATGGAAGCGGGATTGCCGGCTGGCGTGCTGAATGTGGTGAATGGGGGGCCGTCCACGGGACAGAGGATCGTCGAGCATCCGGGAATCGACAAGATTGCGTTTACCGGATCTACAGAAGTGGGGCGCATGATCCGCAAGGCTACCGCGCAGTCGCACAAGAAGCTCTCACTCGAGTTGGGGGGCAAATCGCCCTTCGTGGTTTTCGACGACGCCGATCTTGACTCCGCGGTCGAGGGCCTGGTGGACGCCATCTGGTTCAACCAGGGGCAGGTGTGCTGCGCCGGTTCGCGGCTGCTGGTGCAGGAGCGCGTCGCGGAGACGCTCTACGCCAAGGTCCGGGCCCGTATGGAGACGCTTCGCGTCGGCCATCCCCTGGATAAGGCGATCGACATTGGCGCGATTGTGTCGCCGGCGCAACTGGAAACCATTCGCCGCATGGTGGACGCGGGTGTTGCCGAGGGCGCGCGCTGCTGGCAGCCCGACATTTCGCTGCCTCAGAAGGGCTGCTATTTTCTCCCCACGCTGCTGACCGAGGTGCACCCCACGGCGACCGTGGCGCAGATGGAGATTTTTGGACCGGTGCTGGCGGCGATGACCTTCCGCACCCCGGCGGAAGCCGTGGAACTGGCGAATAACACCGTCTATGGCCTGGCTGCGAGCGTCTGGAGCGAGAACATCAATGTCGCTCTCGACCTGGCCGCGCAGGTGAAAGCCGGCGTGGTGTGGGTGAACTGCACCAACCAGTTCGACGCGGCGTGCGGATTCGGCGGCTATCGCGAATCGGGCTACGGGCGTGAGGGCGGCCGCGAGGGCATGCTGGAGTATCTGACTCCGAAGTGGCTGTACAGCCTGGCGCCAGCCAAAGCCGCGGCGCCGCGCGCCGAAATCAATGACGACGAGATGGATGGTTCGCGTCCGGCCGGCTCGTCGATTGACCGTACCGTGAAGCAATACATCGGCGGCAAACAGGCGCGGCCGGATTCCGGCTACTCCTTTCCCGTTTACGGCAAAGATGGCCGCCTGCTCGGCGAGGCGCCGCTCGGCAATCGCAAGGACATCCGCAATGCGGTGGAAGCGGCGCGGGCGGCGCCGGGATGGGCGCGGACCACGGCGCATGCCCGGGCGCAGGTCCTCTATTACCTGGCGGAGAACATGATCCAGCGCCGCGACGAAATCGCACATCGGCTGGCCGGCGCCATCGGCGAGGAAAACGCCGGGGCCGAGACGGACCTCTCCATCGAGCGGGTCTTTGCCTATGCCGCCTGGGCGGATAAATATGAAGGCGCGGTGCATCATCCGCCGGGCCGGAATATCACCATCGCCATGCCGGAACCGGTGGGCGCGATGGGCATCCTGGCTCCTGATGACGCGCCGTTGCTCGGCCTGCTGTCTCTGGTCCTGCCTGCCATGGCGATGGGTAACACCGTGGTTGCCGTGCCGTCGGAAGGCTACCCACTCATCCAGGGGGATCTCTATCAGCTGCTCGACACCAGCGACGTGCCTGGCGGGGTGGTGAACCTGGTCGCGGGCCGGGCTGCCGAGTTAGGCAAGACTCTTGCCGGGCACGACGGCATCGACGCCATCTGGTGCTTCCGCAGCGACGAAGAAGCCGCGATGGTGCGCGCCGCCTCCATCGGCAACATGAAGCAGGTCTGGACCAACGATGGCCGCCAATACAACTGGTTCGACCGGGCGCAGGCCGAAGGCCGCTGGTTTCTCCAGCACGCAACCCAGGTAAAAAATATCTGGGTGCCGTACGGAGAATGATCGAGGAAGCGGGCTGAGCCTATTTCAAAAATGAATTCGGGGCAGGAAGACCTTTCCTCGGGGCTAAAGCCCACGGGTAATGTTGGGCTGCCCGGCACGACTAAAGAGGCTGCGGAAAAACATCGAAAGGCGAGCGAATCGGAGTGAAGAGCATCCGTCAGGAGCTAAAGCGGGCATGAATTTTGGAGTATTTGCGGCCCGACTGAAGCGCGTGCCCTGGCTGAATGGGCGGCCGCGAACTACTTCCGATTCATAGTTCGACAGAACGCTCGGCCATTCTTGTGCTAATTGTGTGCTTCGAATAACCGCGAAGACCATGAGTTCGAGTTTCTTGCATATCGAAAGTTCCGCATCGGGGGTGATACACCAACAACCATTTCGCCACTCATCATCTGCGCATAGCTTGCGGCCCTTTTTCCTCCTCCAAGATCGCTGCGACTCCGTCTCGATATCCCTTCCGCACTGCGCGGGAACAACGATTGGCAATGTCGCCGCCTGTTGTCTTCAGGTTACCGAGAACTGTTCGCAAAGCGTCGGGGTAGGTGCCGTTCGTTGGTCCACCGCCTGTCTGCTCGCACACATCACCGCCGACGTGTATGCAAATGTCCGATTGTTCGTTCAGGGGAAACGAAGCGAGGAAGGAAACAAACTCCTTGGGGCTGTGTTCCAGTCGATCAGTGTAGAACGGATACAGTTCTTCCGAGAGGGCGCCGTCGCTGTAATGGCATCCTGCTAAGATTGGGCGCAAAAGCTCCCTGTGTCCTTGACCATAGAGTTTGATCAGCATATCGCCGGTGTTCTCGTCACAGCCAGTGTTGAAGTCCTTGACCACACACCCGTTCCAAATCCGTAGAAGATCGTCGCGGTTGAGTTGATAATCTTGGCCGAGTGTCGCGAGGAGATATATCGCCAATTGCTTGCGCAGCCCCGTGTCGCGTCGCTTCGCGGCCTTGAGCAGCCGAATCGCCTCTGCCTTCTGAGTCGGTCGTAGCTTAAGGTCAGGGGGAGGAACGCCGCCCGATGCAAGTCGATCGATGATGTCCTCGGAAACGATTTGGCCCGCACGAGGCTGGTTGGCCGACGAGGTTTGGCCGATAGCGATTGAGCAACTCGACACAAGAGCAATTGCCGTGAGCCTCTTTGCATAGGAGATCATCTTCAAGGGGTGCAATACTCGATGAGCACTCAGGAGAAGCACAAATACTCTCGGTAACTTCTGAATCTCCATACTGCCTCGCTTCGGACACAAGTATACGAGGATTCTGGGTCGCGGGCGGTTTGTGGGCAAATCAGAAGTTTGGAAGGCCAACGGCCTGCTGAGACGGTGTCGCTTTAGGCGTATCAGCCCCATGGATTGAACAGTTGCACGCCGGTCGGCGCCACGTCGTCTACATTCCGAGTAACCAGGATTAGGTCGTGATGCTGGGCAGTTGCGGCGAGCAGACCATCAACCACCGGAAGCTTGTGATTTCTCTCGGTCCTGGCTTTCGCCGTGAGCAGTCCCCAACGCTCTGCAATTGCCTCGTCGATGGGCAGGATCCGGTCCACGAACCTGGCTTGAACCTCTGACGCCAACCACGCCTCTAGCTTTGCGCGTCTGCCGCCATCTGGATGGAGGTTGATGCCCTTGCGAATCTCGCCGATCGTCAGGACGCTTAAAAAGATCAAGTCCTCGTCGGTAGCCTCAACCCACTCAACAACCTTCTGTTCCGGTTTTGGCCGGAGGAGCTCCGAAATTACGTTTGTGTCTAGCAAGAACCCGCTCATAACTCGATGCCTCTCCCGTAATCGCGGTCTCGATCGAGGTTCAGATCGATATCAGCCAGGGGAGACTGCGCGAAGAACTGGACGAGGCTAGCAGGCTGCCGGGAGCGCCGCGTCAGCTTCCGGTACTGTTCAATCGGCATTACGACGACATCGTCTTTCCCTTGCTTGGTTACGATCTGCACACCCTCTGCGCGCGCGCGACGCAGGAGTTCACTGAACTGTGCCTTGGCGGTTTGCACCTGCCAAACGCCATGCTTCACGGCTTTCTTTTGGGCCGGTTTAAATTTGATCTTCCTTTTTGCTGTTGGCATTGAGGTATCCCCACTCTGACTAGACTGACCAGATTATACTATGTGATTTGCCATTCGCTCGGTGCCAAAAATTTGTGCTGGGGATGTGGCTATCCCGCCCATTCTGCCTATTGAGAAATCAATAGATTATTTGTTTTCAGTTCGCCCTTTTGTCGGGCCCGGTTACAAAGCACGTGTCGCGGAGAGTTTTTTCCGCGGTCTCTAAAGTCGTGCCTGTTCCCAGACCTGCTTTTCGAAACATCCACTGGAAAATATGCGGACATGGCGCATGTAAGATACTTCGCATGCGACGACTCATCGGTACGTGTTTCCTCGCGGCGTTCTCCCTGGCGGGCTTGCCGGCGCAGACTCCGGTACCCGCCAACCTCCAGAAAGGCTTCCGCGCCATTACGGAAGAGAATCTGGAACGGAACCTATCGTACATCGCAAGCGATTCGCTACAGGGTCGCATGAGCCTGCAGCCTGGCGATGAGGCGGCGGTCAAGTGGATCGCTGATCAATTTGCGAAAGCCGGACTCACCCCCGCAGCCACCGACGCTCAGGGACAGCCGAGTTTCATGCAGGCAGTGCCCCTGGTCGAATACCGGGTGGATCGCGCCCAGACTTCCCTGACTCTGGCTCGCGGAGGCAAGGACACCACGTGGAAGGCGCCGGCGGTCACGGGTGGTTTTCGCCATCAGGTGAACCTGACCGCGCCGGTGGTCTTCGCCGGGTTCGGAATCACTGCCCCCGAATTGGGCTATGACGACTACAAGGGCCTGGATGCGGCCGGCAAAATCGTGCTGGTCTTCGATCATGAACCCCAGGAGGATGATGCCGCTTCAATCTTTAACGGCACCGGCAACACGCGGTACGCGACCACGCGCGTCAAGCTGGTGAATGCGCAGAACCATGGCGCCGTGGCGCTGCTGGTGGTGGCGGAGCCGAACCGCAAGCATCCCACCAACGCCGAGCGCATGGCGCGAATCGGCGGCGGCATCGGGCCGACCACGCCCATACCCCAGCAAGCGGTCGGCGACGACGAGGTCCGCATTCCCGCGCTCATTGTGGTGGACGAAGTCGCCGACGAGCTGCTGGCAACGGATGGCGCCGCGCACGGCAAATCGGGAAAGGACGAAGCGTCGGCTTTGCAATCGGCTATCGACGGAAATCTCACGTCCCAAGGGCGGCCGCTGCCCGACACGAGCCTCACCGTTCACCTGGCGAACGCATCGGAACGCGCCGGAACGTCGTGGAATGTAGCCGGCCTGTTGCAAGGGTCCGATCCCAGGCTGAGCGCGGAAACGGTGATGATCACCGCCCACCACGACCATAACGGCTCATCGCCGTGTCCCGCGCCCGAGGTCGCGAAGAGCGACAGTGAGGGCGGCGCCGGCCGGCAAGCGGCGCCAGTGGCAGTGGATGACCATGGACATCCGGTCGCGGCCGGCCCGAACTGTACGATGATCTGGCACGGCGCCGATGACAACGGCTCGGGGACGGTGGGCGTGGTCGAACTGGCGCACGCCTTCGCCGCCAATGGCGCGCGCCCGAAGCGCTCCCTGCTGTTTGTTGTTTTCGCTGCCGAAGAACGCGGGCTGCTGGGCTCGTACTACATGGCGCAACATCCGCTCCGGCCGCTGGCCACGACCCGCGCGCAGATCAATTTCGATATGATCGGGCGCGACGAAAGCCCAAGCCGGCAAACCGACGGCCTGATCGAGATACCCCCGGATACTTCCAACCGCCTCAACCTGATCGGCGCGTTTTATTCCCCGGAGTACGATGCGGTCGTCAAGCAGGAGAACGCGCATGTGGGCCTGGTGCTGGATGACCGCTTCGATCACGATAGCGTGCTGAACGTCTTCTTCCGTTCCGATCAGTTTCCGTTCGTGCTGCACGATGTCCCGGCGTTCTGGTGGTTTACCGGCTTCCATCCCGACTACCACCACGTCACCGACACGGTGGAGAAGATCGATTTCTCCAAAATGAAGAAGATCCTCGACCTTGCCTACTTGTCGGCCTGGCGCTTCTCTGACGATCCAACGACACCCAGGTTCATCGCCAATCCCATGCCGCAATCCAGGAAGTGAACGTGACCAGGCTCTTCCGCCCGGTCACGAGTTCGCCGCCGGGGTGAATCCATATTCCACGCGGTTACGGCCATTTTGCTTGGCTGCATACAAGGCTGCATCTGCCTGCCTTATGAGCATGGAAGGGTTGCTGTCGGTGCTGGGAATGACCGACCAACAGCCGATGGAAACGGTCACGAACCCCGATGCGGATTTTGCATGCACGACATGCTCGTTCAGAACGGCGTTGCGTACGTCTTCGGCAAGGTGACGTGTTCCTGCCTCGTCGGTCCCCGGCAGCAGGATGGAGAACTCCTCGCCACCATAACGCGCTACGAGATCGGTGGGACGGTGGACTACGCGCCGCATGGCATCGGCGATGCGGCGCAGAATTTCATCTCCGGCCTGGTGGCCATAGAAATCGTTGTAATCCTTAAACGCGTCCGAATCGACCATCAGAAGGGCGATAGGGTTCCTCTGCCGGATGGCTCGTTGCCATTCCCGATGCAGCGCCTCGTCAAACCGCCTGCGATTGGCGACCCCGGTGAGCGGATCGACGGTCGCCTGAAGTTCCATTTCGCGGTAAGCATCCTGTAGCTGGTTGGCAAAGGCTTCGCGTTCGAGAAGCACCACGCTGATGGGCAGGGCCATGAGCATTGCCGCCATAAGGAAGATCTGCAGCGCCCGAATCTGGAGATCGGGGTTATTTTCCATCAGGATGAACGGCCCATGGCCGGTCAAAGTGCCGGCGGTAGAGATCAGCGCCAGCATATTGGTGGCGAGAACCGATCCGGTAAAACCCAATCGCAGACCGATCCATAGAAGAACCGGAAGGATCGTAAATGCAAGCGACGCCGACCTGGTCAAGAACGCGAGCCACGACAGCCCGGTCATCAGTCCGAGAAGGCCGAGTGTCCTGGGCAGTTTGTTCCAGCGGAAAAGCGCGTAGAGTTCCGGCGTGGTGGCAACCAGGGTCATGGGCAGCCAGAGAACCATGCCCAGCGAGTCACCCAACCACCAGAACAGGGCGGATTGCATGTAGCTGGAATGGTTTTGCCGGGCGAAATACCCCGACGCGACGATGGCTCCCGCCATCGGAGCCAGTACGAGTGCGAAGATGATGAACCGCCAGGAAATATGCGGGGCGCGAATCCACTGCGACACGCTGGTGAACGGAGGCAGGAAAAACGCCGCGATACACACCTCGAGCAGATTCGCAGCGATGGAGATGGCCGTATCGGGTGCGGGAGCATGGATCTGGAATCCGGTCCAGAGGAGGCTGAGTACCAGTCCCAATAGAATCCACGGCCATCTGCGTCGCCGGGTACGCAACATGCAGGCGGCGGTTACACCACAGAGACGCCAACAAACGATCCATCCCCGGTCAGAAACCGTGATGACGGTCATGAGACGCATGAACAACTGCAGTCCCAGCATGGTTGCGAGCGCGATGGCGAGTGCCTGTTGCCATGCCGCTGCCCGGCTCCAGCGCCGTTTGCCATAGGCGGCAATCTTCCGCAGGGGTGAGACCCGAACCCCACTTTCCAGGTTGCGATTCAGGGAAGCTGGACTACTCACATTCACGCGAATCTCCGTGTTCGGGCCTGTCCATTGCCAGGCCCGATCGTGCCGGCCCGGGCTCCGCAGGTGAGCTCAGATGGGGCGGTATTCCAATCCCAGTACGTCATTTTAGCGAGTGTCATGGGCTGGACCGGCGGCTGAATCTTGCGGCTCTCGTTCCCCGAACCTTTATCGTCAGGGTCGTCAACCACCGCCGGCGCGGCAGCGCGCCGGACCCATGAGATCTCGGCGACGGCGGCAGCGTCCCAGACAGCGTCGAGCAGGTTCTGGCTGGGATCAGCTTGCCGGGGTTGCGGAGCAGGGATCCGCAGGCGGCAAAGGGCCCCGGGGCTCCGCGGACAGGCCGTCGCCCGCCGGAGGCCTGCAAGACCAGACGGAGTGGAAATCATGGACAATATCGAACGGGATGGAGTGGGTTAAGTAACTAATCGAACACGGATAACGGGGATGGCAAAGAACCCCGGGGAATTGTTCTGGCGGAGAGGGCGAGATTCGAACTCGCGGTACCCTTTCGAGTACGTCCGCTTTCGAGGCGGGTGCCTTCAACCACTCGGCCACCTCTCCGTCTTCGTCTAAATGGCTCGCAATCAGGACATTGCGAACGCATCCTCGCGCTCCCTGATTGTACCAGAGTCGAAGCTGAATCCGAGCCGCGACTCGGCTTGTGGTCCGCGGCACCGATCGAATCTTCCTCCGAAGCAATCCCCCTGCAATGGCTTGCATCGATATTGATTTCGCGGGCGGAGTTGTGCTTCGGGCGGAGCACGTAAAGGTCGTCGCTCTTCCGATCCCGCAGGAAAAAGGGGCTGACGGTTGGCAGCATCTCGGCGGCCCGGAATGTTACTTTTACTGCTGCGGCACCGGAAAGGCATGGCCGCAGCGGCCACCGAGAGGGAAGATTCTTCGATCTGGCGGATGCGTCCAGGCTGGAAAGCACGTTTTTATGATGGAATTCCATATTTCGCGCGAGGCGCGGGAACGCTACGAGTTCTCCGACACGCTGTTTTCCTTTAACGGCAACGTGGTGTTTGCCGATATGCCTGCGTGCCGGCGCTTCGCCCACAAGATGAACCAGGTGCGGGCGGCGGAAAACAACCCCGATCGAGCGGTGCACGCCGGAGCCCTGTTCGCCATGGGACTGATCGACGAGGCCAGCCATATGGTGATCGCCCGCTACCGCGAGCAATACGATCGCAACGTGATGGCCGACGCGCTGGCCTTTTTCGGCGAGCAAACCAGCCCGGAGGCCCTGGACCGGCTGCTGCTTACGTTTGTGGAGCATTTTCCCGGCCAGAGCGTGATGCGCGGCGACCAGACGGCGCAGCAATGGCTGCGGGGCGCGACGAATGGGGTACCGCACCGCGAAGCCGCTCTCGAAGAACTGTTGCTCCTGTGGACGGCCAATCGCAATGAGGCCTTTCAGCCTTTCGAAGAGCTGTTCGCGGAAAAGCCACTCGCCGAGCAGACGGTTTACAAGCAGGTGACGCAGAAGCTGCCCGAATACTTTGCCACGCGGCCGCTGATTCCGCTACCCGGCGCCAGGCCGATGAACCTGGTGGAACTGCTGCGGGCTCCCGCCGCGGCTTCGCCCAAATCGCTGCGCGAGCAACTGGACCTGGTGCGCCAGATGTGGAAGCCGCTGATCGGCGATGCTCTCGACCGGCACCTGCAGATCGCCGGGGAGATCCTTCACGAAGAAGAACTGGCCATCTGGATGCAGTACAACACGCCCGCAATGATGGCGCGGCGTGCGGCGGAGGAAGCGGCGCGCAGGCGGCGCGAGGCGGGCATGCAGCAATGGCCGTCGATTGCCAGCACCGCGCAGGTGCCCGTGTTCGGCGATCCCATGCATGAGTACGAGAAGTTCTCGGCCGACACGGCGTGGATGCCGACGGCGGTGATGATCGCCAAGAGCACGTGGGTGTGGCTGGCGCAGTTGAGCCGGTTCTATCAGCGGGATATTCGGCGGCTGGACGACATTCCCGACGAGGAACTGCAAAGTCTTGCCGATCGCGGCATGAACACCCTGTGGCTGATCGGCATCTGGGAGCGCAGCCGCGCGTCGAAGACCATCAAGCTGTTGTGCGGCAACACCGATGCTGTGGCGTCGGCCTACTCATTGTTCGATTACGCCATAGCCCACGACCTGGGCGGTGAGCCTGCGTACATCCGACTGCGCGACCGCTGCTATCACAAGGGCATCCGGCTGGCGAGCGACATGGTTCCCAACCACATGGGCATCGATTCGCCGTGGGTGGTGGAGCACCCCGAGTGGTTCATCTCGCGATGGGAGTCGCCCTACCCGGCGTACAGCTTCCATGGCCCCGATCTCTCTGCCGACGGGCGGGTGGAGATCAAGATTGACGATCACTATTACACCCAGACGGACGCCGCGGTGGTGTTTCAGCGCCGCGACAAATCCAGCGGCGAAACGCGCTACATTTACCACGGCAACGACGGCACCAGCTTTCCCTGGAACGACACGGCGCAGCTGGATTACCTGAATCCCGCGGTGCGGGAGCAGGTGATTCAGACGATCCTGCATGTGGCGCGGCTGTTTCCGGTGATCCGGTTCGATGCGGCGATGACGCTGGCCAAGCGCCATTTTCATCGGCTGTGGTTTCCAGGCCCGGGCTCGAGCGGCGCCATTCCCTCGCGCGCCGAGTACAGCATGGACCAGGCCGAATTCGACCGCCACATGCCCCACGAGTTCTGGCGGGAGGTGGTGGACCGCGTAGCTGCCGAGGTGCCCGGTACTCTGTTGCTGGCCGAGGCCTTCTGGCTGATGGAAGGCTACTTTGTGCGCACGCTGGGCATGCACCGGGTGTACAACAGCGCTTTCATGGTAATGTTGCGCGATGAGGACAATGTCAACTATCGCTCGGTTCTCAAGAATACGCTGGAGTTCGACCCCGACATCATGAAGCGGTACGTGAATTTCATGAGCAATCCCGACGAGCGCACGGCGATCGACCAGTTCGGCAAGGGCGACAAGTGCTTCGGGGTTGCGGTGATGATGGCCACGCTGCCCGGGCTGCCGATGTTCGGGCACGGGCAGGTGGAGGGATTCACCGAGAAGTACGGGATGGAGTACCAGCGGCCGCGCTACGAGGAGTGGCCGGACCAGGGGCTGATCGATCGGCACAACCGCGAGATCGCGCCCTTGCTGAGGCGGCGCTGGCTTTTTGCGGAAAGCGCCAACTTCCTGCTCTACGACCTGTTCGAGCCTTCGGGCTCGGTGGATGAGAGCATCTTCGCCTATTCCAATCGCAGCGGGCCGGAGCGCGCGCTGGTGGTTTATAACAATCGCTACGGAACGAGTTATGGGACAGTGCGCATCTCCGCCGCGTATGCAGACAAGGGCGCGGGGCAGCTTCGCCAGCGCTCTGTGTGGGAGGGCCTGGGCCTGGAGGATCGGGGATCGATCGTGTCCTGGCGAGATTCGCTCACCGGGCTTGAATACCTGCGCCGCGCCCACGACATTGCCGACCAGGGCATTACTGTGAGCCTGCACGCATACCAGTGCTATGTCTTTCTGGATTGGCGGGAACTGCACGCTACCGAGGAGAAGGCATGGGATCGACTCTGCGATCATCTTGCGGGGCGCGGCGTTCCCAATCTCGACGACGCGTTGATCAGCTATGAGCTGTTGCCGTTACACAATGCGTTACAGGCGGCGCTCGATCCCGCATTGATCCGGATGTGCGCCGATGCCGCGGAGGTGCCTGGCGGCGTGGCCACCACCGTGGAGAAGAAGCCGGGCAAGAAGCAGAGCGAGTTCCTGGATGCGGCGTGGGCCGGTTGCGAGCCTCTTGTTCCCGCACTGCATGCGGCCTGGGCGCGAATGGCGGGCGATGGGCGCCAGGCGCGTGCGGCGCGTAGCGAGTCGCTGGGGCAGACCTATCGCGCTTGCCTTCGCGGCGCGTTGCGCCTGGCCTCGGTGGAGGCTCTGATGCCGGGCCCGTGGCCGGCGGCCGCGCGCCGCGTCCTGCCGGCGTACAGCCCGCAGGTGGCGGCCACCGCGCTGTGGGGACCGGTGATGTCGTGGTGCCTGCTGCAGGTGCTGGCGGATGGCCTCGACGGCAAACCGGTTGCGCGCACAGCGCTTGACCTGTTCGATCGGCTACGACTGCGCGAACCGCTGGCCCAGGGATTCCAGGCGATGGGGATGGAAGGCGAAGAGGGCTGGAGGGCCGCGGCGCGAGTCAAGGTGCTGCTGATGGTGGAATCGGGCGCGGGGCGGATCGAGGATTCTGCGACCAAGAGCACGACGTCCAAAGCCGCGGAGGCCCGGGAGGCCGAAGCAGCTTCCGTTGCGCCCGATCCTGGCTTCCGCTCGAGAATCCCGGCAGCGCTCTGGCAGGATCCGGACGTGCGTTGGCTGACCGGCTACAACGAAGTGGGCGGCCATGGCTACGTGGTCCGCGAGCGGTACGAGGAACTGCTCTGGTGGCTCTCACTGCCGGAACTTCTGAAACTGGCGAGGACAGCGGCTCCGACGCGCGCCGCGGCTGTGCCCGTGAGTAACGGCATCGCGGAGGAGATGAGGGCCATCGAGAAGGCCGGCTATCGCGTGGACATGCTCGCAGGAGGCGGGAAGCCGGGCGCTCTCGATCGGCCCGACGCTGCGGCGATGAAGACGACCGCGATTGAGTCGCGGCCGGGAGAGAAGGCGCCCATGCCATTGCCGGAAGATCTCGAGCCCGAAGAGCCGGTGACCACGAGGCCTGCCGGTGCCGGAAGCGATCCGGAGGGTCCGCCGAAAGCCATCCCGCATGGGCATAGAAAGGGCTAAAGCCCGCGTCTCTATCTGGCCTTGTCCGGCACGACTGGAAGTTGTGCCCTGTTCCAAAACGATTGGGCATTTGAGACTTCAATTGACTCTCCGGTTGCGAGAGGCATTCGAACTCTATCATGCGCAGGAATCCTCTCCGCGAATCGGATTTGGCCGCCGGCCATGTCCCTGAGATAATCCTTTTGACAAACAGAACAGATTTGATCAGCTTCGGAGGTCGCGTCTCCCAATGATCCGGGTGCGGAATCTGGTGAAAACTTTCGGTACTTTTACGGCCGTCAACGACGTGTCGTTCGACGTGGACGAGGGGGAGATTTTCGCCTTCCTGGGTCCGAACGGGGCGGGGAAAACCACCACCATCAAGATGCTGACGACGCTGCTGAAGCCCACCAGCGGGGCCATCGAACTGGACGGCCTGGACCCGCAGAAGCAGCAGAACGAGGTGCGCAAGCGCTTCGGCATCGTGTTTCAGGATCCCAGCCTGGACGGCGACCTGACGGCGTGGGAAAACATGGAAATCCATGGCGTGCTGTATCACGTGCCGCACAAGATCCGCCGCCAGCGCAGCGAGGATTTGCTGAAGCTGTTCGAGCTGTGGGAGCGCCGCAAGGACCAGGTGAAGAAATTCTCCGGGGGCATGAAGCGGCGGCTGGAGATTGCGCGCGGGTTTCTGCACACGCCGCGGATTCTGTTTCTGGATGAGCCGACGCTGGGACTCGATCCGCAGAGCCGCAACCAGTTGTGGACGCATCGTGAAGAAGGTGAACGAGGCGGAGAAGGTGACGGTGTTTCTGACCACGCATTACATGGACGAGGCGGATCGCGTGGCGCATCGCATCGGCGTGATCGATCACGGCAAGCTTGTCGCGCAGGGCACTCCGCGCGAGATCAAGGACCAGACCGGCGCGGAGACGCTGGAAGACGCATTCCTGAAGCTGACCGGATCGACCATTCGCGACGAGAGCGCGGATCCGGCGGCGGCGATGCGGCAATTTGCAAAGATGTGGAGCGGAGGCAAGCGATGAGTGCGATTTACATTCTCTGGCTGCGCGAGGTGAAGCGGTACCTGCGCTCGCGCACGCAGATTATCGCGTCGCTGGGCAATCCTCTGCTGTACCTGCTGGTGCTGGGATTCGGGTTGGGGCCGGTATTTCAGCGCGCGGGCAACGGGAATTACCTCCAGTTCGTCGCTCCCGGCGTGATCGGGATGACGGTTTTGTTTTCGTCCATCTTTTCCGGGCTGGGGCTGTTGTGGGACCGGCAATTCGGCTTTTTGAAAGAGACACTGGTGGCGCCGGTGTCGCGGCTGCAACTGATGATTGGCAAGACGCTCGGAGGCGCCACGGTTGCCGTGATCCAGGGGCTGCTGGTGACGATCGTGTGCCTGATCGCGGGGTTCCGGCCCGCGCACCTGGCCACGGTGCCCATCGCGCTGGGATTCATGGTGCTGATCGCGCTGCTGTTTGCGGCGCTGGGCATGGCGATCGGGTCGGGACTGCAGGACATGCAGGGATTTCAGCTGATCATGAACTTCCTCGTGATGCCGATCTATTTCCTGTCGGGGGCGCTGTTTCCGCTGACCGGTCTGCCGGTGGTACTCAGCTACATCACCAAGGCCGATCCGCTGTCGTACGGCATCGACGGCATGCGGCACGTGCTGCTGGGCCACTCGGCCTTCGATCCGCGGCTCGATCTGTTGATCCTGGTCGTGGTTGGCTCTCTCTTGCTGGTCGTGGGCGCGCAGCGATTTTCGAAGATCGAAGTTTAGGTCTTCGACCGCCCGGATTTGCCGATTGGCATCGTGGTTTCCAGGGCCCCAAAACCGGGGACCTGGGGCATCCGGATTTGGTATATCGGTGATGTGCTATACGTTTCGTCATGCCCCGAAGCCGGTTCTTCTGCGCACTGGGTTTTGTTCTGGCTGTTTCGATCAGCGCGGCCCAGCAGTCGGCCGCTCCCACACCGCCGATGGGATGGAACAGCTGGGATGCCTATGGCCTGACGATCGACGAGGCCCAGTACCGCGACAACGTGAAGGTGCTCTCCGGCCTGAAGCAATATGGCTGGCAGTATGCGGTGATCGACGAAGGGTGGTACATGCAGGATCCCTTCGCCGGCACGGTGGCGGCGCGCAAGTATGTGTGGGACGCGAACGGCAACCTGATTCCGGATGCGGGGCGGTTTCCTTCCTCGGCCAACGGAGCGGGGTTCAAGCCGCTGGCCGACTGGGTGCATGGGCAGGGGCTGAAGTTCGGCATTCATATCGTGCGCGGCATTCCGCGGCAGGTGGTGAAAGAGAATCTGCCGATTGGGGGGACAAGTTTTCACGCGCAGGACGCGGCGGATCTCGAGGCCACGTGCCCGTGGGATGAAGGCAATTACGGCGTCAGCGACACGCCTGCCGGTCAGGCCTGGTACGACGGCATGATGAAGCTCTATGCGGGCTGGGGCCTCGACTTCATCAAGGTGGACTGCATCAGCGATCATCCTTACCGGCTGACGGAGATCCGGCAGTTGGCGGAGGCGATTCGCAAGACGGGAAGACCGATCGTGTTGAGTTTGTCGCCGGGCCCGACCGCTTTGGGGCACGCGGCGGAAGTGGCGAAGTACGCCCAGATGTGGCGCATCACCGATGATCACTGGGATGTGTGGACTGCGAAGCGGCAGACGAATGGCAGCGAGTTTCCTTTCGGTTTGAAGGGTGAATTCGATCGCATCGCGTCGTGGCAGGCCTACGTCAAGCCGGGCAACTGGCCCGATCCGGACATGCTGCCCGAGGGCTCGCTCGAGCCGCATCCGGGTTGGGGCGACGCGCGGCAGTCGCGGTATACGCAGGACGAGCAGAGGACCGAGTTCGCGCTGTGGGCGGTGTCGCGATCGCCGCTGATCATGGGCGGCAATTTGACCAAGCTCGACGACTTCGTGCGGTCGTTGATGACGAATCGAGAGGTGGTGAACCTCGATCAAACCGCCCAGTTCAGCGAAGCCGTGAAAGATCTGCCGAAGGGGTTCGAGAATGTTCGCGTGTGGGTGGGCGGGCCGACCGAGGTGGATTGCGGAACGCGGAGCTATGCGTTCTTCAATCTCGACGACAAGCCTGTGACGTTGAGCTTCGACTGGGATCAAATCGGGTCTTCAAGATGGGGCAAGTGCGACGTGCATAGCGGCAAGAATCTCTGGGACGGAACCAGGCTGAAAGGGCCGAAGGTAAGCGGGTTGACAATCCCGGCTCACGGGAGCGCGATTTTTCGGGTGCAATGATGACGGGGCATTTCATCGGCGAATCTGTGTGAGTGAGGGACATGGACCGGCGCAGGTTTATGGGCGGAGCGGTGGCGTTTTGGTGGGCGCGGCGGCCGGCGCACATCGGCGTCATTGCCACGCCGGGCGGATCCGGAGCAACCGTAGCGCACAACATTGGCGCGGGCGCCGAGGAGTCCTCGCTGGCTGCGTTCGCGCCCCATCGCGCGGTGGCCCATTACCGGTGGCCCGCGGAGATGGCTCCGTGATCCTGGGTTGCCTTTGGAGTGATCCGCCGAGATTGCGCCCGGGGTGATGAATCACTTTTTGCGGCGTTCTTTCCATGCATGAAGCGGCTAGGGGCTGACTGGCTTGACGGCGTTTTTCAACTCCGGCTCCTGGCCGGCGGGCGAGCCGTGGCCGCGCCAGAGGACCTTGCCGGCCGCGTCGAGTACCAGCACATAGGGAACCTTGTCGTCGCCAACGCTGAAGTAGCTTCGCCACGGGGATTCGTCCTGGGCGAGGACGACGAAGGTGTCGTGCTCGGCGGCGGGCACGCTTTTCTTCATGCCGCTGCGGATCACGCCGCGGATGAAGCCGGGAGCGCCGGCGATCTGCGCGATCTCGTAGACCGGGATGCCGGACAGGGCGCTGTCGGACTGGATGGCTTTGACCCAGGCGCCGGTGCCGTTGCCGCCTTCGCGGCTGAATCCCGCGACGAGGATCGCGGGGCGGCCGCGCGCCTGGTCGGCGAGGATGATGTGCTTTCCGCTGAGGGTGTCTCCGGGGGTTCGGGGCATTTCCTGGGCGGCGGCGGCGGAGAGGCCCAGGAGTAAGACAGCCAGCGCCCGCACCGATTTTGCGGCTTTGCCGGCACGACGAAAGCCGTGCCCTGTTGCAAGGCACGTTGCGTTGCGAGTTTTTCCGCGGCTACTCAAGCCGAGCGTTACGGGGTTCATTCGACCTCCGAGGCGGAATCCATTTGGCGGCAGCGGGGAGGGAATCCTCATGACTTTGATAACGTAACGGACGGCGGATCGGTTCCACGGGATGTGTTCCCGCTCACGGCGGGGGCGTGGCCTGCGTGTGCGACACTGAGGTTTCCGGTTTCAATGCTGGACAGGGCTAGTACACATGTCGTTCTTTCGTTCGTTTTTTATTGCGTTGTCTCACAATCGTTCTTTGCGGCGCTTCAGCGAGCGCTCCAGCGCGGGAGTCAAGTTGAGCTCCCGGTTTGTGGCGGGGATGGAAATCGACGACGCCCTGCGGGTGGCCGAGGCGGTCAACAAGCAGGGAATGTCGGTGAGTCTTGACTCGCTCGGGGAGAGCGTTACGTCGGAAGCCGAGGCGCACCGGGCTGCGGACGTATATCACCGGCTGCAGGACGCCATCGCCCAACGGAAGCTGAACGCCAATGTGAGCGTGAAGCTGACACAGATGGGGCTGCTGCTTTCGCAGGGCCTGGCGGAGAGTATCGCCGAAGACCTGGTGCGTCATGCCCGCTCGGTGGACAACTTTGTCCGCATCGACATGGAAGATTCGTCGCTGACCCAGGTGACGCTGGATATCGTGCGCCGCCTGCATTCCCGGCCCGGATTGCGAGGGGCGATCGGCACGGTGATCCAGTCGTACCTTTACCGCAGCCAGGCGGATGTGGAGCAACTGCTGGCCGACGGCATTCGCATCCGGCTGTGCAAGGGGGCGTACAAGGAGCCGCCGGAGGTAGCGTTTCCGAAGAAAGCCGACGTGGACAAGAATTATGTGCGGCTGGCGGGGATGCTGCTCGAGAGCCCGATCTATCACGGGCTGGCCACGCACGATGAGCGCATGATCGCGCAGTCGCGGAGCTTCGCCGCAGAGCACCGGATCGATGCGGGCCGTTACGAATTCCAGATGCTGTACGGGGTGCGGCGCGACCTGCAGCGGCAACTGGTGGAGCAGGGATACAACGTGCGCGTGTACGTGCCGTTCGGACACGAATGGTATCCGTACTTCATGCGGCGGCTGGCCGAGCGGCCGGCGAATGTGTTCTTCCTGGCGAGGAATTTGATGCGGAAGTAGGGAACAGGGAGAGACTCGTGGGGCAGTCGTTTAAGGAACTTGTTGTTTGGCAGCGCGCTGTTCAGTTAAGTCTGGCGATCTATGAGCTTACGGGTTCGTTCCCGGGATCGGAACGATTTGGCTTCACAAATCAGATGCGGCGTGCCGCCGTGTCTGTGGCAAGTAACATTGCGGAGGGTTATGGCAGGTCGAGCCGTGGAGAATATGTTCAGTTCCTTGGCCATGCGCGCGGCTCGAATTGCGAACGTCAGACCCAACTCACATTTCGAACGCATTGGGCTTCGGAACCGGAGAGTCGCACAGCAAGGCCGAGAGTCTATCCGGCGAAGTAAATAAGATGCTTGTTGCAGTCATGTCCAAGCTTAAGCGTTGAGCTTTCTTAGCCTGTTCCCTACTCCCTACTCCGTAATCCCTACTTCCTGATCCCTGTTCTCTACTCCCTGTTCCCTGCTTTACTGCACTGGGCGAGCGCGGCCGTCCTTCAGGCTGTCGCCGATGATGGACTGTACCTTGTGATCGGCTTCGCGAGCGAGGTGGCCCTGCTGCCGGCCTAGCTCGCCTTGCTGGCGGCCCAGTTCGCCTTGCTGCTCGCCCAGCCGGCCCTGTTCGCGGCCCAGTTCGCCCTGGCGGGCGCCGATCTGGCCTTGCAGGCCGCCGAGCTTGCCCTGCAGCTGGCCGATCTTGCCTTGAATCTCGCCCAGATCCTGCATGGTGACGGTGCCGTTCTGCTGCGCCTGAAGCTTTTGAATGGCGGCGTTCAGTTCGGCCATTTCCCGGGAAACATCGGGGGTGGGAATGCTGGCCTGGCGCTGGCGATCGCCGAGGGCTCTCTGCTGTTCGCCGAGGGCTCTCTGCTTATCGCCCAGCTCTCTTTGCTGGCGTCCCAGCTCCTCCATGGGCTTGTACATGGCCTGGACCTGGGCGATGATCTGGGGATCATCGACTATGTAGGATTTGCCGTCGCGGCTGAACCACAGGAAGTCGCTGCCGTGGGCCATGGCGCGGGCCTTGTCGATCTCGCTGTTGTGCCAGTCGCCGGAGAAATGTCCGTGCATGTCTTTCCCGTAGATCAGCGCGTAGGAGTCGCCATCGGAGGAATAACTGTAGGAATAGCCTTTGCCCCGGGACACCGACATGCTGGAGGAGCGGCCGTTGCAGTTGGAGTAGGTGGTCGCGGTGTCGGACTGGTCCTTGTCCTCGTCTTCGCCGGGCGGCGGCGCGGGCGGGGCCGCGGGCGTGGCTTGGGGTGCGGCGGGCGCGGCAGGGCCGGCAGGCGGCGCGGGTGCCGGTTCCTGGGCATTGTCGGCATCCTCTGACGAGGAAGCCTGATCAGGCTGAGCCTGCGGCGCCGGATCGTCCGGGACCTGCGGCTGGGCAGCGGGGGTGGCTTCCGGATGCGACTGGAGAATGACGGGACCGTGTTCGCTGACCGGCTGTTGCAGGGTCTGGGCGGCCTGTACGCGGATGAGGGCGGTGGCGGCGAACAGCGAGACGGGAACCAGCAGCAGAGCGGCCAGCAGCCGTCGGCGGCCTCCGGTGAATGCCTGCCGGAAGCTGTTTTCGTTGAGCAGTCGCTCGATGCGCTGGGAGAGGCCGCCGGGGCGGGCCATGGCGACTCCGACCTGGGCGCGGCGGGGCAGGGCGGCGAATTCGAGCAGGATGCGGGCGTAGGCGGCGTGGCTGTCGGCCTGCTCGAGGCCGGCGTGATCGCTGATGGTTTCGCTCAGCTCAGAGAGCTTGCGTTTGAGCCACCAGCCCAGGGGGCTGAACCAGAACAGGGCGGTATAGAGACCGGCCAGCGCCTGCAGGTAGAAATCTCCCTGGCGCACGTGGGAGCGCTCGTGTGCCAGGACGATGCGCAGTTTCTCGGTGTCCCACAGGTGGTAGTCGGCGGGCAGCACGACGGCAGAGCCGACGGTGACGGGGGATGTGATCTTGCGGCTGGAGCGAACGCGCAGGCCGGCGGCAAGCCGGGAATCGATCACCACGGGCACGGCAGACTGCCACAATCCGATGGCCCCGCCCAGGCCATAGGCAAGGCGGAGCAGCAGGGCAAGGCAGATAGCGCCGTAGATCATCCAAACGAAATCGGAAACCGGCAGGGAGAAGGGACGGCGAGAAGCCGGTTGAGCCATGTCCACTTCCGGCGCCTGGGACGAAGCGACGGTGGGGATCTGGAAAGCGGCCTGCGGCGGGGCGGCCTGGCCCGCGTCGGAAGGCTGGGCGGGGAGCAGCGAGGAGGCGAAGGGCTGAGCGGCCCGCAGAGACCGGAGAGCGCGCGCTGCTCTTGGGGTTTCCAGCGGGTGTTTCACGGGTTCGAGCGAGGCTGCGCGGGAGAGAAGGGTCCGGCTCCAGCCATGGGTGGGGAGGACCCACGTGGCTCCGGCGGGAACCCAGTCCGCCTTTCTTGCCCAGGGCGCAAGGATGGGCATCAATACTGCCCCGGCGAGCACCAGGCCCCAGGCTGCCTTTTGGGCAGGCACGTGCCGGGTGGCCATGATCCGCAGACCGGCGCCGACAACCCCGGCGACGAGCAGGGCCCGGAGGGCGGCGTCACCCAGGGTGACGATGCCGGTGGGGAGAAGCGAGTGAAACGAAGCAGCGATCGAATCCAAGGTCGCCGTATCGAGTAGAAAAGGCGTCATCGCCTAGCCTCCTTTTTTCGCCGGAGCCTGATTTTTCTGTGCTTCCGCAATGCGATCCGCAAGCCGTTGCAATTCGGTTCGGTCGAGCACCTTGGAGTCCACCATGCCGACCAGCAGCGCTTCCACCGAACCGTCACAGAACCAGTCCACGATGCGCTGGACGGCGCGTCCGGCCACCTGCTGGCGCGATTCGGAGGAGTGATAAAAGAACGTTCGATTTTCGAGGGTGTGCGCCAGGTAGCCCTTCTCCTCGAGGCGGCGCAAGACGGTGCGCACGGTAGAGTCCTTCAAGGGCCGGTCGAGCTGCTCGCGAACCTGTTCGGCGGTGACATTGCCGATGCGCCAAACGATGGAGAGGATGTCGCGCTCGAGGTCCCCGAGCTCCACGGGGTCGTGATCGGGCGAGGGACTGCTCGTCATAGTGTTACTGACAGTAACAGATCGGGCGGAGTGAGCGCGAGGGAGAAAATTCTGGTGTGACGAGCGGCAGGTTTTCAGGGATGGAGCCTGGGCGGCCGCTTCCGATACCCCGCGTGCGGGGGTCTGCCCGTGCAATTCGCGGGCGTGCTCCAGGGGGACAGGGGAGACCCGGGAAGCCGACTAGGGATTCTCGCGCACCTTCACGACCAGGCAGGTGAAGGTCTTTTCGCCCTCAACCAGCAACTGGTGAGGCTGGCCGGCGGGGATGTGCGCCACGTCTCCGGCTCGCAATGCATACCGGACCCCTCCCATCACCGACGAGCCGCGAATCTCGCCCGGAGTGATCTCGACGGCGCCTTCCACCGTACCGCCGCTCACCAGGGTGGCGCTTCCCTCAACCACGTAGAAAATGCCGGCAAAATCCGCATGCACTTCGGCGTCGCCGGTGCGGCTGCGAAACGAGAGCATGACCGAGTGCTGAGGATACTCCTTGATCGTCTCGCTCTCGAAGCCGTCTCCGTATCTGGCCAGCTTGCCGAGATAGGCGGCTCGTTCCAGCAGGACCGGCCTGGTCCAATGGCCGGCCATGTTTTGTTGCTTCGGCTTCAGGACGGCGGGCTGGGGCAGCTCTTTTTCCTCGCCCGCCAGTTGGTTCAGAATCCGTCCTGCGAATTCATCGATCACGATGTTTCATTTTACGGCTGGGGCAGAAAACAGAACCCGAAAAACGGGCAAAATCCGGGCTCCATTCCCGGCCGGCGAGCGCGCGAAACATCGTTAAGTTTTCGGTGTTCAGGACTTGCATTATGGGTTGTAAGTGGCTCTTAAATTTAATTTTATGGTCCGTTTGCCCCGTGATGGTTGTCACTGCGTACTGCTCCGGCAAAGTCTGACCATACATCGGGCTTTGGGGACCTGTCCCCTGCTCCGCAGACTCGCACTCACCGGGAAAACAAGCCGCGGGAGAGCGGGCCCGAAAGGGAAAACGGATGACTGCTGGGGTGAAACAAGATCGAGGTCTGATCCGCACGGACAGCGACGAGTGCAAGGGGTGCGGGCTTTGCATCGAGGCGTGTCCACCGAAGGTGATCGCGCTGAGCGACCGCCTGAATCACTACGGCTATCGCACCGCGACTTACGCAGGCTCGGGTTGCACGGGGTGCGGCATATGCTTCCTGGTCTGTCCCGAACCCGGGGCCATCACGGTTCTGCGGTTGAATGCGAGCCGGACGGGCACTCAGGAGATGGGAAGGGAGGCGGCGGCATGAGCAAGCAACTGATCAAGGGGAACGAAGCGCTGGCGAAGAGCGCGATCCTCGCCGGATGCCGCGCGTTCTACGGGTACCCCATCACGCCGGCCAGCGAGATTACGGAAGCCGCGGCCCTTTACATGCCGCGCGTGGGCGGCGTGTTCCTGCAGGCCGAGAGCGAGGTGGCGGCCATCAACATGCTGTACGGGGCATCGTCTGCCGGCATTCGCTGCATGACGGCATCGAGCGGCCCGGGTATCAGCCTGATGCAGGAAGGCATCAGCTACATGGCCGGCGCCGAGTTGCCGTGTGTCGTCGCCGACATTACGCGCGGCGGGCCGGGCCTGGGCAACATCGCCGCCGAGCAAAGCGACTACCACCAGGTGGTCAAAGGCGGGGGCAACGGCAATTACCGCACGCTGGTGGTCGCGCCCTATTCGGCGCAGGAGATGGTGGATCTGACGGGGCTGGCCTTTGAGCTGGCCGACCGTTATCGCAATCCGGTGTTCGTGGTGGCGGATGGATTCGTAGGGCAAATGATGGAGCCGGTGGAATTCCCGGAAAGCGCCATCCTGCCGCCGGCGCCGGACTGGGCGGTGCTGGGCAATGCCGCCACCCGCGCCAACTTCATCTCGTCGCTCCACATGGACCCGCATCACCTGGAAGCGCACAACAACAAGCTCGAAGCCAAGTACCGCGAGGCGGAGCGCCGCGAAGCGCGCGCCGAGGAATGGCGCACGGCCGACGCCGACATCGTGCTTGTGGGCTATGGGATCGTCGGCCGCATCCTGAAGGCGGTCACCGCCGAAGCGCGCGCCGAGGGGATGAAAGTCGGCCTGCTGCGGCCCATCACCCTCTATCCGTTCCCGGCCGAGGCGTTCCAGCGTGCGGCAGACCGGGCGCGCATGTTCATCGTGGTGGAGATGAGCAACGGCCAGATGGTCGAAGACGTGCGGCTGGCGTTGAACGGCGTGCGGCCGGTGGAGTTCTTCGGCCGCTGTGGCGGCAACGTTCCTTCGCACGAAGAAGTGATGGAGTTTGTCCGCGCGCGCGCCGCACAGATGGGGGTCATCAACTGCGGGCGGCGGCCCGCCGAGGAGTACCTGGCCTATGTCTAAGACCGTCGCCGAATACACCGTCGTTCGCAGCAAGGCGAAATCCTTTTACCTGCGCTACGAGCGCAAGGACGAGCTGCAGCACCAGACGCACTACTGCCCGGGATGCGGCCACGGCATCATCCACAAGATGGTGGCGCGCGCCATCGACGAGCTTGGCATCCAGGACCGCACCATTCTGATCAGCCCGGTCGGCTGTTCGGTGTTCGCTTACTACTACTTCGACGTGGGCAACGTGCAGGTGGCGCACGGCCGCGCACCCGCCGTGGGGACCGCCGTCAAGCGCGGCCGCCCGGACAGCATTCTCATCAGCTACCAGGGGGATGGCGACCTGTCGGCCATCGGATCCGCGGAGATTCTGCACGCCGCCAATCGCGGAGAAAACATCACCGCCATCTTCGTGAACAACGCCATCTACAGCATGACGGGCGGCCAGTGCGCGCCGACCACTCTTCTGGGGCAGAAGAGCACCACGACGCCCAACGGGCGCAGCGCGGCTACGGAAGGCTATCCGCTGCGAGTGGGCGAGTTGCTGGCCACACTCGACGCGCCGGCGTACATCGCGCGTGTGGGCCTGGGGGACAACAAGCAGATCGCGCAAGCCGAGAAGGCCATCCGCAAGGCGGTGGAGAACCAGGTGAAGGGGCTGGGCTTTTCGCTGGTGGAAGTGCTGTCGCCATGCCCGACGATCTGGAAGATGACCCCCGTCGATGCCCAGAAGTGGGTGCGCGACGTATTGGAGAAGACCTATCCGCTGGGCGTTCTATGCGATCGCACTGGCGAACGGCAGCCGCGCCCCGCACCGGAGACGGCGGCCTCGCTCGATCGTGTTCCGGAGTTACTCGGGATCACGGCCGCGGAAGCGCCGCGGCTTCCCATAACCTGCGGACGGGAAAGCATGACGGTGGAAGGCCGGCCGGGCAACCATGGCAAGCACCGCCCTCCGGCCGAGTCCGCCGATAACCAGGCCGCGGCGGTGGACCTGCGTATCCGGGTCGCCGGGTTCGGCGGCCAAGGCGTGTTGCTGGCGGGTGAAGTCCTTGCCGAGGCGGGCCTCGATGCCGGCCTCGAAGTTTCCTGGCTGCCGTCGTACGGACCGGAGATGCGCTCCGGCACGTCGAACTGCCACATCCGGCTTTCGAACGAACCTATCGACTCGCCGCTGGTGACCTCGCCCAACGTGCTGCTGGCGATGAACGAGCCCTCGCTGAAGAAGTTCGTCTCGTCGGTCGAGCCCGGCGGATGGATCCTCTACAACGGCGAGGCCATTCCCGAAGACTGCAAACGCGACGATGTGCGCGCGCTTGCGTTCCCGTTCACCCAGATCGCCGATGGGCTGGGCGAGGCACGGGTAGCCAACATGGTCATTGTCGGGACGCTGCTCGAAATCACGGGCGTGCTGCCCCAGGCCAGCGTCGAGGCTGCGCTGCATCGCCTGGTGAAGCATACGAAGTGGCTGGAAATCGATGAACGGGCACTGGCGCGGGGGCGGGAGTTGTTGCGCGAGTCTTCGAAGGAGAAAATGCCATGAACGTTGACGCCGATCCGAACCTGATCGTTTATTTCAATGGCCGTTACATGCCTATGCGCGACGCGCACGTGGGGATCCTGACCCACGCGCTGCATTACGGCACCGGCGTGTTCGAAGGCATTCGCGCTCACTGGGATGAGAGACAGCAGGAGCTGTTTGTCCTTCGCTCCGACGAACATTACCAGCGCTGGAAGCAGAACTGCGGCATCCTGCGCATCAAAGTTCCCCCCGCGGCCGAAGAACTCACCGCCATTAGCACGGAAATCCTGCGCAGGAACGACTTCCGCACCAACGTATACATCCGTCCGCTGGCGTACAAATGCGCCGAGCGCGTGGGCGTAAGCACCGACGAGCAGGATGCATTTGCCATCGTGGCGCTGCCCTTCGGCGAATACCTGCCGGCAGACAACGGGCTGCATGCCGGTGTAAGCTCTTGGCGGCGCATCCAGGACAACGCCATTCCGCCCGGCGCCAAAATCTGCGGGGCCTATGTGAACAGCGCCGTGGCCAGCGCCGATGCACGCCTGAGCGGATTCGACGAAGCCATTCTCCTGAACGAGAACGGCCACGTCGCCGAGGGCGCAACCTGCAATATATTTATGGTCCGCAAAGGCAAGCTCGTCACGCCCCCGGTCAGCGAGAACATTCTGGAAGGCATCACGCGCGACTGTGTGATGCGCCTGGCCGCCTGGGAACTGAACCTGGAAACCGTGGAGCGGCCCATCAATCGCAGTGAACTCTATTCGTGCGAGGAACTGTTCTTCACCGGCACCGCCGTCGGGCTTGCTCCCGTTGTGCGCGTAGATCATCGGCCGGTGGGGAGCGGGACCATCGGCGCCATCACCCGCAGGCTGGGCCAGTTGTACTTTGACGCCACCCGCGGGCATCTCGAGGTTTACCGCAACTGGCTGACCCCGGTTTATCGGGCGCAGGCGACGCAGGAACTGGCTTTGCACGCTGAAGTTCATGGCGTGTAGGGCTGGAGGTCCTGCCGTAGACACGCGTCCGGCCCGGTCCGCAGCCGAGGAGGAAGGACGATGCCAATCGCAGTAACGACGGAAAACGCCTATGAACTCGCGCTGCAGAACTTCGACGCGGCAGCCGATGCCATAGGCCTCGACAACGACGTCCGGATGATGATCAAGTATCCGGAACGCGTACTCACGGTAAGCGTGCCGGTGCGAATGGACGACGGGCACATTCGCCGCTTTGAAGCCTATCGCGTGCAGCACAGCACGGCGCGCGGGCCGGCCAAGGGCGGGATCCGCTATCACCCCCAGGTCACACTCGACGAAGTGAAGGCGCTGGCCACGTGGATGACATGGAAATGCGCCGTGGTGAACATTCCCTTCGGCGGTGGCAAGGGCGGAGTCACGTGCGATCCCAAGCACATGTCGCAGCATGAACTGGAGCGCATGACCCGCCGCTACACCAGCGCCATTCTGCCGCTGATCGGCCCCGACAAGGACATTCCGGCGCCCGATGTTTATACCAACCCGCAGACCATGGCCTGGATCATGGATACCTACAGCATGACCAAGGGCTATGCGATCCCCGGCGTGGTGACGGGCAAGCCACTCAGCCTGGGCGGTTCGCTGGGCCGCAACGAGGCCACCGGCCGCGGCGTGTTCTACACCATCCAGTGCGCCTGCGAGCACCTGAAACTGGCGCTAAAAGGCGCGACCGTGGTGGTGCAGGGCTTCGGCAACGCGGGCTCCATCGCCGCGCAGTTGCTGGAAGAAGCGGGAGCGAAGGTAATTGCGGTCAGCGATTCGGCCGGCTGCATCTACAATCGCAACGGTCTCAACATCAAGGAACTGATGCACCTCAAGGCGCTCACCGGCAAGGTGGAAGGATTCCCGGAGAGCGAGCCGATCACGCCGGCCGAACTGCTGGCGCTGGACTGCGACATCCTTGTGCCTGCCGCGCTCGAAAATGCAGTCACCGCGGAGAATGCGCCCAGGGTCCGCGCCAAGATCGTGGCCGAAGCGGCGAACGGGCCGCTGACGCCCGCTGCCGATCGCATCATCGAGAGCAACGGAGGGTTCATCATTCCCGACATTCTGTGCAACGCCGGCGGCGTCACCGTCTCCTACTTCGAATGGGTGCAGGATGAGTCGCATCTGTTCTGGGAAGCGCAGGATGTCTACAACCGCCTGGAGCGGGTGATGAAGACGGCGTTCAACGACGTGCTGCAGATTCACCTCAACCGCAAGCTGCCTACCCGCATCGCGGCCAACGTGCTCGGCATCGGGCGCGTGGCGGAAGCGGTGCAGATCCGCGGCATCTACCCGTAATCGGTGCTCACCGTCACGGCTACCATCCGGAACCCGGCGCCTCGCGCCGGGTTTCTGCTTTTTCCACGTTGATCTCTCCGCTTGAATTCAGGTCTGTCATCCAGAGCCAAACCGATCGCGCTTGAATCGCGATCGGTGCAAGTCGAAGGATCTGTGGTTCCCCATTGCGGCCTCGCGGACCGTGATGTCCCCATGCACGCCCGATGCGAAACTCTAATAGCGTGTCGCGGTCCGCCATGAGCGCGTACATTGCGCCTCTCGGTAGTAACCCTCTAGAATCGCTGCGAATTTCATTGCAACCAAGAGCGCTTACCCTGGAGAAGAACCGATGGACAAGAGCCAGAATCCCGAGCCGGAATCGCTGATGCAACGATTACCTCCTCTTGCCCCTGATTCAATGTCGTGGCCGCCGGACTGGAACATTGGGGAACTCAGCAAACTGGCAGCAGGCCTCCGCGCGCGGGCTCATCGGTCCGGCCCCGCGCCCGCCCAACGGCGAGGCGCCTCGAACCTGGTCGCCTTTGCGGGACCAAGCGGCACGGGCAAAACCATGGCGGCCCAGGTGCTGGCTCGTGAACTCGGCGCAGAGGTGTACCGGATCGACGCCCGACAAGTTGTAAGCAAGTACATTGGCGAGACCGAGAAGAATCTTTCCGTGATCTTCGCCAGGGCCGCCAATGCCAATGCAATCCTCTTCTTCGATGAGGCAGACGCGTTGTTCGGCAAGCGCAGTGAAGTGAAAGACAGCCACGATCGCTATGCGAATATCGAGGTCGACTACCTGTTTCAACAAACGAAAACTTACCCCGGTGTCGTAATCCTGGCGTGTAGCGAGCCCATCTCCAATGACGCAACCGCGACCCTGCTGGAGTTTCACTCACACCGGGGATGAGTCTAACTCGAGGAGTGAGGCCGGCGAGATCAACATGGACAGCTCGAAAAAGAAAACCATCACCAGAAGACGATTGCTTCGCAATGGTGCCTTGATCGCGTCAGGGTCGCTAGGCGTTCCCTGGGCCTCAGGATTCGCGCAAGGCGCCGAGCAGACCTGGACGATCGGCAATGAACTGGTGAAGCGAGTGGTGGCCTTCCACGCCAATCGGCAAGTGCCCGTACCGCCCGGCCTGTTCACGCAACAGCTGTCCGATCTTTCACTCGACGTCGATTTCATTCTCCTGGGGGAAATGCGCACCGGCACGATCGAAGAGTTTTCTTTCGTTTGCAACGGGCAGCAATGCACCGGTAGTGGTAACTCATTCGATCTGGTGGGTGCCAGCGAGTCCCCGATCCCCAACGGCAAATCGCTCGCCGTGCGCCTGCGCCATAAAGGCATCGCTCTCGAAGTCACCGTGATCTATCGTGTCTACGACGGCCATGCGGCGCTGCGCAAACACCTCGTCCTGCGGAACACCGGCACGGCTGGGCTTCGTCTTTCGCATATGAATATCGAGGCGATCGGCGTTTCCGTCGGCCATGCCAACGAAGTGACTCTGCTGA
Organism: uncultured Acidobacteriota bacterium; assembly: GCA_963706455.1. Lineage (GTDB taxonomy): Bacteria > Acidobacteriota > Terriglobia > Terriglobales > Acidobacteriaceae > Telmatobacter. Next base: position 48,720 of record CAVPNO010000094.1, on the reverse strand, counting down.
CCCAGTACGGCGCTGTTCCCCGCGAGATCTTCTACACCGGCCGTTCGGAAGACGCGTGCCTGATGCTGGCGAACGGGCTTTCGGGCCGGGGCATCGCGGTCCTCAACGAGGTGGCGGGCTACATGAAGCGCACCGAGGTCGCGGGGTGGGATTCGCCCGACTACACGCGCATCGCAGTCATGTACGATACCGACCTGATGCCCTTCGAGCGTACGCTTGCCCCCGGCGAAGAGTTCACGACCGCCAGCGCGTCGCTCGTTCCTTTCCGGAAAGGCGACGGCTTCCACGATCCCCAGTGGCGATTGCCCGCTTACGCGGGGCAAGTGCTGGAGCGGCGCGTCGATCGCACCGGGCCGCCGTGGATATACAACACGTGGGAGCCGTTCGAGCGCCGCATTAACCACGACACCACGCTCGAACTGGTTGATGCCGCGGCCGCGATGGGCATGGACATCTTCACTATCGACGACGGATGGCAGCTCGACTATGGAGAGAACACCGTCAACACGGCCGCATTTCCCGGCGGGTTGGAGCCGATCCTGGCCGCCATCGAGCAGCGCAACATGCGGCTTGGCCTGTGGATTCCCGTGGCGGCCATTGGAACCACGACGGCCGTCTACCGCGAGCATCCCGAGTGGGCCGCGCTCGACCAGGAAGGCAAGCCGAAGTTCACCGGCACCGCGGCGGGACAGAAGGCCGTGATGTGCATGGCCTCGGCCTACCGCGAAACGGTCGCGGCGCGGGTGCTCGACGCGATCGAACGTTTCCGCCTGGCCTACGTGAAGCTCGACCTCACGACCATATTCAACGCCTATGGAGAAGCGCCGGGCTGCTGGGCAAAGGGCCACGATCACGCCACGTGGGCCGAGTCGCTGAATCGCATCTACGAGGGCATTGCATATGTGACGCACCGGGTCTATGAGAAGCATCCCGACGTGCTGCTCGACCTGACGTTCGAGTTGTGGGGACAAAAGCACGTCATCGATGCGGGGCTGCTGGCGGCAGGCGATCTGGACTGGATGAGCAACGTGGACGACACCCGGCCTGGATCGGCCGGTCCCGCGCAGGCGCGGCAACTGCTCTATCAACGGGCTGTTTCCATGCCGGCGGAGGCTATGCTGATCGGCAACCTGCACGCCGACGCGCACCCCATCGAAGAACGCTTCGCCACCGCCATCGGTTCGGCGCCGGTGCTCAACGGCGACCTGCGCAAGCTGAGCGACGCCGACCGGCGCTGGTGGCACGAGAAGATTGCCTGGTTCAAGAATCTGCGCAGGACGACGCGAATCAGCGAGAGCTTCTTTCCGTTGGGCAGTTGGCAGCAGACGACGCCCGCCGCGTGGGACGGCTTCGCGCGCCTGGCCCGCAACGGGGCCGGAGTGATCGCGCTCTTTCGCAACCAGTCGAACGCCGCGGAGGCCGTGGTGCGGTTGCCGCAGATCCCGGCGGGCAGATACAAAGTGCGCTCCATCTTCACGGGCAAGGAACCAGGCGCTTTTGCGCAATCGGATTGGGCGCGTGGCGTGCGGTTCGCGTTTTCCGACGACGCGCCGGTGGAAGTGCTCGAAGTGACTCCCGCGGGTTGACGAGCGCCCGCGCTACCCATCTAACAGTTGAAATGGAATACTGGAGGGAGTCGCCTCTGGCGAGCTTTCGCATCCGAGTCCATCGAGGCCGACTGGCGTGATTCGAATCCCGGCAATCCTGATATTGCTCTGCGCTCTCCCGCTTATCGGCCAGGCGAATCACGGCTCATTGCTTCTGACGGTAACGGATTCGTCTGGCCGCGGCGTGAAGACCTCGGTCCGGATTGCCAGCGAGGCGAATCAGTATCGGTCGTCTCTGGAGACCGATAACCAGGGTCAACTGGACGTGCGCCAGCTCCCGTACGGCACGTACACCCTCGAGATTCAGCAGGAAGGGTTCAGCCGGGTTTCGGAGTCGGTGGCCATCCGCACATCGCTGCCGACCAGGCTTCGGGTTCAACTGAAGCTGGCCGCTGTCAACCAGACATTGACTGTGACGGCCGCGCCTACGCTGATCGACCCGGAACAGCCCGGCTCTGTGAATCAGATTGGAACAGAGCGCATCGCCCACCGGGTGGGTTCCATACCGGGCCGGTCGCTCGAGGACCTGGTGAACTCGCAGCCCGGGTGGCTTTTTGAGGGCAATGCCGTGCTGCACCCGCGCGGCTCGGAGAACCAGACGCAATTTGTGGTCGATGGGATTCCGCTGACCGACAATCGCTCTCCGGGGTTCGGGCCGGAGATTGAAGCTGACGACGTACAATCGGTGAGCATTTACACTGCGGGCATTCCCGCCGAGTACGGGCGCAAGATGGGTGGGGTGGTGGAGGTGAACACCGTCCGTGACGCGCAGCCTGGTTTCCATGGCGACGCGGTGTTGTCCGGGGGAAGCTTTGATACCGCCGGGGCCTTCGCCAAGGCGCAATACACGCGAAACAAAAGCACCCTCGGCGGCAGCGCCAACGGAAGCCGGACCGACCACTATCTGAACCCGGTCGTGCCGCAGAATGATTCCAACATCGGCACGCTGGGCGACTTTGCGGCCTTTTACCAGCGCGATGCAAACTCCAATAACCGCCTGGGGCTCAGCGTGCGGCATGCCTTATCGCGCTACGACATTCCCAACGAGCAGGTACAGCAGGCCGCCGGGCAGCGGCAGACCGCGGACAACCTTGAAACCATGGGAATCGCGTGGTATGAGCATGTTTACTCGCCGCGCGCCCTGGGCGAACTGCGCGGAATGGTCCGCGACGACGCCAATGATTTCCAGTCGAATTCGCAATCCACGCCCATCGAAGTCTTCCAGCACAACCGGTTCCGCGAGGGATACTTCGAGGCGATGCTCACCGCCGATCGCGGCCGCGGTGAATGGAAATTCGGCGTGGAGTCGGACAATACGTTCCTGAACGAAAACACCAGCTACGCGATCACCGATCCTTCGCAGTTCGAAGCCGGCACGCGGCCAGGTTTCGCCTTCGCCGGCAACCGGCCGGACCTGGAGCAGGCGGCGTTCGTTCAGGACCTGGTCCGGGCGGGGAACTGGACGGTCAGCGCGGGCCTGCGATGGGATCACTACCAGCTGCTGTTGAATGAAAGCGCCGTGGAGCCGCGCTTCTCGGTATCGCGCTATGTCCCCGCAGGCGAACTGGTGTTGCACTTCTCCTATGACCGCGTTTTCCAAACGCCGTCTTCCGAGAACCTTCTGCTTTCGAGTTCCGTCGAGGTGGAGTCGCTCAATCCCGCGCTCTTTCTTCGCGTACCGGTGCAGCCGTCGCGAGGAGACTACTACGAAGCCGGCTTGACGAAAGCCTTGCGGAGCAAGGTCAAGCTGGACATCAATGCCTTCCGGCGCAACGTGGGCAACTTCGCCGACGATGATCAGATCGAGAACACGTCGATCAGCTTCCCCATTTCGTTTCGCCGCGCGAGCATTTATGGCGTGGAAGGCAAGCTCGATGTGCCGGACTGGAACGGCTTTTCCGGGTTCCTGAGCTACTCCTACCAGGTAGGGACGGCATGGAATCCAGTCACCGGCGGCCTGTTCCTGGGGGCGAATGCGGCGGCGGCGGAAGCCCAGACGAGCGGCCACTTCCCCATCACCCAGGACCAGCGCAATACCGCGCGCGGGCGGGCGCGCTACCAGGTGCGGCCGTGGTTGTGGGCTGCCGGCGGAGGCCAGTTCGACAGCGGCCTGCCGTTCCAGTTCGACGGAGATGCGGCAACGGTGCTTGCCGAGTATGGCCCGCGGGTATTGAGCCGGATCAATTTTCAGCGCGGGCGCATCTACCCGGCATTTCTGGTGAATGCGTCGGCGGGCGCCAGAGTGTACAAGTCCGATCGCATCAGCGTGGAGTTGCAGGCGGATGGGGAGAATCTCACCAACGTGCTGGATGTGCTGGATTTCGGGGGGCTGTTCTCGGGCAATGCCATCGGGCCTTCGCGAAGCTTTTTGCTGCGCCTGGCCACCGCGTTTTAGTGCGCGACGGGTATTCCGATTGCGGGATCGAGGAACGCCACCCGGGCAGAGCCACGATGGGGGCACCCGCCTTTATGCTTGTCAGCGTTGCGCGGCGGCGTCGATCGCGATGCAGAGCGCAGCCACATCGCCAATGCTTTCGCCCAGGGAGGCCTGCACGACCCGGCACACCGCCGCGCACTGCGGGAGAGCTTCCTGGGCGAGCGCACGCCGCGCGGGTTCCAGCAGACGCTCTCCAAGCCGCATGGCCAAACCGCCAATCACAATGCGTTCGGGATTGAGAATGTCGACGAGAATCGCCAGCGCCTGGCCCAGTTTCTCACCCAGGCGGGTCACGATCCGGCAGGCGAGCGCGTCTTGTTGTTCCGCGGCCAGGCCGATGTCGCGCGCGGTCACCTGGTAACCGGGCGGGTGGTCGAGGAGAAGGCTACGCTCGCCGGCCGTGCGCGCGGCATCGATCTCGGCGGCCGCCCACTGGGCCACGCCGCCGCCGCTCACCCATCCTTCCGCAGAGCCCGCCTTGTGGTAACCGACAGGCCCCTCGGGCGTGAGGCGCACGTGCCCAATCTCGCCGGCATATCCATTGGTTCCCTGATACACGCGGCCGTCGAGGATCAGGCCGGCGCCAAAGCCGGTGCCCATCGTAAGGAAGACAAGGTTGCGCGCGCCTTTGCCGGCTCCGAAGCGGTGTTCCGCCATTGCTCCGGCATTGGCATCGTTCTCGAGGGTCACGGGACAGGCAAACTCGTCGCGGAGAATAGAGACGATGGGGACATCGATCCAGGTGGGCAGATTCGGCGGCGCCTGGATGATGCCACGAGGGGCGTCCATCGGATTACCGCAGCTGACGCCGATGCCCGCGAGGGATTCGCCGGCCGCGCCCAGATCCTCAAGCATGGCGTGCAGCCCGGCCTTGATTTGCGCGATGGCCGGCTGGGGACCGTTGGCGGGCTGAGTGGCAAATTCGATGCGCTTCAAAACGTGGGGAGGGTCGGAGGAGACGACAATGGCGGTTTTTGTGCCGCCAATATCCACGCCGGCCCACAATTTGCTGTCCATCGAATGATCTTATCCGGGCAGTACTGCTGGTCAGAAACCGGGACCGGGCTCCGCCCTCGCGCCATTGAGTGCGCGAGGGCCGAGGAGGCCAAAGAAGCTGAATTCGCTAAACCGAAAGAACGGCCGGCTCATTCGCGCCAATGCCGGGAACCGCTTCATCGCCCAGCAACCGCACCACGTGGTTGACGATGATCAGGTCTTCCGCCGGCGGAATCACCCGCACGGCCACGCGAGAGTTCGCAGCGGAAATCACCGCCGCTCCGCGCACGTTGTTGCGCTCGGGATCAAGCGCGATTCCCAGGCCGGCAAGGCCGGCGCAGATTTCCGCGCGCGTGTCGATATCGTTTTCGCCGATGCCGCCGGTGAAGACCAGCATGTCGAGCCCGCTCAGTTCGGCCACGAAGCTGCCGATCCAGCGGGCGATGGTCCAGGTAAACTTGTCGACCGCGAGGCGCGCCTTCCGGTCGCCGTTTTTTATGGCGGCACGCAGAGTGCGCATGTCGTTGGAGAGCCCGCTCATGCCGGCGAGGCCCGCCTTCTTGCCGAGGATCTCATCGAGCTGATCGGCGGCTTGGGAAGCATTCGACGTTGTCTCCGCGATCTTGCGGAGAAGGAACAGCACCACCCCGGGATCGATGTCGCCGGTACGCGTGCCGCTGATGATGCCGGAAACCGGGGTCATGCTCATCGAAGTGTCCAGGCACTGGCCGTTGCGGATCGCGGAGATGGACGCGCCGTTGCCGAGATGGGCGACGATGAGCTTTTGGGGCAGGCTCGGCTGAAGTTGATACACGATCGACTCATACGAAATCCCGTGAAATCCATAACGGCGCACGCCCATGTCGAAGTATTCTTCCGGCAGCGGCAGCCATGTGGCCACTTCGGGCATGGTGCGATGGAAGTAGGTATCGAGCACTGCGAAGTGAGGGATTCCCGGGAACAGCCGCAGGGCTTCGCGCATGATGTAGACGCCGATGGGCGTGTGCAGGGGCGCCAGTCCGGCGCAGGATTCGATTTGGTCGATCAGCTCCGGAGTGATCCGCTGATTCTCGCGGACCGTCGGGCTGCAGCACACCGTGCGATGGCCAACGGCCAGCGGAGCGGGGAATTTGCCCGAGTGAAGCGCATCGGCGACCAGCTTAAATGCGACCGATCGGTTAGGCAGCGCCGGCGCAAGGTTAAACAGCATCCGGCCCTCGGCATCTTTCATCCAGAACTGGCCGAGGTCCGTGCCGATTCCGTCCACGGCGCCTTCCAGGATTTTCGTTCGCGCGCCGTCTCCGGAGGTCCGGCTCCCGCCGGCTACCCGACTTGTGCCGGCTTCGTAAACCGAGAACTTGATAGAGGAAGAACCGCTGTTCAAAACCAATACGGGCAATGACGGCATGGATAAAGCTCCTTCAAAAAAAGAATTCAAAAAATGCGTACGGCGTGTCAGTCATTCCGGATTGGGCGCCGCCGTTTCCTGACGCACGCTCGATCCCAGGTGCGAATACATTTCCAGCAGCGTCCGTGCGGCTCGAAACGGGGTTGTTTTCCCTTCCAATACTTCGCGTTCGAACGCATCCATGCGCATGCGGATGAGCGGATGGGCGCTGAAGAATTGCCGCAGGCCCGACTCGAGGGTCTCGTGCATCCAGCGGCGCCGTTGTTCACGACGGTTCTGGTCGAACCACCCACTGGCCAGGGTGAGCCTGGAGTGTTCCTGCACCGAATTCCAGATGTCGGCGATGCCCCGTCCGGCCAGCGCGGAGCACGCCAGGGCGCGCGGCGTCCATCCCGACGGCGAGCAGGGGAGGAAATGCAACGCGTTGTTTGTTTCGGCCACGGCTCTTTGAGCGGCCGCGACATTTTCTCCATCGGCCTTGTTGATCGCCACCAGGTCGGCCAGTTCCATCACGCCGCGCTTGATTCCCTGCAACTCGTCGCCCGCACCGGCCAGCGTGACGAGCAGGAAAAAATCGACCATGTTGTGGACCGCGGTCTCCGACTGTCCCACGCCGACGGTTTCGACGATGATGGTGCGATAGCCTGCCGCTTCGCACAGCAGCATGGCCTCGCGGGTGCGCTGCGCGACGCCGCCATAGGAACCTCGGGACGGAGAGGGGCGGATGAAAGCCATGTCGTTGGCGGCGAGCGCAGCCATGCGCGTTTTGTCGCCGAGGATGCTTCCGCCGGTGCGCTCGCTGCTGGGATCGATGGCCAGCACGGCGACCTTGTGCCCGCACTCCTGGATGAGGTAATTGCCGAGCGCTTCGATGAGGCAACTCTTCCCGGCTCCCGGCACGCCGGTGATGCCCACGCGCAAGGAATGGCCGCAAGCGGGAAGGCAGTTTTCGACGAGTTGGTCGGCGAGGTCGCGATCGGACGCGCGCGAACTTTCGATCAGCGTAATGGCCTGGGCCAGGATGGCGCGATCGCCGGCCAGGATGCCCGCGACATATTGCGCGCGCGACGGGCACTTGCGGCGAGGGGAGGCAGGCGTGGCACCGCCCGGCGGCAGAGGGACACTCACTTGCAACGTGCTGTCTTTGCCGTCAGCCAATCAAGGACGTCCTCCGACGAGACTTCCGGCCAGCGCACGCATGATTTGCTGGGCCGCGGCGGGGATCGCCGTGCCCGGACCAAAGATACCGGCCACTCCGCACTGGTAGAGGAAGCCATAATCCTGCGAGGGAATCACGCCGCCGACGACCACGAGGATGTCTTCGCGGCCGAGCTTCCGCAATGCTTCGATCAATTGCGGCACCAGCGTCCGGTGTCCGGCGGCCAGTGAGGATACGCCAACCATGTGCACATCGCTCTCGATGGCGAAGCGCGCGACTTCCGCAGGCGTCTGGAACAGGGGACCGATGTCGACGTCGAAACCGATATCCGCGAACGCGGTGGAGATGACTTTCGCGCCGCGGTCGTGCCCATCCTGGCCCATCTTGGCTATCAGGATGCGCGGGCGTCGGCCCTCGGCCCTTTCGAATTCGGCTACCATCGCCTGCGCCTTATGGAATTCCTCGCCGCCGCTTTCGGCCGAGTAGATGCCCGAGATGGTGCGCGTTACCGCCTTGTAGCGTCCCCACACCTTTTCGAGAGCGAACGAGATTTCGCCCAGGGTGGCGCGATGGCGCGCGGCCTGGACGGCGCAGTCGAGCAGGTTGCCCTCGCCGGTGGCGGCGCATTTCTCGACAGCCGCAAGCGACTGCTCGACCGCCTTCGGGTTGCGATCCCGCTTGAGTTGTTCAAGCCGCCTGATCTGCGCGGCGCGCACCGCGGCATCGTCAATGGCCAGCACGGGAATCGCTGTCTCCCCGGGTGCCGGGTACGCGTTGACGCCCACAATCACGTCCTTGCCGGAGTCGATGCAGGCCTGGCGCCGCGCGGCGGCCTCTTCAATCCGCATTTTCGGTATGCCGGTCTCGATCGCTTTCGCCATGCCACCCAGGGCTTCGACCTCTTCGATCAGGTTCCAGGCCGAGTGCATCAACTCGTGGGTAAGCCGCTCGACGTAATACGAGCCGGCCCAGGGATCGATCACGCGGGTGATGCCGGTTTCCTGCTGCAGGTAGATCTGAGTGTTGCGCGCGATGCGGGCGGAGAAATCGGTGGGCAGCGCCAGGGCCTCGTCCAGCGCGTTGGTGTGCAGCGATTGGGTGTGGCCCAGCGCGGCAGCGAGCGCCTCCACGCAGGTGCGCACGACATTGTTGTAGGGATCCTGCGCCGCGAGGCTCCAGCCGGACGTCTGCGAGTGCGCGCGCAAAACCAGCGATCTGGGATTCCTGGGATCGAAGCCCTTGACGATCTTTGCCCACAGCAAGCGGGCCGCGCGCATCTTGGCAATCTCCATGAAGTGGTTCATGCCAATGCCCCAGAAGAAGGAAATGCGCGGGGCAAAATCGTCGATCGCAAGGCCGGCCTTCACGCCGGTGCGCAGATATTCGAGACCGTCGGCGAGCGTGTAGGCCAGCTCGATGTCGGCCGTGGCTCCGGCTTCCTGCATGTGGTAGCCGCTCACGCTGATGCAGTTGAACTTCGGCATCCTTGCGGCGCAGTAGCGGAAGATGTCGCCGATGATCCGCATCGATCCGTCCGGCGGATAGATGTAGGTGTTGCGGACCATGAACTCTTTCAGGATGTCGTTCTGGATGGTCCCGGCGAGCTTCTCCGGCGCGATGCCCTGTTCTTCCGCGGCGACGATGTAAAACGCCATGATGGGCAGGACGGCGCCGTTCATGGTCATCGACACCGACATGCGATCGAGCGGGATGCCGTCGAACAGGATCTTCATGTCGAGGATGGAATCAATGGCCACGCCCGCCTTGCCCACGTCTCCTGAAACGCGCTCATGATCGGAGTCGTAACCGCGGTGCGTCGCGAGATCGAACGCGACGGAGAGGCCTTTCTGCCCGGCGGCCAGGTTGCGCCGGTAGAAGGCATTCGACTCTTCCGCGGTGGAGAAGCCGGCGTATTGGCGGATCGTCCAGGGGCGCATCACGTACATGGTGCTGTACGGCCCGCGCAGGTAGGGCGGCACGCCCGCGGCGTAGTCGAGGTGCTCGAGGCCCGCCAGATCGCCGGCGGTATAGAAGCCGTGGACCGGGATGTGCTCAAGGGAGAGCCATTCGTCGGTCGAGGGTGCGTTGGAGGGAGCCGCGAATGGGTGGAAGTCGATGTTGGCAAAATCAGGACGCATATTTATTGGCTGATTTCCAGAACCTGCTGCAGCCGGGCGAGAAGCTCGATGACCGGGCTGCGCATGTGAATGAATTCTGTGACGCCGGCAGCACGAAGCTGTTCGGCCGTTTCCGGGTTGCCCGCAATCCATACCGGTGTCTTCTTTCCTTGCGAATGCATTTCGGTAAGCAACTCCGTGGCAAAAGCCAGGTATTCGGGATCGGAGCTGCACAACACGATCGCGTCGGCCTCGGCGGCGGCTATCTCGAGCGGAGTCTCAAAGCGCCGGGTGCCGGTGGCGAGCCCGGCGCATGCCAGAAAGTCGGCCGCAAAGTTGGATCGCGCGCTGCGCATCTTCGCGTCGCCTATTTCGGCCAGCAGGATGCGCGGAGTTTTGCCCGAATTGCGGGCGTGGCGCTCCGTTCGGAGACGTAGTTCTTCGAAGGGCAGCGCCGCGCGGACCGGGTCGTGAACGAGCGTGCCGCCCACCCGTTCGAACGCCTGCTCGGCCGCATCGGCAAAGCGGTTGGTGCCGGTCAGGACACGCCGGCGCGCGCTCACCGACCGGGCTAGCGCGGTTCTGCGCTGCTCCAGCGTTTGTTCCAACAGAGCCGCCGCTTTTCGAAAGCCGCCGGCAGCCTCGATTTCCTGGAACTGCTTCCAGGCGTGCGCGGCGATGGAGTTCGTCAGCGACTCCAGGTAATACGATCCGCCTCCCGCGTCGGCCACGCGCGCCAGGTGCGCTTCCTGCTTGAGAATGATCTGCGTGTTGCGCGCCAGCCGCCGGCTCGCCTCGTCTCCCACGTTATAGCATTCATCGAACGGCACGATGTAGATGGAATCTGCACCGCCGAGAACGGCGGCCATGGCTTCGGTGGTGGCACGCAGGATGTTATTGTGCGGATCGTAGACGGTCCGGTTCCAGCGCGACGTAAGGGCATAAATGCGGGCGCGCGGGTGTTCGCGGGCGACGTCGAAGTTCGTCACGGCCTGGGCCCAAACCATCCGGAAGGCGCGCAGCTTGGCGATCTGCATGAAAAACTCGGGACCCATGGCGAACGAAAACGCCACAGAATCCGCCGCGCGATCGACCGGCACGCCTCGTTGCCTCATCTCGGCCAGGAAGTCCACACCGGAAGCGAGCGCGAAGGCCACTTCCTCCACCGCTGTCGCGCCGCTATTGAGATAGTCCTGCGCGCGGATGGTGAAGGGCACGAACTCTGCCGGGGCCTGGGAGATCACTTCCGCGGAGAAGGCGGGATCGGCGCTCCAATCGAGCGCCGCCGAACGCGTGACGCCGCTCTGCCGCAGGTTCATCCGCTCGAGCACCAGGCGAACCATGGCCGGAGTGGCATGGGAGAAATGCACCGGAATCTCTCCCAGGTTCGCAAGCAGGATGCCGAGGCCGGAAGCGTGGGTCACGACGACGTTCGCAAACGCGATTTCTTCGGCGCCGGCCGCCACCGCGCAGCGTGCCGCACTGTTGGCTTCTTCGGGGTCGACCGCATCGATCTGCTCGCGAATGCGCCAGCCGCCCGAAGCGCGGGTGCCGCGCGCGTAAGGGAAGTCGCCCGGCGCGGTACCTGGAAACATCAGTCCGGCAACGTCCTCGGCGCGATAGAAGGGGCTTACCTCGATCCCTTCCGGCGAGCGCCAGATCAGCTTTTCAGCATTGCCGGTTCCTTTTAGATCGTCTGCAATCGCCTGTTCCCAGCTTTCGGTGCTGACCGGCGGGAATTCGGAAAGAAGTTTAGCCATGGCCGTCACTCGCTCTCCCGCGCTTCGACAATTTCAAACAGCGTGCCGAACGGGTTGTCCGCCCGCGACTTGGGATGCACGAAGAACACCGTGGTCCCCCGCGAGCCGGGGCGCGGGGCCCTGTCGATGATCCTGAATCCGCTGTTCTGCATCGCGTCGAATGCGCGCTGCGCGCTGTCCACGCGAAATGCGATATGCGCCACCCCGGGGCGGCCGCTGTTTTTGTCGACCATCTTCTGGACGGGCGACTCCGGGCTGAGAGGCTCGAGCAGCTGGATGAGGTTCGGACCGTCGCCGATCTGCAGCAGCGCCTCGCGCACCTGGTCGCCGCCATACACCTCTTCGCGGTGGACCACGCGAAAGCCGAGCATCTCGTAGGCTTTCACCTGGTTGTCAAGATCGCCCTGCTTCACGGCGATGGCCACGTGGTCGATGAACCGGATGCCGGGGATCTTCGGCGCCTGGCCGTCGTCGTCCATGATTGCGGCCATAACCGCGATATCGATTCCTTCCATTTGAAGTTCCTCCGAAACCAGCCGCACCATGGGAGCGGCGTGCACATTCGCTATTCAAACTCCAGCAGTGGCTGGTGGACCTTCACCGAACTGCCCGGCACAGCGTTGACACTCTTCACCGTGGCCGTGTGCGTGGCGGTCACATTGTTCTCCATCTTCATGGACTCGAGCACGACCAGCACGTCGCCCGCTTCTACGGTCTGCCCCGGTTCGACACTTACCTTGATCACCAGGCCCGTCACCGGGCTGCGGCACACCTTATCGTGATCGGCGCCCGTATCGATTACCCCGGCCGGGACTGCCGGCACAATTGGAAGCGGCGGCGGCGTGTAGCTGACCGGAACGGGCGTAAACGGTACGTAGGGGTGCTCACTGTCCTCGTCCTCCAGGATCTCGACCTCGGCCTCGTAGACCTTTCCGTCGATGGTGATCCGTAGTTTCAACGCGTTCCTTCTTTCGTGGAGTGCATCAACGCCCCCGCACCCGCAGATTGTGAGACGACTGCACGATGACCCGCCCCTGTTGCGTCCAGGGACTCACTACATCTTGTGAAGGAACGCGGCGGGCGGCGCGCACGCGGGCATGATTGCCCAGCAAGGCAATCGCAGCCGCGGCGATGGCTGCCTGGATTTGCGGAGCGATCTCGTCGTTTTGCCGCGCGGCGGGCTGGCCCTCAATCTCCAGCCGCGGAAGCGGCCGCCCCTGGACGAGCGGACGAAGCTCCGGCTCGATCTCTTTCCCATCGCGAGCATCGGTCGGAGAAACCCCTTCCGTCTCGCCGTGCTCGCGCGCGGACAGGGCTTCGGTCAGGGCCTGGAGGCGCCGCTCCATCTCCCGATGGTTTTCCGCCATCTTCTGGCGCAGGTTGCGCACCACCAGCAGAAAGCTCCCCGCGCATGCGGCAATCACGATTGCCGCTACACCAGCGAGATCGGCCCAGGAGAATGTCAACGCGTGTCCTTTCTAAAGGGGAATGAGCCCGTGTTTCTTTTGCGGGCGCAGTTCCCGCTTGCCATGCAGGCATTCCAGGGCCAGCGCCAGGTGCCTGCGCGTGTCGGCGGGCTCGATGATGTCGTCCACCAGCCGCCGTCCGGCCGCGACATAGGGATTGGCAAATGTCTCGCGATACTCCTCCACCAGTTCCTTGCGGCGCGCGATTTGGTCGTGGGCGGCGTCGATCTCGCGGCGGAAGACGATTTCGGTGGCGCCTTCGGCGCCCATCACCGCAATTTCCGCCGTCGGCCAGGCAAGCACGCGATCCGCGCCCAGCCCTTTCGAGCACATCGCGATATAGGCGCCGCCGTAGGCCTTGCGCAGGACGACGGTGATTTTGGGCACGGTGGCCGCCGAATAGGCAAACAGCAGTTTCGCGCCGTGGCGAATGATGCCGCCGCGTTCCTGTTCCACGCCGGGCAGAAATCCGGGGACGTCGACGAACGTGAGCAGCGGAATGTTGAATGCATTGCAGAAGCGGACGAAGCGGGCCGACTTGTCCGACGCATTGATGTCGAGCACGCCCGCCAGCACGCTGGGCTGGTTGGCCACGATCCCGACAGGCCTGCCCTGCAGCCGCCCGAATCCGATGACGATGTTGGGCGCGAACCCCGGTTGAATCTCGAGGAAGTCCTGGTTGTCGACCACCCGGCTGACGACTTCGCGCACGTCATAGGCCACCTTGGGGTCGACGGGCAGCACGGTGTTCATGTCCGAGTCCGGCTTGATGCGCGAAACGAAAGGCGTGCGCGGCGGGTCTTCGAGATTGTTCGAGGGCAAGAAGCTGAGCAGGCGCCGGCAGAGCGCCAGGGCTTCCAGGTCATCCTTGGCCACCAGGTGCACCACGCCGGAGGCATTCATCTGCGACTGCGGCCCGCCGAGTTCCTCCGCGCTGACGTCTTCGCCCGTCACCTGCTTGATGACCTGCGGCCCGGTGATGAACATGCGCGCCTGCTGGGTCTGGATCACGAAGTCGGTGAGCGCCGGGCTATAAGCCGCGCCCCCGGCACATGGCCCGCAGATGATGGCGATTTGCGGCACGGTGCCCGACAGCATCACGTTTTGGTAAAACACGCGCGCATAGCCGTCCAGGCTGTCGATGCCCTCCTGCACGCGCGCGCCGCCCGAGTCGTTGATAAAGACGAACGGGCTGCCGGTCTTGAGCGACATGCTCATCATGTCGGCAATTTTGCTGCAGTGGGTCTCGCCGGCGGCGCCGCCCACCACGGTGAAGTCCTGGCTGGCCAGGTGCACCTGCCGCCCGTCGATCGTGGCGCAGCCGGTAATCACGCCGTCGGCAGGCAATTCCTTGCCGGCCATCCCGAAGTAGGTGGCGCGATGCCGTGCAAATAATCCGACTTCCTCGAAGCTGCCCTTGTCGGCCAGTGCGGCAATGCGCTCCCGCGCGGTCAGCTTGCCGGACTGGTGCTGCTTGTCGATCCGGTCCTTGCCGCCGCCCAGTTCCAACTGGGCGCGCCGGGCATTCAAGTCGTCGACCTTATCCTGCATGGTTCTGGCTTTCTGGCGTTCTTCTACCGTGAGCATCCTTCACCATCCATCGCGATCCGGGTCGAGCTGCCTGTCTCCCGTTCCCCTGCAAATCTATATCTCCGGGTACCCCAACGGATGTGACGGACTTCACTCATGGATGCCCGGCGGCGGTCGCGCCGCGAGCGCCTTAACCCGCTCGTTTTGAGCCACCTGCATGGCCCGTCCCCGCTTTGAGCCGCGGATGGTTCGCCGGTGACGGATCCGTTCCCGCGGCGCCCGGCACTGGAACGCACTTGCGAACCCGCCATGCCACGCAGCGAGGCTCATCGCTAAAACAGAAAACAAGGTCATACCCCGCGGGGTCGCAAATGCCGGTGAGCGGCCGAGCCTCTTGATGACGACGCACCGGCACTCGTGCTGAATGAAAATAATGGACAGCACCTCGCCGCCTGGAATCCGCCCGACTTACGCTCGATGGAAGGTATCCCTCTGTCGCAAATCTGGGGCAACACCGGCGCTCCCTACGCACTCGCTGCCGCCACCTTCAATCAATTGCTGAAATCGAACTCCGCCCTGCACGCCGAAAAGATCGAACTCAACCAGACCATAACTGTTGCCGCCTGGCGCACGCAGGACAACGAGCTACGCATCCTCGCCGGCAATCTGGAAGAAGGCCTGCGCGACGACGCCGACTTCTCGCGTACCGCCGCGCTCGCAATCCCCTCATCCTGGCACGCCGGCAAATGGCGCGACCTGTGGGGCGGGCAGACTCTCGATGCTGAAACGGGCGACCTGCGAATCACGCTTCCGCAGGCAGTTTCGGTTTTGCTCGAACCCACGCGATAAAGGATGCAATTCAGGCCACGGCCCGCCCCGCTTTCGGGACCTGGGACTGCGATCATCAAGAGGCGAAATCCTCTACCCCGCCACGGAAATCACCGGGTAGCAGGTGAAGAACTCATCTACCACCTGGAAATAAGGGGCCAGCCTGCGTGAGGGGTTCTCGCGCAGCGTCCAGTTCAATGGCGACCCGGCCACCGAATCGAGGTGGCGGCCGAGCGATTCCGGATCGGAGCCCTTTTCGAGCGCCAGTTCCACAGCGCCGGTACCCAGAGCGGCCATAAGAATCGGCCCATACTCGATGGCGTATCGTGTCTTTCCTTTCACCTGATCGGCGCCTTTGTAAGGCGTCACCCGCAGCGCCGCAGGCAGCGTAAACGTGATCTTGTCGCCATCGGACCACTTCCGGTCGAGCGTGACATAACTGCCCGGCTTGCCCGACGCCGCGACCGTGCCATTCACCGAGATTCCCATCTCGCCGATGGCCCAGGAGGGCACGCGAATGCGAATTTTCGCGGGCGTCTCAGCCGAGGCCTTGATCGCGGCCTCCACAGAGTTGTCGAAAGGAAAACGCGTGCGCAGCGAGAGGGCGAGGTCCTGGCCGTCCTGTTTCCACCGGATCGTCGATGCCTCATACAGGTGCAGATACAATCCGTCCGAAGCCAGGGAAAAGATGTGTTCGGGCAGGGAGCCGACCAGGCGCGTACCCTGGCCCTCGCAGCACGTATTCTCGTGCGTCGCCTTTTCCTTCTGGCCTTCGAGAATGGTGTGATATCGGAACCCGTTGGCGGCGTCCTGGTTGGCGAGCGCGACGTTGTAGATCGATTTTTCGATCTCCGCCGCGTAGCGCTCGTTCTCCGGATCGAGCATCTGAAACCGCTGGCTCAGGAACACCCAGAAACTGCTGCCGCACAACTCACCCAGTTTTTGCTTCAACGAATTGCTGTCGGGCGGATTGTTCTCGAACTCGATGATCGAAATGCTTCCGCCGGCCTGCTGCCAGTGGGCGCGGTACATCTCCCACGCGCCCAGCGCCGCATCGAAGTAGCGCTTCTCGCCGCTGACCAGGTGGAGGTCCATGTACGCTTCAATGTCGGTGAGCAGGTAGCAATGCGGGCGGTCATAGGGATATTGCCAGATCTGCTCCGGCTGGCGTTTGGCCAGCCCCTCGAGCCAGGCGCTTTCCTGGTAGTAGCGCTGGATCACCTGCGCGTCCCCGGGCTTACCCACGGGGCTAAGGCTCACGCGAGTATTGGCGATCATGCCCTGTCCGCCCTGGATGGCCCCGCGCAGCATCTCCGGCAAAAACGATCCCTGGTTGAACCAGTCGTAATAGCCGCGCAAGAGGGGCAGAGCCTTGGCGTTGCCCGCATACGCCGCTTCGAGCAGGCCGTGTGTCAGCCACGCGCGGGTGTAGGCAGCGCGCTCGGAGTAGAAAATCGTGTCTTCGGGATAAGCCATGATGTAGCCATTCGGCTGGCGGCATTCTTCAATGCCATCCACCACTGCGTTCAGCCGCTTGCGCAACTCGGCATCGTCGATCCAGCGCACGGTGTTGCCGGCCCCCATCAGGAAGCGCCCCGCATTCGATCCCGCCAGGTCCTCTTCCCAGAAAATCTGCGATCCTGCCGGCTTGAATCCCTTTACCTTTCCCGTTCGCTCGTAGAACTGCCGCAGCAGGTCGTCGAGCGACCAGAAGTTCAGCAGGTATTGCGTGTTGTGCGTCAAAGCCGCCTGGAACAGGCCGCCCTCCAGCGTGAGTCCGCCGCGGGGCGCCTCCGCTTTCCAGTTGGCGCGTTTCCACGTCGTTGCATCCGTCACCAGGGTGGGATGGTCGAAGTGAATGGCTTCCCCATCCTGGCGCGGCGGCCGGGTGAGTTGCTTCAACAGGTCGTGGTTGCCGTACTCTTTGTCGGCGGTCACGGCGCATCCGACGGCAACGTCCTCGCCCGAGGAAACCACTCCGATCTTCGCCAGGGTCAGCGTGAAATCGGGGCTGTCTTCCAGGGTCTCCGACCCGGCTCCGGATCCCGGCATTTCCTTCACCGGGCGCAGCCTGGTCACCGTCAGGCGCACGAAGCGGGCGTGATGGCCGCGCGCGGAAAACTTGGTGATGTTGTCGCCCGGGTCGGGAAAATCCGAGTCCGTCAAATCCGTACCCATCCGCGGCGTGGTGAACTCCGGATTATCCGCCGTCTCCACTTTGAAGCGCAGGGGAAATCCCTCTCCGGCGTAGTACTGATCGCGCCCCGGGAACATTCGCTCGGATGCCGGGAAGAGCAGGACGTAGTCCACCGGAGTGGTCACGCCGAGATCGATCTGGAGCCACATGGTTGTGTCGGGATTGCCCACCACCTTCGACTTGTACGCCCGATACGCGGCCGTTGGCGTCGCCGCCATTCGCATTCCGCTCAGATAGGGAGTGAGGGAGCCTGGCGCCTCCTGGGCCAGGGTCCGCGCGGGACCGATCGCATCGGCAACCATCAGCGCGGCCCCGGCATAGGTGGTGTTCTTCAAGAAGCTCCGTCGTGTCACGCTCATTCTTCGCTCCGGGTCCCACGATGCTCTTTGGAATCTGCTCCTGGGTGCGCTGGAAATTGTAAGCCTTCCGGCTGGCCCCGCGCCGGGCAGTCCCGATGCGTGGGACGTGGGACCCGGGTGGCCCAGGAGGCTGCCCTGAGCTTGTGAAATGGGTCCCGGTGATGGGAACGGGGAGACCACCCTCGTTCGCCGCCGTGATACGAGTGCTACACTTCTGCCGGATTCATCCTTCATCCAAGGGGATGCCCTTATGAACCTTCATCCCGCGCGCTGCCTTGCGCTCCTTCCGGGATTTGCGCTGGGAATCTCGCTCGCCGTTCATCCGGCGAATGCCCAGCCGTCCCTTCCGCCGCTGATGCCCATGCCTGCGCACATCGAAATGGGCGACGGTCAATTCCCCATCGATCGAAACCTCAACATCACCTTCGCGGGAACCGCGGAACCGCGCCTCCTTCTCGCGCGCGAACGCTTTATGGACATCCTCTGGCGGAAAACGGGAATTCCTTTTCCGAAGAAAAGGTCGAACCCGCCTTCGAACTTCACCATCCAAACCGCCGGCGCGAGCAAGCCGGTCCAGGAACTGGGCGAAGACGAATCCTACCACCTGAAAGTCTCGCGTGACGGAGTGGAACTGACCGCCCCCAACCCGCTGGGCGTGCTCCACGGGCTGCAGACCTTCCTGCAACTGGTGCGTATCACACCGCAGGGATTTGCCGCGCCGGTGGTAACGATCGACGATCAACCGCGCTTCCCGTGGCGCGGCCTGATGATCGACTCCGGCCGCCACTTCATGCCCATGGATGTGATCGAGCGCAACCTCGACGGCATGGAAGCGGTGAAGCTCAACGTCTTCCACTGGCACATCTCCGATGACCAGGGCTTCCCCCTGGAAAGCAGGACGTACCCGCTGCTCTATATGCAGGGCTCCAACGGCCTCTACTACACCCAGAAGGACGTGGCCGAAGTCATCGAATACGCGCGCAACCGGGGCATCCGCGTGGTTCCCGAGTTCGACATGCCCTGCCACACGACTTCATGGTTTGTCGGCTACCCGCAACTGGCCAGCGGCTCAGGCCCGTACAAGATCGCCGACCACTGGGGCGTGATGGACTCCGCCATGGATCCCACCCGCGAGACCACCTTTCAGTTCCTGGACAAGTTCCTCGACGAGATGACCGCGCTGTTCCCCGATGCGTACTTCCACGTCGGCGGTGACGAGTGCAACGGCAAGGAGTGGAAGGCCAACGCCAAAATTCAGGCCTGGATGCGCGAGCACAGCATCAAGGACAACGCGGCGTTGCAGTCGTACTTCAGCGCGCGCCTGCTGAAGCTGGTGACAGCGCACCACAAGATCATGGAAGGCTGGGACGAGGTGCTGCAGGCCGATACGCCGAAGGACGTCGTGATCCAGTCGTGGCGCGGTCCCAAAGCTCTGGCCGCCGCTGCGCGACAGGGA
Organism: uncultured Acidobacteriota bacterium; assembly: GCA_963706455.1. Taxonomy (GTDB): domain Bacteria; phylum Acidobacteriota; class Terriglobia; order Terriglobales; family Acidobacteriaceae; genus Telmatobacter. The sequence continues at coordinate 29,400 of CAVPNO010000094.1, read as the reverse complement.
AATCGCGGCCTGCTTTCCAACGGCTACTACATCGACCTCAACCAGTCCGCCGCCTACCACTATTCCATCGACCCGATGTCAGGAGACGCCGCCGGCCTTACGCCCGAAGAGAAGGCGCGCATCATTGGCGGGGAACCCACCATGTGGAGCGAGTTCGTGACGCCCGAGAACATCGACAGCCGCATCTGGCCGCGCACCGCGGCTATTGCTGAGCGCCTGTGGTCGCCGCAGGAGGTGCACGATATCGATTCCATGTACGCGCGCATGGCGGTGATCTCGGACCACCTCGTCTTCTACGGCCTGCACCACCAGTCGTCCATGCGGGTGATGCTGCAGCGCATGACCGGTGAGAACGATCCAGAATATCTGGAGGTTCTGGCCGGCATCGTTCAGCCGCCGGAAGAATACCAGCGCGAAGATCTGAAGCCCTACGACACATCCAGCCCGTTAAACCGGCTGGTGGATGCCGTTCCGCCGGAGAGCGAAACGGCGCGGCAGTTCCGCGAGATGGTCAAGCGCATCGTTGCCGGCCAAGCCTCGCCCGACGACTGGCGGCAGGCCCGCACGTGGCTGGTGCTATGGCGCGACAACGATGCCAAGCTCCAGCCTTCCCTCGGGCGGTCCGAACTCACCGCCGAGCTCGTTCCGCTTTCGCACGATGTATCGCAGGCAGCAACGATCGGCCTGCGCGCCCTGGACGACCTCGAAAACCACCGGCCCGGAAATTCCGCCCTGATCGAAAGCAACATGCAGTTGCTCAAGACGGCCGAGAAGCCCGAAGCCGTCCTGCGGGACATGCTCATCCCGCCGGTCGAAGCGCTGTTACAAGCCACGGCCCCACACCAAGGACCGTAATCCGACAAACTTTCCGTCTCGCGCGGGTGGGGACCGAGAACACCAGCACGTCAAGGCCGGTTCACAACTGCAACCTGACCCGCGCCCGCGTAAGCCCCCAGGCAAAGCCAAGCATCACCAAGGTGAAGATCACGCTTTTTACCACGCCCTCCCAGCCGAAATGGAAGTGCGCCTCCAGCCATGTAAAGCCCACCGCGCCCATGATGTAGTACCACAGATCCGGCAGCAGATACGTCGTCAGCGTGTTCGATCCCGCCGCGCGCACGGGCGCCGCCCACGCCGTCTTCCCGCGCCCGTCGCAGATCCAATACAGCAGAATGAACACCAGGACCGCGGCGCCAATATTCCACAACGTCCACGCCGGCGTTGCGCGGATTTTCGAAATTCCAAGCCGCATCGTCAGGCATCCGGCCCCGAGCGCGAGGAATCCGAAAATCTCTGCCTTGAGAGTCGCCTTCTTCGCCGGCGGCCGTTCCTCAATCCCCGGCCTCACACCAAAGAAGATCTGCGCCGTCACCACGCCCGCCATCACCAGCGCCACATGCGACCCGTTTCCGAACGGCCACACATACAGCGAAAGGCGGCTGAGAAAAGGAACCAGCCGCGCCGTCGACAACACGTTCAGCGCCACCAGAAGAACCAGCCATGCCGGCGCCGCCCATCGCCACCGCCGCGTAGGAATGTAGAGCAACGCCACCGCAAAATATGCAAACGCGATCAGCCCCAGAATTTCCGGATAGGAGAAATCGATCCATGGTCCGCCATCTTCCGTGCGCCGAAAGATCGCGAATGCCACCGCCACTCCCGCCAGGCCGGCACCCCTGAACCACCACCTGTGCCGCGCGATCCATCCCTGCCTGGGGTACACATTCAGGTATAGGCCTGCAGAGATGAGCCCCAGAAGGCCCCAGGCATCCCCGCGCATTCCGGTGCGCACGCGGTCGACCTTGTCCGAGTTGGCGAGAATCAGCCCCAGCACCAGCAAACTCAACGACCGCACCAACACGTGCAGCCACAGCCGCGCCACGGACGCGTCCCGCTTGAGCCGCTGCTCCACCGACAGCGGCATCGACATGCCGACAATAAACAGGAAGAACGGAAACACCATGTCGACATAGGTCATCACGTCCTGGGTGGCGTGCGCGTGATAGGTCCACCACGGGAGCCCGCGCACCTCGGCAAGTTCATTCACGAAGATCATGACCGCGATGGTGAGACCGCGGAAGATGTCGATGGACACGACCCGCGTGGCACTCGTCGAAGCGGCAGGCGTGGGGCTCTGAACCGTGCTTGCAGTGCTCATGGTTTCGCCGCCTTCGCCGGGGCCGGATGGAGCGCGTCGTTGATGGCCCCGAGCAGCGCCCCCGACGGATCGTTGGTGTACTCCCAGAACATCACGCCGCCCAGCTTCTGCGCCAGCACAAAGCGGCACTTCGCGGCAATCGACTCAGGATCCTCGTACGACACGAACACCTTCTGCTGGGCGTTGTAAAGATAGGGCACGGACCCCTTTTCATCCCAGTAGCGCACGTATCCCTGGTTCAGCAACGTGTCCCTGATGCTGGAGTATCGCGCATTCACGCCCTGCACCGGCTTTCCCGGCTGGAACAACCCGTGATTCGTGTCGGGAACCTCGCCCCAAACGTGTCCATAGAACGGCATTCCCAGCACAATCTTTCCGGCCGGAACGCCGGCTTTCACGAACATCGCCACCGACGCGGCGGCGGAAGCTTTCTTCGGATCGGCGGGATCGGTGAACAGCGGAGCATGGTTTCCGGTGATCGCGTCGGAACCCTGCTCGTAGTAGTCGTAGGCCATCAGGTTGACCGTATCCACGTAGTGCTGCGCTTTTCCCAGGTCGGTCTTGGAAACATCCTCCGAACTGGCGCCCGCCGCAAAAGTCAGATACAGGCGCTTGCCGGTCTTCGCCGTTTCCTTATCGAACCGCGCCCGCAGTTCTTTCAGCAGCAACGTGAAATTGGGCTCGTCCTCGTTGCGAAACGGATGGCCCGCGCCCGGCAACCCGGGATACTCCCAATCAATATCCAGCCCGTCGAGCTTATAGCGTTCGAGGAACTCCATCACACTGTCAATGAAAACCCCCCGGCTTTGCGCGGTCAGCGCCACGTCGGAGAAGTTAGTGGACCAGAGCCAGCCGCCCACCGAAACGAGCACCGTCAGCGCCGGATTTTCCTTCTTGAGCGCCACGAGATAAGAATAATTCTCGGCGTCATGCGCAAATCCGGTGACCATGACCCCGTTGGCGATATTGGCGAACGCATAATTGATGCGCGTGAGCTGTTGAGCATCGATCTGCCCCGGCTGGAGGACATTATTCTGCGGAAACACATACGCGACGATGACTTTGGCAGGCTCCTCCGAGGCAGCCCCGACCAGCGCCGTCGCAAGGGCGAATCCGGTGACAAATGAACGTAAGCGCGGCATCGACAAACCCACAATAACTGTATCAGCGCTCCCCGGCCGGACGGATGTATTTACGGGATTCAATCGGTCATCACATTCCCCTTGACATTCGACAAGAGGCCGGTTCAATCTGAATCTTGATCTTTTGTCGAACGTCGAGGGGAACATGCCGCCACCTACCGATCTCCTCCAGGGCACCCTGGACATGCTCATCCTGAAGGCCATCGCCGCCGAGCCGCAGCACGGCTGGGCCATTGCGCAGCGCATCCAGCTGGTTTCGGACAACGTGCTTCAGGTCGGGCAGGGATCGCTCTATCCCGCGCTCCACCGATTGGAATACAAAGGCTGGATTCGAGCCCAGTGGGGTTCATCGGAGAACAACCGCAAGGCGCGCTACTACTCGCTCAGCGCCTCCGGGCGCAGGCACCTCGAAGCGGAAATGGACAACTGGGTCCGGCTCACCGGCGCCATCAACCTGGTGCTGGAGAGCATCTAGGATTTGGCTGCCGTGGCGGCATCGCAGGCTGGGAATCGAGACGTGGGGCACCCGAAACTTTTACTGGATGATCATGCCTGACAAATTTCAGCGGAGGCATCGATGAGCGAATGGATCTCGCGCGTGCGTTTCTTTTTCGCAGGCAAATCGCGCGCCGCAGTCGACGATGAACTTCAATTCCATCTCGAGCGCCAGGTCGAAGCCAACCTCACCGCCGGGATGTCACTGGAGGAAGCGCGCCGCCAGGCAGGGATCAGCTTCGGGGCCCGCCAGCGCGCGCGCGAGCAGTGCCGCACCCAGCGCCCTTCGTGGTCGCTGGAATCATTCTTGCGCGACATCCGTTACGGCCTTCGCGGGCTTCTTCACAGCCCCGGGTTCACGCTGGTCGCGGTGCTCACGCTGGCTCTCGCGATCGGCGCCAACTCCACCATATTCAGCATGCTGAGCCAGGCGCTGCTGCGTCCCCTTCCCGTTCAGGATCCCAACCAGCTGGTTGTATTCAGCTTCGCCGGCGGGCATCCCGGCCATACGCAATCCAATGGCGGCAACAGCCTCGGCCATGCCCACGAGTTTTCCTACCCCATGTACCGCGACCTCCGCGATCAAAACACGGTCCTCAGCGGATTGATCGCCGCCTCGCCTTCTTACCCGGGGGCGGTGTGGAATAACCGCGCCGAAGGCGCGGAGGCGGAAGTGGTGAGCGGGAACTATTTTGAGACTCTGGGGGTTAGACCTGCGCTGGGCCGGCTGTTTGTGGCCGGCGATGAAACCACCGAGGGCGCCAATCCCGTGGTGGTTCTGAATTTCAATTACTGGAAGACGCATCTCGCCATGGCGCCCGTCGAAGGCAAAACCCTGCTTCTGAACGGCACACCTTTCACGATTGTCGGGGTCGCTCCTCCGGGCTTTTACAGCATTGTCTGGGGACGCATTCCCGACATGTACGTGCCCATGACCATGCAGCACATCGTGCAGCCGGAGTGGACCTACCTCACCGATCGCCAGGCCTATTGGATCGACGTGGCCGGCCGCGCTCGCCCCGGGATCTCCCGGGCGCAGGCCGCCGCGGCCATGAACGCGCTGTTTATCGCGCTGCGCAAAACCGAGTTTCCCCTTTTGCCCGATCAATCGGAGAAGTCGCGCCACGCATTTATCGACTCGGCTCACTTGAACCTCGAAGCTGGCGCCAAGGGATTTTCTCCGCTGCGCAACGATGTCACCATGCCGCTCACCATCATCATGGGCATGGTGCTGCTGGTGGCCGCCATGGCCGTGGTGAACGTGGCCAGTCTTTTGCTGGTGCGGGCAGCCATGCGGGCGCGCGAGTTTTCCATGCGCTACGCGCTGGGCGCCACCAGCGGCCAGATCCTGCGCCAGCTTCTCACCGAGGGCATGCTGCTGGGCATTGCCGGGGCCATTGCCGGACTTCTGATCGCGCCCCAGGCTCTGCGGCTGCTTATCCGCTGGATGTCGAACTCAAACCTCGGTGGGCCGGTTTTCACTCCCATCCTGGATTGGCGAGTGTTTTTGTTCACCCTCGCCGTGACCCTCGGCGGCAGTCTCTTGTTCAGTCTCGCCCCCGCCGTGCAGTTCTGGAACCCCCGGTTGGCCGAATCGCTCAAGCAGCAAACCGACTCGGGCCGCGGAAGCTCACTCCGCTTCCGGCGCTCGTGCGTCGCGTTGCAGATCGGCTTCAGCCTGCTGCTCATCGTCGCCGCGGGTTTGTTCGTTCGCACCATCCGGAATCTTCGCAAGGTCGATCCCGGATTTGCCACCGATCATATTCTCGCGTTCAACCTTGATCCTGCCACGGCCGGCTACATCCCGGCGGCCATCACCCCAGTCGAGCAGCGAGCCATCGACACCATTGCCGCGCTGCCCGGGGTTCGAGGCGTCGCCGCCACCAACGACGCCGATCTTCGCGGCGACGATCGTGAGGGTGACGTCATTGTCGACCAGGACTGTACCAACTTCCGCCGGGAAGACACGGAATTCGACGTAGAAGTTCCGTGGGTGAGCAACAACTACCTGCAGACGCTGGGTGTGCCGCTCGTGGCCGGCCGCTACTTCACGACCGCCGACACCGCCACCTCGCAGCGAGTGGCCATCGTGAACGAGAGCTTCGCGCGGCACTATTTCGGGAGCAATGGCGCGGCTCTCGGTCACCAGGTGTGCCGCCCGCGCCGGCCAATCACCCTCTCCGTGATTATCGGGGTGGTAAAGGACGTAAAGCACACCTCTCTCCGCGATCCGGTGATGCCCACCATGTACACGCTGTTCTCGCAGGCCGAAAGGAATGGCGGCCTCACCTATTACGTGCGCACCTGGCAGCCTCCGCAGGCGGCGTCCGGCAGCATCCGCGCGGCCATCGCCGCCATCGACAGGAAGCTCATCGTCGGCAACCTGACCACACTGGACGCCGAAATCGACGCCAATCTTCTCGCCGAGCGCACCATCGCGCTGCTGGCCGGAGCCTTCGGCGCGCTGGCGGCGCTGCTCGCGGGCATCGGCCTCTATGGCATCCTGGCCTACTCCACCGCGCAGCGCACGCGGGAAATCGGCATCCGCATGGCCCTGGGAGCGCGGCGCGGCTCGGTCGTCGGCCTGATTCTCCGTGAAGTCCTGATCCTCTCTGCATGGGCCATCGGCATCACCATTCCCCTCGCGGTATTCGCCACCCGCGCGGTGCGCAGCCAGCTCTACGGCATTTCCATCGCCGACCCGAGCATCTATGCCGCCGGCATTCTGCTGATCGGTTTTGTCGCCCTGGTGGCCGGCTGGATCCCCTCGCGCCGCGCCGCCAGCGTCGATCCCGCCCGCGCATTGCGCACCGAATAGACCTGAGCCCGGAATCCCCGGGCGCGGGGGCGCACATTTCCGGCTTTATCGAACCAGAAGTTGGACCGCGGCGTTTATCGTGTTTCCATGCTCGCGAACCGCTCCGTCCCCACCGACACCGTGCTGCCCCACGTGACCTACAAGAACCTGCCCGCAGCAATCCGCTGGCTCACGGGCACGCTGGGCTTCGTCGAGGACTATCGTTACGGCGACCCGGTTTCCGGCGCGCAGATCCACCTTGGCGGAGCCATCATCCAGGTGAACCAGGCGCGCGGGGACTATCGCAGTCCCGCCGAACTCGGCTTTGGCACGCAGAGCCTGACGGTTTTTGTCGAGAATGTCGAAGAGCACTTCGCCCGCGCCCGGGCGGCCGGAGTCCTACTGGTGGAGGAGCTTCACGAAACGGCCTACGGGGAGCTGCAATATGCGCTCAGAGACCTCGAAGGCCACCTCTGGCTCTTTTCGCGGCACGTCCGCGACCTGAGCCCGGAGACGTGGGGCGCGACACCAGCCGGAGAGGCGAAATAACCGTCGAGATTTACGGCGCCTTACAGTCAGCTCTTCTTGGAAGTGACCGCGGTGAAGGCTGCGACGAGTTGATGTACCCGCTGGCCCCCGCAGTGCGGGCAGGTGACGCCGCCCTTGTCCACATCCGACATGTGAAGAGACTGGGTGAACTCCTTGTTGCAGTCCTGGCAATGAAATGCATATTGCGACATAATCGGGCACCTCCGGGGACATGATATCGCCCGCCGTGCAAAGCCCGTCAAACGGTGGAAATTGTTCGGCGAAGCAGTGAGGGACGCCTTTTCAGGCGGGGTAGCCAGTGCACGCGTAATCGGCTTGACAACCCGGCGGCAGGTGGGTTACTTTGCAATGCAAAGTGGATTTCCCGCTATGAACGAACTGAACAAGGCGCTGGGTGACATCAGCAGTATTCGCCGGCAGATGGCGCGCAGCACGGAGTTCCGCGGCTACGGCCCGGCGACCCTGGCTGCGACCGGTCTGATTGCCATGGTGGCCGCGCTGGCGCAGGCGATATGGCTGCCCGATCCGGCCAAGGCGGTTTCATCCTACCTGGCCATCTGGATCTCGACCGCGATTCTTTCCGCCGGCTTGATTGCCACGCAGATGCGCGCGCGCACGCGCCGGATCCACTCGGGGATGGCGGATGAGATGGTGCGGACGGCAGTGGAGCAGTTCCTGCCCTCGGCGGGCGCCGGCTTCCTGATGACGATGGTGCTGGTGCGGTTTGTGCCGGGGGCGACATGGATGCTGCCCGGCATGTGGCAGGTCATTTACAGCCTGGGGGTTTTCTCGTCGTGCCGCTTCCTGCCTCGACCGATGATCGCCGCTGGGCTGTGGTACCTGGCGACCGGGCTGGTGTGCATGGGATTGGCGGACAACCGCGCTCTTTCGCCGTGGGCGATGGGCGTTCCGTACGGAGCCGGTCAATTGCTGGTGGCCGCGATCCTGTTTTTCAATGCGCGTGAAGGTGAAGATGAAACCTAAGACACCCATTGCCGAAGAGCGAAGCAGCGAAGGACGCTTCGCGTACGAGGGCCTGGACCGCGTGATTCACGAACGCGCACGGCTCAGCGTGCTCACATCGCTGATTACCAATCCCAAAGGGGTGACTTTCGCCGACCTGAAGCAGCTGTGCTCGCTTACCGACGGCAACCTCAGCCGGCATCTGCAGGTGCTGGAAAAGGCCAAGATTGTGGAGATCGTGAAGGGATACGACCGCAACCGTCCGCTGACCGTTTGCCGGATCACGGCATCGGGGCGCAAGCGTTTTGTCGAATACCTGGAAACGCTGGAGCAGGTGGTGGTGGACGCCGCCAAGGTGGCCGGGGATGAAAAGGCGCAGGGGCTGGTGCGCGGGCTGACGCCTTCGCGGGTTTAAATTTTTTTGACTGGTCACTTTGTGATGCAAAGCGAGCCGGTTTTTTGCGAGGTAACTTTACGATGCAAAGCACTTTGGGGCAGGGGCTGCACGTGGCCATCATCATGGATGGGAACGGGCGCTGGGCAACGCGCCGGGGATTGCCGCGGATCGCGGGGCATCGCGCCGGGCTGGCGGCGGCGCGACGCGTGGTGGAGCATGCATCGGACATCGGCGTTCGCTGCCTGACGCTGTATGCATTTTCATCGGACAACTGGCGGCGCCCGACGGGGGAAGTGAAAAGCATCTTCCTGTTGATGCGCGCCTTTCTGCGGCTGGAAACGGAACGGATGCGCCAACGCGGAGCGCGGCTGGAGGTGATCGGGCGGCGCGATCGCCTGCCGCAGGCGGTGCTGCGGGCCATCGAAAAATCGGAATGGGTGACGTCTGCGGGCCGGGGAATCCATCTGCGCGTGGCTATCGACTACTCCTCGCGCGATTCCATTGCGAACGCCGCGCTGGCCGCCATGCGCGCGATGGGCGGGCAGGCGGAACCAACATGCGACGCGCTGCGACCGAGCATGACGGAGGCCCTGACGTGCGGCGCCGGCGATGTCGATCTGCTGATTCGCACCGGCGGCGAGAAACGACTGTCGGATTTTCTGCTGTGGGAGTCGGCGTATGCGGAATTGCTGTTTACGGACCGCATGTGGCCCGACTTCGATGAGGCCGATCTCGAGGCGGCGATCGAAGAATTTCGCCATCGCGAACGGCGGTTCGGCGGCGTGCCCGCGGCGGTGGTGTCCATCGCCGGCGGTGCGCGATGAACGCTTCCGGCGATGGCAGGAGCATTTCTTCCGGCGCGGGGCCGACGGCGCGCACGCGGCCGCTGAAGGTCAAGTTCATCCTTCCAGCGCTGACCGAGGCGACCGACCCTTACTGGCGTCCAGTCAAATACTCGCTGTTCCCACCGCTGGGGCTGGCGACGCTGGCCGCGTATCTTGGTCCGGACGACCAGGCAGTCATCGTCGACGAGCACGTTGAGCCGCTGACGGTGGAGGACTGGCCGGACCTGGTTGTCATCCAGGTGTACATTACCAACGCCTACCGCGCATATCGCATCGCCGACCACTACCGCCGGCGCGGCGCGTTTGTTTGTCTGGGCGGACTTCATGTTACGTCGCTGCCCGAGGAAGCAGCCGCCCATGCCGACGCCATCTTTCTCGGTCCGGGGGAACAGATTTTTCCCATGTTTGTGGAGGATTTTCGCGCCGGTTCGGCGAAGCGTGTGTATGCGTCCACGCTGGGACGCACGCTGGAGCGCGTGCCGCCGATCCGCCGCGACCTGATCCGGCGCAGTCATTACCTGGTGCCGAATTCGATCGTGGTTACGCGCGGGTGCCCGCAGCATTGCGATTTCTGTTACAAGGACGCGTTCTTTCAGGGCGGACGCGGCTTTTACACCCAGCGGGTGGACGATGCGCTGGCGGAGATCGAGCGGCTGCCGGGCCGCCACCTGTATTTCCTCGACGATCACCTGCTGGGCGACCGCCGCTTTGGCGAGGCGCTCTTTGAAGGCATGCGCGGCATGGGGCGGGTGTTCCAGGGCGCGGCGACGGTGGACTCGATCCTGCGCGGCGACCTGATCGAGCGCGCCGCGGAGGCGGGCATGCGCAGCATCTTCGTCGGATTTGAGACGCTGGATCCCGAGAACCTGAGGCGCAGCAACAAGCGCCAGAACCTCGGCCGCGATTACAAGGCCGTAGCCGATCGCCTGCATGCGCTGGGCATCATGATCAACGGGAGCTTCGTCTTCGGAATGGACGACGACGATGAGGATGTCTTCCGGCGCACGGTGGACTGGGCTGTCGAGAATGGCATCACCACCGCGACGTTTCACATACAGACTCCGTATCCGGGGACGCGGCTGCACGCGCGCATGCGGAGCGAAGGCCGCATCGTGACGCATGACTGGAATCTTTACGATACGCGCCACGTGGTGTACCGGCCGGCCAAGCTGAAACCGGAGAAGCTGAAAGAGGGCTACGACTGGGCCTATCGCGCGTTCTACCGCTGGGGAGCGATCGCACGCGCGGCGCTGCACCACGGCACGTTCAAGCACCAGGCGAAACATTTCTTCTATGCCGCCGGGTGGAAGAAATTCGAGCCGCTGTGGGACATCATTATCCGGGCCCGCCAGCTGAGGAGAATCACGCCCCTGCTCGAGGCGGTGCTTTCGCGCCTCAGCCGGGGAGGTTCTGTTCCGGCGGCCGAGGGTGCCGCGGAACTGTTTGCCATCCTGCCACCGGATGGAATCGATCCAATGCTGAACCAGCGCACAGGATAGGGCATGGCGATGACTCTGCTTCACCCGCAAGCCGCTCGCCTCGAATCCGCGTCCAGTTGCGCGCACTTTCGCCGCATTCGCTTCTGGCTGGCGGTGTTCATGGCCGGACTTGTGCTCAGCGGAATTACGGCGTTTCCGCTGGAAGCGGAACTGCGCTGGCTGGCAGCCGCGCTGCACGCTGGGCCGGTGCAGCGGTTCGCGGAGGCTACACACCTGCCGGCGTGGATCGAGCGGGTGAAGGACGCGGTGGGCGACACGAACTTGCGGTATCCCTTTCTCGCCTATGGGACCGATTGGCTGGCATTCGCGCACCTGGTGATCGCGGTGGCGTTTGTCGGTCCGTACATCGATCCGGTCCGCAACAAATGGCTGATCACCTTCGGGCTGATCGCCTGTGCCGGGGTCATTCCGCTGGCGCTCATCGCCGGTTCTGTCCGCGGCATCCCGTTTGGCTGGCGCATGATCGACTGCAGCTTCGGAGTGATCGGAATGGTTCCGCTCATGATCTGCCGGAATTCGATCCGCGTACTCGAGCGGAACTGGGGTTGAGGAGGGGCGGGCGCAGGCGAGCCGGTTCCTCATCGGCTCCCGAACTCAACGGGTGGCGCTCGAGCCGCCACGCACGCTATCGTGGACCGCATGCGCTTGCCGCTTGTCCCGGTACTTGTCGTCCAGCTAGGCGTGATTGCCTTTGCGAACGCGCAGCCCACGCAACCAAGCTTCGAGGTTGTTTCGGTCCGGCCGAGCCAGCACGAAGTCGGCCCGGACTACAACAACCAGGTCACCTATTCGCCAGACGGATTCACCGGCCGAAACGTCACGCTGAAGCGTCTTATCGCCGAGGCGTGGCACTGCCAGCTCGATCAGGTCGTGGGTCAACCGTGGCTCGACCACAACGAATACGACCTTGCAGCGCGCCTGCCGGAAGGCACGGGCAAAGAACAGATCCCGCTGATGCTTCGCAGCGTGCTAACGGAGCGTTTCCGCTTGAAGGAGCACAGCGAGACGCGCCAGATGCGTGTCTACGAGTTGGAGGTCGGCCCGGGCGGCCCGAGAATCCACCCGATTGCGGCGGGAGGCGCGCCGGCTCCGAAATCCGGATTCCACTTCCGCGGGGAGATGCGGCAATTTGCCGATCTTCTGGCCGTGCAATTCACAATCCCCGCCCCGGAAAGCGCGAATGTACCCGTGCGAGCAGGCGGCACTCCCACCCCTGTTCTGGATAAAACAGGACTGCAAGGCATTTACGAGTTCGACGTGGATCTCGGGCCCGAGTTGGGAACCGACGAATTCACGACGTGGAAGAGAGCGCTCGAAGGTCAGCTGGGCCTGAAAATCGAAAGCCGAAAAGGCGAGGTTGCCGTAGTGGTGGTGGATGACGCGGCAAAGGTTCCCATGGGAAATTGAGGCCTCCGGGATTGCCGGCGGATCGTGATACGGCGATCGAATGCGGCCCTACTGGGGCAGCACTTCAATTCCCGCGACCGAGGCGTATCCGTCGACAGGGACGAAACTGAGGACAAGTTTGCCCTGGGCATTCGGTTCCAGGCCGGAGAATTTGCGAATCACGATGTCGGACTGCCTGGCTTCGTCGCGCAGGTTGAAGTTCTGCAGGAGTGCCGTCCCGTTGCAGAAGACGTTGAACACGCGGACCGGGTGGCCGCCGTTTTCGTTGGAGGCGGCGGCGTCTCCGTGGCGGGCGGCAAAATGGAGCCACACGGAGTATTTCCCGGTCGCCACCGGAATGGCGTAGGTGAAGTTGCCCCAGCGCTCGGTCTGGTACATGTCGGGGTCGTCGGTGCCGGTGACGGGAGTGGGGTAGGTGGCGATCTGACCGCCTTCGAAGTAGTTATCGGGGCTCCACCACTGGCTGTCGTTGGAGTAGTAGGGACTTTGACGGGCCAGAACGCGCACGGGCCGCAACTGGTCGCGGGTGCCGGGGGTGATTTCGATGGCCGAAAGCGTGGCCTGACCCCCATCGTTGGCGGCGAATTCGAGGTGGAGCTGTCCGTCGGCGGCGGGTTCGATGTTGGGAAAGACCTTCACGTCGGCGGTGCGGCTGGCGCCGGCGTCGGCGGCGATGTCGAAATCGGTGAGCAGCAGAACGCCGTTGGCGCGCACCGTCATGATGCGGCTGCCTTCTCCGCCGCCGGTCGATTCGGGACCGAAGGTGGTTTCGGCGAAGTGCAGGCGGAGCTCATAGACGCCCTTTTTCAGCGGAACGTCGTAACGGAACTGGCCCTGACGCGAAGTGCGGTAGAACTCCGGATCCAGGGTGCGCCAGATGTGCTCGCCCGGTCCTTTCACCGCGGTGCCTCCGGTTGCCCAGGCGTCGGCGCTCCAGAGTTTGCCGGCGTGATCGACAAAGCTGCGCGTGGCGCCGGCGAGGATACGGACTTCGTCGCCCGGAGGCGGTCCGAAGGGCAGATCGGTGTTGGTCGCGCCTGGGGCGGGGGATGCATCGGCCGGGGAGTGCGCCGGTCGCTGGCTGGTTCGAAGGTAATAGAGCGCCACCAACAGGATGGCGGCAAGAACGGTGGCGGAGCCGATCAGGATACCGAGCCGGGGGCCGGGGGCGCGGAGCAATCCGGGAGCCTGGGCCAGCGCCGAATCTCCATCGGGGACCGCAGCCGGGCTGGAGGCAGGCGGGGAGTCCGTCGCAGCCTCACCCCGGGCCGCCGTACCCGGCACGAATTCGGGGACGTACTGTCCCACGGGAATGGTGATGTGCAGGCGGTGCTGGGCGCCTTCGGTGCTGTAGTAGTTGGCCAGGCGCTTGCGCAGGCGGTTGGCCTCGACGCGGACGATCGAATCCGTGTTCTGGTCGTAGGTGTCTCCACGGCCGAAGACTTCTACGCCGATGGAATACTCCTTGATCTGGCCGGCCTTCCCGGTGAAGAGCATTTCGCAGAGATAGGAAAGCAGTTGCGCGAGTTTCGGTGCGCGCACGAAGTGGCTGGATTCGAGCACTGCCTGGAGTTCGGCGCGCTGCTCCTCGATGTCGACCGACGGTGGAGTTGCTCCCGTCATGTAAATAGTGTGGAGTTCCTTCCAAAGTAGCGCTACCTGCCAGTTGCCAACCGGATTTAACGGTGCAGGCGACGGGCGGAGTGGCGCATGTAACGGTTGTGTAACGTCTGTGTTCAGGACGCCTTGCAGAGTTTGCACGGCGAAAGGAATTCAGGGCAGGTCTTCAAGGTGGCAGGGGCTAAAGCCCGCGCGTTCATTGGTTTTCATCGGCTTGACTGCAAGTCGTGCCCGGTTACAAAGCCAAAGTCGGCAAGTCGGCAGGGATAACGCGGACAATCCGGTGCTTTCCGGGTTACTGCCACAACAGCCTTTCTATTGTATCTGCGATCAATTCTTCTCTGGATCGTCGGGCGTAGCCCGGGGTGTAGCCGGTGTAGCGTTGCGGACCGATGCCGGCGGACGTCTACTGGACGCAACCGAATGGCCCCGGGTTCTAGGTGGAGAACATGGCCTTCGGCGAACTCCACGACGGAGCTGGCGATATGGAACGGACTCTCATCTTGTTTGCGGCGCTCCTGTTCGGGGTTTTTGCGGGGGCAACATCGTTTGCATCGGACATCCCCGTCACCGACAGGATCCGGTACGCCAAGGCCCAGGAACTGAAGGGGGACTCGGCGCGGGTTCACAACAACAATCTGGAGGCCGTTTACTGCTATCGGAACGCTCTGAAAAGCAGTAGCCAGAATTCTGTTTTGCTGAACAAGCTGGGGGTGGCCGAACTCCAGACGGGCGATCGGGGTGCGGCCAAGAAGCACCTGAACCAGGCAGTCAAATACGATCCCAGGAATGTTCCCGCATGGAACAACCTGGGCGTGCTGGCCTTGGTTGACCGCAGGTACAACCCCGCCGTCCGGTACCTGAAGAATGCGCTTGCACTCCAGGAGAACAATGCCTCGGCGCATCTGAACATGGCGGAGGCCTGGTTTGGGCTGGGCGAAGCGGATCGGGCCATGACCGAGTACGGCCGGGCGCTGGAGTTGGATGCCGACATTCTGAGCAGCAGTCCCGGGGCGACGGTGGCCCACGTGAGCACACCCGAACAGCGCGCCAGGGTGGAATATACGATCGCCAAGGCCTATGCCAAGCGCGGCAACTCGGAGGGCGCGCTCGAGTACCTGCGCCGGGCGAGGGAAGCCAATTATCCCGACCTGAGGGATGTATACAAAGACCAGACATTCGCGGCGCTGTGGGACGACCCGCGGCTGGACAAGATCGTAAAGCGCTGATGCCCGGAACCGGTGGAACCGGTCCAGGTGGTACGCCTCGCCGTGTCTCGCCCGGCGAGGCGTTTTTTCTCCGGCGATACGAAAGTAATAGACCCGCCGGGGTAAAACCTTTTTCCACGGTGCGAAACCTGAATCAAATCGGCGAAAATCACGTCTGCGACCACCGCAATTCTCATGGAATCATAGGACGTCGGTGAATTCCGGAATTCGCCAGCGCTCGTGCCAGGTCTTGAGGGTCATGCCCTCAGTCTTCTCGGATGGATAGGTGCGCGGACAGGGGCTTCGTTGGGAAAGATAGGCCGGTACGAGATCATCAAGGTCCTCCATCAGGGGAGCAGCGGCGAAGTGATTCTCGCCCAGGATGAAAACCTGGGCCGGCGGGTCGCTATCAAAAGGCCCCTCCGCTCCGCCGTGGCGCGCGGGATCGCCCGTTTCCGAGTGGAGGCCAAGGCGGCCACCCTGCGCCATCCCAACATTCCTACCGTCTACCAAATGGGCGCGCACGACGATCTGCCGTTCATCGCCATGGAGTACGTCGAAGGCGAGACTCTGGAAGCGATCATCGCGGGGGGGCGCGAACTCGACCTGATGACCCGCCTGCGAATCATGGAGCAGGTAGGCTCGGCGCTGGGCTGCGCACACAAAAGCGGGATTGTTCATCGGGATATCAAGCCGGCCAACATCATGGTCCGCCCGGATGGGACCGCGAAGATCATCGATTTTGGCCATGCCCGGCTGCAGGAAGACGAGCCAGGCTTCGTGACGGCCGGCCAGGCCGCGAGATCCGAGCGCTACATCGCCCCGGAGTGCTTTACGGACGGGAAGGCCGATGGCCGCGCGGACATCTTTTCGGCGGGCGTGACGCTGTTCAGGCTGCTCACTGGCGTCGAGCCTGTCGCGATGAGGGACGGAGCGGGTCCCAGGCTCGGCGCCCATCTGCCTGACTATCCTCCGGCGCTGGACCGGATTTTGGAGAAATCGCTGGCTGCCAATCCTGCCGATCGCTACCAGTCAGCCGAAGATTTTGCCGATGGGCTTCGCGAGGTGATCACCGGGCTGAAGCGAGCCCGGGTTGCGGAACTGTTCAAGGAGGCGGAGCGCCTGAATACCGCAGCCCAGGATGCGCCCGCGCTCAAGCTTCTCGACGAGGCCATCCGGCTCGATGCGTCCCACCCCGGGGCACGGAGGCTGCGCAAGGCGATCCGCGAGCACCAGGAACGCGCGCGCAGCGATGAGCGTCAACGCGAGTACCAGCTGAAAAGCGATGCGGCGCTCCGGGTCGGCAATTTTGAGGAGGCGCTCGGCACGCTGAAAGACGCCCTTGCCCTGGATCCTTCGTCGGATGAGGTCAAGCGCAGGATTCTTGCGGTCGAAGAGCGGAAGCGCCGGTTCGAAAACAGTACGCGGGCGCTGGCGGAAGCCGAGGACGTGAAGGCGCACGGCGACGCGGCCGGCGCGCTGGACATTCTCACCCGCGCCCTGGAGCAGGATCCCGAAAACGAAAAGCTGGGCAGGTTTCACGCCGCGCTCAGCCGGCTGATCACGATCGACGCGCAGCGCGGCCGTTTCATGGATCTCGAGGAGGGCGCGACCCGTGCGCTCGCGGAGCGCAAATACGATGCCGCCGAGGAACTGCTCATCGAAGCCGCGGAGATCGATCCCTCGGCTCCGGGCATCGAAACTCTGCGCAGGGAACTCGGGAAGGCACGGGAAATGGAACAGCACCTCGCCCAGCTTGCAGAGATCCGGCAGCGGGTCCACGAGCGGATGCGCGAGGACGCGTATGAAGCGGCAATGGACCTGATCCAGCGCGCGCTCAAGAAGATGCCGAACGAGATTGTGCTGCACCGGTTGAAGGCCGAGGTGGACGCGCAGGCCGGCCGGTTCGACGTTCGCAGCATCATCGACCTGACGATCTCCCGGGCCAACGAGGTGTTTGCCAGCTCGCCGTTCGAGGCGCTTGCCATCGTGGAAAAGGCCTCGGAAGCCATTCCCGGCGATGAGCGGCTGGCGGCATGCGAGCGCGCGCTGCGCGGGCAGCTTGAGGGGCGGCGCTCCGGACAGCTTCGCGACGAGACGATGCGAAGGGCGCGAGAATTGATCGATGCCCGCCAGGCAGACAAGGCGGTCGGGGTGCTGGAGTCTTTTCAGGGGAAATTCGGGCCGCACGCGGAGATCGACGGTCTGCTGATGGTCGCCCGCGGTCAAGTGGCGCGGCGGCGCGCATGAATCTTACTTGTAACGTGTGTTCCAATAGACAGGTTCGTTATTTTGTTTGCGTGGGATAGATTCAACCTTGATGGAGCTTGAGATCTGCGTAGATTCGGTCGAGTCGGCGATCGCTGCGGCCCGCGGCGGCGCCGAGCGCATCGAGTTATGCAGCGCGCTGATTGAAGGCGGCATCACGCCCAGTGCCGGCTTGATTCGCGCGGTGCGCATGGCGGTCGGCATTCAGCTTTTTGTGATCATTCGCCCGCGCGGCGGAAACTTTGTGTATTCGGATCGCGAGCTGGATGTGATGCGCTCGGACATATGTGAAGCCCGGGCGCGCAAAGTGGATGGCGTGGCGCTGGGCGTGCTGACGAACGAGAACACTGTGGACATAGCGCGCACCAGAGAACTGATTCAAGTGGCGCACCCTCTCCAGGTCACGTTCCACCGCGCCTTCGACGCGTGCCGCGATATGGATCGCGCTCTGGAAGATGTGATCGCCTGCGGGGCCGACCGCTTGCTGACTTCGGGCGGAAAGAGCGACGCGGTGAAGGGCATGAATGGGATCGCAGCGCTGCAGCAAAGGGCGGGCGATCGCATCCGTATCATGGCGGGAGGCGGCATCCGGCTTTCCAATGTGCGGCATGTCGCCTTGTCCACAGGCATTCGCGAGGTCCACACCTCGCTGAGCACGCAGGTCCGCAGCGCCGCCATTGACGCGGGCGCCGAGGTCAACGGCTTACATGGGGGCTTTACCCGCTTTGTGGTCCGGGAGCACGATGTGCGGGCCTTCAAGTCGGCTCTGTACGCCATCCCGGCGGGGGACTGAGCCGGCTCACGCAAGGAGAGTTCCTCCCCGTTGAGGCTCAAAGCCTCCGTGCGTGGCGTGCAGGCATGGCCCACCAGAAGACAGAATGGAATCGGCGTGAGGCTACGTCCGTGAAAAAAATGACCATTGTGGCAACCGGCTGTTGCTGTTCGGGATCGAGCGAGGCGTGCTGCGCCGCCTGATGGGATTGCGGCTTCCCAAACCAACTTTCCCGCACAGCCCTGGCATCAAAAAGAGGCCGGACGATTCCTTCCGGCGCTATATCAGATTAGAAAGCCAGGAGTTCTTGCGGTGAAAACCAGAGCTATGATGGCGCTGCTGGCGTCAGCAGTATGTGTAGTGGCACAGGCGCAGACGCCGATCTTTGGCCACAGAACCTACAATGGCGCTTATACCTACTCCCATGTCGATCTGAATAGCGACGGGCGCGAGGACCTTGTTTTTCCTACCCAGACGGGGTTCGCCGTGGTTCTCAGCACCGGCGATGCGACCTATGGAACGCAGACCAACTACGCCGTTCCGGACAACGCGTCGGCGGGGATCGTGACACTGGACCTCAACAATGACGGCAAACCGGACATCATCGCTTTCAATTCGTTTGGTCCAGGATTCTATGAATACCTGAACAACGGCAACGGGACGTTCCACCTCCAGGCAACGTACCAGACGCCGGCTGCCGTCTTTGACATGGTGGTGGGCGATTTCAACCACGACGGCTATGCGGACATTGCGTTTTCGACGCCCGGCAGTCTGCACGTATGGTTCAACAATCATGCCTCCGGTTTCAGCGTAGGTCCGACCACCAGCGTGCCCGCGATCAGCGAACTGAGCGTGGGCGATTTCGACGGCGACGGCAAGGCCGACGTTTTCGCCAGCAGCAGCACCGGAACCTATATCTACTTCGGCGACAGCACCGGCCATTTTCCCTCCATCGTGAATGCGTCCACCGCGCATCATCCCAACGTGATCGGGATGGATATTGACGGCGATGGGAAGACGGACCTGGTAGGCGCCGCGGTGGCATCGGGCAACCAGGGCGTGGACACGTTCTATCGGGAGTTGTTCGTCATCTATGGGAACGCCTCACGCACGATTACGGAATCGTCGATACCGCTGAACGGATACGCGGTCTCGTGGATGTATTCGAACCCGGCCAAGAGCCCCAGCGCCGATGTAGCCGATTTCAATGGCGACGGCAAGCAGGACATCGCCCTGGTGGAATCGCCGGATTCTACTGGAGGCGGCGTGCGCAACCTGGTGGTGCTCACCGGAATGGGGGGACGGTTGTGGAATCCGGAGCTAACCATTTATTCGAGCAGCGAGCTTGACTTTGGCGTCGCCGCCATTCGCGCCAACCAGGACTCCAAGCCGGACCTGCTGGTGGATACGTTTGCCAACAACGCCACCACCGCGCAGTTCTTCGTCAACGACACCACGGGCGGGTATTACGGCGGATGCGCGCTGCCCGATGTGTCGTTCAGCCTCCGCGTGTGCTCGCCCACGACCTATAGTTCGACCACTGCGACGTTCAGCGCCAGCGCGGCGGGAGAGCCGATCATGCGCAAGATGGAGATCTGGGTAGACGGCGTGAAGAAGTACGAGCAGGACGCGAAGCATGACTTCTCGCATTACGCGGTCATGGATACAACTCTGACACTCACCACCGGAACTCACAGTGTAGCCATCTACTCCGCCGGATACGACAACATGCTGCAGGAAAAGAGTTATTCGATCACTGTGCAGTAGGGGCATTTGCAGCCTGGGGCACGGTGCGCGGGCGGCGCCTATGGCGTCGGTTGAGGAAATGGGGGCGATCCCGTCCCTTAGGGCTTACACTTTGGGCCATGGACAACGAGCGCATCCGGGCCATCTGCATGGCGCTGCCGCATGTGACCGAGACCCTGAACTGGGGGCATCACCTGGTGTACTGGGCCGGGGACCGGGACATCGGGGGAAAGATGTTCGCCTCGACCGACGTGGATGGAACCGGGGTGGGGGTGCTGTCGTTCCACTGCGGGGCCGAGCGGTTTCACGAACTGCTGGAGATCGAGGGCATCCGGCCGACGCCCTATTCGGCCAAGCACTTCTGGGTGACCCTGGAGCGCTGGGATGTGCTGAAACCGCGCGAGATCGAAGAAGAGCTGCGCCGCGCGCATGGGTTGATTTTCGAGAAACTGCCCAAGCGCACCAAAACGGTTCTGGCTATGCCGGAGAAGGAACGGAAGACCCTGATCCGGGAGAGGAAAAGGGTGGTGGCGGAACGGGCGACGAGCGGCGGCACGCAAGGGGGCCGAAAAGCAAAAAAGAAAGGGTGACCGGGGCATCGCCGCCCAAGGCGGGCGGAACAATGTTGCGGGATTCTCCGTATGGGATGATGGATGGGTGCGTAAGCCGGAAGGAGGTCACGTGCTGCTGAAATTCCTGTTGTGGTGCATTCTGCTGGTGTTCTGCTGGCCGCTGGCGCTGGCGTTGCTGGTGCTGTTTCCGCTGGTGTGGCTGCTGCTGCTTCCGTTCCGGCTGGTGGGAATCGCGGTAGGCGGCGTGCTGGAACTGGTGCGCGCTATCTTTTTTCTTCCTGCCCGCATGATCCGAGCGCTTTAGCCATCTCCGTGCAGTTCAGGTTGTCGATCACCACGGTGGAGTTTTCCGACCGGAGCCAGATGGGCGGCCGGCCCGTGGTTCCATCTCCCTTGTAGGTAAACGTGTAGAGGCCGTTTTCCCTGCCTGGTTGCATCTGCGAGCACACATCGGCCCGGCAGATGAAATCCTGGCGGCGGCCGACCACGGCCTGGAACGGCGTCTCGAACCCGCGCGGGAGGAGCGCGCGCACGGGTCTGCGGCCGTTGGCAGAAAGTTTCCCATCAAAGCGTTGCGCGGTGAAGTTGAGGTTGATTTCGGTAGCGGCATTCAGGTTCACCGTCCCGCTTGAACCGGAGTAGTCGACCAGGTCGCCGTCGAAGTCGATTTTGCCCGGGCTGTTGAGGATGGTGGTCCGGCCCCGCGAAGAGATGCGAAGGGACCCGTTCATATCACGCACCTTGACCCAGCCGAATGTATGCACCGTGACGGGAGCATCGGCCGGAGCATCCACCCACAGGTCGGCGAATGCCTCGTGGAAAGGGCCGCCGCCGTGGCCGTCCATCGAGAAGGTGCTTCCCACGCGGGTCATGGAGACGGTCTGCATGCGTGCGAGCGCCTCGGGGCCGGTGTCGCCCTCGCCCCTGGCGCAGAGGCGCATGGCCCAGCCGTCGCGCTCGCCTCCCGTGATCTCGATTCTCGAGGCGAATTCACCAGCCAGCGTAAGCGACGGGATTTCCGTCCGCGAAAAGGCCAGGTGCTCGAGCCGGGTGCGGGCGAACGGAGCCTGCGGGCTGAGGGTCACGTAACTTGATCCCGGCCGCCGGGGCACTTTCAAGGGGCGATCCACGCACGGCTGCGGGATGGGCCGGTCCTGAAACAGGAACAACGGCGCAGGCTGCTCCTCGTAGGCGCGGTCGGACCTGGAAGGGGAACCGAGAACCAGCAGAGGGCCCATGGCGATCAGGAATATCGGCCAGTGGTTTCGCATCGCCGTCCTCCGGACACCAGCATTGTAGCGCCAGTTGCTTCGCTCCCAGGTCGCAAAATCGAGACCGTTCGACAAGCTCAAGGCAGGCTCTTCGCCCCGCGCATTATGGACCTGTGCGTGGGGACCACCGCGCTGGAGCACCCGGATCCGCTTTACGGCTGGAGGAATAAACCTTTAGCGTGGCTGTATGGGTGTTTCCCTGGTTCTGGATGAGAAGGTGGTGCTTGTTACGGGCGGCTCGCGGGGAATCGGCGCGGAGATCGTGCGGGTGTTTGCGGAGGCCGGGGCCCGGGTGGCGTTCAGCTACCGGCAGGCGTGGGAGCGTGCCGAAGCGCTGGTGCAGGAATGCGGCGGGCCGGGGCAATGCGTGGCGATCGAGCAGGAGCTGAGCAGTCCAGCGGAGGGGCGGGCGCTGGTGGCTGCCGCAGTGAAGGCGTTTGGGCGGCTGGATGCGATGGTGGTGAATCACGGCGTGTGGCCGGCTGAGGACGCCCCGATTGCGCAGATGGCCGAGGAGCAGTGGCGGCGCACCCTGGGAGTGAATCTCGACTCGGTGTTCGGGCTGGTGCAGGCGGCGGTGGGGCAGATGGAGAAGCAAAGCCGGCGCGGCGAAACGGCGGATGCCACGGGGCATATCGTGCTGATCAGCTCGACGGCGGGCCAGCGCGGGGAAGCCTTCCACGCCGACTACGCCGTGACCAAAGGCGCGCTCATCAGTCTCACCAAGAGCCTGTCGAGCGAGCTGGCGCCGCGGGGAATTCGGGTAAACTGCGTAGCGCCGGGCTGGGTGACGACGGAGATGTCGGCTCCGGCGCTGGCCGATCCGGAACTGGGCCGGCGGATCACTTCGGGCATTCCCGTAGGGCGGCCGGGCACGCCGCGCGAGATCGCCGGGCCGGTGCTTTTCCTGTGCACTCCGATGGCGGCATTCATCTCCGGCGAGGTGGTGAATGTGAATGGGGGAGCGGTGCTTGTAGGGTAAAAGGCAAGGAATAGGGGTTAGGGATTAGGGATTAGGGGTTTGGAACAAGGAGCCCGGCAGATAGCATTTGGATGAGCGGAGACGGAACGCAGGGATGGGGAAACGCGATTGAGCGGGAGCAGGGCGGAGGTTGATGTCGCTTCATCCCTGATCCGTAATGCCCAATCCCTGTATTTGGAGGAGAGAGAATTTGCGACGGGGGATTCCTGTTTGGGTTTTCGGTGTGTTGATGGCGGGGGCACCGTTTGCCGCCAAAACGCAGACGCCGCAGGCGGCCAGCCCGGCGACCGACGATGCCGCCCAGAACGCAGCCAAGGCGAGAACCATTCTGGACGAGATGGTCAAGGCGATGGGCGGCGATGCCTGGATCAACATGAAAAACCAGGTGCGCGAAGGACACTACGCGGTGTTCTTCCATGGAAATCCCGACCTTGGCACTACCAAGTTTTACGAGTTTCACTCCTGGCCGGACCACGACCGCACCGAGTTCACCACCCATCGCGACGTGGTGCAGTTCTTTATCGGCAATGAAGGTTGGGAAGTGACATATCGGGGGAAGAAACCGTTGCCCGCCGACCAGGTGGAAGAGTATCTGCGCCGCCGGGCGCACTCCATTGAGACCGCGGTGAAGGTGTGGATGAAGGATCCCAACACCATCCTCATCTACGAGGGACAGAAGCTGGCGGAGCGGCATCTGGCCGACTCGGTGACGCTCATTTCGCCCCAGAATGACGCCATCACCATCCAGATGGATGCGCAGACGCACCTTCCCCTGCGGCGCGTTTACCAGTGGCGCGACCCCACCTACCACGACAAGAACACGGAAGCGGAAGAGTATGACGGTTATCGCGCCGTGGATGGCATTCCCACACCGTACACCATCACACGCTTCAAGAACGACGACATGACCCGGCAGATCTTTATCGACAAGGTCTTGTTCAACCAGAACCTTTCCGGGGAAATCTGGAACGTGGATGCGGCGGATCGGCGAATCAAGAAATAGGCGCATCCCTCCGGGGCGTAAAGGCCCACGTTGATTTTGGGGCGTTTTCGCACACTGAAGTTGTGCTCTGTTACAAAGCGGGTTTCGAACTGCCTCAAATTCAGGTAGTGCGGAGCGCGTGAAAATTCTTGTGCCAATTTTGTGCTACGTCTGTTCGCCCGAAACGCGGATACGGGTTGACCGTCCGAGACTTCCGAATGGGCGGTCACTCGCCCGGAACTCAGCTACCCGAGCGGGGATGGTCGAGGAAATAGCCCTGCCTTCTGGCCTTGGCGAACCCCTCGGGGTCGGATTCCCCCCAAATCGCCCAAGCCATTGCAACTCCCCAGCCGATAATGGTCCAACTCAGAAAAAAGCCCAGCTTGGCGATCTTTAGGCGATCCTTGCATTTCCGCTTATATGCGATCACATCGGGCATGGCAAACAGGATTCCGACAGTGATCCAGAAGACGATTTGCATCCGATCCCCTTTGCCACTTATTTTAGAACTTATTCCCAGCGAGTGAATCGACTTGTCAGGTTCCGAGAGTGTCGTGGCCGACTCGGAGTAACACCGGTTCGCAACTCCCAAACAGCAACCGCGGATCCTTCGACTCCGCTGCGCTCCGCTTAGGATGACAGTTTTTGTTTGGCAAGCGAAGGTCGTTTTTCGCGAAGCTCCCGGATCGTGGGCGATGCGGAAGTGTCGCCTCCGGAAATTCCTAGAAGCAACCGCAGATCCCTCACTGCGTTCGGGATGACAGCGCTTTTGGGGTGGCGAAGACTGTGCGATTCGGCAAAACTTCCGGATGGTGGCCAATCAGGAAGTTGAGGACCCGCGGAGGGCGCTACCCTGCATGACCCACAAGGCCATCCCACCGATGTGGTAGAGGGTAATGACTCGGTCCCGTGTTGTGTTTGCTTTTCCCCCGGGGTACAAACAAGGAGTAACTGTGATTGGGAAAGCGCAAAGTACGAGCCCGCTTTCCATGTTGTTGTACCTACTGCAAGTTGCCTTGGTTTTCTCCTAAAGCGAGTCATGGCCGACATTGATTTTGAGCGCGCGGGGAGCGGTGGATCCTTCACCCCTCACCCGGCCGCGCACCAAGCCGCGCATTTCGACCCGCCGCCGACGCACCAGGCGGCGCGGGCACTGCTGGAGAGCGTCGACAACGACCTGAGGCGGCAGATTATCGCCTACGCCAACCGGCGCGACCTGCAAACCGGGCTGCTCAACTTCCATTCTTTTTTAGCCGACCTGGACAGCGTCATACGCGAACTGCCGCCGGGGCAGGAGGTTGCCACCGCCTGGTTCGACGTGTTGAACGTGCGCCGGGAATTCGCCCTCTGGGGAGTGGAGGCGTCGGAACTTCTGGTACGCAATGTTGCCGATGCGCTGCGCAGCACTCTGGGCGCGGACGCCCTGCTGGGACGGTTCGGCGCGCGCTGCTTTGTGCTGGCAATCCCGGGCGCCAAATCGGATCCCGCGGTGCGGCACCGGCTGCAGAGCGTGCTGAGCAGGCTGCTGGAACTGGGGGCCGGAAGCCTGGAAGCCAGTCCTGAAGTGGCAGCCGGGGTTGCGTTTTTTCCCTCCGACGCCAACCGGGCCGAAGACCTGTTGCGGTATGCGAGCCTGGCCGCGGCGCGCGCGCGGTATACGCGCAGTTCCTCGGTGCTGAGCTTTCAGCCGGGAATGAGAAAGCTGCTGCTGCGCAGCCACCTGCTGGAAGTGGAGATGGGGAAGTCGCTGGATCGCGACGAGTTCTCGATGCTCTACCAGCCAAAAATCGATTTGAAAACCGGCGACGTGCTGGGGGCCGAGGCGCTGATGCGCTGGCAGCATCCGGAGTGGGGCGCGGTTCCGCCGTCCGAATTCATTCCCATTGCCGAGCGTTCCAACCTCATCCAGAAGGTCTTCGATTTCAGTCTTAAGTCCGCCCTGGTGAATACCCGCCGCTGGATCGAATTGGGAATTGCGCCTGCCATCATTTCGGTGAACGTGTCGGCGGCAAATCTTCGCCGTGACGATTTCGCCCGCCGCGTGCGCCGCCTGATGGCCGAATTTCCCATCGATCCGGTGGAACTGGAACTCGAGGTCACGGAGACGCTGCTGCTGGACGATGAAGAATTGTTCACTTCCCGCATCCGGCAGTTGAAGACGGTGGGGGTGCGCCTGGCGATCGACGACTTCGGCACGCGCTATACGGGGTTCAACCTGCTGAGCCGCCTTCCGCTGGATGCGATGAAGATCGATCGCTGCTTTATCCGCGGGATTCACCAGTCGTTCGACATGCGTACTCTGTGCACCACGATCATGGCCATGGCACGGCATCTGAAATTGCGCACCGTTGCCGAGGGAATCGAGGAGCCGGAGGAACTGGATGTGATGCAGCAGATCGGCTGCGACGCCGGCCAGGGATACCTGTTCTCGCGCCCCATCACGCCGGAGGATTTCACGATGTTTCTGCGCGAATGGCCGCAGCGGCGCGTGCGGCTGGGATTTGGCGCCGCGAGCGTAAGTCCCGCCGATCCGTTGCTGGGAAGCAACGCCCTGCCGGGCGAGTCGGCCAGGTTGCATTCGCTATAATCCCTGAGTGCGCTGCCCATGGCGTTTGCGCGTACTTTCAGGGAGCCCAAGATGACATTCGATATCCAGGAGATCATGGGGTTCCTTCCCCACCGTTACCCCTTTTTGTTGATCGACAGGATTGTCGAGTTCGAGGCCGCCAAGCGGCTGGTGGCGATCAAGAACGTGACCATCAACGAGCCCTTTTTCCAGGGACATTTTCCCGGCCATCCCATCATGCCGGGCGTGCTGGTGGTGGAAGCCATGGCCCAGGCGGGCGGCATCATCATGATGCATGAGCTTCCCGACCGGGATCAAAAGCTGGTGGTGTTTACCGGCATTGAGCGGGCCAAATTCCGCCGGCCGGTCACCCCGGGCGACCAACTGCGGATCGAGGTGGACGTGCTGTCGTTCCGAACCCGGGCCGGGCGGATCGAGGGAAGGGCGTTTGTGGACGGCAAGGTGGCCTGCGAAGCCACGCTCACCTGCCAGGTGGTGCCACGCAACACCCAGGCTAAGGAGCGCGCGGGCGAAGGCGCGGAGGCGTCCGACCTGGAGACTCTGCAGGTGGGGACGCGGATTTGAGCATTCACCCCAGCGCGATCGTTGCGCCGGGCGCACGGGTTCCGGAATCCTGCAGCATCGGCCCCTATTCCACGATCGGCCCCGAGGTCGTTCTGGGGGAAGAGTGCGCGCTGGTTTCGCATGTAGTGCTGGACGGACGCACGCGCATGGGCGCGCGCAACCGCATTTACCCTTTCACTTCGATCGGGGTTGCGCCGCAAGACCTGAAGTATGGGGGCGAGCCGACCGAAACCGAGATCGGCGACAACAACACGATTCGCGAGTGCGTCACCGTCAGCCGCGGAACAGCGAAAGGCGGAGGCATCACGCGCATCGGTTCGGACAACCTGCTGATGGCCTATGTGCATATCGGCCACGACAGCCAGGTGGGCAGCCATTGCATTCTGGCCAATGCCGCGACGCTGGCCGGGCACGTGGTCATCGAGGATTACGCCAGCGTGGGCGCCTTCAGCCCCGTGCACCAGTTCTGCACCGTGGGGCAGTACGCATTCATCGGCGGCGGGACCATTGTGACCCAGGACGTGGTGCCGTTTTCGCTGACGTCGTCGAAGCGAGAGAACAAGGCGTTCGGAATTAACAAGGTGGGCCTCACGCGGCGGGGCTTTTCGGCGGAAAGGCTGGCGACTTTGCAAAAGGCATTTCGTCTGCTTCTGGGGTCGCGTCTGAACACCTCGCAGGCGGTGGAAAAGATTCGCGAGCTAGAGGGCGAGGACGCCCGTATCGTGGCCGATTTCATCGAGCGCAGCCAGCGGGGAGTGATTAAGTAGTTGTTTTGCACAGGGTTTACAAGAATTTACGCTTTCCGCCGAGAAAGAGGCGCCGCGCGCGGCCGCCCGGGACAGTAAACTCACTTGTATGGGCCCAGTCCGCGGCCCGCTTCTCCAACAACCGCACGCATTAGTTACCAACGGCATCTGTTGTTGACGGGAATCAAGTGTGCAATGGGTCGCCCGGGGTACAACTATCTCACGTGGGGGCGAATCTTTTCTTTCATGTGGGGCCGATTGTTTTTCTCATGCAAGGCGAAACGTTTTTGACCCCAGGTTCACCACTTATCAGGTAGTGGTTGCAAAATGTCGATCCAGGTGCAGAAGGCATATTAAAACAACCTTTAGCCTGAAATCTGCATCTGATAACACAGGTACGAGCCGGGCTGGGCACTGGAGTTATTTCCCGCGCATCGTGGCCGCTGACAGGTGAACCCCATGCTTTCCCTAATTTCCAGGAATTCAGAGGAACGTATGCCCGTACCCATGCTTCAGCACATTCCGCTCAGCTCGGCTTATCTTTGCCAGGATTGCAATTCGATCGGGAATTGCGCCCGGCAGTGTCCGGCATGCGCATCCGAGGTGCTGATGAGCCTGGCGGGCGTACTCAATCGCGAGGTCGAGCCGGTGGTCGATACGTCGTTCGGCATGCCGCAACCTTCCTACGGCTACGGTCCGGCCCTGGTGGCCTGATCCCGAGAGCCAACCGCTCGAAAAATTCAAATCTGACGAATCGCGCCGGGTGGCGCGATTCGTCGTGTCTCGCGATTCGTCGTGTCTACCGACAGCGACCCGCGTCCGCGGGTCCTTGTCGTTTGCGCCGTATAATGAGAATTGGACGATTGCGCTCTCAGCCTCCTGAAGAGGACCGGGAGGGTCGCCCGAAATCTCTTGTGAGCCGTTCCCCTTTTCATGCTCCCTCCAGCAACCAGCGACATAGAGCAATCCAAGCCCGAGCCGAGCGCGTGCGACGGACGGATGGGTGTTTCCGGGGCCTCCCGATTGACCTCTGCGAACGAAGCCATCGTGATCCGCGGTGCGCGGACCCATAATTTGAAGAACATCTCGTGCGAGATCCCGCACGGCAAGCTGACGGTGGTCAGCGGCGTGTCGGGGTCGGGCAAGAGCTCTCTGGCGTTCGACACGATTTATGCCGAGGGGCAGAGGCGCTATGTCGAGTCGCTGTCGGCGTACGCGCGCCAGTTTCTGGAGCGCATCGAGAAGCCGGACGTGGACGAAATTGACGGACTGGCGCCGGCGATCGCCATCAAGCAGAAAAACACGACTCGCAATCCGCGCTCGACGGTGGCCACGGCCACGGAAATCTACGACTACATGCGCCTGCTGTATGCGCGCTGCGGCACGGTGCACTGCATCTGGTGCGACGGGCTGGTGCGCCGCGACTCGATGGACGAAGTTGCCGACCGCGTGCTGGCATTGGGCGAGGGAACGCGGCTGCATGCGCTGTTCCCGGTGAAGCACCAGGTGGAGGAAAAGGAAGCGGCCAAGCCGGCGAAGCGGGCCAAGGCGGGCGCGAAGCCGGCGGCCGTATCGGATTCGCCGCTGACCGAGGCCCTGAAGGCGCGGCTGACCGAACTGCGCAGTGCGGGATTCAACCGTCTCTACCAGCGCGGAGAAATCTTCGAATTCTCCACGCCGGAGTCGCTGCTCGATCTTGATTTCACGCTGCCGGTGTTCGTGCTGGTGGATCGCATCGTGGTGAGTGCCGAGAATCGCGCGCGCCTTGTGGATGCAGCGGAGATAGCGTATCGCGAAGCGGGCGAGGTGATCTTCGAAGTGGTGCCTCAT